>DASYZA010000030.1:0-56112 GCA_035946775.1 Candidatus Sulfotelmatobacter sp. | reverse complement strand
CCTGGATGCTTACACCTTGCCGTTGCAGCTCTCGCAGTTCTTGCACGTCTTTCCCCCTTAGCAAGTGTCGGTACCCCCTCGATACGGAGTGGGTCTCGGTTTATCACGTTAGGGGGTGAGGATTTTTCAACCGGCACTTTGGGGATTTTTACACCGGCGCTGACAGAGCTGTTCACGGCTTCTGCCAAGGGATTGCCGCGCAACCGTTTTCTGCTGGCCGGATCGCAGTATCCGGCCACATTGAGGTGGCCTCGGAATGTGAAAAGGATCAACCATCTTTCTCCGCGATCGCATGCGGCCTTCTATTCGTCATCCCGGCTTACGTTGAACTTGACGCGTGCGGACATGGTGGGTTGGGGATATTCGCCCTCAGTGCGTTTGTTCGAAGCAGCAGCGTGCGGCTGCCCAATCGTTTCTGACCCATGGCCCGGCCTGGGCACAGTCCTTAGAATCGGTGACGAGGTACTGCTGGCGAAGGACCGAAAACAGGTAACCGGCCTCCTCAATGACACCGACGATGCAGAACTCAAACGGATCGGTGAACGAGCACGGTTGCGTGTGCTGGAAGAGCACAGCGCGTCGCGCAGGGCCGAGGAATTCGAATGCTATGTCTCCCGTGCCCACGACAAAGATAGCCCGCGGCCGTTTACGATTGCGGGCACCCGCGCATCCATCGTTCAGCAGAAAGAGTTTGAATCCGCAATTTAGCGAAGGCGCAAAGAAATTGAAATGTAGTTCGGTCTAAGCAGTAGCGAACCAAGGAGAATTACGATGGCATCGAAATCGCGTTCAAGAACTCTTACCGATCATAACGAAATCCGACGTTGGGCTGAAGAGCGAGCGCCAAACCTTCGGCTGTGCGGCGCACGCACAGCGAAGAAGATCCCGGAATCATTCGCCTCGATTTTCCCGGATACAGTGGAGCGGATTCACTGGAAGAGATTGATTGGGATGAGTGGTTCGAGGAGTTCGAAAGCAAGAACCTGGCTCTACTCGTTCAGGATCAGACAGCTAACGGCGAACAAAGTAATTTCAACAAGCTGGTTGGCCGGGAGAGCGAGGGTTTGCCGTCGGAGAGAAGATCGAAAGGGAGAAGCAGTTCTCCGTCACGCGCCAAAAAAACTGGAGCGCGTTCGACGCATGAATCGTCGGCCCATGACAGGGAAGCGCACTCGTCTTCCGCCCGAAAGAGCAGTAGTACCCGAGAGCACAAAGAATCGCAGACAAAGCGCAGCCGCAAGAAGGCAGCATAGAGTATTTACGATCACACAATCTTACAGGGCTGACGCCCAGTTTCTGCAGTTGCGGACATCATCCGTGCTCGATAGTACAGATAGCTTGTCTGCAGCCTTCTTTGCTCCGCTACGTCAGTGACGGAGTTGCACGCCATTTTGCAATACGCCATTCGGAAGGCGCTGTAGGCAGTCAGGTACGACGGTAGGTTAGGCATGACGCCGCACCCGCTGCGCCGATGGAATCCATCGATCAGGTAAGCTGCGGACGCACGGTCCATATCCCATTCAACGATCGCCCCCGCCAGATCCCACGTAATGTCGGTTGGTCCGGGGAAGAAATGATCGTCGCCGTGCTGGGATGCGTCTACCTTGAATATCCGACCGGATCTCGAGCGAATCCACTCGTGGGGGTGCATTCTATTGTCGGTGATGACGGGGACATCTGTTTCCAGATCGAGAACTGAACAATCCAGACTCTGGCCGGTCTCTTGCGAAAAGTTGAATTCCGCCATTTGTTTCAACTGCGTCGAATCCATGCCATTCGTTTGAAATGTGTTCGCACGAAACGAGCAGTATTCTGCAATCCGATCGAGGATGTCTTTTGAAAGATCTGCACGCCTAAGCGGCGCTCCTTCTAGAAAGTGATGTTTGGACGTGCCTTCGCCCACGTTCGTGTGGTGAGGCGTAAACCCACCGTCATAGAGCAACTGATCTCGCGCACGAACACACTCACCGAAATGGCCAAAGCCGTCGAACTTGAAAATCGAAGCTCTGGTTTCGGAGAGGTACTTCGTCGTCTCCATCGCGGTCCAGCTCGCGGGCCACTCAGTTTGGGGATCTAAGAATATGCTTCGCCAATGTCCCTGGCTTAAGAACATCAGGTCTGAGAATTTCGTTGAAATACGAGAGGAGACGCAATGGAAGCTGAAATGCGACCACCTCTCCGCAGCACCTGTCGCGCAAAGTTGCGCAGGATCAATCTGATGCGTGCCAATCAGCCGAATGCTTGCGGCAGGCACTCCTACGTCGACAAGTGCTTCCGCTACGGATAGAAATGACGAGCCACTAAGGCCGGGACCTTCATCGACGACGAAGAAAGTCGCTCTGAGGCGCTTGTGGCGTTCGATCCATCGCTTCTGCTCGGACGTGAAATGAGTTTCGCGCGCATAGGGATGCCCCGCAGGGCGAACTGTGATGCGTTCTACTGCTGTGCTTTCCTGAAGTAGTGTCGCCGAAGCGACGGCGCTCAAACTTGTTCCTATACTGCGAATTCCGATGACGGCAGCATGCACCGGATGTTCGAATTGCCGGAAAACGTCCTTGAAATCCAAGGGATGAAGAGCGTAGTAGGAAAATCCTTCCGGATCGGACACTTGCACCGTTTGCTGCAGGGATGAGTCGGCTTGGTGCAGGCACCGAAGAACATCCGAGGTGTCAAGCGGAGTTGAATTGACACAGGCATGAGCAAGTTGGTCTGTGATGTGCGCTGCTTTGTGTAGATCGAGGCCTTCATAATCGGCGAGCGCACACTCAAACTGGCCAGCGGTAATTAGCGCATCAAGTAGGGAGAAGCGATTGGAATCGACAATGGCTTGCTCCAGCCTGCGTACGAGAAGGGCAGTGTCCACCTTTTCATGTGTGTCGCGAAAAACGAGGAGATTGGTGGCTTCGGTCAAGGTCGATTTCAATCCATGTATTATCTCCGTTTTGATTACTCTTGGCAGAGAAGCGTTGTAGGTTGCAACTGCAATCGTCGCAATGGCGTCTTGCAGCGGTTTTGCATAAGAGGGTTTTGTCTTTTGCTGGCATTCTTTCTTCCCGGAATCTACATGAGGGCGGGTATTGTGAGATATGTTTTTACGTCCGGACTGGATTTAGCCATACGGTCAGAGGTGGCAGCGGACGGGAATCATCGATTATTTGGAGCGGGTTACGGGGGCTTCCAAGCTAAGAACGTGCGGCTCGCGTCGTTACAGCAATCGTCGCGCAGCGTGAGTTGCGGAGAGTTCTGACGGTTGTTAATTAGCCACGGGCTCTAAAGCGACCTTGTCTTGCGCTTTCTCCGCGAGCAGAGCGTTCAGTTTGGTGATGACCGCGAAGGCGTCGGCGACGTATAGCACGTCTGCCTTGCCGCGAGCCCATCCGCAGTTCGGATCGAGATTGATCGCGCGCCGTTCGTTGATGAAGCGCCAGCCGACAACGTGCGGTTCCTCCCCGTGACAACACGTTGAGAGCCCTTTCGGATGCCGCGGTGTTGAGCCAGTTTGTCCGACTTGATTGAGATGTGTCATGAATCCGAGCACGGCCTGGTTCTCTCCAGACTGATCGACAAGGGACTTGCTCCCGCCGAGCGACGCTCCGGAGAATTTGAGGAAATCGAGGATTGAGGATTCGGCAACTGCAACGTGCGTCTTACCGTCGTGTTGCTTTTTACACCATCCCGCTCCGGCGACGAAGAGGAGTTCGGCATCGGGACGAATCGTCTGTGCGCTCGAATTGGTGATCCGGACGCCCGCGAACTGCGTTCGCTTTGAGTCAGGAGGAAGCTGAATGCTTATAGCCTTTACTTTCGCGGAACCGCGAACTCCTGTCCACGCTTCATGACATCCGGAGTCCATTAACAGGAACCAGGGCCGTGCACTTCGCTGGATCACCGCCTCGAGCCGCTGACGATAGAACCATCGCTTTGCGCACGGGGTACCTTCGCATAGCTCGACTCCGGTGATATGAGTATCAACGACTCCTTTTAGACGTTGAGCTACTCCGGGCATGACGCGCATGAATCTAGAGGTCGCAGGAGCAATGACGATGTCCGGAGAGCTTTCGCGGCAGATGGCTTCGGCCGCTGCCGCATCGCTCGAGTAGCGTGCATAAGCGAAGTCAGGGCCGGACACACCGATAATTTGCGATTGAACATTCGCCAAACTATTTGCTGCATCTTGAATGTTTTCGCCAATGAGACCAATGCTGACCTTGGCCGCAATTTGGGAAGCTAAATCCAGTGCAGCTCCGAGCGCCTCGTACGCTTGCTTCGGTAAGGAAGTGCCCGATTCATCGACGTGCGCGAGCACCAGAATTGTTTTCGACATGAGGCTCCTGTTTGTGAGCGAAGCTTTTTGCGAGATTTAATGTTGCGTAATCCACTCGAGTAGTTCTGCAGCAATCTCATCAGGTGAGCGGTCCTTCACAATTCGAGTCTGCCGCTGTTGCTTCGGGGGTGTGACGCCCAGATAGCGAACGCCTTGTGACAGAGCTCCAATTTGCGCTTTCTGAAGCGCAGGAATAATAGTGCGCATGTTTGCCATGCCAACCTGCGGATTATTACGTGGCTCAGGAAGATTGCCCGTGGCCCATCCCAGTACTGCAGGCGGTCCCTGGCAGACCGATGCCAGGTGTCGGCCTTCTTCGATGCGCTCGAGGATCTCCAGAGAGCCATCTGGCCTGATGGTGAGTTGATCGACACCTTGAAACTGATCTGTGATTCCCAGCAGTTCGCCAACCAGTTGCATCGTAACGCCGGCTCCTCGCGAAGCCGATTCCCAGCCTCCAAACAGAAGTAGTCGAGATCGGTCGAGTCCGGAAATGGACTGGATTGCTGCCGCAAGGTGTTTTGCGACTTCATGCGCGTCGGCGAATCCACTCGCGGGAGAATCGATGGGAACGATTTCGAAAGAGGCTTTCTGTGCCACATTCATCATCACCTGCTGCAGCTTCGATTTCGGCGCCGCGCTCACAAGCCAGACTTTGCTTTCGGGAACATGGGCAGCGAGATTCGCCGCTTCATAGAGTGCGTGAGTCGCCCAGGGATCGAGAACAGCCGGAAGCATCATTTCGTTCTTTAGAGCCGGCCCGGCGGGGGTGGTGATGGGTTCCAGTGTTTGCAGAGGATCTGGAACGATCCCCGCGCAGACAACAATGTGGTAAGAGTTGCTCATAGAATTTGTCGCTTCAATGCGCTGGTCAGTTCAGCGCGGAATGCAGTCCGCCCGCTCCAGCACGAAATTCAATATTTCCGTTTCCACCTGCCTCGCAATTCCAGAGGCAAGCGCCACAAAAAACGCATTTTTCCCGGTCAAAAGTGGGCACGCCGTTTTCACCACGCGTGATCGCCTGTCCGGAACACATTTCGACACAAAGTTTCGGTTCGCAATCGCGGCAAAGCTCGGGATTCTTGAAGATGACGTGGTTCGCGTGTCCCGCAGCCGCCTGCACACTACCGCCCATGAGCAGGGCATCCTGATGAGAGATCAGTAGTTGCCCGTCAAATGGAATCTGGGGCCAGCCACAACGATCCATGATGCGGTCATGAAGGGATACGCCTTTTTGTGCACACCTCCGCTGAAGCTGCTGCAGTTCTGCCGTGGAGATTCGAGAACTGACAAAATCTTCTAGTGACATCTTCTTGGTATTACGCCCAGGAGGGAATGAAATTGTCCCGCGAGTGAATCCCGCGAGTGCCATTCCGATCAGGCCACGGATCACGCCGTACTCAAAGCCGTTGCGGGAATCGGCTGCAATACGAGATTCGACATCAACCCAGCTCTCGCGTCGTCTGCGCACGTAAGTACTTTCCAGATTCTTTTTTGTGAACGGCTTTTGCTGTTCCAGTAATTCAACGACCGCTTCGGCCAACTGAACACCCGTTGTCCAAGCCTCATCGACTCCCGAACCCGCGAGAACGTTTGTGCTGCCCGAACCCTCGCCGATGCGGGCGTATCCGTCTCCCGCAAGAAATGGTTCGCCATGGCGGCCGGACTCCTGCAGAGATTTTGCCCCCCAGGATTTCAGAGTCCCTCCTTGCAGGTACCGCCATAAATAAGGATGGAGGAGGTAGTGCTGCAGGTACCGATATGCCGTCCGAACTGGACTGTGGAACCATGAAGGAATGAAAATGCCGACCGACGCGAGCCGATCCGGATGTACGTATAAGAATCCAAAGATTTCAGGCTCAGGGAACCCGAAGGTGTGAAGAACGGTACCAGCCTCCAGGCCAGACTCCTCGCGTAGTTCAATCACCATCTTCATGCCCAGGGCCCATTCGCGTTGTTCATGGCCTTGGGGCAATCCGAAGTGCTGATCGAGTTGACGGCCAACAGCTCCAACCGGTCCGTCTGCTACTACCGTGAGCGCCGCCTTGATGTCCATGCCGGGCATGAATCCCTCAGCAGCGGCACCGGCGGGAGTGACTCCCTGGTCGCAGAGTCTTACGCCGCAGACTGCGTTATTTTCGATGAGGGGCTCGCTCACTGGCATTCCTGGCCAAAGCTGAATCAGTCCTGAATTGCTGATCTGCTCGCTGACCCATTGATTGAACTGTCCGAGAGAAAGGATGATGCCGTCATCCTTTCGCATGAATTTCGGTATGAAGGGCATCTCAACGGCGTGTTCGTGCAGTCGCGCGAGCCGAGGAAGTGCACGAATCAACCGGTCTTTTACCCTGAAAATGAGCGAGCGGTGGCTCGCGCCGACGGGATCTAGAAGGTACACGAGATTTTCGTTGGTAACGGGCGCCGCCATTGGAATCTGGCTAATGTCGAAGTCGGGAAAGCTCACGCGAATCCCGCGAGCGCGGGTGACCGCGCCCGAAACCCCAAACCCGAGTCCATCGGCCCGCTCATAGCAAGTGACCTGCAGCGGCATGCCGGGGGAAATAGCGCTCTCAAAACGCGGCGAGCCGTCCTCCTTCAGAAGCCGGCGAGAGAGAGTTGTCAGAAATCCGCTCATAGCAGGGCCAAAACCTACCCCGGCGATATCAACTGACATCCGCTGCCGTTCGATCGAGATACCTTTTGAAGGCGAGGCACTCATGCGGGATAATCCAGCGCCTCGGGAATCATCAGCTTAGAAATGCCTTCTGCGGCGCGATCTTTGGCGAGGCGAGAGCCGGTGAGGCATCCATCGAGCTTGGTGCGGAGCGCTGTGAATGCGCCTGTTCCGGCGCAACTTACGCATGGTCCGGCCTTTTTCGGATGGGAGCCGTCCTCCGCAATTACATCGAGCGCGTAGGAATTGAAGCCAGGGATCACGCCTTCGAGGATGTCGAGTTCATCTCGATGCCAGCAGGTCTTACTTCCTTCGGCATCCCATGCGGGATGGCGATTGTATCCGTATACAAGCTCCGCGCAGATGCGCGCGACCTCGCCGCTAGCGCGGGCCGATTGAACGTGACATAGATCGCTCAGGAAGTTGACGAGACCAGGCAAACCCTCGGCTACAGAAGCGTCTTGAGTCCCTTCTCGTTCCAAACGCAGAACATCAAGGATCTGACAGCGGGCTGCTACGAGCCAGCAAAGGGCGTCGGCTAGCGGGAATGTGACACCTTGCCGTGCACTCTGGTAGAGCTTGCCGCCATCGGCGTCTTTGCTGTTCTGCAAATGCTCCAGAGTCCAGAACCATATGGTCATTGCCGTGGCCAATGCACATGCGCCGGTGCCTGGGCGATCTGACGCGATGCTGCGCATTTCGTGGATCCAATTGCGAACCTGCGCCAGGAACATCGGGTTTGTCATGGTGACTGATAGTTGCCGGCGCTGCACGGCTTCTGGACCCTCGTACGTCGCTTCCAGTTGCGCGTCCATCCACTTATTGCCAAGGAATCCCGGGCAGTCTTCCGTGATTCCGTACCCACCCATGAGGCTGACGGCTTCTCGCATCATCTGAGCACCCCAGCCTGTATTCCAGAGTTTTGCCGCAGGGCAGAGAACATCGGCAAGCGAATCGAGAGCTACAAAACGCAAGAGAAGATCGGAAGTCAGAGGGCGGCGTTGCGGGTCTCCATCGGGGAACTGCATCAAAGTTACTGCCTGATCCACTGCTTGACACAACAGTTTTGCTTTGGCCTTGGCTCCAGAGATTCCGCGCTCCGCATAAAAGCGGTTCATCTCTTTTTCCAGCGGATCCAATTCGTCAAACACTCGAGCGGCACTGAATGCCAGCGACGCGCTGGCCTCGCCGGTTGCCCAGACGTCCACGAGGCGATGAAGTGTATCTTGGCGAGCCTGTAGTCCGAGTTCGTATCGGACAGAACCGGGGGTCGCTGTCTCGCCGCCGCGAAATCGTCCGCGCTGGTAGCGGATCACCGGCTCTACTGCCGACAGCAACTTCGCGGCAGTCATCACGCCGACCGTCACGCGCGTGCGGCGGAAAACTGCCTCGATAATTTCGCTGTGGTTGCAGTGGGGAATCAGAACACCGTCTTTGATTTCATAGCCGCCAATAATCCGGCTCGCGGGCACGCGCAGGTTGAAAACCGGATCTCCAGTCGAGGAAAGCTGGTGCACCAGTTTCTTAGTCGGAGTTCCGCGGTCGAAGATTCCGGGATCGCCTTCCTCAAGAATAATCATGCAGCTGCCTTTGATCCGCTCATCGTCGGAATCAACGGCGGCAGTAACGAAGTTGGCGAAGGCGATATTGGTGATGAAGCGGCCACGCTTATTCACCTGCAGGAGAGGTTCTTGCCCGGGTTTCCATTCCCAAATACGGATTTTGCCGTTCAGCATGCCGGTGTCGACTCCCACATAGGGTATCGGTTCGGTTAAGCAGAATGCGCCGCGCCATGGCTTGCGGTCCTCGCCTGGTTGGACCGGCGCCGCCATTTTCATGTAGTGCTGTCGCTGTTCCTCGGTTCCCCGCTCGTGAATGGGGGACAATGCCAGGCATCCGGCCAAACTGGCAGTGGCTGCACCGCCATCGACCCAGGCCAATTCAAACGCCACGAGAGCTAACGCCAAGTTCTTGGGCCCTGCGAACAGTCCGCCTTCTTCCGGTTCCATGAACACGGCTGTGATTCCGGAGCTGTCAAAGGCTTCCAGGAGGGCGGCTTTGGAGTCGGTCCATTCGTGAGAATTTCTACCGCCGTTTGCGACGAGCCGGGCCACTGGCCCGCGTGCGACACCACGGGTTGCCTGCACGAGCATCTGCAGATCAAAACGATCGGCAAATCCCCACTGCACCTGTCGCGCAGCATCGCTGGGAAGCGTCCGCAAGGTTTCTGCCTGAACCGGCGTCGCAGTGGACATGGGTTCTCCTGAGTAGAGGCGAAGATTTCAAGGAATTCTGACGGTAGGGATGTCCAGGGTCTGTGACGGCAATCACAGCCTCCTATGATTTGACCCAAACTTGGGCGAATAGATGTTTACCAAATCGGTATAGAGAGCACTGCAATCACACCCCACTGTGATCCTAATCGTCGTTTGCGGCAGCTCTCCGCGGCTAGCCTGAATGGTTCCGTTCGGACCCATCATGCGCGAAGCTATCGAGAAGCTCTGGCCGGAGATTGACTGGATCCAGAACCCAGAGTTGCGAGAGCAGGTTACACAGACGTGGATCAAAGCTCTCGAACGAAGTCCTCTCAAACCCGAAGACCTGACGAAAATCCCTTTTACCCTGCTGGTTCCGAACTGCCCGATCACATTTATGGAACACAAGCGCTGCGTAGTACATATCGCGCGAGATAGCGCCAAGGCGATGCAGGGCTTCATGGGTCGGGCGTTGTCGGTCGACACGGATACCGTGATCTCCGGGGCGATTCTGGCTGACGTAGGAAAGTTGCTGGAATACGAATTGGGGCCGGACGGTAACAGCCGTCAGAGTGAACGGGGGGAAGCTCTACGGCACCCTTTCACAGGAGTCGCTCTCGCGCTGGAGTGCGGCGTACCCGATGCCGTTTGTCACATAATTGCCGCCCATGCCGCAGAGGGCGACCTCGTCAAAAGGACAACCGAGGCCTTCATCGTGCATCACGCGGATTTCATGGCTTTCCTGCCCTTTAAGAATCCCAAAAATTTCAAAGTGAAGCCGTAAGGAGAGTAACTTGCCCACGTCCCCCTCAATCCAGGCCAAAGAAACGATCACCGCTCGAATGTCCCGGTGGGCAGCGGGCTTGCAGTTCAAGGACATCTCTGACGATGCGGTCTATCAGGCCAAGCGATTCCTTCTTGATTCGCTCGGTTGCGCCCTGGGCGGGTACCAGCAACACGACGTGGCCATTGCTCTCGACGTTCTCGACGAAGTCGCGGGGTCGGGTCGTGCCACTGTGATTGGAACCGGCAAGCGCATCGATCCAGTCTCGGCATCATTGGCAAATGCACTGATGATCCGGTGCATGGATTACAACGACATCTATTGGAAGCAGGATCCTTCTCATCCGTCGGACATCTTCCCCGCTGCCATTGCATCCTGTGAGCGTGCAAAGAGCGATGGAAGAGAACTCATCGTGGGATTGGTACTCGGTCACGAGTTCGAGATGCGCTTGTGCGAAGCGGCATTTCCGGGAATTCGCGAGCGGGGCTGGCACCATGCGACGCTTACGGCGTTCGCATCCCCGATCGTTGCAGGACGAATGCTGCATCTGAGTTGGGAACAAATTCAACACGCAATCGGGATTTCCTCGAGCCGCCACTGCACGTTGGGTGCGGTCACCGCCGGAAAGCTCACCATGATGAAGAACACGGTCGATCCAATGGCGACGCAGAGTGGCGTGCTGGCCGCGCTACTCGCCGAAAGAGGGTATACCGGTCCGGAGCACGTCATCGACGGGAAAGAAGGTCTGACCCACGTTTTCAAGCCAGAGTGGAAACTCGACGTTCTTACCAGCGGTTTGGGCGAATCGTGGAGGATCACTCAGTGCGGGATGAAGGCATTTCCAACCGAGGCGCTGACACATACTCCAATTTCGGCTGTGCTAGACATCGTGAAGAGAAATGACTTGCATCCAGACCAGATCTCGAAAGTTCAGATTCGTTCTCTGGCCCGCGCAGCCGATATTCTCTCCGACCCAAGCAAGTACGATCCGCACACAAAAGAGACCGCGGATCATTCGCTTCCTTATGTAATTGCCGCAGCGATCGCAGAGCGGCAGGTGACTCCGGTGCAGTTCACGATGGACAAGATCATGGATCCGACAATCCGCGCCCAGTTGAAGAAGGTCGAAGTTGTCGCGGATACCGAGATCGAGAAGGTATTTCCTGCTTTACAGAGGGTAATCGTGCGCATTGATACCAGCGATGGCCGTTCTTTTCATAAACAGTTGGATTATCCAAAAGGTGATCCGCGAAATCCGTTAACCGATCAGGAAATCGAAGAAAAGTTCTCAGCGCTTGCGGAAGGTGTGCTCTCGCCGGCTGCTCAGAAGCGTGTGAAAGAGACTGTTTGGAGCCTGGAGCGAGTCGGTTCGGTCAGCGATCTGATGGCACTCATGGAAGCCGACGTTCGCAAGGCTAGGGCGAAAAAAGCCAGCTCGAGAACCAGGTTAAATTCCGCACGCCGAAACAGCCGCAAGCCGATGCTTACGTAGGAAAGACGAAGCTCTTTGCCGACGAAATGCGAAATGCCAGATGAGGGAATTCTATGTCCCAGACAATTGTAGAGAAGATCGCGCGGGCGCACTTGGCTGAAGGGCCTACACGACCCTTACGTGCCGGGGACTTCCTTTCTGTCCGCCCCGCGCATGTAATGACTCACGACAACAGCTCGGCCGTCATGAGCAAGTTCAAAGCGATCGGCGCCAGAAGGGTTTTCGACGCTAAGCAACTGGTGTTCGCGTTGGACCACGATATCCAGAATCACGACGAGTCCAACCTGAAGAAGTACCACTCGATTGAAGCGTTCGCTTGCGAACACGGAATCGACTTTTATCCCGCAGGATCCGGCATTGGCCACCAGATCATGGTTGAGCGTGGATACGTTGTGCCAGGTTCTTTCGTCGTGGCTTCCGACTCGCACTCGAACATGTATGGCGCTCTAGGCGCGATCGGAACTCCGATTGTAAGAACCGATGCGGCGGCCGTATGGGCTACTGGTGAATTCTGGTGGCAAGTGCCGCGGACGATCCAAGTGGTACTGGAAGGAAAGCTCCCTGATGCGGTCAGCGGCAAGGACGTCATCATTACATTGTGCGGCCTCTTTAACCATGATGAGGTCTTGAATGCGGCCATCGAATTCTCCGGCCCCGGTGTCGCAAGCCTGTCGATGGACGCACGCTTCACCATTGCCAACATGAGCACGGAGTGGGGACCTATCGTTGCATGGTTTCCGGTAGATGCTGTCACAATCCGTTATTTGCGCGCCATGTATCAACACCTGTTTGAGCAGGGAATCGAGCGCTTAAAACCTGAGGACATTGATCGATGGGAAAGCAACCCGCCGCTCCCTGATTCCGACGCCAGCTATGCTGCCCGTATCACGCTTGATCTTGCCCAGGTTACTCCGCATGTTTCCGGCCCGGACACTGTGCAGACGATGCAGTCAGTTGCCGGGATCTCGAAGAGGAAGATAGCAATCCAGAAAGCGTACCTGGTTTCGTGCGTCAACTCGCGATTGGAAGATCTTGCAGCCGCTGCCCGTGTCCTCAAAGACAAACAGGTTGCTCCGGGAGTGAAGCTGTACGTCGGGGCCGCTAGTGCTTGGGGACAGCGCGAAGCAGAAGATCGGGGAATCTGGCAGACACTTCTTCATGCTGGAGTGATTCCGCTGCCACCGAGCTGCGGGCCGTGCATTGGATTGGGAACGGGCCTTCTGGAAGAAGGCGAAGTTGGTATTTCAGCCACGAACCGGAACTTCAAAGGCCGGATGGGATCGCGGGATGCGCAATGTTATCTCGCCAGCCCTGAAGTGGTGGCTGCTTCGGCGGTCGCCGGTTACATTACGGGTCCGCATCATTTCGAGCAAGAGGCAATCAAGCCTGGTTATGAGGTATTCGAGGTTGGAAAGCAGACAGCTGAGCGCGTCGAAATCCTGCCAGGCTTTCCAGAAAACGTGGAAGGGCGCCTGATTTTCATGCCGCCGGACAACGTCAACACGGACGCGATCTACGGCAAGGATTACACCTATCGCGATGACATGACGCCCCAGATGATGGCGCGCGTCGTCATGGAGAACTACGATCCGCAATTTGCGGTGATTGTGCATACGGGAGACGTGATCGTTGGCGGATTTAACTTCGGCACAGGATCGAGCCGCGAACAAGCAGTGACCTGCCTCAAAGCCAAAGGCATTCCTCTTGTAATCGCCGCGAGCTTCTCGCAAACTTACCTGCGCAATGCGTACAACAATGGATTTTTGTGTATTGAGCTACCGGAGTTGGTGAAGCAATTGCGTCGGCAATTTTCTGTGGAAATGAATGCAGGAGAGAAAACCATTATTCCGGGGGAGAAGGTGACGATCGATTTCACGGCCAGCACAGCAAAATGGCGTGGGCAAACGTTTGTTTTCCCAGCATTGGGTGCTGTGCCCCAGTCGCTTGTCGTAGCTGGCGGCGCTGAGAATGTAGTCGCGAAAAAGCTCGGTCTCGAAAAGAAACAGCCAGCTCTTGTTTGAAGGAGGCGGAAGATCGATGGCCAAGTACACGGTAGTCACGATGCCGGGAGATGGAATCGGAAATCAGGTTCTCCCCGAAGCACTGAGAGTTCTCGAAGCCGTAGGATTCGATGCTGAGTATGTGCACGCTGACATCGGTTGGGAGTGCTGGTGCCGCGAAGGCAATGCATTGCCGGAGCGCACCGTTGAACTCCTCGCGAAGTACAAGCTCGGGCTTTTTGGAGCGATCACTTCAAAACCCAAGAAGCAAGCGGAGTCTGAACTCCGGCCAGAGCTCAAGGGCAAGGGCTACTCCTATTTCAGTCCGATTGTCACCATGCGTCAGCGCTTCAATCTCGATACTTGCATCCGGCCCTGCATCTCTTTTCCCGGAAATCCATTGAACTTCATACGCAAGAATCCCGGGGGAGGGTTTGAAGAACCACTCGTCAATGTGGTGGTTTTCCGTCAGAACACCGAAGGTCTTTACGCCGGAGTGGAGTGGACAAATCCTTCAGATCAGGTTCGGTTCGCGCTTGCCACACATTCTAAATTCAAGCCCTTCGCTTCAGTGCCGGGACCCGACCTGGCAATTTCAGTTCGCATTGTCACGCGAGCGGCAGCCCGGAAAATCTGTCTTGCCGCCTTTGAATGGGCGCGGAAGTACGGCTACAAATCTGTGACGATCTGCGAGAAACCTAATGTTTTGCGCGAAACCTCAGGAATGATGGAGGAGGAAGCTAAGGCGGTCTCAAAAAACTATCCGTCGATCGCCCTGTGGTCCACCAACATCGACGCCCAGACCATGTGGCTCACGAAGAATCCGGAAGATTACGGGGTGCTGGTTGCGTCGAATCTTTTCGGCGACGTCATCTCCGATGCCTTCGCCGGACTCATCGGAGGCTTAGGTTTTGCCGCTTCGGGCAATATTGGCGACGAAGTCGCAGTTTTCGAGCCGACTCACGGTTCCGCTCCAAAGTACGCGGAACTTGATCCTCCGATCGTGAATCCGGTCGCGATGTTCCTCTCCGCGGTCATGATGTTGGAACATGTTGGAGAGGTGGAGAAAGCTAGGCGAATCCGGGAAGCGATTGCCGCCGTGGTGAGAGAGGGAAAGGTCCGGACGTATGACATGATGCGGATTCCTGGCGGAGCGAAAGCAATCAGTCAAGGCGCTGCCACCACGGTACAAATGACTGACGCAGTACTGACGGAACTGGCGCAACAGACTGCGCCCAGTGAAAGAGCCAAAGTGCAAGAGCTTGCAGGAAGCCGGAGATAAGTACCCGTTATGACATTTGCAACCGAAGTTCGAACAGGAGAGGCAGGCCACTCCGGCCCAGAGATTCGTTCCGACCTGCATGTTCGAGTCGAACCTCGTGACAGCGGCGGGATCAAGATCAGGATCGAGTCTCGAGTTGAGCCGTATTATGGCGAGTCAATCCGGCGTCAAGCCGAGGAGGTCCTGGAGGCCCTCGGTGTCCGCCACGCATGTGTCGAGATCAGGGACGAGGGGGCTCTACCGTTTGTGATCGCGGCGCGTATCGAGGCTGCTGTGCGTCGCGCGGGTCTAGGGGAAGGGACGAGGGTCCTTCCTGAGCGAGTCCCGTTGCCTGAGCCTTCGGATCGAGGTCGATTGCGCCGTTCTCGTTTGTACGTTCCGGGTAGTGAACCGAAGTACTTCGTCAATGCGGCGCTTCATGGCGCAGATGGAGTGATCCTCGATCTCGAGGATTCCGTACACCCAGGCGAGAAGGACGCAGCGCGATTGCTGGTGCGCAATGCCCTGCGTGCCGTGGAATTTCTTGAATGCGAGCGGATGGTTCGCATCAATCAGCTTCCAGTTGGGCTAGAAGACCTCAGCGAGATCGTCCCCGAGTCTCCTGACTTGATCCTGATTCCTAAGGTCGAAAGCGCTGATCAGGTAATCGACGTCAGCCGTCGAATGAAAGAAATCCAGTCAGATTATGGTCTCACGCGCTCGATTTGGTTGATGCCAATTCTGGAGTCAGCGCTGGGAGTCGAGAACGCATTTGTTATCGCGACAGCAAGCGAGCAAGTTGTTGCGCTTACGATTGGGCTTGAGGACTACACCGCGGATCTTGGTGTCGTAAAAACGCCTATGGGAGCAGAGTCGGTTTATGCTCGCCAGCGGCTGGTGAATGCCGCTCGCGCTGCACACATCAAAGCGATTGATTCAGTTTTCGGCGATGTAGGCGACATCGAAGGCTTACGATCGTGGGCTTTAAACTCCCGCGCCATGGGTTTTGAGGGAATGGGTTGTGTTCACCCTGCGCAGATTCCCGTGATTCACGAGGCCTTTGCTCCCACTGCAAGCGAAATTGAGAAGGCTCGCAGAATCGTGGACGCATACCGTGCCGCCCAGGAAAAGGGATTAGGCGTAGTCAGCGTTGGATCAAAGATGATTGACCCGCCGGTCGTGGAGCGAGCGTTGAAATTGATGGCGAGAGCCGAGACCATGGGTCTCACGAAATAGGAAAGTTGATGTCTGTCCTCGAAAAGATTGAAGTCCAAGAAAACGCAATCGGCCGTTTAGTACCGGAAGTTGTCAATGGGCGACCACAGCTTCCATATCAAGGAGTCGGCACACACCGCCCCAGTGGCCGCAAGGCTGCCCCCCCAATTCGCAGCGCCGCAGATTATCCCCCGGATGGCGACAAGCGCGTCCCGGATCTGGAAACCGCTTTGCGGAAGTGCGGATTACGCGATGGCATGGTCATTTCTTCCCATCATCACCTGCGAGATGGAGACCGCGTTGCGATGATGGCCCTAGAAGCCGCTTCGAGGCTCGGAGCAAAAGATCTGATGTGGTTTCCCAGCGCCTCTTTTCCTTGTCAAAAAGGTGCGATCGACCTCATGCAGGGTGGGGGCATCCATCACATCGAAGGAAGCATGAATGGACCATTGGGCGATTACTGCACCCAAGGGAAGATGAAGGGGATGGGTGTTCTACGCTCCCACGGTGGTCGGTGGCAAGCGATCCAGGACGGTGAGGTCCATGTTGACGTCGCGGTAATCGCTGCCCCGACGGCCGATCATTTCGGAAATGCCGACGGTTCGCACGGAAAATCTGCTTGCGGATCGCTTGGCTTCGCTTTGGCCGACTCCATGTACGCAGATCATGTCATCGTGGTGACCGACAATCTAGTGCCATTCCCCTGCGTACCTTGGCAGATCCAAGGAAACAACGTCGATTACGTTGTGGAGGTCGAATCGATCGGCGATCCCTCCAAGATCGTATCTGGCACAACACAAATCACGCGTTCGCCGGATCGCTTGCGGATTGCTGAATTCGTCGCGCGATTTCTACACGATGCCGGCATCATGCGGAATGGATTCTCTTTTCAAGCTGGCGCCGGGGGGATTGCCCTTGCTTTCGTCAGCTACCTGAAACAGATGATGAAGCAGGCTGGAGTGAAAGCGCGATTTGTCCGCGGTGGTTCGACAAAGTACCTGGTCGAACTTCTGGAAGAAGGGCTGACCGACTACATCCTCGATGGACAGACGTTCGATTTACACGGAGTGCAGTCGATGGCCAGTAATCCACGGCATGTAGCCACTTCGCCGTTCACTTCTTACAACTACCACGGCAAAGGAAACTTTGCATCCATGGTAGATGCCGTGGTGCTTGGCGCGACAGAGATCGACACCAACTTCAACGCAAATGTCGTCACTCACTCCGATGGGCGCCTGCTCCATGGCATAGGCGGCTGGCAGAATTGCCTGGTATCAGGTTGCACGATCCTTGCCGTTCCTTCTTTTCGTGATCGCATTCCGGTGATAGTAGACCGGGTGACAACGCTCTGTGGGCCGGGTGACCTTATCGATGTAGTCGTGACGGAACGTGGAATTGCCATTAATCCGCTGCGGCAGGACTTGATCGACGCTACGCGCGACTCGAAACTGCCGATTCGCTCGATCGAGGAGATCAAGGGAGACGTCGAGCGCATTTGCGGCGGTAAGCCGGAAACAGCGAGACGCACTGATCGCCCCGTGGCCATTGTGAAGTGGGTTGACGGAACGCTTCTGGATACGGTCTGGCAGACCGGAGCTCAATAATTTTCAGAGAAACCGGCCTTACTCTGATCACCTCTAAACAGGTTGGAATTCCAGGTCTTCGATCTGTTCACGCGCTTGGGAGATCAGGCTTTCGAACTGAGATTGATCGAGGCAGATGGCGTGTTGCCCATATCGTGCCTCTTTTCCGGTAACATGCCAGTACGGCATCCAGCAGAATTGTTTGTTGTCGCCGACTCTCTGCAACACCACGAGGAACGGATAGAACGTCACTTCTTCTTCTTCCTGTCCCAGCCATGATTCCAACTTCTCGGGCAAAAACGCGGAAACAACCCTGAAGTCGCTATCGCCTGCACCCAACTGAAAGTCAAGTGTGAGATGCAGTTCCCGTGTTCCTCCACAAATGGGGCATACCTCGGGGCGCGTTCGCTGGAAATCGTACAAGGCGTCGAACAATTTCTGGTGCGTCGGATATCGCTTGTGGCACTGAGTGCAGGAAAAGTACTGGGCAGCCATATCAAATCCTCGATCGGAATTTGGAGTGCAGTGTGCTTACTAATCGGCTGGATTGTAGGAGTTGTCTCGTAGCAATAAATGTGACGAGCCTCACACGACCAGGCGGCAGCAATCACTTAGCCAGTGGACACTCCCATTGAGACCTTTTATATTCCAGGTGATTTTCCTTCGTGAACAGAGGGCTTCTTAATGAGATTCACCATCCTCGGATGTGTCGCGGCGCTTGTCGTGATTAGCGTGCTTGGTTTGGCCCAGGATTCGAACTTCTCACCGAAAGAACAGCAGATTCCCGTACCCGAGTGTCTCGGCATGAAGGGTCTTTGGGAAGGTGGTACGAAACCGTGCACCCAAAACGAGCACGAAGCATGGTTGGCAGACATCACACACTGGCGGAACGAGCGCCGTATCCGGACTGGCTACAACGGTTCTCGTTATGATCTGCCTGCCCTGAAATGGACGCAGTCGTCGTTCATACAGCCGCAAATGATGGTGGAGGATCGTTATTTCTACGATCCAGTCGCCGGCAAGTACACGGTAGACCGCTTCGTGGATGATCTGGAAAGACGCTATGGCGGAATCGATGCCGTGCTTGTTTGGCCCACCTATCCGAACATGGGGATCGACAATCGCAACCAGCATGACATGATTCGAAGCATGCCGGGCGGAATTGCTGGCGTGAAACAGATGATTGCTGATTTTCATCGTCGCGGTGTGCGAGTCCTGTTTCCCATGATGATGTGGGATCAGGGTACGCGCGATCCTGGCATGCCGTGGCCCGAGGCGATTGCCGGTCTCATGGCAGAGATTGGCGCTGATGGAATTAATGGAGATACACAGGATGGTGTTCCACTCGCCTTCTCGCTTGCGGCCGACGAAATCGGTCATCCGCTCGCATTCGAACCTGAGGGTGGCCCTTCCGATGAAGCTCTCGCATGGAACGTGATGACGTGGGGACAGTACGAATTTCCGTTTACGCCGTTGGTGGACAAGTACAAGTGGATTGAGCCGCGGCACATGGTGAACATTTCGGACCGATGGAATCGCAATAAAACGGACGATCTTCAATTCGCGTTCTTCAATGGAGTTGGTTGGGAAAGTTGGGAAAATATCTGGGGCATTTGGAACGGGATAACGCCACGCGACGCCGAAGCGACTCGCCGCGGCGCCACCATGGAGCGCGCAATCGCCCCCTTTCTCGTGAGCAAAGACTGGGAACCAATGACTCCGATGCTTAGATATGGCGTCTACGCGAGTCGCTGGCCGCTCGGAGAACAGGCGGTCTGGACCATCGTCAATCGCAATGAATACGACGTAGACGGAGATCAGATGGAAGTCCCAGCAAGTTATGGGTATCACTACTTTGATCTCTACCATGGCATCGAACTGAAAGCGGAAACGCGTCCCAATCGCCAGACCGTTTTATCATTCCCAATCGAAGCAAAAGGATATGGCGCGGTGTTACAGACGAAGGCTCTCCCAGATCAAAAGATGGCCGTTCTGATGTCGACAATGAAGAATCTTACCGCTACGCCGCTGGCAAGCTATTCACATGACTGGAAGGTCCTGACTCAGCAGATTGTTCCCATTCAACCGACGAAAGCTGCAGGTAATGCTCCGGAGGAGATGGTTAAAATTCCTGAGGCCGATTTCCTGTTCCGGGTATCCGGAATCGAAATTGAAGGATTTAACGACACCGGGGTAGATGTGCAATATCCGTGGGAGGATTCACCGCGGCGATTCCACGAACATCCGATGCACGTGAAGTCGTTCTATATCGACAAGTATCCAGTTACGAACGCTGAGTTCAAGAAATTTGTGGATGCGACCCATTATCATCCGAAGGACGACCTCAATTTCCTTCGCGATTGGAAGGGTGGCAATTATCCCAGTGGATGGGACAACAAGCCTGTGACGTGGGTATCACTGGAAGATGCGCGTGCATACTCTAGTTGGGCGGGCAAGCGCCTCCCGCACGAATGGGAATGGCAATATGCCGCGCAGGGAACAGACCTCAGACTTTATCCCTGGGGCGACGAGTGGGATTCCACGGTGGTGCCGCTGCCCGACAAGTCACGTACGATGCGCGGCCCCGACGCGGTAGACGCTCATCCAAAGGGAGCGAGTCCGTTCGGTGTCATGGATACGGTCGGAAATGTGTGGCAATGGACGGAAGAGTTTGTTGACGAGCACACGCGTGGCGGTATCCTGCGTGGCGGAAGCTACTATCAGCCGCAAGGCTCGATCTGGTATTTCCCGCAAGCTTATAAGTTGACCGAACACGGCAAACTCCTCCTGATGGCTCCGAGCATGGATCGCTCAGGCGCGCTCGGGTTTCGTTGCGTCGTCGATGCTCAATGACGCGTCTGGTATCAGTATGAGAGTACCTCGTAAAATTCGATCCATGATTGTTGAAACATGGGATGTTGTTTCTTAGCCAGTTCTGTGTGCTCGTCGCAATCCTCAATACGCTTCAGCGCTTTCTCGGCTTCAGCCAGCGAATCGAAGCGACCTTGCCAAACGATCGTGTTGCCAGGTTCGCGCCCGGAAATAGGCACGAGACGTTCGCCCCTTGGAAGCAGTCCACGGATTTCCAGGTCTGCGAATTGCTTTTCGAGAACATGAAACTCCTGCTTGTGGGCGGGTTGGAATTGTTGGATAAGACGTAAGATGATGGCCATCGCTTTTCTCCTTGATTCGAGTTGCTATGCTTGTTCCGGTGCTAACGTTCCTTTTGGCTCGTCGGGGATGTCAAAAGAAACCAACTCTGCCTTAAATCCACGTGTTCGGATTGCTCCATACCCAATTCCGAGGACCATCCAGACAACGCCGGCGATTTTGGCGGGCTTGCTCAGGTTGAGCCAGAGAAGCAGACAGATGATAAATCCGAGAATTGGCACAAGCAGGTTGCTTAGATCTCGCCGACGTTCGCGCAAATAATAACGGGTGAACGATGCGGCATTGACTCCCATGAATGCCAGCAGGGCACCGAAGTTTAGCAACTCGGCAGCGCGTTCGAAGGTCAGGAAGGTTGTGCCGAGCAGCGCAAACATACCGACGAACAGGACGTTATTCCGCGGGATTTGCCTCTTCGGCTCAATGGCTCCAAAAAATGCCTTCGGAATGGCGTTGCCTCGACCCATACCGTAGAGAAGACGGGCCGCTCCCAGTTGCGACCCCATGCCGGAGCCGACGGTCGCGACCAGCAGCGTCACGTTAATCAGGCTGAACAACCAATGTCCTGCCGCGCGTCCAGCCACCGAGACGTAGGCGGTATCTACGTCAGGAAAGGGTTGCGATGTTGGCCAGACCAGTTGTGCCGCGTACACCTCAACTGACGCGAGAACGCCAGTAATCAGGCACACAAGGACTGTCGCGAGAAGAATATTGCGTTTTGGATTCTCCGCTTCTTCCGAAAGAGTGGAGATTCCGTCAAAACCAATGTACGTCAACACCGCGAGTGAGGTCCCGCCCAAGACAGCATGCACCGAGAAAGTTTGTGGGTCGTAGAACGGGCGAGTAAAGAACGCGAAACCATCATGCGGAGCCCTCAAAACGTATCGGACGGTGGCTGCCAGAAAAATCGCGATCACGATTCCCATGGCTGCGGCGAGGGTATCGTTGATTCGCGCTGATGTACGAATGCCAAACAAATTCAGACTGGTGAATAGGGCCAGGAACAGAACCACGAACACCGGATAAGGTATCTCCGGCACAAAGTTCAATGCGAACTTGCTGCACAGAATGGTGCACACGATGGGGTTCAGCATGTAGTCCATTGCCATGCTCCATCCTGTGACGTATCCAAGCGCGGGATGGATTTCAGAGCCAACGTAGGTAAAGGCAGAACCCGCGCTGGGATAGGCGCGAGCCATTCGTCCATAGCTGATCGCAGTGAAAAGCATGGCGATCATCGCCAGGAGAACCGTGGTAACGGCATGACCGTGCGCCCGTTGGCTCATGATGCCGTAGACAGGCATCGGAGCCGTGGGCTGGATCACGATCATTCCATAAAGAATCAGATCCCACAGTCCAAGAGTCCTGCGGAGACGCGGGGAGCTTGCGACGGAAGTTGTTTCAGACTTCGACATGGTTTCCGGTAAAACGAGCAAGCAGCGACCTTAACTCGCCGCTTGCCCTGAAACGCTCATCAGAAATAGAACTTGAGTGCAAACTGGATGAGACGGGGGTCGCGTGCCGCCTGCAACTGTCCGAACTGGGGCGTTCCAATCTCAATGGCCACCGGCTCAACCTGCCCCGCGGCACCTATCGGGCCCCAGAGTGGGTTGACGTGGTTCCAGATGTTGAAGAAGTCTCCGCGGAACTCTATGTGCATTTGCTCGCGAACCGGGAACGCTTTCAGAACAGACATATCCCAGGCTTGGTAGCCGGGTCCGTGCGCAACGTTGCGTCCTTCATTGCCGTAGGTTCCGGGAGTCGTGTCGCTGGCAAAAGCGCAGGTGTTAAAGAACGTTCCGGGCAAACAAGGCTTGGCGTTCGGGTTGCCGACGACATTCGGACGGGTACAGTTGTAGGAGACTGTACCGCCGCAATCGTTGTTGGCTGCGTTGTTGAAGGGATCCGTTACCGTGAACCAGTTGCCAGTAGAAGCCGAGACGATTCCCGCGACCTGCCAGTTGCCGATCAGTTGATTCGCAAACCCGCTGGCATTCCCACCTATCAGTTGACCTTTTCCAAATGGGAGATCATAGGAATAGCTGACGACAAGATGATGGCGGACATCGAAGTCAGAGTTTCCGTATTCAAGCGAGGGATAACGTTGGTCGCGGAAGTCGCCGTTATTGAGCGATCCGAGGCTGGCGCTGGAAGCTTCGTCCAGCGAGTGGCTGTAGGTGTAGGAAGCCTCGAACTGGAGGCCGCGTGCTGCCCGCTTCTGCACGCGAGCCTGCAGTGAATTGTAGTTCGAGATCGTGTCGGAGCGGTACGAGTCGATGGTGCCATCAACCGCAGGAAAGGGACGGCGTGGTGCCAGCGGGGCATTGGGATCGGCGCTGGGCGTGGCTTGATTGCCATTGTAGAAGCCGTAGAGGCGTGATCCCTGCGAGCCGGCGTAGGAGAGTTCGACGACGGTTTCGCGTGGGAATTGATATTGGAAGCCCAGATGCCATTGCTGCATCATGGGCGTTTTCAAGGTTGGAGAAATTGAATAGAGAAGAGGATTATTGGGATCGGCGAGCGAGTTGGCGGGATATCCCTGGGTCCAGAAATTGTTAATCATCAGGCTGGTGTCAGGAGCGCCGCCATTGGTGGGGAGCTTCACACCGATCGCGCAGAGGTCAGCAGGATACGCGGGATTGGCTTGAGGAGGCACAGGATTACCGCAGGGCGAATTGAATGACTGCGTGACAAAGTAGGGCGGGTTGAATCCCGGGCTGGGGAAAGAGAACGGGCCGTTCTCCACGCCTCCGTAGAAAATTCCGTAACCGCTGCGCATGACAAGACGGTCTGTGAGTTTCAGGGCTAGCCCAATGCGCGGCGCCCAGTTGGTGTAGTCCGGACTGATCAATCCGGCAGAAGCGGTGGCTTGCAAGGGCAGGTAAGAAGCTAGAGTTGGCGTGAGTTGTACGTTCTGTCCCTTGGGAACTACGATGCTGTCGGTACGGAAATCGAAGGTGCCTTGCTGATTTCTAGCTTCCGTGACCGGCATGAAGAGCTCATAGCGAAGCCCGAGGTTGAGGGTGAGACGATCGCTGACGCGGATGTCGTCCTGACCGAAGAAAGCGAGAGTTTTACGGCGATAGTCGGGTGCGTGCAGGTTAACGATGTTGGCCGAGTCGGGCACGCCGAGGAAAAATGACGCGATGTCGTCTCCGCCGGTGGTGTTGCCATTGGCATCGACGGGTTCGCCGGGATTGCTGGTGAAGTCGGGGCCATAAGCCATGTCACCGCGGGGAGCAGAATCCTGGAAAATCGTGAACTGTTCATACCGCAACTCCGTTCCGACCTTCAGTGAATGACGCTTATGGCTCCAAATGAGGTTCTCGTTCAACACGAAGCTGTTCTGCTTCTCCACGGAAGGAAGGAAATCTGAAGCGCCGATACAGTTGTAGTTTACGAAGCAGATGTTGGGCAGACCGCCAATGCCGGGTGAGAACGGGACTCCGAGTAGGCCGAGTTGGCCCGATACGTTCGTGTTCGAAAAGGGCTCGACCCGATGAGAGTTGATGCGGTTGTATCCGAGGCGGAATTCGTTGAGCAGCGTTGATGTGAAGGTGTGCAGTTCGCTGATTGCGGCGCTGCGATAGGCGTTGTCCTGATTCCCCGCCGTGAAGCCTCCGCCATCGAGGTAATTTGTGAACGGGCCGGGCGTAAAGATTGGCTGATTTTCGTAGCTGAATCGGGCGAAGAAATTGTCCCGATCGGAAAACCTGTTATCAACGCGGACGTCAAAGTTATTCTGGTCAAGACTTTTCTTGGGATCGACCAGATAGTTGTTGCCGTTGACGTTGACGTTTGGCTGGGGATAGAGGGCGGCGATGGCCTTTGCGGCCGGATTGATTGCGTTTGGTCCAGTCGCCGGGAAAACATTTGTGGGTACCCCGGCTCCCGTTACGCCGATGGGCACGCCGCAGAATCCGCTGGGGTTGACTGCCGAGGGCTGAGTCAGGCGCGGATTGAAGATTTCGCCCTGATAGGTCGGATTGCCGCTGCAATCCACGACGCCGGCAATGGGATTGGTGAGGTCGAGTTCCGAGGAGAAATTGCCGCCCACCTGAGCCGGGCTTGGAATCAGCAGGAGTTGTGGAAGCGCCTGACGAATGCGCAAGCCTTCATAATCCACAAAGAAGAACGTTCGGTCTTTGATAATCGGCCCACCCAAAGTAGCTCCGAACTGGTTCTGCTGGTATTGCTGCCGCCCGAAGAAGTCGAAGGCGTTCCTACCATCGAGCTTGTCGTTACGGATGAACTCATATAGGTCGCCATGGAACCCATTGGTGCCGGACTTAATCACGGCGTTCATAATTGCGCCGTTGCCGCGCCCGAATTCCGCGCTGTACGAGTTCGTTTCCACTTTGAATTCGCCAATGGCATCAACTGACGGTTGAATCACGTAAGCGCTGCCATTCAGAACATCACCGAGATTCGCATTGTTATCGATTCCATCCAGCAAGAAATTGTTTTGCAGCGCCCGGGCTCCATTCGAACTAAACCCGAAGCTGGTTTCCGTTCGTGACCCGGGTTCGCTGGGAGCGACACCGACCGAGAGTTGTGCAAGCTGGGCGAAGTTTCGACCGTTCAATGGTAAGGTCGTGGCTGTTTTTCCGCTGACGACATTGCCAAGCTCGGACGTTTCAGTTTCAAGTTGTGGCGTAATGGTAGTGACAGTCATGGTTTCATTCACTGTACCGACCTGCATTACGACGTCGACAGGCAGGCGATCCTGCACATTCAGCGGCACAGGACCCGCAACCGCCTTCTTGAATCCTGGCTTCTCGACCGTGATCGTATACTGACCGATCCGCAGCGGCCCTGCGACATAATCTCCAGAGGCATTGCTGGTTGTGTGAAATGTAGTGCCACGATCAACATCGGTAACCGTGACACTTGCGTCGGCAACTACAGCGCCACTTGTGTCTTTCACCTGGCCAACGATGTTGCCCATATCTTTTTGAGCCCAGCTCGGAGTTGCAAGAGTGAGCCATAGAATCGAAGCAAGGATAGATAAGAACGGCTTCAAGGAGAGACCGCGAGGAACTTGCATGATGCCTCCAGATGACGTCGTACAAATTAGCTTTTTCCGCCTGCGGGGCTGGCCTCCAGCAGCAGGTGTTCGAGGAAATTCACCTTTATTTTTGGAGAATTGGAGTCTACCGACCCTAACTGCTTCCCATTTTCGTAATCCACAACCCGATACATGCCGGGCTTAAGCCCGCGAAGTTCGACCTCGCCGCTATATCGCTTTCCTTTTTCGGCGGCGTAGAACGCGTAGTACATGCGCCCGTCCTTCTCTATCACGTAGGCCTCAGGCCAGTCGTATCCGTACGTATAGAGGTCCAGGAATTGACCTTTCGACAGCATCTTGTCGCGATAAATCGCAATCCACTTTTTCCAAAAAGCTTCTTTGGCAGGAGTCAGTTCAACGGTTTTGAAGTGTGGCCCATAGTTCGGCCAAGTGAACTTCGTTCCTACAACTGCCCCGACGCCGACTTCCGACGCGAAGTCGCTGCCCTTATCAATCTCGTCAGTGGTATTACTGAGTTGGACGTCTGTCAGTTCTACGTGGTCACCATAGACGGCGGCCTCCGGACCGAGCAGGGCTTTGTACATCTTGGTTCGCAAACGGACCTGTCGCGCTCCGACGGGATCAGCAGTTACGGCCTGGTCGATATAAGGCAGCCACGCGAGACTTGGTGGCGTCCCACAAGGGCAGGCTTGAGTCACGCTGTCAGGCTTCAAAGCTCTGGTGGTTTCAAGAATAGTCTTGTAGATTTCACCGACCGCTTCGATCGACTCGTTGGGAGATTTGTGATGGTGCTTGGGGTTGTAACAGGCGGGGACAGTGTACGAGAAATCGAGTTTATGACCGTCAAAATCCCAGTCGCGAATAAAGCGTTCGGTCAGCTGTTTATAGTACTGCTTCACTTCCGGCACCGCAGGGCAAAGCGCACCCAGGTCAGCAGTAGCGCGCGCAGGATTTCCCTTTTGGTCCAGAATCAACCAATCGGGATGCTCTTTGACCACATTTGAAAGCTGATAGGGCCGATGATTGAGGATGTCCTTGCCGTGCCCATCTTCGACGACAAGGGGAATCCACCAGAGTGTGATGTGGATGCCTGCGTCGTGATACGCCTTTACAACCTTCTGTAGGGAGTCGTCTGGAAAAGTGTCCGCTCGAGGCTGCCAGTCGCCGCGCGACTTGAACCAACCAGCATCGAGAGTCGCCCATTTTATTCCAAGTTCTTTCAGTTTAGGAAGGGTACCCAGCATCTGCTTGGGCGTGAAATCCATCTCGTATCCCCACCCGCACCAATTCGCCTGGTAGTCGGCCTCGGTCGGATGAGCAAGACTTAGCCCTCGAACCTGCAACATCTTCGAGTAAATACTGAGAGGTTCGTAGAAATCGCCGTCAAACACGGAGACGAAGGTAAGCGGTGTAGCGTAAACCTCTCCGGGTTTCAAGGTCTCATTGATCTGGAGTGCAATTCCTGCACTCACGCGGCCATCGGGAAGCGTTCGCACGGGGAGGGCTAATACGAGAGGTACCGTTTCTGCGTGGCCAATGGCTTCTCCGACAGAACCGGTCCAGAATGCGACAACGGGAATGCCTCCGCCTGTCTGGTTTTCGTCATTGTGCATCATCACCTGCATGGGGTTGGCGCGCGTAAACTTCTCGCTTATGCGCATGACATCATCTTTGCCCCACGCTTCACTCGACCCGTGGAAAGACCACATCGAATAGGGCTTCGCTTGCGGATCAGTTAGCGAAGCGTCAAAAATGTGTTCTTGAGTCTTAATGCTGTCGACGGCCACATCCGTCGTTCCGGTGTTCTTGTACGTGACACTAGTGAGCGCCAAGTTAGGGAAATTGTCGTAAATCTCCAGAACAAGCGTTTCTTCCAAAAAGGGCAGCGACCCATTTTTCCCGACAACCTCTATCCGTCTGCCGCGCTGGCCTAGCCTGCCGGACGCATCAGAGATTTTGGGGTGTTCCACATCTAATATGAAATCGTGGATCTCTGCGCCGTTACTCACGACTGAATTTGCGGAATCCTCACCCTTTAAGGTGGGTTCGTCAAGTGAGAGAGCCTTGCCATCGTGCAGAAGTGAGGCTTGCAGATATCCCGAGGGGAACAATCGAAATTCAGCAGTGGAAGTCTTAACCACGACCGGAGAACTAGGTGTGCTCAGAACAGAAATGGATGAGACTTCATGAGCAGCATTCGGTGTATTCGTACTTCGGCAAGCAACACTGCAGAGGATGAAAAGGAGCCCGCACGAAAGTATCAGGCAATAAGAGGCCGGAGCCTTGCTCCATGAACTCATCGATGTCAGTCCTATCTGAAACTCAGCCCAAATAAAACGAAACAACTCGACAGAGATCGAAAGTTAAAGTTTTAGATAATACTGCTGCCGTGCCTGTGTCAAGAACAAACACTGCCTGATCATGCTCGCGATCCGGTGAAAAAGCGCTGGACTTCCGCTGAAAAGGAACGTCCTTGCCTTTGCGCGAAGTCGGACAGCGAATCGATATCAGCGAGTTGATTAATCGTGTGAGGCGATAAACACTTGTAGCTTGCAAGAAGGACAGCGAATTCCAGAGCCGACCTAATGCATGACTGATCAACAGTGCCATTCGATGATTTTCCGCGGATAAAGGGAATACCCACGGCTAAAGCAGAGAGGATGCCACCCAGAAGGGAGTCGCCAGCCCCTGCCGATGACGCGACATCAACCGCGGGTGCCGGGCAGTGCTGCCAAGTTTCGTTTGTTATGGCGTATGCACCACCCTTGCCCACGCTCACAATCATCTTCAGATAAGGACAACAGGTCTGAATGAACTCGTGACAGTTTTGAATCAACACCTCAGGCTGATCTGCCGAGAAGGGGTGGTCCACGAGTGCCCCGGCCTCCTCTTCGTTCAGAGAGACCAGATCCAGAAGCTGAAACATTCTCGAAGCTTTTGCAGGGGCCACCTCAGCCAATGCAAACGAAGCTGCTCGAAATGCTCCCGCTTCGGTCGCCAGTTTTAGAAAATGATGACGGACTTCAAGGGAAACTTCTGGGAGCGCAAGGGCAATGGTTAGTAGTCCGTCGGAGTTTAGCAATTCCGCTATTTCATCTACATCCTTGTCAGACAATGCCGCAGCCGCAGAGTTGCTCGTGGTGATGTTTCCCCCAGACGCGTCCGGATACTGAAAACAGACGCTGAAAAGGGTGGGCTTACCGGAACTCGCAGTGACGTGAGCCGTATCGATTCCGATCTCTGCCATTTCTTTAAGCATTTGGCCGCCTGGAGCGTCGTCTCCGATTTTCCCCAAAGGGACAACATGGAACGGCGACCCTGAAGGGTGTGCTCCGAGGAGTTTCGCCACGTAGTGAATTACGATGTGCAACTTGCAGTAGTCTCGAACTTCGAGCAATCGACCGAGGCGGCTTTCGTGCCGTCCAAGCGTGTGGTTTCCTTCGAGTTCAAAGAAAATACCCGCGCCAATTCCGCCGATGCCAATCAAACGGCGGTAGGGCGAGCTGCCGTCAATCCTCAGCGCGCGCATGATCTAGAAAAGCTCCCACTCCGGATTCTCGCTGATAGGGTGCCGTGCCGTTTCTTGTGTAGCTGTGATGATTGCGTCTGGATGACTCTGCATGAGTGTCATCGGGTATTCCGCAGTCGGTTCGGCAAACAAGGCTACACGAAGTGCAGTCTGTTTCCAGGCACCGGTATCGCTGTAGACCCGTACTTTCTTCGCAGATAAGCATTCACGGACACCAAGCGTAATCGACATCGGTGGGACAAATTGGTACGCGCTACCGAAAGTTCGCTGAGCGAGGGCAAGAATTGTATCCAGATTGTTTTCCTGCATTCGAATGGTTGAATTCGCAAGCTCTTCCAAGCTGATCGAACTGTAGGGATGCCGCCTTGCCTGGTTGTAGGCAACGTGCCCATCCTGTCCCCAGCCACCGACGGTGATGTCAATGGGCGCCGATTCAATTGCCTTGCTTACCCGTTCCACAGTTGATGGCAGCAGCCAGAACCTCTGTTCGTCAGGAACACGCAACTCCGGACGGATTCCGCCATAGAAGTACTTTTCCATGAAGGTCCGGAAGTTGTACGGATGATTGCTTGGCAGCGGCCGCCCTTGCCAATCCAGACATTCGTCCATATGAAAAACCGTGAAGTTCTTCAGACTGACATTACGGGCATTCACCAGCTCTGTGTATGGCTTGTACCAGCAATTCGGTCCACACGGGATAATGGCTCGTGTGGCGGCACCTCGCTGGTTGTTCGCCTCAATCACAGTTACCAGGTCTTCCGCCATGAGCCGTCCCATTTCCGCAGAGTCGCGAACGACCCGGAACTTGGCCCGCAGTTCGGGATGATTTAGCAACTGACTGGCTGGAACTTTGCACCATCGATAAAGATCGCTCTTCGATATATGGCCCATCATTTCTCCTCAGCTTCCTTCTTTCGGCACCACATTCAACCCGCTATAGATCATGTCAGGAGCGGACCGGGCCGCTCGATTCCCGTACGATAAGAGTTGGGGAGACCTTGCGGTGTTTTCCCAGCACACGTCGCTTCCTCGCGATTGCGCCGATTAAGTCTTCGATCATTTCTGCTCCAAGCGAACCTTGCAAGTACAACTGTTGACGCACTGTCGTGAGCGGCGGATTATAAAACTCCGAAGCGGGAATATCGTCAAACCCAACTACAGAAAAGTCCTGCGGCACGCGATGTCCTGCCTTGGTGAGGCTGCGAATGACAGCGCACGCAGTCAAGTCATCGAACGCCACTACCGCTGTGAAGCCAGAACGCCGGCGCAGCAGTTCCTCAGTCAGTTCACAAGCTTCGCCGTAGCTGGAGTTTTGTCCTTTGATCTGTAAAACGAGTCGAGAGTCGATGTTCAGACCGGCTTCTTTGCAAAAAGTCTGGATACCACGCCAGCGCTGCACGCTATCAACGAGAATCTTCGGACCTCGAACGAATGCGATCTTGCGGTGACCCAACTCATAGAGGTGCTGGATCGCCTGCCGCGTGCCTGCTTCGTTGTCCGCCACAATTGAGCTGATTGGACCGCGCTGCAGTTCGCGCCCAATCACGACCACAGGAGTATCGCGCTGTGCAAACTCTGCCAACAGCGTCGTATCGAGGTGAATTGGGTTAGCAATTGCGACAAGGCCTTCAACCCGGCGGCCCAGCAGCATGTCGATACAGCGCTGAAATTGTCCGCGATCGTTCTGCAGATCGGTAACGATCGGAAAATAGCCCGCTGGCCGAAGGCGGTTTTCGATTCCTCGCAAAATTTGCGTGCAGTAGGGATCTGTGATGTCAAAAACGATTACTCCGATGGTGTGACTACGCTGGCTCCGAAGCGAGCGGGCGAACAGATTTGGACGATATCCCAGCCGACGGGCGACACGCCAGATATGAGTGCGTGTGGTCGGAGAAATCCGCTCGGCAGCAGTTCCCGCATTCAAAACCATGGAAACTGTTGTAACCGAAAACCCACTCTTGCCCGCAACATCACGAATCGTCACCATCGCTAGATCACCCTGCTAGAAGCACGAGCTACCTCACTCCGACTCCGGATGTCTCCGGTTTGACAACTCCGGAAGGGAAGTTTAAATTACCCGGTATTGTAACGTTTCACCGGAGAAATTGCTTGGGAGATTTTGGCAAGCAGATCAGATTGCGGCGAATTCTTCAGCAGGACCGGGGGACGCTTGTCCTCGCGTTCGATCATCCTCTAGTCCTAGGTCCAATTCCGGGCACTCTCGATCCCGGAAAACAGATACAGAAATTCATTGATGCGCAGGCTGACGCGACTCTTCTGAACCTGGGTGCAATTCGCTATTTTGCCGGGGCTGCCTTTCATGGGCATGTCCCCGGGCTGATTGCGCGTTTGGACTGGACCACAGGTTTCAACGAGTCGGCCAAGCAGTCTCCCGGCGGATACCAGACTTGTCTCGTCGCGCACCCGGAAGATGCCCTTCAGGCCGGGGCAGACGCCGTCATCGCATTCCTATTCATCGGCAGCGGGGATGCCGATTTCGAGAAGAAGGAGATTCAACGGGTAGGCGAACTCGCCCGTGAATGTGAGCGCTGCGGGGTGCCGCTGATTGTCGAGTCCCTGGCTCGCGGTGCCCAGGTGAATAATCCGCGCGACCCTAAATGGCTTAAGTTCCATACCCGCGTTGCCGCCGAATTGGGAGCCGACGTTATCAAAACAGAAAATGCCGAGAGTGTCGAAGACATGCGTGACGTCGTCCGTGCATGTCCGCTCCCTGTCCTTGTTCTCGGCGGCACGCGTGGCAATTCCGATGAGGAAGTTGTCTCTGTCGTGCGCACGATCATGCAATCAGGTGCCTCAGGGGTGTTCTTCGGGCGGAATATTTTTCAGGCGGACGACATGTCTCAACTGCTGAAACAAGTCTTCTCTGAACTTACGACGAAAGTTGCGTTGAAGGAAGTCCCACGGTGAGTCTGTTGGCCGTAGACATGGGCTCTAGCAGTTGCAAGGCCGTTGCCTTTTCGTCAGAGGGCAACATTCTGGCCCAAGCCACTCAACCCTATTCCGCCCAATCACCGCATCCGTTGTGGAGCGAAATGCCGCCGGAGACATTCTGGCGTGCTTTCGCCTCGTCATCGAACTTCATTGCAGAACAGGTGACAAACGATCCTGTCGAGGCTCTCGCCATCAGTTCTCACGGAGAAACATTTGTCCCAGTTGATAAGCAGAAGAAGGCGGTAGGTAATGCGATTCTCAATGCGGACAACCGGGCTCTGGTGGAATCGAGGAGCGTCGAAGCGAAAATTGGGCGGGAGAATTTGTTCCGAATCACCGGGTTGGCAGCACACCCAATGTATCCGCTGCCCAAGATTCTCTGGGTTCGCAAGCAGCAGCCGGATGTTTTCTCGAGTGCATCTCAATTCGTGTCCTTGCCGGGGTATCTGTTGAGTCGACTCGATCTTCCGCCGTACGTCGATGATTCGTTGGCGTCTCGTTATCTCGCGTTCGATATTCACCATCGGACGTGGTCGGCGGAGATTCTCTCCCGCTGCGATTTGTCACCCGACTTGCTCCCCGTGCCGGTGCCGGCTGGAACGATTGCCGGAGAACTGTCTGAAAACGCTGCAGCCCAACTCGGACTCAGGCGGGGAACTCCGGTCATCTTAGGTGGCCACGACCAACCCTGTGCTGCTTTGGGCAATGGCGTACTCGGGCCGGGAAGAGTCTCTGCTTCCTTGGGCACATACGAATGCCTGCTCGCAGTTTCAGAAAAGCCGGCTCTCAGTGAAACTGCACTTGCGGCCAACCTTAATTCGTACTGCCATGTTGTGCCTGACCGTTACATCACGATTGCATATTTTCCATCCGGAATCATGGTGGACTGGTTTGCCCGTACATTCCACCCCGCGAGCACTGCAACAGCGTCGAGGGACTTTCTTGCTCTTATGGAGGAGCAGGCGACCACAGACCCGACCGGGTTGTGTATTACCCCGCACCTGCTTGGAACTTGCAATCCCGACTTTGATCCAAATGCCACCGGCGTCATCGCTGGCATTCGTCCCACGACTACAACGCCCCAAATTTATAGGGGCATCCTCGAAGGAATCGCTTGTGAGTTTGCCGGGATGGCGAACTTGCTGCAGGAGGCTGCCGGAACGTATCGGGACGTTTACGCCAGCGGAGGCGGACAGCGCTCTCGCCTCGGCCTGCATTTGCGAGCTTCACTGTCAGGACGTGTACTTCACCTGATGCAATCTCAGGAAGCAGTTTGCCTCGGGACAGCCATTCTGGCGGGAGTCGCAATCGGAAAGTACGCAAGCATCGCCGAAGCAGTGACACAGGTAGTAAGGGTCTCGGAGGAGATTCTTCCAGATCCAGCTCTCGCAACCAGCTACAAAGGTTACAAAGCCCGATATCAATTGCTGTATTCCAGCCTTGCGTCCTTTCGAAAAGTGCAAGAGAAGCAAAAGTAAGGAGCGAAAAATGATCGAGCCCAGGATCGGCTTCATTGTTTATGGTGTTCATAAAGACGGCCTGAAAGACCCAATGGGGCAGCCCTTCATTGACGAAGCGATCGTTCAAAGGTCCAAGGAAGCGCTAGTCAAAGCTGGCTGCAAGCTGATTACATACGAATTGGTCATTGCCAGCAAAGAAGAAGCGATTGCGGCGATGCGGCGCATGAAGCATGACGAAGAAGTGGATGCTGTCGTCCTCTTTTCCGGGACCTGGGTCTGGGCCGCGCACCTCGTCGGCGCCATCCGCGATTATGCGAGCACAGGGAAAGCGGTAGTCCTCTGGACTCACCCAGGTTCTCAAGGCTGGCGCCCAGTCGGGGGCCTTGTGATGCACGGAGGACTGCTCGAAATCGGAGTTCCTCATAAATTTGTGTATGGCGCAGCTGATGACCCTGAGACCGTTGCGAAAATCTTGAGCTATGTCCGGGCAGCGCACATGAAGAACTGGCTCAATCTCGCAACCATTGGCACGTTTGGCGGACGCGGCATGGGGCAAACCTGTGGAGTTGCCGACCCTTCTCAATGGATGCGGGTGTTTGGAATCGATATCGATTCTCGCGATACTGCAGAACTCCTGCACACCGCACAATCGATTACGCCGGCTGACGTCGAAGTAACGAACACTCGTTTGCAAAAGTTATTCGACCAACCTCCGGAGTTAACTGTAGTTAACGAGCGCTCCATCCGTCTCTATTTGGCATTGAAAAAAGTAGTGGACAAAGAAAAGTTCGATTTCTATACCATTCAATCTTTCCCGGGCTTGGGAGACGAATACTCGGCTACATGTTTTGCGCAGAGCATGATGCTTGAGGACGGCTACGGCACTTCTACTCTTGGCGACTTTAATACTGCTCTCACCGTTCTTCTTCTGACCAAGTTGAGTAAGGAGCGGGTGTACTACGGCGATCTCCAGCACATCGATACGCGAACAAAAGAGATCAAGATTATTGGTGACGGAGCATGTCCTCCATCTCTGGCCGGAAAGCTCGGTCCTGCTGGATTTGCGGAACACGGCATTCCGACCGAAGGCGAAGCGGGCGGGCTGTCAGTGAAACTGATCTGCAAAGTTGGAGAAGGTGTTCTGGCGCGTCTGGGCAGGGTAAATGGCGAGTTCCAAATGGTCATCACACGCGCGTCAGTGTTCGAGCCGCCAGCGGACCAGATTGATCGCCGCTTGCATGAATGCGGCATCCCGTTCTGGCCTCACGGCTTTGTCACCGCGCATTGTGATATGGACGCCCTTCTGCAGAGTTGGACGAATGAGTATGCGTGTCTCGGCTACGGAAGTGATCTGTATTCGGCACTGATCGATCTCTGTGAGCTCACTGGGATAAAGGCAGTTCTCCCGTAAAAGGACTTCGTTTCCTCAAGGTTGCGGGACCTTCTGTTCACAGTGGGAGTGAGAAGTAGAAGACGGAACCTCGGTCCAGTTGGCTGGTTACGCCAATATTCCCGCCGTGAAGTTCAACGATCGCGCGAGCGATGGCGAGTCCCATGCCCGTACCCTTGATGGAAATCCTCTGATTCCGTCCTCGATAGAACTTTTCGAAGATCATGGATTGCTCGATATCGTCGATACCAACACCGTGATCTGCAACGCTGGTCACCACGTTGCGTTCCCGGAGTTCAGCACTAATGTGGATTGCACCTCCGGGTGACGAATATTTCGCCGCATTGTCCAGCAACTGCACCAATACTTCCACCACGCGGTCGAGGTCGATATTCAAAGGCGGTAAGTTGTTTGGAATTTCCTTCTCGATGACATGTTTATCGAGGGTGTTTTTTAACGTTTGCAGCGCCTTATTGATAGCCTCTTCGATGCGATGTGGCTCAAGATGAAGTTCGACTTTCCGAGCGTCAAGCTGCGCAACTTCGCTGGCCTCTCCCACAATTCGATCCAAACGGTCGCTCTCTTCATTGATAACAGCTGCTAGCTCCTTTAATTGTGGCTTGTCGAGTTCTACCTCATCGAGCAAAGTTTGTGCAGATGCCTTGATGGCGGTGAGAGGAGTCCTGAACTCATGGGTCACGGAATCCAACAGAAGAGCCCGCAGTCGGTCGCTCTCACGGGCAGCTTCCGCCTTGGTTAGTTTTTCCATCGTCGTGGTTCGCTCAATTGCAGTGGCGATCAGGCTGCCGATCGCCTCTAGGGTTTCTCGCGATACTTCACTGCCGATAATTGCGAGCGAACCCATGGAGCGGACTCCCATTCGCATTGGCATGTACCGGGTTCCCTGATTCCGGTCGAAAACGGGTTCGCCCCTTCCACTGACCGTCCGGAGTTGTTCCGCTGGAATGGATGGCTGAAGGCTGATGTCGGAGTAGTAGGTTTTGCCTTTATGTTCCAGGAAAAGGGCGGCTCCCTTTGCGTCGAAGGTTTCGGTAATGTAGGCCGGTAGCTTGTTCAGTAATTCGAAGAAATTCTCTGTGACCAGCACCTGCTGGGTCAGGGCGTAGAGGCGCTCGACTTCTCTGCGACGCTGGTTTGCTTCAGCAGTTCGACGGCGAGCCTGTTCGGATAGTTGGCTGCCGATGACAGCCGTGAGAAGAAAGGCAAATAGCGCAACCCAATTCTGCGGATCAGCGATCGTAAAGGTGAAGAAAGGCGGAAGGAAAAGGAAGTTATACAAAAGTGTAGCTAGAACCGACATGAAAATTGCCAGTCGCAAACCCCAGGTCGCAGAGATGACCAGGATAGCCAGTAGGAATATGAATCCCACGGTACTGGGATTGTGATGGAGAAAATGAAAACAAAACCAGGTGATGAACGCGTCGAGCGCTGACACACTCAGGTACCGCACCATCTGTCGGACGGCGGGTTTCACAGCGCGATTGTAGACTATTCGACAATTCTGTGGGCGAAAGCGAGAATATGCGTGATGAGTAAGACACCGGAACAGTGGCTGGAAGAAACCGCTCCCGAAAAGAAGGAAGCCATCTTCAAGCTATTTCTTGGGTACGCACCCGGAGTGGGTAAGACGTACAACATGCTCAGCGAGGGCATTCGTAGAGCCAGCCGCGGTGAAAACGTGGTGGTTGGACTCGTCGAAACTCACGGGCGAAAGGGCATTGCCGAGCTGGCGGCTCGACTCGAACACGTGCCGCGCCGCAAATTGAACTACAAAGGGGCTTCCTTCGAAGAGATGGATGTCGATGCCATTATCGCGCGTAAGCCACAAATTGCGCTGGTCGATGAACTGGCGCACACGAACATTGACGGGAGCAAGCACCGCAAACGGTACGATGACGTGCTGGATTTGTTGAACGCCGGGATTGACGTGCTTTCTACAGTAAACGTGCAGCACGTCGAGAGCGTTACCCCACTGGTCCAACAAATCACGGGCGTGCCCGTGCGCGAGACCATTCCCGACTGGGTGATGCAGCGAGTCAACGAGATTGTTCTCGTGGACCTGACCCCTGAAGCTCTGCGGACACGCATGCGCCGAGGAGACATCTATCCGACCGACCGTGCGGAACGTGCGCTGGGGCACTTTTTCCGAGCAGCAAATCTTCTGTCACTCCGAGAGTTGGCGCTGGAGCAGGTCACTCGTGCGGTGGACCGAAGTTTGGAAACGTATCTCGAGAAGGAAGGCGCCGACCAGCCCACGGTTCGCGAGAGCATTGCCGTGTGCACCAGTTCCAACCCAGCTGCACAATACCTCATCGCTCGGGCAGCCCGCATGGCGCAGCGCATTAACGCTGATTTGTACGTTATTTATGTTGACATTGGTTCCGATGGGAGTCCGGAGAACCAACGCACGTTGGCTCAAAACCTGCGTTTTGCTGAAGGCCTCGGAGCGAAAGCCATTCGAGCTGAAGGCAAGAATGTGGCTGAAGAGGTGGCCAAGGTCGTACGGGAGCGGCACATTACGCAGGTTGTGTTTGGCCGCTCGGCGCAATCCGGGTGGAAGCGATATCTATATCTTTCCGCCATTCATAAGTTTCTGCGTGACGCACCGAATATTGACGTTCATATTGTGACGCAAGAGGTAAAGTAATCTCGAATGCCGGGTCCTGATAAATCGAAGATTCTGGTAGTCGATGATGAAGTGCAAATCGCACGCGTCCTGAAGACCACGCTTGCGGCCAGAGGCTATACCATTCGGACCGCCATCGATGGTGACGATGCGTTGCTGGTCATGAAGTCGTGGACTCCAGATCTGGTGATCACTGATCTGCGCATGCCCAATGTCAATGGCGTGGAACTTTGCCGCATCATTCGCAAAAATTCGGGCATTCCGATCATTGTGCTCTCAGTTCGCAACGAGGAGCGCAACAAAGTCGAGGCGCTGGATGCCGGCGCGGACGACTACGTGACTAAGCCCTTTAGCCGTGACGAGTTGCTTGCGCGGGTTCGAGCGGCGCTTCGACGCTCGTCTTTGCAGCATCAGGCGGAATCAAGCCTGGTTGAAGTCGGCCATTTTCGCATCGACACCGAAAACCATAGCGTGCATTTGAAGGGCCAGGAAATTCGGCTCACGCCTAAGGAATTTGAAGTCCTTTGCTACCTTGCAAGGCATCCCGACAAGGTTGTGACTCATCGTGCACTGATCGGGTCAGTATGGGGCGACACCAGCATTGGTCAGACAGAATATCTTCGAGTTTTTATTGGACAACTTCGTAAGAAGATCGAACCCGAAGACACTTCTCCGAAGTACATCACCACCGAACCATGGGTCGGTTACCGATTCAATCCTGAAGGCGCTTAAAGTCGTTCCTCATAGTCACTTGCCCTGGTTTTCCACTTACAAATTCTTTATGAACCTTTTATGCCAAGGCTACGGGCAGGAGTGTGAAATATAGAACTGGGCGCCGGAGAACTGTGCCTGATTCCAGGAGAGTCATATGCAAGACGCCGTCTTCATCGCCATAACGGTTGTGTTCTTTGTGGTGTGCATCGCGTATGTGCGTTTCTGCGATGCCATCAAGTGAGGATCTATGCACGTGGAATCTTGGATCATGCTGATCGTTAGCGCCCTTACCACGGTTTATCTGGTTTACGCGCTGCTCAGGCCGGAGAAGTTCTGATGACTGCCAATGGATGGTTGCAGATCGCGCTCTTTCTCGTGCTGACCTTTCTCGTGACAAAGCCCCTGGGGCTTTTCATGGCACGAGTCTTCAACCGGGAAAAGACGTTTATGGACCCGGCACTGCGCCCAGTCGAGCGTCTGCTCTATCGCGTCACGGGAGTGGATGAACAGCACGAAATGCGTTGGACGGAGTATGCCATTGCCATGCTCCTGTTCAGCGTGGTGTCGATGATCGTGTTGTATCTGATGCAACGCTTGCAGGCGTACCTGCCATTCAATCCTCAGAAGTTTGAATCCGTGAGTCCCGCTCACCTGGCTTTCAATACTGCCGCGTCGTTTACAACTAATACAAACTGGCAAGCCTATTCGGGTGAGACAACCATGAGCTACTTCACCCAAATGGCGGGCTTGGCCTATCACAACTTTGTATCGGCAGCGACTGGCATCGCGCTGGCGATTGCATTTATCCGCGGCATTGCCCGCCGCCAGATGCAGACCATCGGAAATTTCTGGGTCGATCTTGTCCGCGGCTCTCTGTGGGTACTTCTCCCGTTCTGCGTTGTTGGCGCGTTAGTTCTCGTATCTCAGGGGGTGGTTCAGAACCTGAAGCCCTACGACACAGCGAAGCTCGTTGAGCCCCTGCAGGTTCAGAAGGTTGACGCAAACGGTAAGGCGGCGGTCGACGCAACAGGCAAGTTTGTCATGGATACAGTCACCGACCAGTCGATCGCACAGGGTCCGGTTGCCTCTCAGGAAATCATCAAGGAATTCGGCACGAACGGCGGGGGCTTTTTCAACGCAAACAGTTCACATCCATTCGAGAACCCGACTCCGTTCTCGAATCTGTTCGAGATGTTCTGCATTTTTGCCATTGGGGCTGGGCTGACATACACGCTTGGCCACGAGACAGGTTCTCGGCGCCATGGTTGGGCAGTCTGGGCGGCGATGGCGATTCTGTTTCTCGCTGGAGTCACGGTTGCGTACTGGGCAGAAGCCAAGGGCAATCCTTTGCTCAAGGCTGACCAGCACGTAAGCGCGATGCAAGCGGGCGGCAACATGGAAGGGAAAGAAGTCCGCTTTGGGATCGCCAATTCAGCCCTTTTTGCAACAGTCACCACCGATGCCAGTTGCGGGGCCATTACGGGCTGGCACGATTCATTTACTCCTCTTGGCGGCATGATCCCTTTGCTGAACATCATGCTCAGCGAAGTGATCTTCGGTGGGGTAGGCGCGGGCATGTACGGGATGCTGATCTACATCGTGCTTGCAGTTTTTATCGCAGGATTGATGGTGGGCCGCACACCTGAGTACCTGGGCAAAAAAATCGAAGCTTATGACGTCAAGATGGCAATGCTCGTTGTGCTGGTCTTTCCGCTGGTCATACTCGTCTTTACAGCCATATCGTCCATATACGGATTCGGTACGTCGAGCGTCTTGAATCCTGGGCCTCACGGTCTTAGCGAGATCCTCTATGCATTCACCTCTGGTGCAGGAAACAACGGTTCGGCATTCGCGGGACTGACGCCGAACACACTCTGGTACGACACGACGATCGGGTTCACCATGCTGGCCGGCCGTTTCCTTATGATCATCCCGATGCTCGCGATCGCGGGGAATCTCGCGGGAAAGAAATACGTACCGCCCTCGATTGGAACATTTCCCGTGACGACGCCTTTGTTTACTGCACTTCTGATCGGGGTGATTCTGATTGTCGGTGCTCTCACATTCTTTCCCGCTCTCAGCCTGGGCCCCATTCTTGAGCATCTGCTCATGAATGCGGGTAAGACCTTTTAAGGAGTTGCGATGGCAATCACCACCCAAACCCCAACACTGCCAAGAGTCAGCGCTCCTTTGCCTGGGCATTCGCCGCTTCGCCGGAAAAAAGCGATCTGGGAATGGAAGATCGTTCGCCGTGCTATTGTCGATGCGCTGCTAAAACTGAATCCACGCAAGATGATGGGCAATCCCGTCATGTTTGTCGTCGAGATTGGCAGCGTCATCACCACAATTCTGCTCTTTAAGGGCGGCGGAGCATTCAAGTTCAACGTGCAGATCACGCTTTGGCTATGGTTCACGGTGCTGTTCGCGAACTTTGCCGAGGCAATGGCTGAAGGACGAGGCAAAGCTCAAGCCGACACCTTGCGAAAAGCGCGCTCAGAGACACTCGCGAACCGTTTGCTTGCTAACGGAGAGACCGAGCAGACTCCGAGTTCCAAGCTACGGGCTGGAGATCTAGTGATTGTCTCAGCGGCAGAACTCATTCCGTCCGATGGAGAAATTGTGGAAGGGGTAGCCTCCGTCGACGAGTCTGCCATTACCGGAGAGTCGGCACCAGTCATCCGTGAAGCGGGCGGAGATCGCTCGGCGGTCACAGGCGGTACTCGGGTTTTGTCCGATCAGCTCAAGATCAAGATCACGAAGAATCCCGGCGACACGTTCCTGGACCGCATGATCGCCCTCGTTGAGGGAGCCGAGCGCCAGAAGACTCCGAACGAGATCGCCTTGAACATCCTGCTCGCCGGGTTGACCATCATCTTCCTGCTTGCTGTGGTCACTTTGCAGCCATTCGCAATCTACTCTGGCTCGCCGCAAACAGTTTTCGTTCTGGTGTCGTTGCTTGTCTGCCTTATTCCGACCACCATCGGGGGGCTTCTCTCGGCAATAGGCATCGCCGGGATGGACCGGCTGATTCAACACAACGTTTTGGCTATGTCGGGCCGGGCCGTTGAGGCAGCTGGTGACGTGAACACTCTTTTATTGGACAAGACGGGAACGATCACCCTAGGCAACCGGCAGGCATCTCGCTTCATTGCCGCGCCTGGCGTCAGCGACGCAGAAATCGCCGATGCCGCGCAACTCTCTTCCTTAGCCGATGAGACACCTGAGGGCCGGTCCATCGTGGTTCTCGCGAAGGAAAAGTATGGGCTGCGTGGGCGCGAGTTGTCTGCGCATGAAGCTCAGTTCGTACCATTTTCTGCGCACACTCGAATGTCGGGCGTTAATCTCGATGGCTACGAAATTCGTAAGGGATCGGTCGATGCCATCCAGAAGTATGTCTCTACCAATGGCCATCGCTTCCCGGCGCAAGTTCAAGAGCAGGTAGATCAGATTGCGCGCTCGGGCGGTACGCCCCTGGTCGTGGCCGAGAGAAGCCGCGGTGTTCTCGGGGTAATCGAGCTGAAAGATGTCGTGAAAGGAGGTATGCGAGAGCGGTTTGACCAGCTCCGGGCGATTGGCATTCGCACCGTCATGATCACCGGTGATAATCCTCTGACCGCAGCCGCTATCGCTCGCGAGGCCGGAGTGGATGACTTTCTCGCCCAGGCAACTCCCCGCGACAAAATGGACCTGATTAAACGCGAGCAGGCAGGCGGAAAGCTTGTCGCGATGACGGGCGATGGCACGAATGACGCTCCAGCGCTGGCTCAAGCGGATGTTGGCGTCGCGATGAATACCGGCACGCAAGCGGCAAAAGAAGCCGGCAATATGGTGGACCTCGATTCAAATCCGACCAAACTCATTGAGGTCGTCGAAATCGGCAAACAATTGTTGATGACGCGCGGTGCTCTGACGACATTTTCGATTGCGAACGATGTAGCCAAGTATTTCGCCATCATTCCCGCCATGTTCGCAGAAACATTCCCCGTGCTGAACGCACTCAATATCATGCACCTGCAGACGCCCGAGTCAGCGGTTCTCTCAGCTGTCATCTTTAACGCAATCATCATTATTGCGCTGATTCCGCTCGCGCTTCGGGGAGTAAAGTACCGCCCCCTGCCTGCAGCCGATCTGCTCAGGCGAAATTTGTTTATCTACGGCTTGGGCGGCATCATCGTCCCGTTCATCGGGATCAAGCTCATCGACATGCTGATTACGCGAGTCGGACTCGCATAGGACTTCGCCATGAAAAAGAATCTTATTACCGCGTTCTTGATGACGATCGCGACGACCATCTTGCTCGGAATCATTTACCCGTTGATTGTTACCGGACTTGCGCAGCTCATCTTTCCTAACCGAGCAAATGGGGAACTCATCAAACACGACGGGAAGATTGTAGGGTCCCGCCTGATCGGACAGGGCTTTACCGGTCCTGCGTATTTCCACTCACGTCCTTCAGCAGCGGGCAATGGCTACGATGCGGCGAATTCCGGTGGAACCAACCTCGGCCCCACGAATCAGAAGCTGATCAGGCGAGTAGCTCAGGACGTGACTTCGCTCCAGGCGGAAAATCCGGGAAAACCAGTCCCCATCGACCTCGTAACGACATCGGCGTCTGGGCTTGATCCGGACATTTCCCCGGCAGGGGCCGAATTTCAAATACCGCGAGTGGCGCGCGAACGTGGAACTCCTGAGAATAACATTCGACAGCTTGTGGTAAAGCACACGGCGGGTAGGCAGTTTGGCATTCTGGGCGAGCCTCGAGTCAACGTTCTGGAACTGAACCTTGAATTAGACGCCAGATATCCTTCCGCAAAGATGTCAAAGTAGAACCGCCGCATGCATCGACCGCGCGCTATTGTTTGTTCTTCCAGCGTCCTCCGCAGATCAAATCGATTTCATTTTGCGTCACCACAAGCAGTCGATGAATGGCCAGGTGGGTAAAGCTTTGCCCGCACGGCCCGATCCCTTGAGCCCTCCTGAAATGGAAAAGGCAAGCTCCAGTAATTCAGTTATGCAACCCCTGCATCGCGGGCATAGACTTACCTGTTTTCGTTGATGTCTGCGCGTTTAGCGCAGTTCGGGGAGTAACAAATGCTCAGAGCAAAAAAGTTCTTGCAACACGTCGCACTCTTGTTTCTGGTGGTGTGTGTTTCCTCAGCAACTCTCGGCCAGAATACTGTTCCAGTTGTCACCGGTGATGCGCGCGTTGACAAGCTTCTGGGCGAGATGACGCTCGAAGAGAAAATGGCGCTGATTTGTGGAGCCTCGGAGGACCCATCGACGAATCAGGGTCAGGCTGGATATCTGATGGGGGTACCGCGGCTTGGTATTCCGCCGATTCGAATGTCGGACGGACCTCCCGGCATTTTGACGCGACAGCCCTCTCAAGCCGAGATAGGCACGATGGGACTCGCGGCCACTTTCGACGTGAAGATCGCCGAAGAAAATGGTGCCGTGATCGGCCGTGAGGCAAAATCACTAGGAATCGATGTAGTGCTGGAGCCGTTCATCAACATCGATCGCGACATCACATTCGAGCGAGGCTACAACACCTACGGAGAAGATCCGGTGTTGACGGGCGCAATGGGTGCGGCTGTCATTCGAGGTATTCAGGCACAGGGCGTGATGGCACAAGCCAAGCACTATGTAGGCTATGACAGCGACGCAAATAATGTTTCGATCGACCCCCAGACGCTGCACGAGATCTATGTGGCCCCGTTCGTAGATGCTGTGGACGCTGGCGTGTCATCGATCATGTGCTCATACAACAAGCTGAATGGCACGTACGCCTGTGGCAAGCGGGAAATTTTGGTCGATATTCTGCGCAAGGAACTAGGCTTCAAAGGATTCGTGACCAGCGACTGGGGCGCAACCCATGCCCCCTCATTCATCAACCAAGGGCTTGATATGGAGATGCCGGTGGGCTGTCGCTGGTTCGATAAGCAGAAGATCGCGCCGCTATTTCCATTCGGATTCGGATTGTCGTACACAGCTTTCGACTACTCAGATCTGAAGGTCCAACCTGCCGCGGCCGGAGGTCTCGACGTGACCCTCAAAATCAGAAATAGCGGCGATGTGGCTGGCGACGAAGTGCCACAGCTCTATCTGGAAGCGCCCGAGACGAGGCCCACGGGAGTTGATTTCCCGGTTCATGCGCTGGCGGCATTCGACCGCATACACTTGGATCCGAACCAGACTGAGACCCTAACGTTGCGATTTCCTTTGCGGCGACTGGAATTCTGGTCACTGACCGAAGGTAAATGGATGAAGGCGACCGGGGTACGCGAGGTGCTGGTCGGCAGTTCATCGCGCAATTTACCTTTATCCGCAAAGATTAGGATCCGGTGGGCTGGCGTGTTCGGCATTAATGTAGGCCTGACACACCGTGTAACGCAGATGGCGGAAGATCATCCAAACTGGAAGCTGGCTAGTAAATCGGGGGAAAAGGGAGCCTTAATCGTTTGCGGGGACCATTCTCATGCATAAATTAACGCGTAGGAAACTCATCGAGCAATCGGGCCTGTTGATGGGCGCAGCTGCAACGGCATTGCCGATGCTGAACGCTAAAGCTGAAAAATCCGAAGCAGGGGAAAGGAAATTGAAGGTGGTGGTGACGGGCGGGCATCCCGACGATCCTGAATCCGGTTGCGGGGGGACGATCGCGTTGTATTCCAGCCTTGGCCATGAGGTGGTCATTCTCTATCTCACAAGAGGTGAGGTGGGGATTGAAGGGAAGTCGGTCAAAGAGTCAGCAAATATCCGGACAGCAGAGAGCAAGAAAGCCTGCGAAATCTTGAAGGCGCGGCCGGTATTTGCGGGACAGGTTGATGGGAGCACCGAGGTAAACCCGGCACGTTACAAAGAATTCCGTCAATTACTTGAGGCCGAGCGTCCGGACGTGGTGCTCACACACTGGCCGATTGACAGCCATAGGGACCATAGGGCGGCATCGTTGCTCACGTATGATGCGTGGCTGGAGAGCGGTCGCAAGTTTGAACTGTACTACTACGAAGTCGATCAGGGGGAGCAGACACAGGTGTTCGCCCCGACTCACTACGTGGATATCACCCACACAGAGAGCAGCAAACGGGCAGCGTGTTATGCGCACGCAAGCCAACAACCCCAAACAACGTTTTACGTACTTCATGACATGATGAACCGATTTCGTGGACTTGAGTACGGCGTGAGATATGCCGAAGGATTTGTGAGACATACCCAGAATCCGGCGAAGTCGACTCCTGACCTGTAATACTTTCGTACGCTTTATCGGGCCATGCGATTGTCGGCATCCCCTTCTTGGTCCTTTTCATCCGACGCTAGTACAAATTGGCAGCAGGTTGAGCTGCCCACTTCGATGGGAAGGCAAGATAGTCTTATGCGGTTTTATGAAGGTGATTACGCGTACGAAGTCGAACGAATCCGAGATAGTGCCACGCAGTTATATGTAGGGTGGCGCTACAACGTCTACCGGATTCGGCCAGACAACAAGCTTCTTCGTTCAGGAAAAGACGAAAGTCAGGCCGAAGCAGAACGATCAGCACGTAAAGTGCTCGATGAGGTGAGAAAAGCAGAGTCCAATCCCGAGGGCCTCCAGGATTCAAATGCAGCGTGATGCTCGTGCTTCTGGCCGCGGCATTCTGAAATCACACCTGTAGGACATCACCATCTCGAGCTACCATCTCGTAGAGAACTGGATTCACGAAGAAGCCGAGGAATAGGCGCGAGACCAGACCCGCCACGATGACAATGGCAAATGGCTTTTGAGTCGAGGAACCGATGCCGGTCGAAAGCGCCGCCGGCAACAGTCCCAAGCACGCAACTAGTGCCGTCATCATGATCGGCCGCAAGCGCAGGAGCGAGGCCTCGTAGGTCGCCGTGCGAATGTCTTTGCCTTCCAATCGCAGCTTGTTGATGTAGGACACGAGGATGACCGCGGTCTCGACCGATACACCCAGCAGGGCCAATAAGCCTAGTACAGAAGAGACACTAAAGGGCGTGTGCGTCAGCATCAGCGCAATGAGAGCGCCGACCGGTTCGGTCATTACCACTCCAATGGCAATAGTCACCGGAAACTTGAAATTTCCATAAAGAGCAAACAGGATCATGAAAATCAGAAGAATGGCAATTGGGCCGATAATGCTTAGTTGCTGCTTGGCTGCGAGGAATAGGCTGTATTCGCCGCCCCACGTCATCCAGTAGCCTTCTGGAAGGCGTACTGCCTTGTTGACTGCTTCTTGCCCATCGTGGACGGCGCGTTCCAGGTCGCGGTGTTCGATACTGTATTGCACTCCGATATAACGCGAATTATTTTCGCGATAAATGAATGAAGCACCATTGTTTTCCCGAATGGTGGCTAATTCTTTCAGAGGAATCTGTTCGCCGTCGGGAGCTCCCACCAGCAGGTTACCGATCTGATCGGGAGTACTGCGGAATTGGGGCTGCATGCGAACGACCAGATCAAACAGTTTTTCGCCTTGAATCACTTGGGTGGCTGCCTGGCCACCAACAGCCGCTTGAATCACCGCTTCCACGTCGGAGACATTAATGCCATAACGTGCGATCTTCTCGCGGTCAGCATCGATGACCAAGGTCGGCTGGCCCAATTCGCGGACAACTGTCAGCTCGGTAAAACCTGGGACGCCTTCCAGTATTTTCTTGATCTGGAGAGCTTTATCCTGCAGGACAGTCAGATCCGGTCCGTACACCTTCACCGCCAATGAACTCTTGAGTCCTGTCAACGCCTCGTCAACGGCATCCTCTGCGGGCTGCGTGTAATTGAAAATGATTCCGGGAAATGTAGTGAGGCGCTTGTTGATCGACTCGATCAGTTCTTCTTTGCTATGAATGTCGCGATCCCACTCTTTGTCTCCGTACGGCTTAAGTCCGACATAGAACTCGCAGTTGAAGAAGCCGGTAGGATCGGTGCCGTCATCTGGGCGGCCCAATTCCGAGCCCACAACTGTCACCTGCGGATAGGAGATCAGGATGTCGCGAATTTGCGGTGCGATCTTGGCTGCTTCTTCCCACGAGATGGTGTAAGGCATCGTGGCACGTACCCAGAGAGCGCCTTCGTCGAGTTTGGGCATGAATTCTCCGCCGATGAACGGCACAAGGATGAGTGTCGCTCCAAAGATGACGCCAGCTGCAATCATGGTGATCCAGGGACGGTCAAGGCACCAAGCCAGTTTCGAGCCATACCAGTCTTTAATTCTCTCAAACGGGCGGTTGACCTTCTCTTTAACCCCCTTCTTGAACCAATAGGACGCAAGCACCGGGACTAAAGTTAAGGTGAGGACCAGGGCTCCGAGCAGAGCGAACGACATCGTATCGGCCATGGGGTGAAACAGCTTGCCCGACGGACCGCTCAACGCATAAATGGGTAGATAGCCCGCGATGATGACTGCCACCGAATAAAAGATGGGACGATCGACATCACGTGCGGCGTGCAGAATGACTTCCTGCAGGTTATATTCCTGCCCACTCCTTTCCGCCAACTCACGATAAATGTTCTCCATCATCACGACCGTACCGTCGATGATGATTCCGAAATCGATAGCGCCGATTGAGAGCAAATTGGCTGACAAGTTTTGCGCGTGCAGCAGGATGAAGCTAAAGAGCAGGGCCAGGGGAATCGTCAGAGCGACGATAATCGCAGCACGAATGCTGACCAGGAAAAAGATCAGCACAATGAACACCAGAATCATCCCCCGGAGCAGGTTGTCTTCGACCGTACGGGTAGTCAAATCAACGAGGTCGCTGCGGTCATAAAAAGGACGAACTTTTACGTCCTTGGGCAGGATCAGCTTGTTCAGTTGCTCGGTCTTGTCCTCGACTCCCTTCAAGACGTTTTGAGCTTGCTCGCCGCGGCGCATGAGTATGACGCCTTCGACGGCATCGTCGTTTTTCTGGAACCCGAATTCGCCTAGCCGCGGAGCATTTCCGAGCTCGACGTGGCCGATGTCGCCCACCCGAATTGGTGTTCCATGATTGCTGCCCACAACAATGTTGGCGATGTCTTTGGTGTCGCGGACCAGGCCAACGCCGCGCACGTAGTAGAACTGTCCGCCCTGCGAATAGAATCCGCCGCCAGTATTAGCATTGTTGTTCGAGAGTGCCTGAACCACTTGCGGCACCGTTAGGTGATAGCCATAGATCCGGGCGGGATCGAGCAATACCTGATACTGCATTACCGTGCCGCCGAACCCGGAATCGTCGGCGACACCAGGAACGGACCTGTAAGCGCGCTCTAGGATCCAATCCTCAATGGTCTTCAATTCCTGCGGACTGCGATCAGGGCTCTCGATCACATAGCGGTAAACCAGGCCACTCGGACTGAAAAGTGGGGCAAGACTCGGTGTCACACCGGTGGGAAGGGTTACGTCGGCCAAGCGCTCAAACACAACCTGGCGCGCAAAATAATCGTCAGTGTCTTCTTCGAAAGTCAGACGGATATCGGAAAGGCCGTAGAGCGAAATGGACCGCATGACGACGAGGTGAGGCACGCCATTCATTTCCACTTCCATGGGCAGCGTGACCAATCGCTCCATCTCTTCTGCCGCGTGACCTGGCCACTGAGTAATCAACTCCACCATCGGTGGAGATAGGTCGGGGTAGGCATCCACGGGCATGCGTTGGAAGGAAATGGCCCCCCAGACCGCGATGGCCGCGACAAGCATCAATACCAGGAAGCGTTGGCGAAGGGCGGCTTGAACCACGCGATGGATCATGCGCGGTCCTCGGATCGGTCCGATTGAGGACTATACGTTAACGGTAGATTCGGCGTGACTTTCATCTTTGCAGTGAATTCGCGAATTGCAGAAACAGGCTTCCGTTGGCGACAATCCGATCGCCTTGAGCCAGCCCACTGGTAATCTCGGTGCTCTGCTCCGAAGTCTGTCCAATCGTCACGCTGCGCATAGCAAATTGATTCTGCCCTGCGAGAGTGTAAACAAAGGGTTCATTCTCGGAATTGCGCAGCACCGCAGCATTGGGGACGCTGATCGCATTCGCGACTTTCCCCGCCTCAACCTGAGCGATCACATACATGTTGTTTTTCAGTTTTTCCTGCGGGTTCTTGACATCGATACGAGCTTGCAGAGTGCGGGTCATAGGATCGAGAGCCGCCGCCACGTACGAAATCTTCCCGTGGAACTCAGTTCCCGGATAAGAGTCGGTCAGAATCGTTACAGGATCGCCGACGCGAACGTACGGGAGGTCCTGCTGGTAGACATTGGCTAGGACCCATACCGTACTCATGTTGGAAATTGTGAATGCCTGGGTTGTCCCCGCCTGAATGACCTGTCCGGGAGCGACAAGACGCTCGACCACTTCGCCGGCAATGGGTGCCAGCACGGGCAATTCGGGCGACCCACGCGTTTGCACCGCTTGGTCGGGGCTCTTGAATCCGAGAACGTGTAACGCCTGCTCGCTGGCTTGTAAGTCGGCTTCCGCCTGATTTCGTGCGGACTCTGCGGCAATCAAGTCTTTTTCCGCAATGGCGTGGTGATCGTAAAGATCTTTCGCGCGGGCGTACTCGCGATCCGCCAGTTTGAAGGCATCGTTCGCTTTAATATAGGTCGCGCGCATTTGGGAGAAATCTGGACTCGCGACGTACAACAGCGGTTGGCCGGCTCGGACATTCTCTCCGGGTGCTACGACAATTCGACTGACGGGTCCGCTAACCTGGGTGATGACGGGAGTGGTGGCGAACCCGTTATAAGCCACAGCACCGGTCAACCTCAAGGTGCGCATTAAAGGTGCTGGGGCAACAGTCAGAATCTGTATGTGCGACAACTGTTCGGATGGAATGGAAAACAACGCCGCTTTGTCCACTCCACTGTTCCGCCCGGAGATCCCGGGGTCACCAGCGGAGCTTTGGTTGTCGCCACAACCAATACCGATGGTGAGGATCGCAATTCCGGCGATGAGTTGAAGAATGCAAGATTTTCGTCTACTCATGGTAGTGTTCTGCTTCCTACCGCTTCTTTGAGTTGTTCGACTCCGATCAAATAATTCGCTAGCGCCTGGCGGTAGGCCAGTTCAGTGGCGCGGTAACTGCGCTCCGCATCCAGGAAATCCAATAGACTTGCCGCGCCCCGGTGGTACGCATATTCGCTGATATCGCGTGAATCCTGCGCCTGTTTCAGGTATCCCCCGGCGTACAGGTTGACTACCTCCTGATTGCCGTTGAAGGCCTCGTATGCACTGTTCACATCCGTGAGCACGGTATCGCTTGCGGCAAAGGCCGTTTCCTGAGCGGCGGTCATGGCGTAGCGCGTACGAGCAATTTCGCCCTGGTTCCTGTCGAAAATCGGCAAAGGAAGACTGACTGTTACGCCCAGGGTGTTCTCATCGGCTACGTGGCTGTATGTGAGCGCGCCGGTAACGTCCACCTTGCCATTCGCTTTGGCAAGTGCATATTGACTGTGCGCAGCTCGCAGGCCCTGGTTGGCCGCCAGCAAGTCTGGCCGGTTTTGAAGGGCCCTTGCGAGAAGATCGTCCCGATTGAGTTGCAGCGGCTGGTAAGCGAGATTGCCCTCCACGTCATAATTGGCAGGGACTGCATTGTAACCGAGGAATTCGCGCAAGGTTGCGAGAGCCTGTGCCTTGGCCACCTTTGCAGCAGAAACGTCAGTCTGGAATTGCAGCAACTGCACCGTGATCTTCAACAGATCGCCTTCGCTAATGGCGCCCGCTTTGTACTGGGCCTGAGCAATATCGACCGTCTGTTGAAAGCTCGCGAGGTCCTGGTTCGCGAGTTCCAGATTCGATTCCGCCAATTGCACCGTGATGAATTGCTGAGCGGTATTGAACATCAATGCCCGCTCCGCGTCGGAGACCTGATAGCGGGTTTGACCCGTCACATCGCGAGCCGCTTCGAGACGGCGATGGCGTTTTCCGCCTCGCTCGAAGAGATAGCTCACGCCGACATCGAATTCGGTCACGTTCGAAATAATGGCGGAATTGAAGTTCTGCGGTTCGATCGGAAAGAACAGGGTGTCCGCAGTCAGGTTAGGGTTTGGCCGAAGGTTCGCGGTGATCTCCTGAGCCTGATTTTGCTGGATTTGTGTTTGGGTCGCCTTGAGCGTGTGGTTGTGAGCGATAGCCAAATCGATGGCTTGATCAAGCGTAATGCGTACCGGAGCCTGAGCGTGCGCGACGCCAAGCACTGCAAACGAAACCAGAACAGTCGCAATAGTGTGCTTGTGGTGTTGCATGTTCCCTTCAAAATGGATGCCTGCCCCTTTGCCGCCCCACGCGGCAACTGCGCTCCCAAGGGCAACTTCCGGTAAGGACTACCTTCTGCGATCAGCTGCCCAAGCGAGTGCGAGTAGAGTCGTTGAAAGTGGTAACGCACAACTTCCGAGCAGCTTGAATGTAGGAGAGTTACAGGCTGGGAGGTGGTCGAACGTGGAGTGCGAACATCTGAAGGGCAGACTGGAACGACCGCCCGACGGTTCCGCAGATGCTCGTAATGATTCCGGGTGTAACGACGGAGGTCATAGGCGCTGCCAATGACGGTGTGTGGCCGGAGGCGCAGACTAGACAGACCGTCGAGGACGCGGGGCCAGACCGGGCTGAACAAAGATGATGCGCGGTACGCAGCGGCACCAATTCGCAGGAGTCCAAGGCCTGCGCGATCGTTGTCATCAGCAGGAGGACGATGCACAGGGAGGCACACGAAGCCAGCAACTTCCGTGACACCGCCGATCGCCATTGCCTGCTAGTCATTCGCTAAGAACAGTTAGATGCCGAATCCAGAAGTAATTCCTAGAAATGTAACACCATCCGGCCAAAAATGGCATTCTTGGCATTACGTTCGTCACAACGGGAGGGCGAGGCGCAAGGGCCTGCAGAAGGAAACTACTGAAGGGGTTTGGTTGCGGGGGGTGGATTTGTTCCCCAGTGAGTCACTCAGACTACGTAACTTATTGATTCAACGAGAGGCTGGAATGCCGAAATAGGCGAGAAAGGCAAGTTCTTCATTCAGTTTTCATTCAGTTTTTTTCCACAAAGAATCCAAGTCCTCGAATCAAAATAAATTCATGTAGGCCCTTTTTGCTGATTCCGAATCGACAAAACGGGATCGCCAATTGTTTGCCTTGGGCGCACGCCCGCCCACCGAGAGTTGGAGGTGTTGGTGTCCACCATTCACGATGTGAGGGCGGCGGAGAAGAAGGTGCAAGAGATTCTAGACGCACTCAGGAATGCCGGCGCAAGTGATCCGGAAAAGTTTAGGCAGAAGCTTGTCAGCGCCAGAGACGAACACGCGAAAGCCGTTCGCGAGCTCAAATAACTCGTATTCACTACGCAAAGACGAACGCTGCAATTTAAGCTGGCCCGGCGCATCAACGAAGCGGAGGGTCACCTGGAATGTCTTCTCTGCTAATCTTGTCTGCCTCGTCAAGAAGTTCTCTCATCCTACGAAGGAGCGCAATTCGAAGTTGCGGATCACCTATGACTTCGCTAAGGCGTTGTGCAGTTTCTGCGAGTTCCCTGCGAACTGCATCAAAGCGATTGATTTCTTCTGACATGCTTTTTTCGATCCAGCGGATTGGCGTGCAGCAGCACTATGTGAAGTCTCTACTGCGAAAAGCAGTGCAACGCTACGAATAGACTACTTCTTGGCTGCGGCTGAATATCGTTGTTAATTGTGTCTTCCGCGCGTAGGATAGTGAGTGCGTTAGACCGAATCGGTCGTAAGCAGCTCTCGCCCAACAAGCCAGTAACCTGCCTTCGGTACCTCCGAATCTTTCCAGCGTAAATCAATCAAAAGGAACAAGAGTATCAATATGGCAGAACAAGGAACAGTAAAATGGTTCAACGACGCGAAAGGGTATGGTTTTATCAGCCGCCAGAGTGGCGAAGATGTTTTTGTACATTTCTCGGCGATTCAGGCAGGTGGTTTCAAGAGCTTGCAGGAGGGGCAGACCGTGCAATTTGACGTCACGAAGGGTCCTAAGGGCTGGCAAGCTGAAAATGTACAGCCACTCTGAGTACGCGTCCTCGGAAAGGCGATCTGCATCAAGATCGCCTTCTGAGATTTCGCTCCGATTGCGAGATTTCGGAAGATCAAGAAGAGAATGGACTTTGTGACTAACGTTTTTGTGGGGAACCTGGATATCACGGTGACGGAGCAGCAATTGCGGGAGCTGTTTGCAGTTCACGGAACCGTCCAAAGCATCACGATCGTCAAAGACAGGGATACGGGCGAACCTCGGGGCATCGCGTTCGTGGAGATGACGCAACCGACCGAAGCGCTGGGCGCCATTTCCGCCCTGAACGGAGCGATGCTCAACGGCCGTCCCATGACCGTGAACGAAGCTCGCCCGAAGCTTCATCGCGATCCAATGCGCGATTCTGGGCTTAGGGATCATCGGCGACACAAGACATAAATAGCGAACTCGTCAACTATTTCTCCATTATTTCCCGGCATGCAACGAAATGGACTCTCTCTGACACGCGACGACCTCACTTCTTCCTGCGCGATCATTCGGCATAACGTTCGGACGTACCGCTCTGCTGGAGTGGTCGAAGTAGTCAAAGGCAGGCAACTCGCCGAGTTAACGTTGCAGAACCACGAAACGAACCAGGACTCCGCAGACCATTACGAGGGTTGGCGTTACTTCATCGAGAAGACCCGTCTGAAGAACGGCATTGATCCCAAGGAGGCAACCCTGCTTCGCCAGCAGGAATTGGAATCGCGGGAATCCACAGCGATGCGCGAGACAAAAGCGATTTTCCCTCCGGAGAGCGAGCCATAAGTAGTCACCCCGATGTTGGTTCTCGATCTGGCTTCGTTTCCGCGTTGCATTTTGAAACAGTCACTAATCGCTCTCGCGGTGGCGCAGGTTGACGCTAGGTAGTTGCATGCCCCCAGTTGTTACAATCACGTGCGCTTGGGGGTAAGAATGGAAAGCACGCGGCGTCGGTCCCAGACGGTTCTCACATTCATCGCATGTTCAAACGGGAGTGACCACAATCTGCATCCTCTGGTCGCAGAACATCGGGCTTTGAGAGGCGAAGTACTCCGCCTCACACGTGAACTAAAAGCCAACTTGTCCACGCTCTCGACGTTACTGAAAGAGGGCAATTGAGTGATGCCCACGGAGCGTTCATGTCAACCATCCAAGATGTGAGGGGGGCCGAACAGAAGCTGCACTCGATTCTCGAAGAGCTCAAGAGGGCAGGCGCAGATGATCCGCAGAATCTCGCGCGAAAACTCACGATCGCCAGCGAGGAATACGCCAAGGCTGTGCGTGAGCTGAAATAGTCATGGTGGGTTGTCGCATTTCGCTCCGGTCTTCTCAGAGATTGCCCACTCTTATTTGCTGCGTTGAGCTCACCAACGGAGGGTGACGCCACCTCCTCGACTAGCAAGGATGCGGGCCCCGGCCAACTGAACGAATGAAGTAGATTCCTTAACCAATCAGAGATCGGACTTTCGTTTGGGAACGAAAGTCTGTAGCTGCCCGGCGGCATTCCTCGCTGGTGTAGCGCCGTAAGGTGCGGTCTGAGGCGTCCACCTCAGTGACCTCGCCGCCGCGCCCGGCGTCTTGCAGGACTTTCGAAGCTTCCCCCAGGCTGCGATAGCTCCTGCCGTCGACGGCCACGCCATCTTTGTGAATTTGAAAAAACATTCTGCACCTCGCATTTTCTTGCAGCCTATGTTCGGTGGAAAAGGATGCGCAATCCAAGACTGCCGGCACTCATCAGTCTGCGGAAGAAGGTCTTCGCGATCGTCTCTGGCGGACCGGCTATAGCAGCCGCCAGATCGCGGGAATGGTGTGTCTTCTCCGAGGGATGCCCGGTGCTGAACGTACATCTCTCGTCCGGATTCGCACCACAGGAGGGACAGCAGACCGACAAATTGTGTCGCTGGGATCTAGATTTCAACGCACGCCAGCTGTTCGCGAAGGAGGTTGTGTGAAGGGCAAATGCAGATCCGTCGCATGTTGATTCACTGCGCCCGCGGCTTGCGTACGCCGGTTACCCTTCAAGCGGTCGAAATCGTCGGTGTTCACACGATAATCGCAGAAAACACATTGGAAAGTGATGCTGCCGCGCAGAGCCGTCGTGGTGTAATAGCGCATTTCATTCATTCTAGTCCGGGCCACAATGGAAGGTGTCGGGCATTAGGTGCTGACCTTCCGAGGCGAAATAGTGGTTACCCGCATCGTTACCCGGGCCGCCTGTCCCCCATTTTGTCCCCACAATTGGTCCCACATTTTGATTCACTTCGACGGGTGTTCTCCTACATTATCGCCAGTCAGCGACAACGTCGCTCTAGCTGTATACAGCGGTTTCTGCATCCGACGCAGGCATAGCGTGCCGCAATGAATTCAGGAAATCGCGAGTGCAGTTCCCGGTGCAGCAGTCTGGAAGAGCGCCGCTGCCGTGTTTTGCATGGATCCGTCGTCGGACCACTTCAGCCGCGCGCAAAATGCTGCCGTGGGCCACTGTACCGCGAAGCGGCGACCGGACGCACACCTTGTCCCTCTATCCGCGGGCGTCATCGAGAAGTGATTTGAGTTCGCGGGAGCGCGAGTGATGGCGTAATTTGCGCAATGCCTTGGCCTCGATCTGGCGAATGCGTTCGCGGGTGACTCCGAAGGAATGGCCGACCTCCTCGAGT
>DASYZA010000029.1:0-25344 GCA_035946775.1 Candidatus Sulfotelmatobacter sp. | reverse complement strand
CGCGTACGCTCAGCCTCCCGCCTGCTGCATTCTCGATCACTTTCACCCGCTGGAACTCTTTCTGACTCATCGTCACCATCCTGCAAGGGTGACAAAGTCTCGTTGCAGTTAGGGGGTGACATTATCTTGGAGCAATTACATTGAGTCCGGCTGCCCTTGCGCTTTTTGCCGCCTGCCGACGATACTGGAAATATCCTGTTTGTTACCCCATTCAACTATGAAAATCGCAATCTCTACGTCGAAGTCGTCTGAACTGGAAACCGAATCGCTGGTCGCCGTTGTGCTGGATGAATCGAACGGTACCAGTAATGACAAAAACAAGAAGCCTGAGCTGAAGCTGGCGACCGCCGATGCGGCCGTGCAGTCGGTCACATCGGAACTGTTGGCCAGCGGCGAACTCAGCGGCAAGGCTTATGAGACGAATTTGCTGCACAAGCCCGCCAACCTGAAAGCGAAGCGCTTGCTGCTGGTCTCGGGTGGTGGTGCGAAGAAATTCTCAGGCTACGACTTGCGGCGAGTGGCCGGAGTTGCCGTGCGCACGCTGAAGGGACGCGGCATCCGCAGCTTTGCGTTCATTGCGCCGACCAATCTTCCGGCGGAGGAGGCGGTTCGGGCAATCGTCGAAGGCGCACACGTGGGGAATTTCGACCCGGACTACTACCGCAGCGACCGCAAGGACCAGAAGATCGATGCTGTGACGGTGATTGCAAACGGCGAGAAGGCAGCGCTTGAGAAAGTGGCGAATGAAGCGCAGGTCATCGGAGAGTCGCAGAACTTCACGCGCGATCTAGTGAATGAGCCGTCAAATCGCATGACGCCGACAATCCTTGCTGACCGCGCCAAGAAGATGTGCGCCGAAGTTGGGCTGAAGTGCGAAGTGTACGGCGCAGACAAAATCAAAGAGATGAAGATGGGGGCGTTCTGGAGCGTAGCGCAAGGATCGGATGAACCTCCTGCATTGATTGTGATGACTTATGAGCCCTCGGGTGCGCCGGCCAAACCGGTACTCGGATTGGTGGGGAAAGGAATCACCTTCGACACAGGAGGAATTTCGATCAAGCCAGCCGACGGCATGGAGAAGATGAAGTACGACATGGCCGGGGGCGCAACGATGATCGGAGCGATGCGGGCGATCGCGTTGCTCAAACCGAAGGTGAAAGTGATCGGCATTGTGTGCGCGACCGAGAATATGCCGTCCGGGAAAGCGCAGAAGCCGGGTGACGTGCAGATCGCGATGTCAGGAAAGTCGATCGAAATCATTAACACGGATGCAGAAGGACGGCTGGTGCTGGCCGATGGTCTTCATTACGCGAAGCAACTGGGTTGCACGCACCTGGTGGATGCGGCCACGTTGACCGGGGCCGTAGTGGTTGCGCTCGGTTTCTCGAATGCAGGAATTTTCGCGAACGACGAAGAAATGTACAACCGCTTTAAAGCTGCGAACACGATGGCAGGAGAAAAGATGTGGCGCCTGCCGCTCGACGATGAATACAAAGATCAGATTCGGTCGTCGATCGCGGACATCATGAATTCCGGCGGGCGCTGGGGCGGAGCAGTGACGGCGGCGATGTTCCTGAAAGAATTCGCGGAAGATACGCCCTGGATCCATCTGGATATTGCAGGCACGGCGTGGATGGAAGATCAGAAGCCGTGGATCGCGAAGGGCCCGTCGGGGATCGCGTTGCGGAGTCTGGTGGAGTTTGTGAAGGGATTCGCAGGTTGAAACCCTGGCCGCGGATTTTCACGGATCTTCACGGATAAGTCTCCACAATATTCAGAGTCCGTCCGATTTGGTTGTCAATACCATTCGGAATCGTTGAGGGAATGCCGTGCGGTTGCTATAATCAAGGGCGATTCACGCGCTTTCCGTTGGGCTTCAGTCGTTCGCCCCGCCAAAATCGGGCTGAAGCAGACAGTCCTCGCAGGCCGCCAGCGGCGGCACTGGAAAGTGGCCAGGTAGCTCAGGTGGTAGAGCGCAGCCCTGAAAAGGCTGGCGTCGGCGGTTCAACTCCGTCCCTGGCCACCATGTTTTCAATCACTTGCATCCGCCCTCAACCCTGTTTCTGTTCCATTCTGTTCCAAAAACTCGCGGACACGCTGGGGTTTGCCTCAATTCCCCTTCGTTAGGGCGTTGGAAGGTGCGAGCATTTTCGAATATCATCGCTGCGAAAATGAATCTGCTGGAAGATCCTCACCTGAATGCAATGGCACGCCGCAACTTCGGATATGGGCGGTGGGATGCAAAGTATTGGTTCATCGGGCCTGAGCAGGGCATGGGCAAACACGAAAAAGATGACATCCCGGGAAGTCTCAAGCGGCGGGCTGAATGTTGGCGCACATTAGGGAGCCTTGAGTTGAGTGACTGCCGACAGTTCCATTGCTGCATTGGTGAGAGAAATTGGCACCGCAAAAAACCCAAAGTAAACCTACAAACCACTTGGCAACCACTCATTCTGCTCCTGATGACGTACCTAAAACGAGACGCCGATCAAGAGTCCTGCCGCAATTATCAGCGTGACCGATGGGGACGGCTAGATGGAGAGACTTGCGTCATCGAATTGTCGGGGCTGGCGGCTCCAGATGCACTCACCGCTGTGGGTACGGAGCATTTCCTGCCGGAACGAATCCGTGCCATCTGCGACAGGTTGCGTGAGCATCAGCCGGACTTGGTGCTGATGTACGGAAGAAAGCAACAACCTTCATGGAATGCTATCGCGAAATGCTACGCTGGGCGCGAGTTCCCACCCGAGGGCTCCTATGGTCTTGTCCCAAAAGCGTATGTTCTGCACAACGGACCTACCAGAATGGTCAGTACGCCTCATTCGAGCAGAACCGTTTGGGATGGCACTAGGTATATCTGGCACGATTACTGGAAGGCACTGGGACTGAAACTCCGCTAAATATCAGTAGACGACCCGGACTTGGGCGACCGCAATCTTTCGATAACTTCGTCAGCCCGGTCGAGGGCTTCCCCAACATCTCCCCGTTCGCCTTCAACCCGGCCATCGGGCTTGCTGTAAACGTCGTGAATTTTGTTAAGCGTGACTCCGGCAGCCGCAACACGGCGCTGGAGGGGTTTTGATTGAAATTGCATGGGCATCTCCCTTTCTAATAAATAGTCTGATAGTCCGAAGACCTTGGCACAGGCTGCCGGTTTGAGTTTCAATTCGACCGTGATAACGTATGTTCCGTCAGGAAGTCACGGTAAGGGGCGAATGGCAAATCCTGAACGCATTCCGCTAAAAGTTGGGATGGACACGCTTGCAACAGTCCTCTGGCGTATGGGGTGGGACCCCCGTTCAACATACGGATTGACCGCCGCTCTTGCTATTCTTGGTTGGGTACTGTTCAGGCATCCCATCGGTCTGGTGCTGGGAGTTCTGGCGGTTGTACCTCGGTGGAAAGCCGTGAGCCTAATAAACCGGAATTGGGAGGGTTTTGTCAGTAAGGCCGAATCCATCGTTAGGGAGCAGGGGGCAATCCGGCTGGCAGTCGGATCGGATGTAGCCGAATCCATCGTGCTGCGTTGTGGACTCGGAAACTCACCCCTCGGTGCAACGGCCAAACGGGAATATAAGATTTCCGTTGTTTACATTTGTGATGCGTTCTTTGCCGTGTATCAGGGAGCCACGCTCAATCTTCCACAACTTGAAATCCGATTACCTGCTCAAGGCGAGGAGGTCTATTTCCGGCATGTCAGTGCTGTGAACTATAACCCACCAGATATTGAGGTCGTTCTTTCGAATGGAAAGACGATGCGTAAGTTTGATGTTGGGTCGGAGGGTGGTGGAAAGGTTCTCGGTGCTCTCAGGGCTAAATTGCGGGCAGCCACTCTCGATCCGGGGCACATAAGAAGAGGGGCGTTGCAACAGGCTGAAACTCGGATCGAAACTCCGGTCGCCGTCGCAGCACAGGAATTGGCACAAACATCTCGCCCACACGCTGACCCTACAGAAACCAGCAATACAGAGCGATACTGCTATTTGTCTGAAAGCAAATTGAAGCAGTTGCTCAATGAATCGTCAGTGCTAGAGGTTTTGATCGAGCAACTCCAAGTTCCCGGCGAACCAAAGATTCTCAAACGACTAACGCCACAAGAAAAAATGCAGTGCCTAGAGAACCAGATCGACCACTTTCGACGGACACCAACGTCGGTCTGGTTTGGAGTTCCAAGATCGGAAGTTCTTGCTGCATCAATTTGGCGGGCTGGCGAAGACCGATATTACAGGGACAGAGGCTTACTCACCAGAAAGCTCGTGCGCCGAGAATGGTTTTGTGGTGTATCGGACGAAGACGATTTGCAAATTCCGGTTGCAAAGAGGCTCCGAGGCAGAGGCTATGAGCCATATATGGAGATTCCACTTGGTCTCGCAAGGGTTGATGTACTCGGATTCATGAAGTCAGGAATCCTCAGTTCTGCTCATTTGGTGGCGGTTGAATTGAAGAACGACTACGAGCAGTTCAAACGCGCATTGAACCAGATGGCAACTTTTGCTGAATACACGAATGGCGTATATATGGCTTGCACGCCCGATTTTGCAGCCGAATACTTGGATCACAGTCAGCTATCGACCGGACATTGGGATCGGGATGTCCTCGAACGAAAACTGATTGGCGCAGGTTTCGGTCTACTCATTGTGGAGCGACAAGAAGTTTTCGAAGTGATTAAGCCAACTGAAAGAGTCCCGTCTAGCGCGAATTCTGCCAAGGTGGTCAGTAGCCTGACCGAGGTCAACGTCATTAGCTGCTAGACATGCTGCAACCCTTCACCGCAAAGGCACATCTGATACGGCGCAATTCTCCCCCCGGAGTTACGCGTCAGTTATGGGAACCTGGAATTTCTCGTTTAATAGGCGGGCCCTTGTTCTTTCGGTCCTATTACCAGTTGCTGGATGCTCGGGAATGGGGAATGGCAATCCGGGTAATCGCTCACAACAAGTCAGCATCAAGTTAAATCAGTCGACCGCGACGCTGGCCCCGGGTCAAACTGCGCAGTTCACCGCGACGGTTACCGGCACGACCAATACAGCAGTCACATGGACTGTTGACAACGTGAATGGCGGCGATTCAGCGCACGGTACCATATCGAGTTTAGGCCTGTACACGGCGCCGCAGTCCGCAGGCACCCACACGGTCACGGCCACCAGCGTGGCGGACAACACGAAAAGCGCAAGCGCCGCGGTTACCGTACAGGGAAATGTGGGTATTACGCCGGCCAGCGCAACAGTGATTGCGGGCGCGACAGAGCAGTTTCAGGCTACTGTCAACGGACAAGGGAACTCGAGTGTAACGTGGTCCGTTGACGGTGTGGGCGGCGGCAATGCGACAGTGGGTACGATCAGCAATAGCGGCCTCTACACCGCGCCGCCGCAACCGGGGAATCATACGATCAGCGCCTCCGTGGGCAGCAAAGCGGTCGACAACGCGAGTGCGGCCGTCACGGTTTTCACATTTGGGATTTCTCCCAACTCTGTGTCGCTTCCGAGCGGAAGCACGCAGCAATTCACCGCGAGCGTTCAGGGACTCTCCAATGCGAGCGTGACCTGGTCCGTGGATGGTGTTGCCGGAGGGAATGCGACGACTGGCACGGTCAGCGCTACCGGCTTATACACCGCACCGGCTCAGAGCGGAACGCACACCGTCACGGCGACCAGCGCCGCCGACACTTCCGCACGCGTCAGTGCCACTGTTGCGGTCGGGGGATCGTTTTCGATCTCTCCCACCAGCGCGACGATCATTACTGGTGCGATGCAGCAATTCACAGCCAGTATTCAGGGAATATCGAATCCAACGATAACGTGGTCGGTTGATAATATTGCCGGCGGAAATTCGACGGTGGGCACCATATCAACGAGCGGCCTTTACACGGCGCCGTCACAAGTGGGGAATCACACGATCAGTGCCAACGATGGCAGCGCTTCGGTCACGGCTCAACTCACCGTATTTTCCTTTGTTGTTACACCGAATGGAGCGGTTCTTTCTCCGGGCGGAACGCAGCAGTTCACAGCCACGATTCAGGGATTGACGAATAACAGCGTAACCTGGTCGGTGGACGGGATTCCTGGCGGCAACGGTTCGTCGGGAACCATCAGCGCCAGCGGGCTCTACAGCGCTCCGAGTGCCCTGGGTTCGCACACGGTTTCGGCGGCCAGCGTTGCTGATCCATCGGATGTCGTCAACAGCCGCGTCACCGTCACCAATGTTTCGCAATCCGCAGTGCTCACGTATCACAATGACGATGCGCGCGACGGAGCATATCTGAATGAAGTGACGTTGACGCCGCAGAACGTGAACTCGACACAGTTTGGGAAAGTGTATTCCTATCATGTGGATGGCCAAATCTACGGGCAGCCGCTTTATTTGCCGCAATTGAATATCAATGGCGGTACCCACGATGTGGTCTTCGTCGCTACGCAGAACAACACGGTGTATGCGTTTGACGCCGATGCCAGCGCCGGGAGCGGGACGACTTTCTGGTCAGTGAATTTTGGAACTCCCAAGAATGCCTACGACGATGCCGGGCCGTGGCCTGTGGTCGGAATTCTCTCGACGCCGGTCATCGACGCCACGAGCAATACGATTTATGTGGTGACTCATCAGGAGAACACCACGCCCGAATACTGGCTCCATGCTCTCGACGTCACGACGGGCAAAGATCGGGTCAATCCGATGGGGATCCAAGGTTCATCCGGAAGCGACTACCTGGGCCGAGGCTGCTACCAGCGTATGGGGCTCGCGCTCGATCCAGTGACGAACTTGATTTATCTTCCGGTCGGAAGCTGTCCGAGCGGCTGGGTGTTAGCCTACGACAAGACGACACTACAGCAGAAGGCGGTCTTCGATGCCACGCCGAACGCTGGCGGAGGCGGCTTCTGGGGCAGCGGCGCGGCTCCGGCGATCGATGACTCCACCGGTGAGCTGTACCTGATGAATGGCGTCGACGCCGGAGACCAACAATGGATCGGCTCCAGTTCGATGACTGGCTACAACGATTGCTTCTTGCGTATGGATCCGACGAATCTCTCGGTCCTCGACTACTTCGCTCCAGATAACAATTACGCGCTCGCCTCGTCTGACGCTGATCTTGGCAGCGGCGGCAATGTGCTGGTGCCGGGATCGTCAAGCTATCCGCATGAACTGCTGGGCGGCGGCAAAGACGGGAATGTTTTTGTGATCAACCGCGACAGCATGGGTGGCTATAACAATCAGTCGAACAACGTCCTGCAAACGGTTCACACGGGAACATCGCAGTACGACAATATTTTTTCGACGCCCGTGTATTGGAATGGATTGGTCTACATCCATCCGAACAATGACGTACTGCATGCCTTCAGTTGGAACGCTAGTGCGGCGGCTGGTCAGCAGTTGTCGTCGCAGCCTGTAGCAAATGGTCCCGCTTATTTCGGGCAGCACGGGGCCACCCCGTCGCTCTCTGCCAACGGAAACAACAACGGAATTATTTGGGAGATCGACAATAGCACCTACAACAACACAGACCCAACCAAGAGTGGTGCAGCGGTGTTGCATGCCTATGACGCCTCCAACGTCGCCAGCGAACTTTACAACAGCACGGAGGCCGGCAGCCGCGACCAGGCGGGTCAGGCGCTGAAGTTCACCAATCCAACAATCGCGAACGGAAGGGTTTTCGTCCCTACCGCCACGGAACTGGATATCTATGGGCTGCTCGGGCAATAAGGCGCGACGCGCAACTGACTGAATAGAAGATTGGCGACGACACCGGGAGGATGATGTATTGTTCACGGTGCCCATCTCTGCTTCAAGTAGCGAGGACATGAGCGCTCTCCCTGCCCACTGATCTGCGGCAGTCTCTGTCCGGAAAGGCATCGCAGAGATCGGATCACAGGAGCGTCATATTGGTCGATCTTTCGATCGCGGACGGCACACTCACGTTGCACGTGCGTGGCGCCGACAAGCTCTGGTCATTCAAAAGCAGTCTCGAAATCCCTCTGGTTCATATCAGGGCGGTGCGCGCGGATACAGAAGCCGCACGCGGCTGGTATCACGGGATCAGGATGCCGGGAACCAATGTGCCCGGTGTCATCACGGCGGGAACCTTCTATCACTACGGGAAGCGAGTCTTCTGGGACGTGCACCATCCGGAAAAGACCATCATCATCGACTTGCACGACGAGCGATACAACGAGTTGGTCGTGGAAGTAGATGACCCAGCCGCAGCGATAAGCCTGATTCAGAGTGCGTTGTGATGGATTGGGAAGGCACAGGATACATTTCAGGAGGTGAATTGTGTGGCTATAAGTTATGTGGGCTTTGCGACGGCTGACATTGCGGGCACCAGAAGGTAATGCGGGCATCGGGCCCCTGCTTGCGCGATTCGATGATCGTGCCGCAACGTCGGCAGGGTTCGCCGCTGCGTCCGTAGACCCAGAGGCGCTCTTCGGGATTAGCACGAGCTGTGGTGCGGCGAAAACCGCTGTAGGTGACAATCTGATCGGCGGTAGTATCCGTGACATTCGCAGCGAGGAATTTCCGCGCTACGGAAATGAGGGTCTTGGCTTCTTCTGCGCTCAAGGAGGCGATCTTGCGGAATGGATTCACGCGTGTGGCGAAACATACTTCTGACTTGAAGACATTCCCAACGCCGGCAACTACGGATTGTTTCAAGAGTGCGTCGCCAACTTCCAACTGAGGATTTGCTTGCAGGCGCCGCAGTCCTTCTGCTTCGTCGAAGTTCTGATCAAGTAGTGACGGGCCGAGCGCAGCGAATCCACGTCGCCGTCGAAGAGAGTCTTCGGTGTGGAACTCCGCAATCTGGATATTGAATGCGACCGCGACGAACTGTTCGGTGGCGAGAGTGACACGCATGTATTGATGCGGAAGACGCCATTTCTCTCCCGGGCGATAGATGTGCCAACTGCCGTTCATGAGCATATGCGTGAGCAGAACCAGTCCGCCGGAGAAATATATCAGCAGCCACTTGCCATTCGCCTCGACGCGTTCGACAGCGCGGCCGACGATGCCTTGGTCCGTGTCGACGCGGGAGAGCCGGGGAAAGACACTTTCGAAGTGGGTGATCGTATGTCCGGCTAAAGCGCGGTGCAAGGTGCGTGCCGCGCGGAAGATTGTGTCCCCCTCGGGCACTCAGGCCGACTCCGAGGTGCTCTGATTGTCTGGGATGTCAGATTCCTCTTCTTCTTCGGCAATCGTGCTCGCGATGTTGGCCATGCGCCGCATGTGATAACCGTTTGCCGTGTCGGAGAATCCAGCTTCTTCGAGGAACCGGCCAAGCGGATGCTCTCGTGCCGGGATATCGTTGATCTGCGAAATTAGAATGCCTGTACGAGATCCCTTCTGACGTCTGACGGCCAATTCAGCCAGCTGCCGGGCGAGCCGGGCGGCAAATTGCGAACGCTCCGGCTCTGCTTCGGGAAGGAATACGCGAATGGACGGATTCTTGCGCCGCAAGTACGCGGTGAGCATTCCGTTCACCAAGACCACGGACGCCCCACTTGCACGTGCCATGGCATGTGCGGCGTTGTTATCGCCTTCGAGAACTGTCCACGGCAACACGGAACCATACGGGTTCGCAGGGTCGGTCGCAGCCAACACGACGGATTCCGGCTCATTCGGAGTTGAGCGAAGAGTACGGAGCATGTCGACCGCGGCGGGCATGGCGAACTGAGCTGCTCCGAGCCCGGCTACGAACATGCCGCGGCGGATGTAGCCGCTCTCTTCCATGCGCTTCAGGGCAGGGTAGATTGTGTTGTAGCCGCCTGGGACGGCTTCGGCGAGGGCAGTTTCGCGAGTGACGATGCCATAGCGGGTGAGCAGTTGCTGGGCGGTGTTGGCGCTCCATTCGGTGACGGAAATGGACGTCGACCTGCGATTGCGGAGCAAGGACCAGCGACCGCTGGCGATTCCGTCGCCGTTCTTGCGCGCCCGGAGCCTGCGAAGAAATTCTGGAGATCCGGCGGGGCCTTCCCGATGCTCGCGCTTCCGCGAGGCGGGAGAGAGACGGCTCCTCACTGTGTGGAAAGTGTCATTGGTGACTTCGCCCCGCCAAACGAGTTCCCAGAGGGCATCCAGGACGTCACCGGGGAAGCCCCCGCCGCAAGCTGCACGAATTTCCGGGAAGAACGAAGCGCCATTGGCGGCAAGGAATTCCATGATCTGCGCCGCGCGCTCGCTGAGCGGAGGACGATCGGCGATGAGTTCGGCAGGCGGAGCCAGCATGGGCAGAGCTTCGGTAAGGTAAAGCGCAACGCGTCCATCGTGATCGCCGACTTGCTCGACCCCTGTCCAGACCACCTCGCCGGCGGCCATCAGCGTGTCGAGATCGCCGGGCTGGTATCCGGCAACGCGAGCGGGAAGGATTTCGCGCTCCAGGTCAGAAGCCAGGAGCGAGGCGCCTTGCAGGATTTCAATGGCATCGAGGAGTGCGTCCAGACCTTTGCGCGGAACGTGGACGCCCTGCCAGCGACTGAGCAGGCGAGCCAACGTTTGTTGCTCCACCGGTTCGATTTCCTTGCGCAGGTTAGAAAGGCTCTTGCGCCGAATCTGCTGCAGAACTTCCGGATCGCACCATTCGCGGTGGGAACCTTTGGGGAGGAATTCACCTTCGAGCAACTTGCCTTGGGCATGCAGGACTTGGAGCGCGGCTTCGATTGCGGAAGGTTCTAGCGCATAGCGCTTTGAGATATCAGTTACCGTGAACGGCCCATGAGTTCGCGAATAGCGCCTCATAATTGCAGAGAGCGGATCGTCGGCAGGTTTCAGAAAAACTTCGGCAAGACCCGGAGGAAGAGGTACGCCGAAGGCATCGCGATAGCGGGCAGCGTACTCGACCGGGATGTAACGAGGTTCGGCTTTGATCCGGATCTTCAGAATGCGGCGGGAGGCTGAAAGACTTGCCAGAGCGTTGGCGACATTTACGTCCGAGGAGCGCGAGGAGATCTCGGCCTCGGTCAAATCTCCTAAACGCAAAAGCATGTCGTGAATGGCATCTTCGCTGCGGGCGTGGTACTCCTGGTCGAGCATCTGAAGGCGGGTTTCGACTTCTTCGATGGCGGCCGGATCGAGCAGTTCGCGGAGATCGTTGTCGCCAAGAAGTTCTTCCAGTTGCGATTGATCAATTGAGAGGGCTTGAGCGCGGCGTTCGGCCAGAGGGGCATCGCCATCGTAGATATAGTTCGCGACGTAAGAGAAGAGGAGGGAAGAGGCGAATGGCGAAGGCTTTTCCGGTTCGAGCATAGTGACGCGAATCTCTCCGCGACCGATCTTGGCGAGGATCGCGGTCGTGCCGGCAAGGTCGAAGGTGTCCCGGACACACTCGCGGTAGCTTTCGAGCAGGATAGGAAATGAGGAATAGCGTGAGGCTACGGCGAGCAGATCGGCGGCGCGCTTTCGCGTTTGCCACAATGGGGCGCGTTGTCCGGCGCGGCGTTTGGGCAGAAGCAGGGCACGAGCCGAAGCTTCACGAAATTTGGCAGCGAATAACGACGTGGACCCGAGTTCGCGCAGAACAAGGTCCTTCAACTCGGCTGCAGTCGGCAGGAGCAGGGAAGTATCAACGGGTTCTTCATTTCCCGGAAGCCGGATGACGAAGCCGTCATCGGACCAGAGACTCTCGACTTCCCAGCCGCGTTCGGCGCGAATTTTCGCATCCACGGCCATGCACCATGGCGCGTGGACTCGATTGCCGAACGGGGTGAGTACGCAGATGCGGCGGTCGCCGAGTTCGTCGCGGACGATTTCGATGAGAATGTCTTGATCGCTGGGGACGTATTGGGTGGCTGCTTTCTGATCTTCCAGGTAGCGAATCAGGTTTTCTGCCGCGTTCTCATCTAAGCTGTGTTCGTCAATCAGCTTGGAAAGCGCCACCGGGCGAGGGATGGCCAGCAGTTGGCGTGTGAGTCGGCCGATTTTTTCACCGAACTCCGCAGGCCGGCCGGGGCCATCGCCCTTCCAGAAAGGCATTTTTCCGGGTTCACCTGGTGCGGGAGAAACGCTGACTTTGTTTGGCAGAATCTCGTCGATTCTCCACGTGGTAGCACCGAGAATGATCGTGTCACCGGTTCGGCTCTCGAAAACCATTTCTTCGTCGAGTTCGCCCACTCGCGCGCCTTTTGTTGCGCCGGTGAGGAAAACGCCGTAGAGACCACGGTCGGGAATGGTGCCTCCGTTGATGACGGCCACGCGACGCGCTCCTTCGCGTGTGGTGAGCTTTCCAGCGATGCGATCCCACGTGAGGCGGGGACGCAGTTCGGCGAACTCTTCGGACGGATACCGGCCGGAGAGCATGTCGAGGACGCCGTCGAATGTTCCACGAGTCAGACCGCCGAAGGGAGCTGCCTGGCGCACCACAGAGAACAGTTCATTGACCTCCCAGGGATCCATGCTGACCATCGCCACGATTTGCTGAGCCAGAACATCCAGCGGGTTGCGCGGATAGCGAACAGACTCGACTTCGCCGTCATACATCGCTTTGGTGATCGCCGCGCACGCCAGCAAATCGGCACGGTACTTCGGGAAGACGGTAGCAGTACTGATGGCTCCGACGTGGTGACTGGCGCGCCCGACTCGTTGCATGCCACTGGCGACACTCGGAGGCGATTCGATCAGCACGACAAGGTCGATCGCGCCCATATCGATGCCAAGTTCGAGCGACGAGGTCGCGACCAACCCGCGCAGACTGCCTAGCTTGAGGCGATCTTCGATGTCTTTGCGCTGCTCGGCGGCCATGCTTCCGTGGTGGGCGCGCACGAGGGTCTCGCCGGCGAGTTCGTTAATGGCTCCGGCGATGCGTTCCGCAAGGCGGCGGCTGTTGACGAAAAGCAGCGTGGAGCGATGTGCTTTGACCAACTCAAGAAGCTTGGGATGGATCGCCGACCAGATTGAAGCGCGCACCGGCCCTTGCGACGCCGGACCACTGGGAATCGGCTCCAACTCGTCAAGGCGCGACATGTCGTCTACGGGCACCTCGACCTTCAGCGCGAACTTCTTGGGCTCGCTGGCGTCGACGATCGTGACGGGCCGGAACGCTTGCGGCCGGGACGATTCGAATTCGGAGACGGATTCTTGTGGAACGTCCTGGGTGCTGTTGTCGGTGCTTTCTTCAGGTGTGGATGTGGAACCGGCAAGTCCACCGAGAAAGTGGGAGACCTCTTCGAGCGGGCGCTGCGTGGCTGAGAGTCCGATGCGCTGCAGGCGCCGTTGACAGAGATGTTCTAGCCGTTCGAGGGAAAGGGCGAGGTGAGATCCGCGCTTGTTCGGAACCAGCGCGTGTATCTCGTCGATGATGACCGTCTCGATGGAAGCCAGCACCTCGCGCGCATTCGAGGTAAGCAGTAAATAGAGAGACTCGGGTGTGGTGACCAGGATGTCGGAAGGATGGCGCAGAAACCGGGAGCGCTGAGCCGACGGGGTGTCTCCGGTGCGGATCGCCACGTTTGGCGTGAAATGCTGGAGGTTCATGCGGCGAGCGGTCTGCGTGATGCCCACGAGAGGGGATTGCAGGTTTCGCTCGACATCGACGGCAAGGGCTTTGATGGGAGAGATATAGAGCACGCGGCAGCGCCGCAACTCTTCCGGAACGGGTGAGAACATCAGCCGATTCAGGCACCACAGAAAAGCAGCCAGCGTTTTGCCGGTACCGGTGGGTGCCAGAATCAGAGTGGAGTCGCTGCGAGCGATCGCGGGCCAACCCATTCGCTGCGGCCGTGTCGGTTGCTCGAATACCTCTGAAAACCAGGTTTTGACGGCTGGATGAAAAAGTCCGAGGACATTGTCATTTGGCGAGGCATGGTCCTGCCTGTCCAGGACCGACTGCTCTTTTGTCCGCTTGTCCGATTTCGCCATGAAATTGGCGGCAAACACAGAAGCCGCTCAGGCTAGTTTAGATGTAGCTGATTGTGGTTTCGAGTCCGCTTTCGTCCGGTGAAATCTGGTATTTTGTTGCAGCATCTCCTAATACAGTGACGTTTTCCGTGGGGAAAACGTACCATTCATGACCTGGGCATCCTCGATCTCGCTGCCAGACGAGTTCAACGCGGCCGCATTTTTCATTGACCGGCACATCGCGGAAGGCAGGAGCGAGAAGATCGCGATCGAATGCGGCGAAAGTAAGGTGACCTACGGTCAGCTCTGGGATCGTGTAAACCGCTTTGGTAGCGCTCTGAAGAGTTTAGGTGTTCGGATCGAAGAACGCGTTCTGCTGCTTCTGCTCGACACGCCGGAATTCGCGGTCAGCTTTTTCGGAGCGATCAGGATCGGGGCGGTCGCCGTTCCGGTCAACACTCTTCTGAAGCCGTCCGACTACAAATTTCTGCTCAACAATTCACGCGCGCGGGTTGCGGTGGTCAGCAGTTCGCTGCTCCATTTGATCGAGGCGATTCCGCGAAGCGAGTTGCAGTATCTGGAAAAGGTTGTCGTCGCTGGCGGGGAACCAGCATCCGGCAATCTGTGTTTTGACGAATTGCTAAAGCACAATTCCCCAGATTTACCCGCGGCGCGGACGAGCAAAGATGATGCTGCATTCTGGCTATATTCCTCCGGCAGCACTGGGCAGCCGAAGGCGTGCGTGCATTTGCAGCACGATATGGTGGTTAGCGCCGAACGGTATGCCAAGGCGATTCTGAAGATTACGGAACAGGACCGTTTCTTCAGCGTGGCCAAACTCTTCTTCGCTTATGGGCTGGGGAATGGGCTGTATTTTCCGCTCGCGGTCGGCGCGACCAGCATTCTGCTGCCCGGGCCGCCGCGTCCTGAGTCTGTATTCGAGACGATTGAACGCCATCGGCCGACGCTTTTCTTTTCGGTTCCGTCCAACTATGTGAAGGTTCTGGCGCACCAACCGAGCGGTCGTGCGGAGTTCGATCTCTCGTCGGTTCGCTACGGCGTTTCTGCCGGCGAGGCGCTGCCGGCAACTGTGTTTCACCGCTTCAAGCAACGGTTCGGCGTCGAGATTCTCGATGCGATTGGATCGACCGAAGCGCTGCACATGATGATTGCCAATGCTCCGGGCGATGTGAGGCCGGGCTCCAGCGGCAAAATCATTCCCGGATTTGAAGCCCGAATCGTCGACGGCAATGATCAACCTGCGGAGCAAGGCGAAATTGGAAACTTGATAGTGAAGGCCGATTCAACCTGCGCATGCTATTGGAATCAGCACGCGAAAACGAAGGACACGATTGCAGGCCATTGGCTCCGCACCGGCGACAAGTACTATCAGGATGCGGACGGGTTCTTCTGGTATGCGGGACGCTCCGATGACATGGTGAAGGTGAGTGGAGTATGGGTCAGCCCAATCGAAATCGAAAGCGTATTGTCAGAGCACAATGCGGTGCTCGAGGCAGCAGTGGTTTTTCGGGCCGATGCGGACGAACTTCTCAAGCCGGTCGCGTTTGTGGTCCTACGCGAAGGGACCGTTCAAAGCCCCGAGATGGTACGAGAGTTGGAAGGGTTTGTGCTCGATCGCCTGCCGGTATACAAGCGCCCACGCTGGATCCAATTCCTGCCAGAGTTGCCGAAGACGGCGACGGGGAAGATTCAGCGATACAAGCTGCGTCTCTCGCAAGCGCCCTGAGCGACTGCACAGTCTGGCAGCTTTCGGAAGGATAAGCCGCGTCAGGAATGCTTTGAAAATTCTAGGCCTTCGGATCGAAGAACGCGCCAGATGCCTAACAGCCCAAGTAAGCTTGCCACAAAAGTCAGCCATCCCGGCTTGGTTTTGTGATGTTCTACCAGAATGGCTGGCTCCACATTTGCAAGAACGCCGTAAACAAACCCCGTGTCGATGACATGACGTTTATCAGAATCGCGAGAAGGTATCCATCAGAAACGGCGACTCTTTATGTCGGCACTATTGCTGAAGGGACGGTCCCTTGGTATTCCTTTGTTTGGGGCAGTTGGTGAGGCTTTGACGGCTCGCAACATTCAGGACCGCGTGTCATCCCCATCGGAATTTAGGCGCTGCGATTCGCCCGCAAGAGCATGTTGGATATTTACCGAGGAACGCTCTTGGGAACGCCCCTCCTTGACTGAATATTTCAGCAAACACCATAGTGCCCGTACGCCGTCCTTCCAGCCAATCTTCTTGCCTTCAGCGTAGGTACGGCCCCAGTAGCTGACGCCTACCTCGTAAATTCTGAGGGACCGATTTGCAATTTTCACAGTAATTTCAGGTTCGAAGCCGAACCGGTCCTCCTCAATGGGAATCGACTGAATTACCTCCCTGCGGAACACCTTGTAGCACGTTTCCATGTCACTCAGATTGATATTGGTGAGAACATTGGAGAACAGAGTAAGAAGCCAATTTCCGACGAAGTGCCAAAAATAGAGAACGCGATGCGCACGGCCCCCTAGAAATCGGGAACCGTATACGACGTCCGCGTTACCCTGTATTAATGGATCAATGAGTATCGCATATTCGGCAGGGTCATATTCCAGATCAGCATCTTGTATCAGAACGTAATCACCTGTCGCTTCCTGAATTCCTCGCCGGAGCGCAGCCCCCTTGCCCATGTTCTTTGGCTGCAGCACGACTTTGATCTGCGAATGATGTCTCTGCAATTCCCCGAGGATCTCAACCGAACCGTCTCGGGAACCATCATCTACGCAAATCAGCTCAACCTCTAGCGGGACTGCAAGCACCTTTTCCACCACCTTCCTGAGCGTGGCGCTCTCGTTGTAGACCGGCATGACGACTGAGAGTCTCAGGGTGTCCTCCCTTACGTTTATAATCGAACGGCAATCGCACTGCAAAATGGGTTAAAGCGGCCGTCCGGAGTAATCATATTTCTATCAGAGTCATTGCCAAACCAGCGCGGTCTCTTGATAACCGAACCCTCTTTTTCGAACGATACCGGTGGTTTCCAATTGTCTCGCTAATACTGATACCAGTCCTGTTGCACGTTCCGCTGTGGCTGCTCAGGCGAAGCAGCGACCCGATCTGGTTCTTTTCAGGAGCCATTAACGGCTCAGCGCCGCTGGCATCTCCTTTCCTTGATCCTAACGTCGGATTTACATCGGAAGCCCTTGGCCACTTAGCGGTGTGGGATTGGCTGCACCTGATTGTGCCGTGGTGGAACCCTTATACCGGAATCGGGATGCCACTTGCAGGCGAGTTGCAGCCGGGTGCGTTTTTCCTGCCATTCAGTCTGTTACTCGGCCTGCCTGAAGGCATACTCTGGTTGCAACTCTCCATGCAGATCATTGCTGGAGTTTCCACCTACGTTCTGTTGCGTGAGTTGGAACTGAGTCGACTCGCGTCGTGGATGGGAGGAGCGCTGTTTGCCCTTAACGGAACCATCGCATGGACACCCGGGCCGGCGAGCGTCTATTGCATGCTGCCCTTTCTGCCTCTGCTGTTATTTGGCATTGAGCGCGCCAGAAAACAAGACCAGGGTGCCACCAGCATACTGATCATTGGCGCTGCAACCGCTTGGTCAATCCTGTCCGGATTTCCAGAAACTGCTTACATCAGTAGCCTCCCATTACTCGCCTGGGGGATATATCGATTCGCCTATGATCCATTGCGTTGGAGGCTGGCGCGGCGGGCGACTACGGGCCTCGTCCTGGGTACGCTTGTTGCCGCCCCGCTTCTCATCGCGTTCGTAGACTACATGCGGCAATCGAACTCATTCGAAGTTCACAATCGGGGTGGCATGTCCCTCCCTGGAGCAGCATTCGCAGCGAATGCCATGCCGTACGTGTACGGTTCGTTAGGAACGAGCGTGCACTCCACGTCGCTATCTCACATTTGGGCAGCCATCGGAGGGTATACCACCCCCTTGGTTATCCTGCTAGCCGCGGCTTCTCTTACGAGCAGTTCTGCGCATCGCGGGTTGAAGATTCTTTTGGTGGGCTGGATTTTGGTGGCCTTTGCCAAGACCTTCGGTGTGCAGCCGATCACGGGATTACTGAATCACCTGCCTCTGATGAGGCAAACGGTCTTCTTCCGTTATGCACCGCCATCCTGGGAACTCGCCCTCATCATCCTGGCAGCTTTCGGTTTAGATGAGTTCCGCAAGCGTATGCCAGCACTTCTTGGGCCTTTCGCGATCACCATGAGTCTAGTGGCGATCGGTGTCGCTCTGGCCTGGCCACAGCGCGCTTTCTGGGAACGGCCACGGTCATTTGTTCCGATCGCGTTTCTGTTCCTCGGGCTTTCCTTGGCATGGGCGCTGGCTGAATTGCTCGCAGCCGGTCTGGTTTGGAAACGTTTTTCGGGAGAGCGGCGCCGAGTAGCTCTGGCTTCTCTCCTGGTAATTGATGCGGCGATCATGTTTGTGGTGCCACAATCGAATTCTGTTCGCGCAGGTCAGATCGATGCGCCGGCAATTCAGTTCTTACGCGGTCATCTGGGACTGTCCCGCATCTGTAGCCTGGGACCGATCCATCCCAATTACGGCGCTTACTTCCAGGTGGCGAGCATTAACCACAACGTTGAGCCTATTCCTAAAATTTGGGTGGATCATATCGAGCGCAATCTCTTACCGGGTTTTTCGAAAATAGATTTAAGTGAAACGTTTTGGGCAGGTGTGATGCCTGACGGTGAAGGCGAGAGGGCTTTCGCCCGATATCTACCGAACTATCTCGACCTCGGCGTACGTTACGTCGTCACCAATGCCGGGGAGACTCCAATGCCCACGATATTCGTGCCACCTACCGGCGCACAGAACCCTGCGACAATCTCCTCAGGGAGTTCACACAAATTGAAAAAGGTGACCGCTGTTTTGGAACGGTTCCAGTCCGTTTCCAATGACCAAGCAAAGCCAGCCATCGAGCGCTGGGTCGCAAAGGCCACACTGAAGATAGTGGGTAGAATCACGGGCGGCTCCCGCCTGTTTAATGTCCGCAAAGAAGGTCAGAGTGTAGAAACTTCGGATACTGATTCCGTCTGGCTTAAAAGCGGTCAGTCGTCCGAAATAAGTGTGCTGGCACCGGCCCCCATTCCTGCCGGATCCCCGATCACATCAGTAGGCGTTATCGTCAGCAACTCTGCGGACACGGTGCAGGGAAATTTAGTGGTCGAAATTTGTGCTGGAAACGTTTGCCGATCAGGACAGCGGCCGATCTCCGCATTGACCGAAAATTCAATTTTCCGGATACCTTTAGGCCAGCCACTGTTTGCAACTGCCGGTACGCCGCTGCTCTTAACGCTTACGCATCAGAATGGCTCCCTGCCCGTAGCGCTTCAGCTCGGGACGCCTGTTGCAGACCTGCCAGAGCAGGCTACTGGACCCAATTGCGCAGTACCAGGTTGCGCAGTACCAGGCCGCGTATTACAACTTGCTTTCGAATACGGCACGGCGTTGCCCGGATTGCGAAAGGCATATGCAGATTCCCTGATGGACATTTGGGAGTTGCCCAACCCAGCGCCGTACTTGCAGGTGATTCAAGGAGGCCCATGCGAGCTTCAGACAACGCGGCGCGAGGATGTGACTGCTGAATGCGTTTCACCCGCAACATTAGTGCGCAGAGAGCTCTACATGCCGGGCTGGGGGGCAACGATAAATGGCGCGGCAGCAGAGCCGATTCAGCCGACTGGGATTTTCCAATCGCTTCGCCTGCCGCAGGGGCACAGTGAGGTGCGGTACAGGTTCGCACCTCCTTACGTGGACTTTGGCTGGGCAGCGAGCGTGATGGGATTTGCGGGACTGATATGGCAGGCCGTCCTTGTCATGCGCTCGCAGCGCACGCGGCAGAATACTCTGCATCAGAATGAAGGAACCCTTTAATCGCCGACAGGGAAGATTCAGCGGACAAGCTGCGTCTGGTCGCATACGGTTCCTGAACAACTGCATAGTGTTCGCGACCCTCTGACGATTCCATTCGCTAACCGACGAGTTCCCGCCTAGTTTTGCGCACGCGGTAAACGGAAGACCCACATTCCGCATCTAAAATTGCACTGCCGTTCCGAGAAAGTGGAGGGTTTAGTGTGCGCCGAGCCTCGCTGTTGCTGCTGGTTGTCGTTCTGTTCGCAATTGGCTTGCTGATCGCTAGCATGAACGGCTGCGGGGGTGGGCTGCCCCCGGGCAATCACATTCTGGCCGGGAAGTTCCAGCATGTCGTCATCATTTTCCAAGAGAATCGGAGCACCGATAATCTATTTCATGACCCCGTGTTGATCGCCAGGGGCGCAGACATCGCGACCAGTGGCATCAACTCAAAGGGCCAGAAAATTAAGCTCAGTCCTTTACCCTTGGCAACGCCTTTCGACCTCAACCACCAGCACGAAGCATTTGTGCAGATGTTCGATGGTGGCAAAATGGACGGCGCCGACCAGGTGGAAGTCACGTGCATTGTGACGAATTGTCCGCCTCCAAACCCACAATTTGCCTACGTCGATCCAGCGGATGTGCAGCCCTATTTCCAGATGGCTGAGCGGTACACATTCGGAGACCGTATGTTCCAAACCAATCAGGGGCCAAGCTTTCCGGCGCACCTGTTTATCATTTCCGGAACTTCGGCCTTGACAGCCGATAGCCCAGACTTCGTCGCTGATAACGGTTATGGGATCGCGGGACCGACATTGACCGGGTGTATATCTCCTCCTGACGAGACCGTGGGTGTCGTTGACGCATCCGGTAACGAAATAAAACCTGTTTATCCTTGCACTGAGCACCCAACGTTAACCGACGAGCTCAATACTAGGAGTATTAGTTGGCGCTATTACACTCCTACAGCTGGAACCTTGTGGACAGCTCCGAACGCAATCCAGCATATGTGCGGGCCCAATGCTGCCTTGCCCAATGCAACCGCATGCACTAGCAAAGATTGGAATAATCATGTTGTCATCTACGCGGGCACCAAGAATCCGGCGCCGGTACTCACCGACATTGCCAAGGGTCATCTCCCCCAGGTCAGCTGGGTGATTCCTTCGGGGAGGACTTCTGATCATCCGGGCAATCTACACACAAGCCAAGGCCCATCTTGGGTTGCTTCCGTCGTGAATGCGATTGGAAATAGTTCTTACTGGGAAAATACGGCAATAATCGTTACCTGGGATGATTGGGGTGGTTGGTATGATCATGTTCCGCCATACAAGATTGTGAATGACGGGAAAAGTTGGGGGTCGGGATACGTGTACGGATTCCGGGTGCCGCTTATCGTGATTTCACCCTATGCGAGAGCGGGTTACATTTCGCACGTCAATCATGACTTTGGAAGCATCTTGCATTTTGTAGAAGAGGCTTTCAATCTTCCTTCGCTGGGCTACGCAGATGCTTACGCAGATGACCTCTCCGACTGCTTCAATTTCCAGCAAACGCCACTGGCCTTTCAGACTATTCGTGCACCGCTTAGCGCCTCTTTCTTCATGAACGAGCCGATCATTGATACGGATCCCGACACCGACTGAGCCTTATTCGACACGGGTGTTGAAAAACGTTTATCACTGAACGACGACAGTCAGCGTTGTGTTGCTCGTAGTAGCGCCGGAGGTCGCGGTAACAATCGCGTTGTAAGTCCCCGGTGGCGTCCCCGACGTCGTATTGTGCGATGACGAGCCGCCGCATGCCAATCCGCCGACGAGCAACAGGACGAAGGCTGAAACCACTAAAAGTCGCCGTCTCCGGCTGTGCAGCAACAAGAGACCCGAAAGCAAGAAAACACCAGCGTAGACAAAGAAAGCGGGATTTGATGGAATCCTGCTCAATGGCATCAAGGTCGAACTAGACGACGCCGTTGTAGCTATGGTTACACTGACGTTTTGACTTGCGCCTCCCGTGATCTGCACTGAGGAACTGGACAAAGCACAGGTTAGCGCTGGAGAGACGACTGGCCCAATGCTGCAACCGAGATTGACAGTTCCACTAAATGATCCGGTAGGCGCCAGGGAGAGGGTAAATTTCGCACTCTGTCCTACAGAGATCGTCTGCGAGGTGGATGACCCGCTGGCTGGACCGAGGCTGAAGCCCGGAGCCGCGGTCGCGTTCCCCGACACGGAGATTGTTTGGGGACTGCCAGCTGCGTTGTCCGAGATGGTAATTGTGCCGGTGAGAGTTCCGGTCGTAGATGGACTGAAGGTGGCCGAGATCTGGCAACTGCTTCCCACTGCCAATGTAGCGTTGCAGGTGTTCGTTTGATCAAAATCCGCAGACGCTGTGACGCCAGTAACGTTGAGGACTGCGTTGCCGGTATTGGTCAGGGTTACAGTCTGGGCTCCGCTGGTTGTGCCGACCACTTGCGAAGCGAAGGTAAGCGAAGCGGGACTGAATCCTGCAAACGGCCCGAGACCAGTTCCCGAGAGCACCGCGGTTTGTGGGCTTCCGGCGGCATTGTCGGCGATCGAAAGCGTAGACTCGCGCGAGCCGGGTGCCTTTGGCATGAAACTCACCATAGCCGTGCATCTGCCGCCGGAGGCAATGGATGAGCCGCAATTGTTGGTCTGACTGAAGTCAGAGCTGTTGGTTCCCGTAATACTGATGCTAGTGATGCTCAGCGAAGCGTTTCCTGTATTAATGAGCTGGACGGCCGCAGACGCGCTCTTCGTTCCAACGGCTTGAGGCGCGAAGTTCTGATGACCGGGATATGGCGTCAGGAACGAGCCGCTCACGCCGTTGCCGCTGAGGGGAACTGATACCGGGCTGATTCGAGTATTGTCGGTGATGACGACTGCGCCGGACTCGGAGCCTGTCGCTGAGGGTGAAAATGTGACGGTGATCTTGCAGTTTTCTCCGATCGCCAGGCTTACACCGCAAGTGTTCGTTTCTGCAAAATCGCCGGTCGCGGTAATACTGCTAACGTCGAACTTCACGTTGCTAGGATTACTGAGGGTAATGGTCTGCGATGGGCTGGTAGTTCCGACACCTTGAGAGCCGAAGTTCAACGAAGCCGGTGAGATCGACTTGAACGGCGTACTGAGCATCACGCCGATAGCGCTGGTATTAGTATCCACTTCCGCCCAGTCTGGCAGCCCATCCCCGTTGAAATCACCGACCGTAAGTCCGAAAGCCGAGGACGTTGTGAGCCGATAAGCGATCGGGGCCTGAAAGGTGCCGTCGCCGTTGCCAATTGCGAGGAGTGCAGCGTAGGTGAATGGAGCGGCCACGGCCAGGTCCAATTTTCCGTCACCATTGAAGTCGGCTGCGGCAAGCGACACTCCAGAAAACGACGTGCTAACCGGTGGCTGAAAAGTGCCATCGCCATTGCCAAGAAGAACAACCACGAAAGAATCGATCGTGTTTGCGAGCGCCAAATCAAGAATCCCGTCTCCATTGAAATCGGCGGCTATGATTCCTCGGGCCCCGGGACCATAGCTGATTTGACTTTTGAACGTTCCATCGCCGTTTCCTAGCAGGATCGATGCGCCACTGCCGAGAGTTGCGACGGCCAAGTCGAGGTTTCCGTCGTTATTGAAATCTCCCACCGCGATCTGTTCGGGATTTTGCCCGACGGCATAGACGACTTGCGATTGAAATGTGCCATCTCCATTTCCCAACAGAATCGACACATTACTCGCCCCGTAGTTGGAAACCGCGATGTCGAGAGGGCCGTTATTTCGGAACGATCCTAACGCGACACCCCAGGGTTGAACACCTGTCGCATAGTCCACATGAGTCTGGAAGGTACCGTCGCCATTGCCCAGAAGGACGGAAACAGTCCCGGGTGGGCAGATCGTATTTGTGCATGGGGCATTCGTGGCGACCATATCTAAATGCCCGCTATTGCTGAGATCGCCTGCTGCAATCGCAGAAGTAGATTGAGCCGTGGAAAAAGAAGTAACCGGCTGAAAGGTGCCGGCCCCATTTCCCAAAAGCACTCCTACTGCGGATTGCGAACTTTCGGCGATTGCGATGTCCAGATCACTGCTATTGGCGAAGTCAGCCGATAGAAGCGCGTTTTCCGACAGATTAGGCGGGCCGATGTTGCTGTACTCAGTGGCGCCCACAAATGTGCCGTCCCCCAGTCCGAGCACCATAGAAACAGCTCCAGCGGTTTTCGCGACACATGGAGGCCCGCAACCGGCATCAGCAAACGCAACATCGCGTTTTCCATCGCCGTTAAAATCCGCCAGGACGAGGCCCATTGGAGTGAAACCGGTTCCGTAAAATGAGGGAGTTTGAAACGTGCCGTCGCCATTACCTAACTGAACGGCGAAGCTGCTGCCAAAATAATTGAAGCTCGCATCATCTTGCGGGATGATCAGATCGAGTTTGCCATCTCCGTTCAGATCGGCGACGGCAATCCCGCCCGTGCCAGCGGTACCGTATGAAGCGTTAAGGTAGAACGTTCCGTCGCCGACACCCAGGAAGACTTCCGTTCCTTGACCTCCAAAGACCACTAGATCCAGTTTGCCATCCCCGTTGAAATCTCCGGCAGCCGCTGCGCTGGTAGTACAGAGACAAGTCGATTGCAGCGCAGACTGGAAGGTACCGTTTCCGTTGCCCAGTAGCACAAAAATTGCGTTGGATCCCGCGACAGCCAGATCAGTCTTACCATCGCCATTGAAATCACCAAGCACCAATGAGGGCAATGCGAAGTAACTGGCCTGCAACGACACCGAATAGTTCACGGTGGGCTGAAAGGTTCCGTCTCCATTGCCCAGCAGGATTGAAATGTTGTTATCGAAGAGATTCACCACTGCTAAGTCCAGTTTTCCGTCGCTGTTGAAATCCGAGGTGACAATCGATGCAGGAAGAGTGCCGACCGAATAAGTGACCTGCGGCTGGAAGGTGCCATCTCCGTTTCCCAACAAGATGCTAACGGTGGAGGGGCTGCATTGAGGAGGTTGGGAACCCTTTTGAGGAGTGCAGTCTCCATTCGTGACGGCTAGGTCAAGGTTGCCATCAGCATTGAAGTCCCCAGTGACGATCGCGACCGGCAGTTGTCCCGTAGGATAAGTGACTTGAGGAGCGAATGTGGCATTCTGTTGGCCGAGAAGAATAGAGACCGTGTTGTCATAGCTATTGGTTACAGCTACATCGACCACACCATCGCCGTTGAAGTCGCCTGTAGCGATTGCATTGGGCGAGTTGCCGACAGGTAAGTCGGCCCTTCCGAAAATATAAGTTTGAGCACTGGATGCGACGCTAAGAATTAAGAGGACGCTGGTGGTTGAGTACCGGCACACGAATGCACGGAGCGGGGCGCAATTCATGCCAACCTCACAAGGCGAGCAAATTCTATCGACAACGAAGAACCCGGGTGGGAAGGAAAAGATTCGGGCTCGACGGGGAATATTATCACGATCAGCGCTGCCGAGGGCAGTCCTCTCGCGCTGTTGTTTTAGCTCCATAATTCTGTCACCCCCTAACAGCAACGTGAAAATGTCACTCCATGAGAGGAAGGACGTTCGCGTTGAGTCAGAAGGAACTGCAACGAGTGAGTGTGATTTCTGCTTGCGTAAAAGGAGACATGGCG
>DASYZA010000028.1:0-5389 GCA_035946775.1 Candidatus Sulfotelmatobacter sp. | reverse complement strand
GGTTTTCCGCCATGCGAGGTGCAGGGGGTAGCGGATCACAATCGCAATCGCCAGCACTACGAGTGAGATGATTCCGACCATGATCGCTGGTGTCATTCCCATGAACGGAAATAGAAAACCCGTCAAGCTGGTCAACGCCGTGGTCGTCAAGAACACTGCTGTCCATCCGTCGAGCCGTTTGTCAGCGAGAAACCCGTACATCACAACAAGCCCTGAAGCAATTCCAGCCAGACTGATCAGCACGTGAATGAGAGTGAACGTTTGTAGACTCATACCCAGAACCATTGCGGGCGCTCCGTTCGGCGGTATTTCGAAGGTCACACGATGCTACGCTGGCGAAACGCAAATTGCCAATGGTGTGCCCAGTGCCGCTTCGTACAATTGTCAGTCAGAGCAAGTAGAATGGGTCGGCACTCCGAGTCAACGACATCCATCGGTCTAACCCTGAGCGCCCTTTTCGAGGAATCATGATCCGACATTGTGTCGCGCTTTCAATTCTCGCCTTTCTGACGACCTTCAGCTACGCGGAGCAACCCTCGCTGCCTTCCAGCTTTCAGGCGAGAACCGTTCATAGTCCCGAAGGGGCAGACATTTATGTTCGCTGGGGAGGAACTGGGGCTGTGGTTGTGCTCTTGCATGGTTACGCCGAAAACAGTGACTCGTGGGCACCGCTGGCTGCTGACCTGATGAAAGACCACACGGTCGTGGTGCCCGACCTGCGTGGAATCGGAAGATCGTCAAAGCCCGAAGGTGGATACGACAAGAAAACGGAAGCAAAGGACATTCGCGCTGTCGTCACCACTCTAGGATTTGATAAAACCTCCGTCGTCGCTCACGACATCGGCAACATGGTCGCTTACGCCTACGCCGCGATATACCCAGACAAGGTTGAGCGTCTGGTTGTTATGGACGCGCCTATTCCCGGCATCGAGCCGTGGAATACGATTCTCCTGAATCCGGGCGTCTGGCATTTCAACTTCCACGGTCCTGACGCCGAGCGACTTGTTGCAGGGCGGGAGCGCATCTATTTCGACCGAATCTGGAACGATTTCACGGGCAATCCGTCTGAACCTGACGAAGCTACCAGAAATTTCTTCACAGCCACTTACGCACAACCCGGAGGCATGAGGGCTGGCTTCGCGCAGTTCACGGCATTCTCAACCGACGCGGCGGACAACAAAGTTTTCGAGCAAACGAAACTCACTATGCCCGTCTTGGCGGTTGGCGGGGAAAAGTCGTTCGGGGCATTGCAGGCAGTCATCATGCGCCACGTTGCAGTGAACGTTCAAGAGGCAGTCGTACCGCGCTCCGGGCACTGGCTGATGGAAGAGAGTCCGGTCTACACGGTCAATCTGGTTCGAAAGTTCCTCGATTCCCCGGCAGCGGCCACTCCAGTTAGTACAACGGCAGACAGTAATCTAGGCGAAACACGGCTTACACCGAGCGAATTCAAATTTCCGGCGCAGGGCAATCCGGGCACAGGAAGTTCTGGTGTGAGCGGGATACAAACTGTAGTCCTCAAAGGTGACCCGAACGAAACTGGCGTCTACACGATTATGTTACGTGTGCCTGCGCATACGCGGATCGCAGCGCATTCGCACCGCGATGATCGCGTCGCAACGGTCGTCTCCGGGACTTGGCGCATCGGATACGGAGACAAGTTCGATCAATCGAAACTCAAGGCTCTTCCTCCGGGGAGCTTCTATACCGAACCGCCCGGACAAAACCACTTTGCAGAAACGAGTGATGAACCCGTGGAAGTTCAGATAACGGGCTTTGGGCCCTCTTCAACAGAGTACGTCGATCCGGCGCAAGACCCCCGTCTGCGAAAACAGAACTAGGGTCTCCCCAGCAGCCGCAAGTGGCGAGAGCCGCTATTGCACCCTCGCGTACTTCGCCTTGGCTTACTTCAGGATGGGGATGTCGGGGTCGGCATCGAACAACAACTCACCGAACCTTCACCCCGTATTTCTGTGTGAACGGTGGAACGATACCGTTCAAGCGCAAGTACGCTACTAGCTGTCCGTAATGGTCGGTGACGTGCCAGACGGCAATGACCGAGATACCAAGTTTGGTGTTCGGTCCGGCATAGCGGCCTTCGACACGGTCGAGCGCATTGTTCGCCGTGAGCGTGGCGAGGACACGGTTGGAGTAGTCGAAGGAGTCCTTAAGATACTTAATCAACTCGGCTTTGGTTTTCGCCGGATCGTGACCGCCCTTTTCGCAGTCGTCGGGCGGCTTCTTGCCTTCAAATTCGTTAAAGAAGGCGAACTGAGCGCAGGCGACGTGCTTCACCTGTTCGCCGAAGCTACGGACGCCATCGAAATTGCCGCCTGCGGGGATGTAGGAATACTTATCCTCAGGCATGGCTTCGGCTACTCCGAGAAAGTTCCCTTCCGCGAACTGGAGCGTGCCGCTGACGCTCTCAGCGATGGACTTGGCGATGTCATCCGGCTTGGTAACTTTCTTGGTTGCCGAGTTCTGTGCCGATGCAGATTCTCCGACAACAGAAAGAACGATGCTACACATGATAAAAAGGGCAGCAATGCGGGAAAGGCTCATTCTGGCCTCCGGTATTCGAAAAAGGATACCAGAGCCACAGAGGGTCGCGACAGCACTGACCCTCAAGCGGTGAGGCAGCTATTGCAGCCTCGCGTACTCGGCTTTGGCTTGCTTCAGGATGGGGATGTCACTGTCGTCGTTTGTTAACGGAGTGGGTTCGAACTTTGCTCTTCGACACGAGCACGTCAGAAAGCTCGTATGCTTCCCCAAGCCAGTCGGTAATCGGTGCCTCGACTTCATCGCGGTGCTTGATGTGAATGATGTGGTACACCTTGGACTTCGACGCCCTGTCGCTTCGTCGCACTTGAGGAGCCTTCAGCGTGCGACGGAGGAAAATGCAGACTTCGAGAAAATTCTTCTTCGGACGCACGAAGAAGTAGCAGGATTTGCGCGAGAACATGATCGCTTTATGCGAGGCGTAAATCCGCTGATCGCCAAAGGAAACAGCGGTCTCACGCAGCCGCTCCCAAGCGTCCCGTAGATCGTCCGAGAGTTCCTGCGTCAGAGCCGCTTCGGTGGTTGTCCAACAGTCGTGCTCTTCTCCGTCCTCGATCCACTGCTTGCAGTGGTAGCACTCTCGACCGGGCATACTTCAAAATTGTACTTGGCGGTTGGCTGAGAATTGCATTCCTGCATCCCAGCAGTCGCTTTAGCGCCCTTCTCGTCGTCGCAATCAGGGACGTATACAGCGCGAGGAGGTATTGCAGCTTCGCGTACTCGGCTGTGGCTTGCTTCAGGATGGGGATGTCGGGGTCGGCTGAAGGGAGCGAAACAAAGGGCGCACGACTTGCGCGAACGCCTGATTGAGTAAATTGAGGAACTCTTTAAGTGAAAGCCGCGACAAGGAGGTATAAGGCGGCTGCTCCAACGAGGTTAGCGCTTCCAGAGTCTACTCGGGACTGGGAGCCGACATTTTTATGAATCATTACGCACATTTTTATGAATCATTACGCTCATTAGAGCCTCCCCGGTGCAGCGGGCATCCGGCTAGTGCTGTACTTCATAGCTCAGCGATAGCCTCCCTGATCTGTAAACTCGATTACTGAGTAGCTTTAGCTTTGTAGGGCTATACGGAGGCGGAAGGAGGGGAACGCCCGACCCGAGGAGGACTGGAATCACTGCGACGTCGATTCTGTCCACATAACTTGAGTCGAGGAAGGACCGAAATAGGCTGCTTCCACCCATCAGCCAAACATCTTTGCCGTTCTGAGCTTTTAGCGATGCCACCCATTCACGAGTCAGTTCAGGCACTACCTTCACTCTTGGGTGCTGATCCTGTTTCAGAGTGCGCGAGAAGACCATGCTCGTGATTCCGATGAAAGCCGCTTCACCCAGCCGCTGGATAGCTGCCTCATAAGTTCGCCTACCCATCAAGAGCGTGTCAAACTGCGCCCAGATTTCGGCAAAGTCAACTTCTGAATCCAGAGTGATCCAGTCCGCCTCTCCATTCGGGCCTGCGATATAACCATCCAAACTCGCGGCGACTCCATATCGAATTGAACGCACGTGCGAGGCGCTCCTTGGGGAAGATTGATTTGTCAGTATAGGCGTCAGTGGCAGACTCAACAACTGTTGATAAATCCGATTACCCTCAAAATCCCCAGCAAACAAAGATGGTTCAACGCTGATGCGGCTTGCGCCTCACGTCGGAAGCGGGCAAGAGTCTGTGCGGTCCTCCGGCGACGTCGTCAGGCAGGAACTTCAGTGTCACAAAGCGTGCAGCTTAACGTCCTCTGCCTTGTGGACAACACTCATCCCGTCTCCACCGAGCTTCTCTGTTACGCGGTAGTGAGAGATGGTTTGACCGATCATGGTCTGCACTAGAACAAAATAGAAGGCAGGTACGCTCCAGCAGGTTCGTTGTAAAGCCCCATGGTCATCAAAGTCATCGGTTGAACCACCCGAAGCCCGCTCTCAAGACACCAGCGGAACAGTCCCGCGTTGCGAGTTGGCACAAGAATTCCCGGACCCTGAAACTCCGTGGCTGCGGCAATCAGTGCTTGCAAATCCCGATTGGCTTCGCCAACGGCATGACCGAAAAAGGCGATGGACGATGCGTAGGCTTTGATTCGCCCCTCCGATTCAGCGACCACCGCTGTGCCTTGCTGAATCGCGTCAGTGAGTTCGCCCCCACGGTCGTGCCCGTGGACTCTCACGCAGAGATTGTTGCAGGCTCCGAGATCGCTCGGTTCGGCTCGGCGGACGCGATAGCCGAGCGACGTCCTCTGAATGGGTGTCCCCTGCATGCAGGCAAGCGGTTCGCGCACGAGGAAGCCGAGCTTCGCATAGAGTGAGAGCGAGCGATTGTGGTACGCCGCCTGCACCAGACGGACTCCCGCGAACTTCCGCTCTGCCGCACGCGTCATCACGGCTTGCATCAGTTGGCGTCCCGCGCTGCGGTTCTGTGTGCTTGGATCAATCGTGATCGGCCCCACGCCAGCGATGGGCGTTCTCTCATCCAAGCAGTTGCTTCCGATGATCTTCCCATCCTGTTCAGCTACTACGCAGAAGAAGGATGGGTGCGAAAACATTGTCGAGAGCACATGTACAGGAATCTCAGGGGCTGGGAAATCTGGCGGGAAGTTGTGTTTGTTCGCGAGCGTTGCGAAAGCGTCGAAGCAGATTCTTCCGCACGCCTCGGCGTCGGCTGGAGTGGCGCGGCGAATAACAAGCACTTGATTTTCGGCGATCCACGATTGCGGCTGTGCTGCCATTAATTGCCTCCTTCCACGGCTCCTTGATCCAGCGCACATGCGGGACGGCTCCCCACTAGCCGGGCGGAACTCAGAAGGCAATGTTAGGAGTGCTGCGAAGGCGAGTCAACAAG
>DASYZA010000027.1:0-2707 GCA_035946775.1 Candidatus Sulfotelmatobacter sp. | reverse complement strand
GGCCGCCAGGCGTTTGCACCAACGAGGCTGCTCACGTAATCAGAAAGCGGGCGGTAGGAATCAAGTAATACCTTGTCATTTTGCCATAGAATGCCAAGCTTTAACTTGTCATATAGTCTTTAAACGACAAGCTTTGACTTGACATTTATAGAGATGCTGTCAAGCTATAACTTGACAGGAGGATTATGAAACGCGAATTCAGACAGTTACGGCTGTCACAGTTAGATCGAAACGTCGAGCTCGCGCGTAGCCTGCCACCTCGTCCTTCGGGCGGGTGGCTCGCGTCGGCGCGCGAGGCGCTTGGCCTTAGCCAGCGCCAAGTCGCCAAGGAAATGCGCGCATCCGGACAGGCCATCCAACAGTTTGAACACGCTGAAGCCGAAGACCGCATCACGCTTCGTGCCCTTCGGCGGGTTGCCGGAGCCATGGGCTGCGACTTGGTCTACGTAATCGTGCCAAGGTCTGGTTCGTTCTTGGACTTGGCGGAAGAACCTACGCGCGCGCGCGCGGCTCGTGATGTCAAAACCGTCGTCCATACAATGGCGCTCGAAGATCAGAAACCTGAAAACGCCAACCGACTGGCTGACGATGAAACACAGCGGCGCTTGAATCGCAATAAGAATCGATGAACTTCATCCTCAATCACAAATACGCGGACGGGAATACTCCGATTCGGCCAGAAGAAGCCGAGCAACTCATTCCCCGCATCAGCACCATGGGTGAGCTGAATGAATACGAAGCCCTAAACATTCTGCGGGCTCGCGAATGGGCGTTTGATGGTCGAACGATGAAAGTGTCTGATCCCTTGGATGAACTTTATGTCCGAGAGCTCCATAGCCGGATGTTCGACAGCGTTTGGAAATGGGCCGGCACCTATCGTCAAACGGAACGAAACATTGGATGCGACCCGAGGGAGATCGTGCAACGAATTCCCCAACTCCTCGCCAACACGCGATACTGGCTTGAGAACCAGACGTTCCCGACTGACGAGGCGCTCCTTCGATTTCATCATCAATTGACGAGAATACATCCGTTCGCAAATGGAAACGGTCGCCACGCCCGAATGATTGCCGACATCGTCGCCGTAAAGTACGGCCAGGCGGAATTCACCTGGGGTGCCGGAAAAGACCTGGTCGCTCAAGGCGATGCACGCAACAGGTATCTCGCGGCACTCCGGCGCTTGATGCAAATGACAACGTAGTGAAGCCCCTTCTCGACTTTGCTCGGTCGTGACGACGGCCATTCAGCATCTAGTAGAGCACCTGTTTCAGCAGTCAGGCGCGCGCGCTGATGTGAAGCTAGGAACCTGATTGCAAAGGGCGAGAGTCGCTTCCAACAATTGCCTCGCTCATTTTAACTCCTAGCGTTTACAACAAATCGGGGAATCTGCTTTCCGCTCAAAGCTAACCCCAATGTGCCGAAAACGTTCGATTCGTGCACAGTTCCTGCACCGTGTGGGTGCCCAAGATTCCTCCCAGGTGAACCCCTCTTTGAGACAAGGGTGTGCATCACACTAACTCCGCAGTGCATTTCGCTTGACGACTTCGTGAGCACACAACGAAGCCGCGCAACGTGCTAGCGGAAAGAATTGAATCGTCGATCTTCCTAATTCGTGGCCACAAGGTCATGCTGAGCACGCACCTAGCATTTTTGCGATGGCAAGAGATTCCTGAGCACTGAGGCAAGTTGTTCGGCCAGACGGCCCGTTTTGGCGATGGATTCGAGTTGTCTGTAGATATCCTCGGCATCTCCCTGCTTTCGAGCGCCGACACTGCATACGACTACGACGTGATGCTGCGGATAGATTCGGTAAACGACACGGTGGTTGCCGAACTGGTGCTTCCAATAGCCAGCTAGCGAGCCGCGCAACGGCAGTCCGTACCCTTCTGGGTCAACGGCGAGCTTTTTCTCCAACACTTTGCGAAGTTGATTGCGGACGCTGCCGTCGAGAGCTTTGATGTCTGCTGCGGCGTCTGCCGTATATCTGAGTTCGAAGGGAGACTTGGAGGGCAGCCCTTCAGGTGCTGGACCGGAGGGAGAAGGCTGTTTTCGCCCTTTGCTCATTTGCCAAAAGCATCTGTTGTTGTAAGCAACCGACCAGCGGCAACGTCATCGTCGATAGTCTTCGATAGGGTTAGCAAGCGGTCAGTGAGTTCGCGGTCCGCAAGTACCTCCAAAGTCGCAAGAATTGATTCGCGCTCGTTGACCAAGGAATCCAAAAACTCTTTATCCACCAAGTACTTCGGCGGCTGGCGACGGTTCTCCACTAACACAACCCGGTTTGCGGTGGCCTCTTTCAAGTAGGTCTTCAGCTTGCCTCGAAGGTCGGTTGCTGTCACTTTCTTGACTGCAATGGAAGCTCTTGCCATCGGCACCCTCTCTGATGTACGCTACGTACATCTAAATGTACATTTGATGGTGTTGTTTTGTCAAGCTGTACGGCAAAGAGCGCAGAATGGAACCCCGTAAGCGACACCAGACGCGGCACTTAGATTTTTGACCTCCTCGGCTGTTAACCGAAGGGTTGCTAGTTCGAATCTAGCCCGGGGAGCCAACCTCTCATTTCTCAGTGATTTGAATCGCAGAAGAGCCTTCGATTTTGCGCCGAATGCAGCGAGGTATTCTTTGACGTGGGATCTGCGTCTGCTATCTTCCCCTCGTGCTGTGGCTCGAATTCTTCCTATATGCCCGCGGGCTAGCGCCAAAC
>DASYZA010000026.1:0-18264 GCA_035946775.1 Candidatus Sulfotelmatobacter sp. | reverse complement strand
ACACATCAAGCCTCGCTTGCTAGGACACTGGGGCACCTCGGCGGGACAGAATTTCATTTACGTTCACTTGAATCGACTGATCAAGGAGCATGCTGCAAGCGTTATTTACATCTCGGGACCTGGGCACGGTGGCCCGTCGCTAAACGCGCATTCATATCTTGAAGGGACTTATTCTGAGGTGCACCCGGAGATCACTCAGGACGCATACGGCATGCGTCTGTTATTTCGCGAGTTCTCTACTCCAGGCGGGGTACCCAGCCACTGTGGGCCGCATGTGCCGAACTCGATCCATGAAGGAGGAGAACTTGGCTACTCTCTGCTGCATGCATTTGGCGCCGCGTTCGACAATCCTGAACTGATCGTTGCGTGCATAGTTGGTGATGGTGAGGCCGAGACTTGTCCGCTCGAAGGCAGTTGGAAAGGTGTCAAGTTCCTTAATCCGAGGCGCGACGGTGCCGTACTGCCCATTCTTCACATGAACGGCTACAAGATCTCCGGTCCAACGGTGGAAGCGCGCACCGCTGACGAAGAACTGACGGAGCTCTATCGAGGTCACGGCTATGCACCTCGCTTCGTGGAAGGCGACGATCCGATTGTGGTGCATCAGTCGTTTGCCCAGACTCTAGACGACTGCCATGCGGAGATTCTCGAAATCCAGCGGAAAGCGCGACAAGATGGAGTCACGCAACGACCCGTTTGGCCGATGATTATTCTGCGCACTCCGAAAGGGTGGACAGGTCCCAAGGAAGTGGAGGGCATTCCGGTCGAGGGCACATTTCGTGCACACCAGGTTCCGCTGGCCAATGTCAGAGAAAATCCTGAGCACCTGAAACTGCTGGAAACCTGGATGAGGAGCTATCAACCGGATAAGCTGTTCGACCCCGGAGGCCGTCTGGTTTCAGAGTTGGCATCGCTGGCACCTACTGGAAAACTGCGGATGGGCGCTAACCCACATGTCAATGGTGGGCGATTGCTCAATGAACTCAATATCCCGGACTTCACGAATTATGCGATCGAGGTACCTGGCCCTGGACAGGTCGTGGCCGAGGCGCCTCGCAAGCTGGGTGAATTTCTGCGGGATATTATCAAAATGAATTCAAGGAATTTCCGCTTCTTTTGTCCGGACGAAACGAACTCCAACCGTCTCAATTCCGTTTTCGAAGCCACCGAGCGCTGTAGTCTGAGCGAAACTATTTCGATAGATGACCATGTGAGCCCGGACGGGCGAGTCATGGAAGTGCTAAGCGAGCATTGCTGCGAGGGGTGGCTCGAAGGCTACTTGCTGACCGGACGTCACGGCGTGTTTTCATCTTACGAGGCATTCGCTCAGGTCGTCGATTCTATGGTGACCCAGCACGCGAAGTGGCTGGAACAGTGCAGAGAGTTGCCCTGGCGCAAACCGATTGCTTCGCTAAATGTTTTTCTTACCAGTCATGCCTGGCGGAACGATCACAATGGCTTCAGCCATCAAGCGCCGGGGTTCGTGGCCAACGCTCTTGCGCGACGTAGCGAGATCATCCGTATCTACTATCCGCCGGACTCGAACTGTCTACTGAGCGTAATGGACCACTGTCTGCGCAGTCGCAATTACGTCAACATTGTTACCTGCGGGAAACAGCCCGAGTTGCAATGGCTGAACATGGATGAAGCCGTGGGTCATTGCTCGCGAGGCGCGTCGAAGTGGGATTTCTGTTCCAACGACGGCGACACGGAACCCGATGTGGTCCTGGCTTCCGCCGGCGATGTGCCTACCCTCGAAACCGTTGCCACCTCTTGGCTCCTTCAGAAATACGTCCCCGGGATTAAGGTTCGCGTCATCAACCTGGTAGATCTCGGTGTCCTGGCGAGTCCCGATGACCACCCTCATGGCATGGACAACATCTCGTTCGAAGCTCTCTTTACACCAGATGTCCCGGTAATCTTTGCGTTCCACGGCTACCGTTGGGCCATTCACAGTATCGTCCACGGGCGTTCCAACGAGGGCCGTTTTCATGTGCGCGGCTTCATCGATAAAGGAACGACGACTACCCCGTTTGACATGGTGGTTCTCAATAAGCTCAGCCGATTTCATCTGGCGATGGATGCGCTCAAATATGTTCCCCGACTGCGCTCGCAGGTGTCGGATGTAATTGACATGTTCAACCGCAAGCTTTATGAGCATCACGTCTACATTCGCGAGCACTTCGAAGACATGCCAGAAATAAAGAATTGGCACTGGACGAAGGACCTTACGGATCCCGTAGCGCCCCCAGCTCTCGCCAAGGGGCATCCTCGTCAGCAACTCTTCACGGATTCATAACTGAGGCCCTCCAGAATACGGACTCTCGTCATCTCCTTGGTCACGCTCTGCCGTTCAATGGCGCCAAAGTCAGTGTTGCGGCTGATCCTGGTGCTTCTTCTTGGGGCGATACCATTTGACAAAAATCACACCGAGGATTGCACCCAAAATGACCAGGGCAATAAACGCGTGCAAGATTGGGCGGGAGTACCGAGAGAAAATGTTGGTAATGGCACGGCCGTAGATGTGGGCAGCGTAGCCCACGGCGAAGTACCTGATCGCTCGCCCTGTGCTGAGTGCGGCCAGGAAATTCCTGTTGGGATAATGCAAAGCGCCTGCGATCACCAAAATTGGCTTGGTTGGAAGAGGTGGAGGCAGCAAAGCGGCAATGGCAACAGTGATAAAGCCATGCATTCTGAAATGGTGATACCTCCTGTTCGCCCTGTTCTGCCCGATTCTTCTTTCGAGCGTTTTCTCTTCCCCTTTTTCCGCAAGGCGATAAGTAATATAACCGCCCGTAACAGCACCGCAAGTAGCCATCAAAGCGTAATAGGGCCAGTCTCCGGGACGCTGCGCCACCAGAATGATAAGAAATACGTCGATACTGCCTGGCACCGGGACAACTGAGGCATCGATGATGCCGATGATGAGCAAACGGGCACCACCCAACCGATGAAGCCAGGTCCAAAACGTGTTCCCCCAACAGCACAGAAATCGTGAAAGCTGCTTGCGGATTCATCCCAGTGCCAGGAATAAGTCCGACGGATTGGATCAACAACGGGGACTTCCAGTGGAGCAGAGATCGGGCGAGTCCTGCAGTGTTCCGATCCCCTTGAATGTCTTAAGACTGGCGAGTGAGTCTTCTTTGCGGTTGCCATCAGGGCGGTCGTGAGCTTGGTGAGGATGACATTCAGGCCGCTCGAAATTGGCTTGCTCGAAGCGGGTTTCGAAAGGGACTGGCGGCATAGATCGAGAGGGCCAGTCATCGCATGACAGGCTCATCCTTTGGCGCAGGGCTTCCTGAGCCTAGGATCAAGCCTCTCGGCGTCGGTCTGTGGCTGTAAGTGTGGCTGTACGTTACCAAATATCGCTAGCATTTCGAGCATTTGAAACCAGTTCTCTGTGCGCGCAAGACTTATGTAAGTTAATGGTTAATCGTGAGTTAATGTAAGAACTGAATTTGTGGCTTGGCGTGTCTCTTAATCAGTAGGTTGAAGGTTCGATTCCTTCCGCGCTCACCATTTCTAAAGCACTTAGCTCTCGCTGCGCTCTGCTTGCGCTCTGTTTAATGCCAAGCCAACCACTCTACTGTGAGCTGCCGACATCTCGTCCGTAGCCGCGTCACCGTAAGTGTTCATCGTGGTCCGCACGTCCGTGTGTCTCATCAGCTTTTGCATGACACCCACCGGCGTGCCAACGGAGTCCAGCCAGGTGCGGTATGTGTGCCGAAGGCAGTGAGTACCGAGTCCGCCGATACCCGCCGACTTCGCGGCTTTTTGGTACTGCCGCCACACTTGGTCATAGGACCATGGAAACCGTCCATGCCGGACCGGGGAAGCGAAGACCCAATTCTCCGGACTGGAGAGTTGAGAGACTTGCTTCCACATCTTCAACGAGGTGAGCAATTCGCCATCAATCACAAGTTTCTGCTGTGACTCCGGCGTCTTGACCTCATCCACGTTCTGACACACGATGCCGCGCTCGACGCACAGCTTGCCGTTGAGCCAGTCAACATCCGACCACTTCAATGCAAGACACTCGCTGATGCGTAAGCCGAGGCATACGCATAGCAGCGCCATTGTGCGGAACGGTTCCGGCAGATGTGTGGCGAAAGAGCGAAACTCTTCCACCGTCAGACTGCGCGGTTGCCGTTTACGCTTTGTTGCGCCCTTCACAGTCACCAACGTCATTGGATTACGTTGTGTCGGCACGTCTCCGCGCCACATAGCGTAATCCCAAAGAAGACTGAGAACGCCACGGATGTGTGCTTTGCTCTTCGGTGCTAACGAGAGCGTGTTAAGCCACAGCTCCACCGGACGCGCTTGCACTTCGTTTAGCAAGCAATCACCCCACTTTGGCGTGATGTGATTGCGGAGCCAAACTTCGTAGGACCGGCGTGTGTCTTTCCGTTTTGGCATTTTCTCTTCGCGGTAGTGAGTTGCGAGCGTTTTGACCGTCAACGTGGATTGCTGCGGTGTTTCCGGCTCTTGAATGTCGAGCCGTCCTGCTTCTGTCCACGCGGCGGCTTTGGTCGGATACTCCTGCTTGTTGCCAATCAGTTTTGAACGGCGGGTTGCGCCGTCATACCAAAGGTAATTCCAGGTCTTGCGCCGTTTGTCGTAGCGCACGGACCCGCTTGCGTGTCGCTGTACTCTCATTTGCTGCCTCCCTCAGCAGAGTCAGCGGATGATAGGCCAAGCATACCATCCAACTCAGGCCGCAAGAATCTCCATATGCAGCGGCGAATACCGGACAGCCGGTGTGCGGGTACTTTTTTCTGACGTGCCCAGAGCGCGAGCGTGCGCGGATTGATTTTCAGGTAGGCAGCGGCCTCATTCAGCGTCAGCCATTCGTGCATTTTCGTGGGGACTCCATTTCTGGATGTCCCCCGACCATCCAAGACTGTGTAAGACTGCGTTAAGTATTTCTAAACTGCTCGAAACTGCTCTAAAGCGCCTTAACTGTTGCGTTTTTAATCAATTTTCCAAAATGAGTTGAAACTTGTTTGTGTAAAGTTACCAACACCGCGCCTCTAGGGCATTCAGCTCCCAAGTTTAGATACGCCCCCGGTAGAGGCGGCACCACGTTGGCCTGCCGTCGCGTCCGCAATGCGCTCAAATGCCGTTGCAATGCGCTCAAACGCGCTAATGATGCTTTCCATTGTTTCGCTAGGCTCAAGTGCTATGAGGACCGGGTGATAGCCTGACCCGGATGGCCCAGTGAAGATCGCCAGCTTGTTTTCACCTTGATATGCGTTGTTAAAGTGCCCAATCAGGACACGCCTGATTGCATCCATTGATTCCGCGATGTAATCGAGGCCGTTTATGTCTAGGTACTCTATCGCTGACGGCTCTGTCTCGATCGGCTGTGACTTCTTGGGCTCGCGCTTCCTTGCCTGTTGCTCTGGTTGCTTTAAGAACTTTCCGTTTCCCATTCCATCCTCCGAATCGACACGCACGACACGCCTGTTCCGTATCTTTTTTCTAGATAACCCACGTGTTTAGGTGTGTGTCGGTATATATGAAAAAGCTATTAAATAGCCGTGTCGTGCGTGTCGCTTACCAGCTTTCGGCCTTTCAAACCACGATGGCGCACTCCGTCCGCTGCGACACGGGTCAAGTGCATCACGCCGGGAAGGGCTTTCAATCGCTTGATTAGTTTTTGATGCTCTGTGTGGTCCTCAATGTCGTTATCGTGCAAGAAGTCTCCGTAAGCCTTCAGAACTTCCTCTGTGGACAAGAAGCACTCCGGGTCAACGGCAAGTCGTTCCGACGCAAAGCGGGCTATCGGGTCCAACTCTTCAAACAGTTGCCGTGTGGCCTTCGTGACGCGCTCGGGTGCGGCGAGTCCCGTGCTTTGCCATTCCAGGCAAGATTGAACCAGCAGCGCCATGATGCCGGATGCTTCTTTCTTGAGCGCGTCCTCCAGGCCCTTCTCTTCGTTTTGCCCCGTAAACTCCGCATCGAAGGGAACCAGGTGAACGCGTCTGCGAGCCGCCGTGTCAACCTCCAGTTCCGGTTTGTGGTTGGTCGCAATGATGATTTTGTGTGACGGCTGGAAAGTAAATTCCCGCTCGTACAGATGCGCCCCGGCCAGCAGGTCACTGCTGGCTAGACTTTTCAGAAGCGCCATGTCCAACTTAACTTGCGCGTTGCCCTCGTTCGCGGTTGCCAGACGTGCCCCACACAGCTTGGCGATAATGCGCCGCTGACTGTCATCCTCGTTTTTCTTGGCTGCAAGGTTGGACATGCGGAGCGCGGTGCCGTACTCCCATCCCATGATGTGCTGCAAAACATTTATGAGCGTACCCTTGCCGTTAGCCCCGTGTCCGTACCAGAACGGCAGACAGTGCTCCCGCGTGTAGCCTGTGAGCACGTATCCGCAATAGCGCAACAAATACGCGCTCAGTGCATCGTCACCCAAGGTGATTTCCGCCATGAACTTCAGGAAGCGAACAGGCTTGCAATTGGCGTCCGGTGCGACGTTGGCACGCTTGGTAACGCGGTCTTCCCGTAGCATCTCGCGTACTGTTCCGGTTTTCAGGTCCAGCACTTTGTTGCCGGGGACGCCGAGCAACAGCGCGTCCCGGTCAAACTCTTCCGCGAATTTCCACGCGGGCAACAGGGGCTTCACTTGGTCCACTACGCCTTGACGGAAACGGGAATCAAGCAGCACGCGACGATAGTCGCTTTTGCCTGATGGCTCCGGGTACTGAGAGAACAGGCCGCCCAGGTAGTTGTTGACGGCACGCTTGAGCAGAAGATTCTCCGGGTCCCCAATACTCCAGCGTGTTCCAACCCAAGCCGCGAAGGTTCCACGGTCATAGAGGAAAGCGAAGTCTTTGGTCTGCTCTACGAATGCTTCCGCAAGCGGACCTTGTGCGAGATAGGGAAGATCGGAAGTCACGGTCAAGTCTCCAAAAATCGGGGCCACTGTTACGGGACAGTGACCCCGTTCGCTAGTCGGCAGCACGGGGAACTGGGCGAGCTGTGTCCCTGTCGAGCGTGCTGCGTTACTCCGGTTCTCGACCCTACCGGAAACGGTTTAGGTGAGACCCACGATGTTGCAGAAGTTCGCGGCGTGTGCGACTGCAACGTCAGCCCGCAAGTGCGCGAGGATGCCGTATTGCAGTTTGTCCGCGTACTTCTCCCGCAGAACCTCAATGGACAGCGCCGAGCGAATCCCGAAGAGAACGTCCGGGAAATAGCCCATCACTGCCCGACTTGCTGCGGAAGAGCCGCCTTGCACTTCATTGATCGGGAGTTTGCTTGTGACCAAGAAAGGCAAGTTCTCAAGCGCAGTCGGACGCCGCAGCGGTTGGTTGAGAGTGTCCTTGAGCAAGCTGAGTTGCTTGGCGGTTCGTGGAGCAATGATGACCGCCGTTGGGTCATTAGCATTCGCCGCTTGCAGAATGCCCAATGCCTCAACGAACGGATCATAGTTAGCGAGTGTTGCGCCGTTGGTGCCCATACTATAGGAGCCAATGCCGGTGACCTTGCTGACGCCTTTCGGCTCGCTTCCCGTGCCCGCTCCGATCAGCCCCACGCGGTCCAACTCCGAAGCGAATGCCTTTGCCAAGGAAAGCATCAGAGCTTCGTTAACGTTGAGCGAATCTTCCAACAGCTCACGACTAGCGACGACCATCACCGCGAGGCTTTTGGGAGTGAACGACACCGGCGTAAAGCTCATGTCGGACACGGCAACATCGGCATTCTCAGCCCGCCACGCAGCGGTGGGGTCTGAGGCGATTGCCGCAATCGTTGTGGACTTGCCGGTATCAAGCATGAGGGTGCGAGCGCCCGCCTCGAACATGCAACTCCGCGCTCGCAGAGCGTCAATGATTTGAGTGAGGATAACGACGGGCACGGTCAATCCGCCTGCGCTATCCGTGGAGATTGACAGGGCATTCCTGATTTCAGGGCTACCGCCGCCAAGACACATCGCTTTGACTAGACCGCCGAGCGTGACCGCACCACCTTCGCTATAGTCCTCGTGGTGCTGTCTCGTGTACGCCTCAACGCTCTGGCCTTTACCGAAGATCGGGACTTCGTTGCCATCGGCATCCCGGCCAATCACCGGGCCATTGCCGTTATCGGGCATCCCGACGCGTGTGCCGGGGTTGGTCCGTGTCATGGGAAGAACCGGGAACGAACGCTCCCGTTCAAATCCCGCACTGACCTTCTCCAGCATGTCAAGTTTCAAATCAATATCTTTCATCGTGGCAATGCATCCGTTGAAAGTCACGAGATTGTCCCCGGCAAGGTCCGTGCCACTTGTTCTTGCACCATGGACCAAAGCCTCTGCCTTGACAAAAAGGTCGTGCCTTTCGGCTAACAAATCTGCTGTTTTCATAAAAAAGTACCCTTCATAAAGCGAATTTTTGTGGCGCGTTATCAGCCCGGCTAGCGGAGAGGTTAGGCGCACACGACAGCAACCCCTTCAAGATCGTTGGGCGGTGTGGAGGCGCTGCACCGCCCGCGCCACGCGATAACCCGCGAGGCTTCGTAAACTTGTTTTGTCGCGCAACGCCATCGCTACTTCACGCGCTCCGTCTTCGCTCAGCCCGTAATAGCGCACCAGCACTTTTGCCATCTCTTCGGTCACCGTTATTCCTCCAGCGCTTGGGCATCCATGTCGTAAAATAGAGAAAGCCCGACTGCGATACGTTTGCGCGTGTCCATTTTGGCTACCCGGCCTCGGAGGGTTGCCGCCCTTCGGGGCCATCGTATTTCTGAATCTCAGTTAATACTGGCTCTACCCATCCTTCCCGCCTTCGCGTCTGTCCGCCACTTTTCGATCACAGTGGACAAGAGCTTTTCCGTGCCTTCGGTGTTCTCAAAACCGCGTGCCAGCATCAAGAGCTTCTTCTTTTCCGCATCACCAAGCATGAGAGCGATGCCGAGCGGCTCCAGTTTTTTGTGCAGAAGTAACCGCGCTGTTTTCGAGTCCTCTGTATCGGGAGTCTCGCACGCGAGAAACGAGATATTGATCAACTTGTCCGTCTCCGTTGCACAAACGAGCACACAGGCCCCGTGTTGAAGCGGTATACCCGCCTCTTTCATTGCGTCGTAGAAGATGGTTGCGACTACACGGCAACCGAACACGGCGTCCGCCACATTCTTGCTCAGGTGTGCGCCGCCCCCCGAGTCAGGCCAAAACGTTTCGATCAGGGAAAAGACTTCTTCGGCTTTGCTCTGGGTCTCCGCCGATTTCATTCTTGGCCCCCGTGAAGCCCTTGGATTTCCCGCTCGGCCATTTCCTTGCTGATCTTATCGGCATGCTCGTTCGCTTTATCAACGAGTGCCTTAGCGTCTTGTGCGGACTTCTCAACCGTCTTTTTGCTCTGCTTGTCTTCGCGGAAATTCATCAAAAGCACGGAATCCTGCCGCTTCGTGATCCGAGCTACGCCGACGATGCCAATTGGCTCCCCGTGCTTCTCGATTTCCTCCAGCATCTTTCCGACAGGCACAGAAGCAGGAAGGGGATGACCATCCACAAGCACGATCCACGGACTCCTGTACCAGTGCTTTTGGAACTTCCTATGAAGTTCTTGGAGTCTGTCAATTGCCTGCAGCGGGCTCAAGTTCAAATCCTTGTTCAACGGTCTGAGTGACCCCGCAATGGTGCGGATGAGAGAACGCTCGGTCGAGGCTAGCTGTTTGGCTGTATGTAGGTTATTCACTAGCTAATACTATCATATTGTCTTGCCATGTCAAGCATTGGTTTTGATCGTTAAAGCACAACGCATTCATAACCCTAGCTGATGGCCCATTTGCCGTGCATTACAGGCGATTTGGCGAAGGTTGGTCGGGGATAAGCCTATGGGAGGGGGATTTCGGATCGAGCCTTCTTGCATGTCCGTATCTTCAGCGCGGGACCATTCGCTCGTTGTTTGCCCTACGGGGCCTCCACAAATTATTGCAAGTATAAGAAATAAAAGCGAATACGAACGCGATTGTGCATTCATACAGGCGGCGGATTACAATGATCTCATCCCCATGGAGGTGCACGAAATGGGAGGGAGACAGTTCCCCAAGCCAGTTGCGAAAAAATCGAGGGGCGAGAAACTGTCTAACCAAGAAGAGAAAGTGAGAAGCGCGCCCAGCGTGCCATCTTGCCAGCAACAAGCGGAACGGACGCTATATCGGTCTTCAGTGGAATCGCCGCTCTTCTTTATCATCAGCGTTCTGCTTGCGGTGGTTCCTATGAGGTGGTGGCTTCGCGGCATAGGGTTGCTGATCCTTATACCGATTGCGTGCGACTTAATCTGGCGAACATCGTGGAAGGTTGGGCCAAAGTTAGCAAGTTGCACCGTTTCCGTGGGTTTAGTAATCCTGTTTGCTTATCTCGTACTGCCTGCTCAATATAGGAAGGAACACAGTCCCATCGTATCCGCAAAACAATCAAGTGCCGCCACACCTCCGTGCGGGCCGAATGTACCTACGATTGACCTAGCAGCACGAGGGCATTTTGAGGATTTAACGGTAAATGGAATCCCATGCAACACTGTGCTCAAGACAAGGCCAGGATCTGAAGATTCAACCTTTAAGCGCGCCGAGATCAATGTTAATGGCAAGCCGCAAGAAAATAAACAAGCCGAACCAGAAAAACCAGCTAAGCCGAATCCACCACAGAGCCTCAATGTCCCATCATTCAACCCGAGCTCGACAAACGATACTCTTGGCAAGCCAGTATGCAACGTTAATGTCGCCGTAATTGATACCGACAAAGCATCTGAAATTCAGGAGGCTGCTACTAATTTAGTTGCACAGTATGCGGATGGCCACGGACAGTGCCCGAAGAATGACTGGTTAAACGGCAAACTTAGCTCAATGGGGTATCGCGTTTTCGCGAATGTTAACTGCGAAGCGAGGTCAATTGGCATACGGGCTAGTATGCCCAACGTTCGCATCAAGGGAGCGGACATGGATCTAAGCCCCTGTACAACCGGAATCGCGCTGCTCAAAGGCGGCGATGAAACAACGTTCGGAAATACGAAAATATCCGTCACGGTGACTGGCGGTTCTTCTTTCCATATTGACAGTGTTTGGTTCGGTCGACCATCACAGTAGCATGCGGCCTTCGTTGAGTTCCTGATGCGCCGTGTGTTTCGGGGCGATTCGGATTCTAAGATGGTTAGGCTTCACGGCAGGGTGTTGACAGTGGTCTTGCCGGGCGGTTGCCGCCGCATTAGAGATGTTCTGAGAAATGTTTAGACCGTGGGACGACCTAGAGAGTGGAGTGTTTTTCGCGCCTTAGGACTTTTTGCGCTCTTGCTGCGAGAATTGGTCAAAGAAAAAGAAAAAGTAAGGTGGACGATGGCGCGGGTTACGGCGTACCCGGCAGTATTTGGAAAACGGCCAGAGTCTTGGCACCCACCTTAAATTTCTTTATGAGGATGGCTCTTCGGCCTTCCTTCTTTCCAGGCGCAACCACTCTCCAACCTTTACCCGGCCGAATCCTCTTGGCGCGGTCGAGTTTTGGTCCAACTCCGATTTTTAATGGCGGCATGTTGCACAACAGAATAATCCCATCTCTTAGGCGATAACAAGGCCATCCAGTCACGCACCGTCTCTGTCGTATTCGCCGATAACTTGACCCGAGCCTGCGGGGGCAATGTCTGTAATCAGTAAAGCGCCCTACGCTGCTTGTCTCGCTTGCCTTTGTGTTCTTATCTCCGACCTAAGAACTGTTCCCAACTTAGGTTTGACCAACTAAATGTCGGAAGCGGAGGTAGGCGCGGTATAGGGGGCAAAGGAGGTAGCGGCGGGATAGATGGCAGAGGCGGCAGAGGAGGCAGATGCGTCAAAGGTGGCAATGGACCGCCTTTGCATCCCTGTACAAAAGCCACAGCCTGGCCGTATGCGTCCCGAAAAAAGCCGTTCTTGAACCAACCGATCTGACGACCATTGTAAAGATAAACTGCGCCAATTCTAATGAATGCAACAGCATGGCCACTCATATCGTAAATGTATTCACGATTGAGCCACGATATCGTTATTCCTTCTGGATTGAAAATCGCTTCCATTTTTGTTAACCGAACCATTTCTTTACAAGGTCAGATAAGTAAGGCCACAAAAAATTTGTCGCAATAAATGTCGGGACCACAATAAACACAAATTTCGTCCAAGCTCTCCAGTACTTGATTTTGTCGTCACCTCGCCCTAGCCCTAGCACTAGCTTTGGCGGGTAGCTGAGAATCAAACCCATGACAAAAATTCCAATGAAGAAAAACCAATACCAGTGACCGAGCCGATGCGCCGTTGGGGCTGAGGCTTTTGACTCTAGTGCTAAGAGTATCTCGATAGCTTTACTTTGATTGTTTTGGGTCACGCCTTGTTGCAGGAGTTCTCGCGCTTGTTTCTTATAATAATTATCATCTGTTCCTCCAAGCGCAACTGACAGCGCAATGATAATCATCATCATTGCGGGACCCCAAACAAAGTATCTCGCATGTCCTAAGTAACACCACCACTGTTGCCACAGAGGAGCTTGTACGGTTCTCATCCATCGCCTAACATCAGCGAAGAGCTTTTTCGCTCCCTCGGCATTGCTTGGTGTGACTTTCAGGCTCATGTCAGTTTCAAAATTAGACTCTGCCTCCAGATGCAACTCAATAGAGCCACACTTAAGAGAGAGGTCAAAGCCCTCTGCCGGAACACTTGAAAACTCCGAATGCGCCAACGCCTCGGCGAATGAGTCAGCTTCAAGTCGTGTGTCATCCGAAAACTGGACGGTTAGCTCGCAAGAAAACTCGGCTACAGTTTGTTGAGCGTAATCCGTCCAGTACTTCTTGCGACTCTCCAACTCGGGGTCAGCCATTCCTTCTTGTTTGGCTTCTAATACTCTTTCTGCGATGTATTCGTTGATTCGCTTTTCGCGCAGGCCAATCAAAATTGGTTTTTGTTCAGCAACAATGCGGTCGAGATTCGTCAATATTTCGGAACTGAGCAGAAAGGGACCGCGCAGCCGGCAGCTTGTTGGGTATATCACCTCAGGCATTTCTGTCCTCCGCCCCTAAAGAGAACGCCTTTTTCAGAGGAAGTTGATTTTAGCACTCAGCTTTATGCCCGCAGTGCCGATTCGCGCAGCTCTCACATGGTTCCGCGCAAAGGGTTTGGTCCTCCGTGCCGTTCGCACTGCTTTACATCGAAAGCAGGGTATTTCGTGCGCTTTGAGGGTCCGAGCGAACACTTGCAGTACCATCAGCGTGAGCGTACTCTGCACGCATAATGTGGCGAGCCGCACATTCACTCCTCATTTGCTCTCTAATCGTAGGACTCGCAATGGGTCAAGCTTCCTCTGCTGGAGGGGTATTTGAGGCCTTCCGGCTGCGCAGCGGGATGACACCGGATGAGGTGAATAAGAAGTTTCCGAAACTATGAGTTACAGTGGTTAGCTCAACCCCACGGGGCGGCCATGCTCGTTCAACGTCCGGTTAATCCCGATGACCCCGATATTTACGCGCGAATATGGGCAGCCAACGGTCGACATCCAAAAACAGCCCTGGACGGGGAAAAATGGCGGAGACATCACAACCCTTAGGTTTGTCTGGATACGTGGCAGTATACGGAGAGAAGTGACCCTTATCCCCGAAGGGAGAGCAGGGTCAGGTGAACTCCGATACGTTCGGAGCGCGTCAGTGCGCATCGCATCCGACATTCCATGCAAGTAACCCGGGGCATTCTGACCTGCGCTCCATCTGCGCTCTGTTTGTTGGTTTAGGCGTGATTCCTAAGCTAAATGATGTCATCCGCTGCTCTGCATGTCGTTGAATTTACGTTTAAGCGTGGATTCGATTCCTTCCGCGCTCACCACCTTCACCGGTATTTACACAAGCAGCTTAACGTCACCGTAACCTTAGCACCGGGAGCTCGGTGTTGACGGTGTGCGGAAATCTATAGTTCTTGTGCCGGAAGCACACTGAGAAACTCAGCGTCTCGATTCGTCTGAGCGGGGTCGCGCACACGTGATGAAACCCTAGCTCTTGACCATGTGCTCGGCGCTCGCGAATTTCGTTAGCCCACTTTCACTGCCAGCATCGAAACTGACCCGCCATCGACGCCCTCAACGGGAAACGTGACTAGTTCGGATGATGTGCGGGTGCCGGCAACGTAGAGCAGAGGCAGATAATGATCCGGGGTAGGCACCGCCAATTCTGCCTCGCTCCCGAGTTGGTGCTCATAATTCACGAGCGGCTTGTAGTCTCCGGCTAAAAGCAACTCGCGGACTCGATTCTCAAACGACACAGCCCAATCGTATGGTTCCGGTACATGCCTTCCCCAAGCATAGGCATGCAAGTTGTGCACGAGGTTACCGCTTCCAAAAATGAGAACACCTTCTTCCCGCAAAGGCGCCAGACGCTTGCCAATTTCATAATGAAATGAAGGCGGTTGCGTTTCATCAATGCTGAGCTGAACCACTGGAATATCGGCTTCTGGATAGACGTGGAGCAGAACCGACCAGGTGCCGTGGTCGAGACCCCAACGATCGTCGCATCGCACCGGCGTAGGTGCAAGCAATTTCTGGACCCGCGCAGCAAGCTTGGGATCGCCTGGCGCGGGGTAGTGCAACTGATACAGCTCGCGCGGAAAGCCCCCGAAGTCATGGATCGTCCTCGGAGCAGTGCTCACGGTGACCGCCGCGTCTTCGATGTACCAGTGCGCAGACACCGAGAGTATCGCCTTGGGCCTCGGCAGGGTTGCGCCGATGGCTGCCCACCGCTGTGTATAAGGGTTTGCCAGCAGCGCATTCATCGGGTTTCCGTGCCCAATGAACAACGCTGGCATCCGTCTGCCCATTTTGAAATCGCTTTTCGTTACGCCGCCTTCTGCGCTTGGCCCGGCATCACGCCTATTTGCTTCAGCATGCCCATGAGATCGTAAAAAAGATTCTCTTCCACGATCTGGCCCTGTTCGTTCCAATGCGCGACGGTACAGAAATCAATGTGAAAGGTCTTGCCCGTGGGCTGAATCACGCTTCCATCAGGCATCGTCATTGGACCTTTCATGGTGCCGGTGAAATCAGCGACCGTGCATGTCCATTCACCCTGCGCCAGCATGATCTTGTATGGATTGTTGATGAGGTGCTGATCAGGGAACATCTTGAAAAATGCAATCGCCTCCTGTTCATGGGCATCTACCCCATGGGTGGGCGGTTGATTCGGCCAGCGCACGATGCAGTCCTTGGTGTGATAGCGGCGGAACGTCGCAAGGTCTTGTGCGTTCCAGGAATCATCAAGTTGCTTCATATTCTGCAAGTTCTTGCTTGCGTCCATAAACTTCACCTCAATTTCTTCACTGCTCGACGAACACTCGTGTCAGTTGTTCGCGCCGGCCCACCTGTCAGAACATCGAAACCTCTGCTCTTTCACTCTGCACGACGCCCGGCAGTACGCTTTGCTGTTGGAAGGAACCACCGACAAAGAACACAAACAGGAGATCTGTTTGCGCGGATGCTAAGCCCAATATACTCCCGCAGTCTCGCCCTGAAACATGCGCAGTTCAGGCCAAGTGTTTTTGGTGGAAAGCGTCGCTGCGTGAGAAGGCAGGGGCGTATGCTGTTGAATGTCCAAAAAATCCTACGATGATGGAAGGTTTGGAGCACGACGGCAGCAGGCATTCAGCGGGTGACCCGCTTCCACCTAAGTGCGCGGTCATCGAAGTACATGTCGCGGAACTAAAGCAGTTGTTCAACTCCATCGACCCTTCTCCATTTCGTAACAGAGATCTTGATCCGAAGGCAGAGGAGTTCATTGTTGGCTGGGCCAAGGATATGCCTCGGGATGCGCCGCTCGCGCTTTTGGTCGACCTCGATCGTCCTGCCGGACTGCCGGATGAGGCTGTCGTGCTGCGCGATGCCGTCCACGAGTTTTTCCACCAGCGTGCTCAGGCTCTTTGGCAGCGCCTGCGCGATCTGTTCCGCGTGGGTCGTACGAGCCTGGTAATCGGCTTGATCGCGTTAGCAGTTGCTATCGCTCTGGGCGATTTTCTCGCATCGTTGATGAAGGGCAGCCGATTTGGCGAAATCGCTCGTGAGAGCCTGACCATCGGCGGATGGGTTTCGATGTGGAGGCCGCTCGAAATTTTTCTTTATGACTGGTGGCCGGTGCGTCGTGAAGCTCGACTTGCCGAAAAACTCGCGGTGATGCCCGTACGGATCCGATACATGGATACAGCCGCTCCTGAATCGTGGCGCGGCGACTGGCCAGCCATGTCGCCCGAACGAGAACAAAAGGAAAAGCAGCGTGGAACGGGAACTCTCGATCAAGCAAGCTGACGAAGGCCAGGCAAGCCGGCACGCCCACCGCAAAAGGTTGACTAGCAGTCACCCGAAAATCGCAATTTTATCGGGGTTTTCGGGCTGTCGGTGTGCTAAATGTGTGCCGGATTTTGAGCTCATTCGGCCTGCGAGCGAGCCTGTTGCACCATTTCCACTAGCACGTTCCGAGTTTCACCCGGATCGCTAACCTCCCTCAAGAATGCAATGCAAGCACCGCGTATGCCATCTGGGGTCCTCAATCGGACCTGAAAACCAAGCCGATCGACTGTTGTCATGGTCGCTTCCGTCGAATCGATGTGAGCAAAGTGCGGTCCGCGCAGCGTTCATGAAACGCGCGACGCACAATGTGCATAAGGATATTGATCCACCGCCAGCCGCGTTCCGCACTCTTGAGGGATAATTCCGATATGGATTCCGTGTCGAGGGGGGTACCACAGGATTGCCGGAGATGGTGGGAAGATCGGATCCACCGGGCGCAGGATCTACAAGTGCCACACCCGAATGTCCGGGATCTGTTGCGCTTTTACCAGGAAGTATTGCAGTTTCAGCTAGAACTGGCCGAGAATTCCAATTCGGCAGTACGTTCAGGAGTTAGCCTCCGCGAGCAGATCGACCCGACCATCGCTGTTCGCAGGTTTCCCAGGCTCCTGGCTCTCGCCAGTGAGTCTGGTCTCGAACCGTTAAGCCGTCATGGACACGTTCTGATGGAAGCGGGAGAGGACCATTGGCGTCACATTCTGGAATCGGCGCTCGCCGCAGATCGTGATGACTCGAACTTCCTGAATTCGTTCTTTGCTCGAGTTTGTCTGCAACCCGCTGCAGAAAATCTGCAATCACAGGTTCCTATCGACGAGGGGTACGGCCAAAGTATTTGCCCAATCTGTGGCGGCGTGCCGCAACTTTCGGTACTACGCCCGGAGGGGGAAGGCGCGGCCCGCTGGCTGCTGTGTTCTTTTTGCCTGCGGGAATGGCGATTTCGGAGGATCGCCTGTCCCTGGTGCGCCGAAGAGGACAAGGAGAAGTTGCCTCGCTATTCGGCCGACGCATATACCTACGTGCATCTGGAAGCTTGCGACCGCTGCAAGCGCTATCTCAAGAATGTGGACATGACGATCGAAGGCCGGGCCGTGCCACTGGTCGATGAAATAGCGATGGCTGTCCTCGATGTTTGGGCTTCTGATCATGGGTACACGAAAATCGTTCCGAATCTGATTGGCTTTTAACACAGCGTTAACATTGGTTTCATACTGTATTGACACCCGCGCTGCGAACGGTGTACTTTCCGTCAACTCGCGGAATCCGTTACGGGATTTTTGAGCCGTAGTTTTAATGGAAGCTTTCCTAGCGGAGGCGTAATGGCCATCTCACGACGTTCTTTCCTGAGGAGCGGAGCCGCTGGGGCCATAGGTGCCTCGGTTCTCGGTTTCGATCTGCAGCCTCTACAAGCACAGTCCTCCGAACTGAAGATCTCACGCACAACCCAAACGCGGAGCACTTGTCCGTATTGCTCGGTGAGTTGCGGCGTCATTATTCATACGATTGGCGATGGGGCGAAAAATGTTACGCCTCAGGTTGTTCACGTGGAGGGAGATCCGGATCATCCGATCAACCGCGGCACGCTTTGTCCGAAGGGTTCGTCGCTGCTGCAAGACATCGTGAATGATCGCCGCCTGCTGAAGCCGCAGGTGCGCCGCCCTGGGTCCGATCACTGGGAAGATATCTCCTGGGATCAGGCCATCGATGAAATTGCCACGCGAACCAAAGCGCTTCGAGACAAGGACTTTATTGAGCAGGACAAGAATGGCAAAACCGTCAACCGCTGGGAGAGCCTCGCCTTTGCCGGTGGCTGCACCGATACCAACGAGTTCAATTATCTGGTTGTGAAGTCGATGCGTTCGATGGGGGTGACGTGCCTGGAAAACCAGGCACGTGTTTGACACGGCCCCACGGTCTCCAGTTTGGGGCCAACATTCGGACGCGGGGCG
>DASYZA010000025.1:0-4901 GCA_035946775.1 Candidatus Sulfotelmatobacter sp. | reverse complement strand
GTGCTGCCTCCAGACAAGTACGACCAAATCATGGAGCTTCGAAAAAAGCAGGAAGGCAATAAGCCAATGAAGATGGATATGCCGGGAATGGAGCACCCCCATGAATAACATGACCACGCCGGTGAAACTTCTAGACGTGAGGGCCGAAACAGCATCACAACTCCGTTGTGCAACCCGATTCGCATTCTGTTTTGCTGCGTCGTTGTTCCTGGTCGCCCTCCCGGGGCTAGCGCAAACTTCAGTGTCCGAGAAGAAGACGATCACGCTCGAAGAACTGCAACAGATGGCCTTGCAGAACAACCCGACGTTCCGGCAATCCGCGGCGGACATCCAAGCAGCGGAAGGCAGGAAGAAGCAGTCGGGACTCTACCCGGACCCAACTGTCGGCTACCAGGGCGAACAGATCCGAGGCGGGTCGTTTCAAGGGGGTGAGCAGGGTTTTTTCGTTCAGCAGGACATCGTGCTGGGCGGGAAGCTGGGTCTGAATCGAAAGATTTTTGACCAGGAGCTCCAGCAGGCAGTAACAGAGGCCGACGAGCAAAAAGTGCGGGTAGTCACAAACGTGCGAATGTCCTACATCCAAGCTCTTGCTGCCCAGCAGATGCTGGAGTTGCGGCAAAAGCTCAGCAAGCTTGCCGACGACGTCGTCGAGACCTCCCATCAGCTCGCGAATGTGGGCCAAGCGGACGCCCCCGACGTGCTGGAATCGGAAGTGGAAGCGCAGCAGGCACAACTCGCGGTAACCATGGCCGAACAGAATCAGCAACGGGTTTGGAAAGCACTGGCCGCCGTCGTGGGGAATCCGCGCCTTCCCTTGATGAAGCTCGAAGGAAAACTCGAAGACACCCTGGCCGTCAATGCGGATGAGTTGGTAGAGAAAATCGTCGACGAGAGTCCAGCCGTCAGAATCGCCGAACTCGGGGTCAAACGAGCCGAAGCAGCCTTGGCTCGCGCGAAGCGGGAACCGATTCCAGATCTGCATCTCCGCGCTGGACTGCAGCAGAATGGCGAGCTGTTGTCTGACAGAAGATCGGTCGGACTACAGGGCTTTGCCGACGTGGGAGTGAGAATTCCCATTTTTAACCGCAACCAGGGAAACATTGCCAGCGCTAAGGCTGATGCAGAAAGGGCGAGGCGCGAAGTCGAGCGCGTGAAGCTTGTCTTACGGGAACGGTCGGCAAGCGTCGTCCAGAACTACAGGTTTTCGCAAGCCGCGGTCGACCGCTACAAGAACCAGATGATACCGAGGGCACAAAAGGCGTACGAGATGTACACGAAAAAATACCGGGAAATGGCTGCAGCGTACCCGCAGGTCCTCATCGCCCAGCGAACTCTGATGCAGCTGGAAGTCTCCTACACCACCGCGCTGGAGACCTTCGCCACCAGCTCACTTTCTCTGCAGTCTTACTTGCTCACGGACGGCCTCGAAGCTCCTTCGCAGCCCGGTGGAATCGACCAACCGGTGCGTGAGGTCAACATCCCGTTCCAGATGGGCGCAAGCCCACAGTAAAGGTAAGCGCATGCGAAAACGCGCTGTTCTTCTATCGATCACCGCTGCAGGCATCGCGGGAGCCGCTACGTTCGGATGGGTGACGATCCGGCGTGGTTTCAGTGCGCGGGACAACCCATCTGCGATAGAGGCCTATTTCGCAAGGACGGCACGGCATCTTTCCATTCCTGCTTCCGAGCGGGATGCGAAGAATCCGTTTGCGCCGACAGCAGAAGTTATCAGCGAAGCGCGAGTTCACTTCGCTGATCATTGCGCCATTTGCCACGGCAATGACGGAATCGGAAAGACACAAATCGGCCAAAATCTCTACCCCAAAGCGCCTGACATGCGTCTGCCCCCGACGCAGAACCTCACGGACGGAGAGATCTACTACGTCATCCATAACGGCGTTCGTCTTACCGGCATGCCTGCATGGGGTGGCCCCGGCAAGGACGACGACAGCTGGAAACTTGTTCTCTTTATCCGCCACCTGCCTCGGATAACTCCGCAAGAGATAAAGGAAATGGAACAGTTCAATCCTAAGAGTGACGCAGATCGCTCGGAGGAGGAAGAAGAACAGCAGTTTTTGAACGAGGGCAAAACACCCAAAACGAACACGAAGATGCACCACTGACATGGAGAGAAAATGAAACGAATGATCACGCTAGCCCTAGTTGTTATGCTCGCAGCGGGAAGTCTGTTTGCTCACGGCAAAGGGCAACATGTCATGGGGATAGTGACAGCCATGACGGACAATTCCATTACCGTCAAAACCACCGCCCAGGACCCCGTCACCGTTTACACCCTGGCCGACACAAAATACGAGAAGGGCGGTGCAGCCGCTTCCATCAACGACCTCAAAGTCGGAGACCGCGTGGTGATCCATGCAACCAAGGTGAGCGACAAATTGATGGCAACTGAGGTTCGGTTCGGTGTCATAGTCAAAAGCGCTCAGCAGCCCTCGGGTCCACTGTATAGCTTACTATCTAAGCGATTATAAAAGGTAGATGCGAAGGAAACGATGGAAGCTGCACGCAAGAGGAAGCATGAGCGGGCCGATGAGATCGTCCAGCGGCTGGCGCGCCGACACAGTACTGCGGTGGTGCTGTTTCACCACGCGGTCGCGGAGCGTCTGGGGCTGGGCCCAACCGATCACAAGTGCCTCGACTTGCTGCGCGAGCGCGGGGCAATGGCCGGTAGCGATCTGGGCGCGATCACTGGCCTGACTAGTGGCGCGATCACCGGTGTGGTCGCGAGGCTGGAGCGAGCTGGATATCTGCGTCGTGAACCGGACCCGCACGATGGGCGGAAACAGGTCCTCCACCTGGCACTGGAGCGGTCGCCTATCCAGGACGTGATCGACCCATTACGAAAAGACGTGGCGGCCCTGCTGGAGAATTTCGATAGCCACCAACTCACCGCCATATCTGAGTTTCTGGCTCGCAGCACGGACCTTTTCTACCGTCATGCGGCCCTGCTGCGCGCTGAAGCAATTTCCGATGTGGGTCGGTCTCGCGTGACTGGGCGAACATCCTCCACCGGCATTTCCAGTAAAAAATCAGAAAGGAAAGTCCAGCGATGACACCCGCCCTCCGCAAGTTGACCATCACCGCGCATGTCGCCTTCTCGGTCGGCTGGCTCGGCGCGGTCGCCGCCTTCCTGGTTCTCAGCATCGCCGGCCTGACCAGCCAGGATGCTGGAGTGGTGCGTGGCGCCTATCTCTCGATGGACTTGATTAGCAGATTTGTCATCATCCCGATGTGTTTCGCGGCGGTCGGCACGGGACTTCTCCAGGCCTTAGGCACACCGTGGGGCTTGTTTCGCTACTACTGGATCGTGCTGAAATTCGGGCTGGCCATTTTTGCCACATTCGCCTTGCTGGTGCACCAATTAGTGGCGATGGCGGAGGCGGCCAAGCGTGTATCAGGGGCGACGGCTGAAACGCTGTTCAGCGCTGACTTCGATCCGCTGAAAACCGAACTCGTGCGTGCTCCTAGCCTCGCGATTTTGTTGCTGCTCGTGGTCACGACGTTGGGAGTATACAAACCGTGGGGCCTGACTCGTTACGGGCAACGCAAGCAGCAGGAGCGGCGCAAAGTAGCGCAGCAACCTGACTTCCAGACGCCTCTAGGAGTCAAGATCTTCTTCGCCGTGATTGGTGTGCTGGTGTTAGGGTTCGTCGTGCTACACCTTACCGGCCATGGTTTTGGGGGCCACGGTCACTGACACCGTGAGGAGCGTTGGCCACCGGCGGGTTAAAGGAAAGGACGGCTCACATCCCAAAACAAGAGACTCTCCGGCGTATCCAGCAGATTCAATCCATCACAATCTGTTGGATGACTGTGGAGGCCGCGGTATCCCTGGCTGCCGCATGGATGGCGCGGAGCCCCGCGCTGCTTGCCTTTGGCGGTGACAGTGCCATCGAACTCCTCTCAGCGATAGTTGTGTTGTGGCGGTTCCGCGCTCATGCCGTGCAGGAAGAATCAGAAAACCTCGCGGCGAGAATCGCGGCGGTGCTGTTGTTCATGCTTGCGGCCTACGTGGCCGTGGTTTCTGCAATGACACTCTTGGGACACAGTGAAGCAAAAACCACGTACTTGGGGATAGCTATCTTGATCGCCGCTGCCTCAATCATGCCGTGGCTGGCCAAGGAAAAGCAGAAACTATCAGCGGTCACGGGCAGCGCAGCGCTCAGAGCGGATGCCGCTGAATCCGCTTTGTGCGCTTACCTTTCATTGGTTGCTCTGGTTGGCCTTGGAGTCAACGTCCTTTGGCACGTGACGTGGGCTGATCCGGTTGCGGCGCTGGTGATTGTTCCCCTCATCGTACGAGAAGGGTGGGAAACAATGCGCGGGAAGCATTGTAATTGTTCCTAGCTCGACGGATTATGTAATTTCCTGTGCAGAAGAAGTCAGGGTCCAATTAGAGTCGATAGCACTTCCTGAGAGTTCCTCACAATGCCAAAGCTCAATGAATAACCCCAGACTCCGTGACATGCGCAAACTCGTGCGAGCGCCTTCTCAACTTTGGACAGCCTGACGGTCAAGAATGTCGTGCAGGTTTACAGGCTCGGGTTTGAACGCCAAATGTCTTTCACGCTTTTTGGGACTCCGCCTCTTCCAGAAAACCGCCGAAACCGGGGATGTGAGCGCGACTACTGATGGCTGTGATTTCCGTCACAGCCAGCGCGGGCAAGTCTCGCTAGTATCGTGTCGAAGAATATGACTTGGCGGTTCAAACTCGTGGCATCAGGGCTGGTATTGATTCTGCTGGCCATGCCATTGTCCGCCCTGGGTTCGTGCTTGTGGCACATGGCGCCGGCTGAGCATTGCACACCCCATTGCCCGATGATGAGTGGGCATGCGTCGTCGGATACCGTTCAAGAAGCACCGGCGAATGGCTCCTGCTGCCA
>DASYZA010000024.1:0-1584 GCA_035946775.1 Candidatus Sulfotelmatobacter sp. | reverse complement strand
ATTTTTGAAAATCGTTGCAACGCACTGGCACGAACTGGTCCTTGTCCTTGCTGCCATCGTAGTGACCGCAGCACTGGCGTATGCGTGGTTGTTTGGCCGCAAGAAAGATTCAAGAGAAGTGGAGCGCGAGCGCCGCTCTTACCTCAATCGCATTGGCCGCATCGTAGACGGCCAAGTCGTAGAGATTGTCGAGCGCGCAGCCGAGCAGGACGCCGGCCCACGCGGCCAGGCTGCGAAACTGAAAGCGACAAACAGGCCGGTGAATCACCGCTTGCTTCTCTACTCGTATTCCATTTCCGGCGTCACCTATGAAGCGGCGCAGGACATCACTGGCCTCGAAGAACAAGTCTGTCTAGAACGCGTCGTCGCGGGCCAACCCGTCGGCGTCAAATACGATCCGTCAAATCCTAGCAATTCGATCCTCATCGCTGACGATTGGTCCGGCCTCCGCTGAAATCGAATTCTGAAGAGCCTAACTCACGGCACCCTTCGCGGTTTTCGGCAAATTTCTTGCTTCGCAGGTTTTCACGTCAGTGATGCGGCTGATGTTCGAGCGTCGTAAAGGCAGCGGGATCGTCGGGAAGGAAGTAGCCGACGACGATGCCCATGGCAGCACTGGGAAGGGACTTACCGGTGGAATTGTTGTAGGCATCGGTGACGCTGACAACGTCGCCGTTATGGAGCGCGAAACCACCACCTTCGGCAGAGAGATCAGTGAAAAGCTTTACGGGCATCGAAAGGACTCGGCCGGAGCGGTCGAGATTCGCGGCCAGAGTGGCGATGGTCTCATTCGTGGTGGAATTCTTGAGTACGAGCCATTCGCCGTAATCGTGGAGATGGCCGCCGACTCCCAAGAGACGGCCTGAAAAACGCAGTTTGAATTCACCTGTCTTGGTGCTTTGTCCCGGGGGAAGATCGTACGCGGACTGACCACAGCCCATCACGTCGAACCAAGCGGGATAAATATCCTTCAAGGTAGCAGTACTTGGTCGTGCGAGGTGATAATCGATGCGGACTTCGAGAAACGCGTCTGGGTAATTCTTAGCGGTTGGATTGGCGAACATTGTGTTGATGCGAATGCGGTCACCTTTTTTGACGCGATAGCCGAAGCCAGGGATGGCAGGCCAATCGTTCATTTCGCCGCCTGCGCCGAAGATATGCTCTTCGCTTTTGGGGCAGAGAAAATCCGGGCGTTCCGTGTCATAGAAAGCGGCGTGGTGCAACAGTTTGTTGGGAAGCGGTTGGCCGTGCAAGTTTGCGACTCGCGGGTGAAATGCAGTAAGCCAGCCATCGAACGGGATGGTTAGGAAGAAAACCGGCGGCTGAGCGGCGGCCATGTGATCTGTGTGGGCAGGTAAGTCCACAGGTCCGACACGGACGGTCAATGCGTTCGTAGCGGCGCTGTTGGACACGCTCAACTTCGCAGTCTCGGATACAAGATGCTGCGCGTCCATGGCATGCATCATCCCGTGGTGCTTCACCTCCTGCTGGTCCGCCTGCGCACGGCAAGCTGGGCAGACGAAAAGTGCTAGCAAGAGTATGAGCGCTGCGAATTTCATTCCACCGCTCCCCAGTGCGGTCAGC
>DASYZA010000023.1:0-2036 GCA_035946775.1 Candidatus Sulfotelmatobacter sp. | reverse complement strand
GGCCAGCTCACGGCGATTCCCTTTCCAACTTTCTTTTCCCACGCCGGGCTCACCGCAGTGAGGTAGGTCGTGAAAATATTCGTCGTCCCGCTGCCATCGGAACGGTGCGCGACGACGACTGGATCTTTCGGAAGAGTCACTCCGGCATTGTCTTTCTTGATCCGCGGATCTTGCCACGTTTTGATTTCGCCCAGATAAATTTCAGCGAGTGTGGCGGCGCTTAACTTCAGCGGCTCTTTCAGGTCCGGCAGATTGTAGGTGATGCACACCGGTCCAGCGCTCTCGGGAATCTGTACCAGAGGCGGCATGCCTTGCAGTTGCTGATCGTCGAGTGCCGCATCGCTCGCGCCGAAATCCACCAGGCCCTGCTTCAGTTGCTGGATGCCTCCTCCGCTGCCGATCGACTGGTAGTTGATCTGCACATCGGGATGGATGTTATGAAAGTCGGCAATCCAATGCGACATGATGGGGTTGATAAACGTCGAGCCCGCGCCGATGAGCATCTTGGTTTGTTGATTTTCAGCCTGCCCATTTTTCGACGAATTGCAGGCAACGAAAGTGGCCCCTGCCGAAATGACGACGAGGCAGAGCAATGCAATGCGATAACTGCGAATGCGTTTCATCAGAAAGTCCCCTCCCGATTCTTCCTTCTAAGGATGGACCAGTTTGCGCGCGGGAGTGTTAAAGGAGTGTGAAAATCGCGGGTTAGGATGGCTAGCTGTAAGTGACTTTGCGCTCGCCCTTGATGATGCGACCGATGGTGTAGGCTTTTTCGCCGACGCGCTCCAGCACCGATTGCGCTTTCTTGAATTTCGCGGAAGGAATCACCAGCAGCATCCCCATGCCCATGTTGAAGGTTCGCAGCATCTCTTCCTGCGGAACTTTCCCGAGCTCTTGCAGATGCTCGAAGATCGGAAGCACCGGCCACGAACCCAGTTCGATCGCCGCCGCGGTTCCTCGGGGCAGCACGCGCGGCAGATTTTCGGTGATGCCGCCGCCGGTGATGTGCGCCATCGCGACGACACACTGTGCGTCGATCAATTTCCGCAAAGACGGCCAGTAACTCTTGTGCGTGCGCATCAACTCATTGCCGACTTTATTCTTGATCTCGTTTACGTAAGTCTCGGGCGAGTAGTGCGCCACTTCGAAAAGCAGCTTGCGGGCCAGCGAATAGCCGTTGGTGTGTAATCCATTCGAAGGCAGGCCGAGGATGATGTCGCCGATTTGCACATCTTTGCCGGTGATGATCTTCTCGCGATCGACCACGCCGACAATGAATCCCGCCAGATCGTATTCGCCATCGGGATAAAACCCGGGCATCTCGGCCGTCTCTCCGCCGATCAGCGCGCAGCCGTTGTGCTTGCAGGCGTCGGCGATTCCTTCAACGACTTTCTCGGCCACCGAAGGATCGAGCGTGCCCGTCGCAAGATAGTCCATGAAGAACAGCGGCGTCGCGCCCTGCACGGCGATGTCGTTGACGCAATGGTTGACGAGGTCGGCGCCGACGGTCGAATGAAGATCCATGTCGAATGCGATCTTCAGCTTCGTGCCGACGCCGTCGACGCTCGAGACCAGCACCGGGTCGGTGAATTTCGTTTTATCGACCGCGAACAGGCCGCCGAAGCCGCCAATCTCGCTCAGCACTCCGCGCGTGAACGTCTTGTGCGCCAGATACTTGATGCGCTGCTTGGTGCGGTTGGCCCGGCTGATGTCGACACCGGCGTCGGCGTAGGTGATCGGTGTCGGACTGGGCGTGGGAGTCTTGGGCACAGCTTCTTCCGCCTATGAGTTGGTCCTGTGTGGGATTCAGTGCCGGATGCTGAAGCAACTATCCAAGGCCGCCAATTGTAGCACGTTCAAACCTGTGTCTTTTGTGTGGAGAACGCAGCGTGCCGGAATCCGGACATTGCTGGGCACACTTCCAGAGCGTTCCGCGGGCGCTTACGCCCGTTCGCCACTTCTCAGCCTGGGACTAGTGAGCGACGAAGTCCGAGATGAAGTAGGCTAGTACCCCGAACAGAGCCAGTCCCGAGATG
>DASYZA010000022.1:0-1589 GCA_035946775.1 Candidatus Sulfotelmatobacter sp. | reverse complement strand
ATTTTTGAAAATCGTTGCAACGCACTGGCACGAACTGGTCCTTGTCCTTGCTGCCATCGTAGTGACCGCAGCACTGGCGTATGCGTGGTTGTTTGGCCGCAAGAAAGATTCAAGAGAAGTGGAGCGCGAGCGCCGCTCTTATCTCAATCGCATTGGCCGCATCGTAGACGGCCAAGTCGTGGAGATTGTCGAACGCGCAGTGGAGCAGGACGCCGAACAACGCGGACACGCTGCGAAACTGAAAGCGATAAACAGGACGATGAATCACCGCTTGCTTCTCTACTCGTATTCCATTTCCGGCGTCACCTACGAAGCGGCGCAGGACATCACTGGTCTCGAAGAACAAGTCTGTCTCGAACGCGTCGTCGCGGGCCAACCCGTCGGCGTCAAATACGATCCGTCAAATCCCAGCAATTCGATCCTCATCGCTGACGATTGGTCGGGCCTCCGCTGAACCGAATTCTGAAGACTGCAACCCACGGCACCCTTCGCGTTCTTCCGCAAGGTTCTTGCCCCACAGGTTCCCGCTTTAGCGATGTGGCTGATGTCCGAGAGCGGTGAAGGCAGTGGGGTCGTCGGGGAGGAAGTAGCCGACGACGATGCCCATGGCAGCGCCGGGCAGGGACTTACCGGTGGGATTATTGTAGGCGTCGGTGACGCTGACAACGTCGCCGTTGTGGAGCGCGAAACCACCACCGTCGGCAGAGAGATCAGTGAAAAGCTTTACGGGCATCGAAAGGATTTGGCCGGAGCGGTCGAGATTCGCGGCCAGAGTGGCGATGGTCTCATTCGTGGTGGAATTCTTGAATACGAGCCATTCGCCGTAATCGTGGAGATGGCCGCCGACTCCCAAGAGACGGCCTGAAAAGCGCAGTTTGAATTCACCTGTCTTGGTGCTTTGTCCTGGTGGAAGATCGTACTCGGACTTGCCGCAACCCATCACGTCGAACCAAGCAGGATAAATATCCTTCAAGGTGGCAGCATTTGAGGACGGTTGTGCGAGGTGATAATCGATGCGGACTTCGAGAAATGCGTCTGGGTAATTCTTAGCGGTTGGATTGGCGAACATTGTGCTGATACGAATGCGGTCACCTTTCTTGACGCGGTAGCCGAAGCCAGGGATGGCGGGCCAATCGTTCATTTCACCGCCCGCGCCGAAGATATGTTCCTCTCTTTTGGGGCAGAGAAAATCCGGGCGCTCCGTGTCATAGAAAACGGCGTGGTGCAACAGTTGGTTGGGAAGTGGGCGGCTGCGGGAATTCGCGAGCCGCGGATGAAATGCGGTGAGCCAGCCATCGAACGGGATGGTTAGGAAGAAAACCGGCGGCTGAGCGGCCGCCATGTGATCTGTGTGGGCAGGTAAGTCCACAGGTCCGACACGGACGGTCAATTCGTTCGCAGCGGCGCTGTTGGACACGCTCAACTTCGCAGTCTCGGATACAAGATGTTGCGCGTCCATGGCATGCATCATCCCGTGGTGCTTCACCTCCTGCTGGTCCGCCTGCGCACGGCAAGCTGGGCAGACGAAAAGTGCTAGCAAGAGTATGAGCGCTGCGAATTTCATTCCACCGCTCCCCAGTGCGGTCAGC
>DASYZA010000021.1:0-4365 GCA_035946775.1 Candidatus Sulfotelmatobacter sp. | reverse complement strand
ACACATCAAGCCTCGCTTGCTAGGACACTGGGGCACCTCGGCGGGACAGAATTTCATTTACGTTCACTTGAATCGACTGATCAAGGAGCATGCTGCAAGCGTTATTTACATCTCGGGACCTGGGCACGGTGGCCCGTCGCTGAACGCGCATTCATATCTTGAAGGGACTTATTCTGAGGTGCACCCGGAAATCACCCAGGACGCATACGGCATGCGTCTGTTATTCCGCGAATTCTCTACTCCGGGCGGGGTGCCCAGCCATTGTGGGCCGCATGTGCCGAACTCGATTCATGAAGGAGGAGAACTTGGTTACTCTCTGCTGCATGCATTTGGCGCCGCGTTCGACAACCCTGAACTGATCGTTGCTTGCATAATCGGCGATGGTGAGGCCGAGACGTGTCCGCTCGAAGGAAGTTGGAAAGGCGTCAAGTTCCTTAATCCGAAGCGCGACGGTGCCGTACTGCCCGTTCTTCACATGAACGGCTACAAGATTTCCGGACCAACGGTGGAAGGGCGCACCACTGACGAGGAACTGACGGAACTCTACAGAGGTCACGGCTATGCACCTCGCTTTGTGGAAGGCGACAATCCGATTGCGGTGCATCAGTCGTTTGCCCAGACTCTGGACGACTGCCATGCGCAAATCCTCGAAATCCAGCGGAAAGCGCGACAAGATGGAGTGACGCAACGACCCATTTGGCCGATGATTATCTTGCGCACTCCGAAAGGGTGGACGGGTCCGAAGGAAGTGGAAGGCGTTCCGATCGAAGGCACGTTCCGTGCCCATCAGGTTCCACTGGCCAATGTCCGAGAAAATCCTGAGCATCTGAAACTACTGGAAGCCTGGATGAAGAGCTATGACCCAGAAAGGCTCTTTGATCACGAAGGACGCTTGATTTCGGAGTTGGCATCGCTGACGCCTGCCGGGGAGCATCGGATGGGCGCTAACCCACATGTGAATGGTGGGCGCTTGCTTGATGAACTCGATATTCCGGATTTCACGAACTATGCGCTCGATGTACCCGGGCCTGGTCAGGTCTTGGCAGAGGCCCCTCGCAAAACGGGTGAGTTTCTGCGCGACATCATCAAATTGAATCCAAGGAAGTTTCGTTTCTTTTGTCCGGACGAAACGAACTCCAATCGTCTCAATTCCGTTTTCGAAGCCACACAGCGCTGCAGTTTGAACGAAGTTATTTCGATAGATGACCATGTGAGCCCGGACGGGCGAATCATGGAAGTGCTGAGCGAGCATTGCTGCGAAGGCTGGCTCGAAGGCTACCTGCTGACTGGACGTCACGGAGTGTTTTCGTCCTACGAGGCATTTGCTCAGGTCGTCGATTCTATGGTGACCCAGCACGCGAAGTGGCTGGAACAGTGCAGAGAGTTGCCGTGGCGCAAGGCGATTGCTTCGCTAAACGTTTTTCTTACCAGTCATGCTTGGCGCAACGATCACAACGGCTTCAGCCATCAGGCCCCAGGGTTCGTGGCCAACGCTCTCGCGCGACGTAGCGAAATTATCCGCGTCTACTATCCGCCCGACTCGAACTGTCTGCTGAGCGTAATGGACCACTGTCTTCGCAGTCGCAATTACGTCAACATTGTTACCTGCGGGAAACAACCCGAGTTGCAATGGCTGAACATGGATGAAGCCGTGGAACATTGCTCTCGAGGCGCGTCCAAATGGGACTTTTGTTCAAATGATGGCGACACGGAACCCGATGTGGTTCTGGCTTGCGCGGGCGATGTGCCTACGCTCGAAACCGTTGCCACCTCTTGGCTCCTTCAAAAGTACGTTCCGGGAATCAAGGTTCGCGTCATCAATCTCGTGGATCTCGGTGTTCTGGCGAGTCCCGACGACCACCCCCACGGCATGGACAATATCTCGTTCGAAGCTCTCTTTACACCGGATGATCCGGTAATCTTTGCGTTCCACGGCTACCGTTGGGCGATTCACAGTATCGTCCACGGGCGTTCCAATGAGGCCCGTTTTCATGTGCGTGGCTTCATCGACAAAGGAACAACGACCACTCCGTTCGACATGGTGGTGGTCAACAAACTCAGCCGGTTTCATCTGGCGATGGATGCGCTCAAATATGTTCCCCGACTGCGCTCCAAGGTTTCGGATGTGATCGACATGTTCAACCGCAAGCTCTATGAGCATCACGTTTACATTCGCGAGCACTTCGAAGACATGCCAGAAATAAAGAATTGGCACTGGACCAAGGACTTCGCCGGTCCGCTTGTGCCTCCGCCGCTAGCCAAGGGCCATACTCGTCAGCAACTCTTTACGGATTCATAACGGAGCCGTCCAGAATAAAGATTCTTTAACCTCCTTGATCCCGCTGCACCATTCACTGGCGCCAAAGTCATTGTTGCGGCTGGTCCTGATGCTTCTTCTTGGGGCGATACCATTTGACAAAAACCACACCGAGGATTGCACCCAAAATGACCAGGGCAAATAAACGTATACAAGATTGGCTGCGAATGCCGGGAGAATATGCCGGCGACGGCACGGCCACAGATATGGGCAGCATAGCCGACAGCGAAGTACCTAGCCGCTCGTCCTACACCGAGTGCACCCAGGAACTTCCTATTGGGATAGTGCAATGCGCCTGCAATGACCAAAATTGGCTTGGTCGGAAGAGGCGGAGGCAGCAAGGCGGCAACGGCAACCGTGACAAAGCCATGCATCCTGAAATGCTGATATACCTTGTTCGCCCGGTTCTGCCCGATTCGTCTTTCGAGCGTTTTCTCTTCCCCTTTTCCCGCAAGGCGATAGGTAATATAACCGCCAGTAACAGCACCGAAAGTAGCTATCAAAGCGTAATAGGGCCAGTCTTCAGGATGCTGCGCCACCAGAATGATAAGAAATACGTCGATACTGCCTGGCATCGGGACAACTGAAGCATCGATGATGCCGATGATGAGCAAACCCGCACCACCCAAGCGATGAAGCCAGGTCCAAAACGCGTTCCCCAACAGCACGGAAATCGCGAAAGCTGCTTGCGTATTCATCTCAGTGCCAAGAATAAGTCCGACGGATTGGATCAACAACGGGAACTTCCAGTGAGAGCAGAGAGCGGGCGAGTCCTGCGGTGTTCCGATCCCCTTGAATGTCTTAAGACTGGCGAGCGAGGCTTCTTTGCGGTTGCCATCAGGGCGGTCGCGAGCTTGGTGAGGATGACGCTCAGGCCGCTAGAAGTTGGCTTGCTCGAAACGGGTTTCGAAAGGGACTGGCGGCATGAATCGAGAAGGCCAGTCATCGCATGACAGGCTCATCCTTGGGCGCAGGGCTTCCTGAGCCTAGGATCAAGCCTCTCGGTGTCGAAGAACACGAGCGGATTTAACGAAATGAGAAATAAGCACCGTAGCAATCGGCGCGACAGGTTCAAGGGTTGGCGCTGTGATTCGTGCGCGGACATGATCACTAGCGTCCAGGCCGGGTGGGTCGAGTGGTTGGCATCCGAAGACAAACACGGGAACGATATCCCGAGAGGCCTCCGTCTGGTCCATCGTGGGCGCCAGAAAAACGTCCGGAATCACAACTGCCGGTACGACCCACTGGGCGAATTCCGAAGCGGCAAGACTATTGTGGAGGGGCTGCCCCTTGAACTGCGAATTGATACGGATGGACTCATGGTCCTGCTGTCATTTCTGGCTGAGGGAGAGTTGCCTCGCAGGGAAATCCTTGAACTCATAAAAAGGGTGCAAATTCCCGGGTACGAACTCGTCCGGAATCTGTCTCCGAGAGGGCAACGCTCGAAACTCCTGTCCCCGGTCTGGAGCCACGGAGATTACCTGCAATCGGAGATACAGGAAATGCTCGGGTGGGAAAAGTTGCAGACTCCCGTTGCCCGTATTGCCTGGGGCCGGTCGCAGATAGCTGTAGCACAACTTCATTGTGGCGCCTTTGCCGCTCCCAAATAAATCCTTGCGGTTTGTGGCTGTAAGTGTGGCTGTACATTACCAAATATCGATAGCATTTCAAGCATTTGAAACCAGTTCTCTGTGCGCGCAAGACTTGTGTAAGTTAATGGTTAATCGTGAGTTAATGTAAGAACTGAAGTTGTGGCTTGTCGTGTCTCTTAATCAGTAGGTTGAAGGTTCGATTCCTTCTGCGCTCACCATGTATCCCTGTCCTCAACAATCTCGTTGTCCTCTGGAAGTCCTGTGCTGGATCCCGAATTCTGCAAGTGGGTAACACTCCGCGGATCACAAATGCGGCGTCAAAAACAGCACCTCCCTGGCGTATAGTTACGTCCACCCTATTCCCTGCGCAGGAGGGTTCCGCATGGCGCAGAATCTTGGCATCGCCGTTCGCGTCCTGGCGAAGAATCCGCTGTTCACACTGACTGCCGTTGTGAC
>DASYZA010000020.1:0-4480 GCA_035946775.1 Candidatus Sulfotelmatobacter sp. | reverse complement strand
ACGGCGGACATTTGGGCGAACAACAGTTTCAGCCTGACCGGAGCGTTCCAGTACGAAAAGTGGAACTTCCCCGTGCTCGCTCCCACTCCGCAAACCGACCTCACCTCCTCAATTCAACTGACGTTCTGGCCAAGCTTGCGGGGTAAAAGCAGGGATACATCCGATTAGGGCTGTAATGAGGATTTGACGCAGCGATTGATCTGAGCGAAACGCGATGGGCAAAGATGCGATGAGAACCGAGCGAACACACCACGAGGAACTCGATCTCGCGGAACCTCTCCTGGACGAAAAGGATCTGCGCGCCGCCCGCGAGAAATCGATCGCGAGGCTGGCGTTGCTCTGGAGCCACCGGCAGTCCCTTGCGCGAATTGCCGGAGTGGGCTTGCTAGCCGCTGCTGTGATCGCATTTCTGATTCCGAAGCAATTCACGTCGACGGCGCGGTTGATGCCTCCTGACCAGGGGACAGGAAGCGGCATGGCAATCATGGCGGCGCTGGCAAGCAAGGCTGGATCGCTCGGGTCATTCGGCACTGAGCTGTTGGGGTTGAAAACGACAGGGGACCTCTTCATCGGGATCCTGCAGAGCCGCACCGTTCAAGACGACCTGATCACGAAATTCGATCTGCGAAAAGTTTACGGGACTCGCGGATGGGAAAGCGCCCGGAAGGCTCTCACAGCCAAGACTGATATCTCTCAGGACCGAAAGAGCCAAATTATTGATATCTCGGTGGTTGACCACTCACCGCAGCGAGCGCAGGAAATGGCGGCGGAATACGTTCAGGCGCTGAACAACGTAGTCGTAAATCTGAACACGTCTTCGGCCCACCGCGAACGCGTATTCCTCGAAGGCCGCCTCGAGCAAGTGCAGAACGGCTTGGAGTCGGCAGAGAAAAACTTCAGTCAATTCGCCAGCAAAAATAGTGCAATCAATATCGAAGAACAGGGCAAGGCCATGATAACAGCCGGGGCCACGCTTGAGGGTCAATTGATCGCGGCGCAGACGCAGCTCGAAGGCCTGCGACAAATCTTCACGGACAACAATGTTCGAGTGCGCGAAACGCAGGCGCGCGTGGATGAGCTAAAAAATCAGCTGCGGAATCTCGGCGGAAAGGCGACGCCAAGCGCGGCAGGAGCCAGTCAGGACCAGGGAATGCCTTATCCGACGATCCGCGAGCTTCCGGTGCTGGGCGTAACGTATGCCGATCTGTATCGGCGGATGAAAGTCGAAGAGGCCGTGTCTGAGACGCTCACGCAACAGTATGAGGCCGCGAAAGTGGAAGAAGCGAAGGAGACGCCCAGCGTAAGGGTCCTCGATCCTCCTAACCTGCCGGAAAAGAAATCGTTTCCGCCCCATTTGCTGATCATGTTCCTCGGCATGCTCATGGCTCTCGCTGCCGGAATGACATGGGTGTTGGCTGTGGAAGCCTGGAGAGCCACCGATCCAACTGACGCGAGAAAAGTGTTCGCTGCGCAGGTGTGGACCGATGTTCGTGCGAGCGTACCGTGGGTGGCGAAGAATGGCCGTAACGGGACGCGGCTAAAACAGGCATCGAGTGAAGCTCCGAACGGCGCAGAAGACACGATCCGCACAGACGAGAACGGCGATTCGCAGCCGCTGCACGCCGACCGTAATTAGTGAGTTCTGTTCGTTTAGGGCTAAGCAGTTTCAGCACTAAGGGTTAGGTCACAGACACCCTGTAAGTGACGGGGCGAAGCTGTAAGAAGGGACTGCGCGAGTCGAAAACCATGATCACCGCTTCTGCGCGCGCAAACACGACTCCGGCGGAACGGCCGACGGCGGTCGAACCACCCTCAGTGTGGCCTGCTCTGCCGAGGGAATATGTCGAGCCGCATTGGTACGCCGCGTACACGAGCGCAAACCATGAGAAGCGCGTGGCGGAACAACTGGAAGCGCGAGATGTCGAATGCTTCCTACCTCTATATGCGTCTGTGAGGCGATGGAAGGACCGGCGAGTGACGCTGCAACTTCCATTGTTTCCGGGATACGTGTTCATACACATGGCGTTGCGCAACCGCTTACAGATCTTGCAGATCCCCGGCGTCGCGAGCCTGGTTGGGTTCGGCGGCACACCGGCGGCACTGCCGCAAAACGAGATTGATGTGCTGCGGGCTGGGTTGGGGACTGGGGTTCGTGCGGAGCCACATCCTTATATCAATGTCGGACGCAAGGTGCGCGTCACGGGAGGACCACTGGCGGGGCTCGAAGGAATGCTGCTCCGGTGGAAGGGAAATCTGCGTGTGGTGCTCTCGATCGACCTGATTCAGCGCTCGGTCGTGGTAGATGTGGATGCCTCTGCGATCGAACCGGTCGGCCCCAGATGAGTGCAAAAGCGAAGAAACGCCGAAAGAGCGACCATTCAAAAGCGTGCCGAGAAATGCTCGCGGTTTTGTTGATGGTGCAGGACTTACGCTGACCTTTTCTCAGCACGCGTGTCGAGAAGTAGTTCACTGAGGGGCTGCGCTGTTGGGAGCGTCAGATCCAGCCGGTTATGTCGGGCTGTCACGGATGTAAGAGCCAGGCATTTTGTGAACTTTCCAATTACTGGAATCGGGTTGCTTCTGGTTGGCGCGTATTTCTTCCTCTTCGCGCCGCGGATGCTGTATGTGGCGACGGTGTTTCTGATCCCGTTTTCGGCGATGGCCGTGATGAACATCGGCTGGGGCGGCGGAGAAAAGGGGATCGCCGCCTGGATATTCATGGGCAGTTTATGGATGGTCCGGACAGCGATTTCCGACCGGCCGTTTTGGCACCGCGCAGCATGGGTGTCAATTCGAAGGTCGAGGATCGAGCTTACGGCACTGCTAGCGTGCAGTTTTATCTCGCTGCTCGTTCCGGCACTTCTAAGCGGCACCGCATGGGTGGCGGACTACAGGCTGTACAGCAGTATGACCGTGCCGCTGGGACTCACGTCCGAACGAGTCACACAGACCGGGTACTTCGCGTTTGGCGTGGTGTTTACGATTTTCGTCGCGGTGGAGAACTGCAACGCACAGAGACTGTTGCAGAGCGTAAAGACCTACGTGGCTTCGGCGATCTTCGCCTCAGCGTGGGCATTCCTTCAACTGTGGTGCATCCTCACCGGGCACACATACCCCGCATTCCTTTTCAATAACAGTGAGGCGACATCGGCTCAGTTCTACTCAGAAGTGTTCTCGGAATTAGGGCTGCACCGAATATCGTCAGTCGGCGTTGAGCCGTCGGTGTTCGCATTTTCAATGCTGCTGGCGTTTTCGGTCCTGCTCGGCGCGGTCTGCTTACGGCGCCCATTACTCGGCAGCAAGTGGGACATGTTTGGCCTTCTGCTCATTACAGGTGGATTGCTGATAAGCACGGCGACGACGGCCTACATCGGACTCGTCCTTGCGCCGGTTCTGATACTTCTGATGCTGGCACGCGCGGCAGTCATCCGGTGGCGTTATGTAATCGTCGGGGCGTTGTCAGTGTCTCTGGCGGTGGCCGCGATGCTTACTGTCCCGATCGTGAGTGAATTGATTGATCTCGCCATTCTCTATAAGGCGGAAGGATATTCGGCTCTCGAAAGACTACACAGCATAGGATTGGCGGCGCACTCCTTTTTCCGGTACCCGATTTTGGGTGTGAGCTGGAACGCAGCGCCATCATTTGATCTTGTGATGGAGGTGCTGGCTAGCCTCGGGATCGTGGGATTCGCGGCATTTGCCGTTTTTATCGCGGACGAGGTGATGCGGCTTTGGCGTGCTTCCGAGGAGAGGCATCGCTGGGCCCTGATCCTTTTTCCCACCCTTTGCCTGACCTTGATTTTGAGCGAGACGACTGGATTTCCTTATGCGCTGGGGCACGCGTGGTTCATTTTCGGATTGGGAGTCTCCGCACCGTTCCTGGCCGGTGTGCCAGTGGAATCCAAGAACCCGGACTCGCCGGTAAGGATTGTCTCTCCCAATGCTTTCCCGTCGATTGATCCGCTGGGGCTGCCTGGTTCGCCGCAAGAATCATGAACGGAAAAGTTCAGCCAATCGGCTCCAGCCGATATCGGACGCTGGGACGCAACGTCGCCCTGAAACATGTTGCGGAAACGTCGCGGCTGTTTCAGATCATGTTCTTCCTGGTTGTGGCACGCCGCTTCGGGCCCACGGGTCTGGGCGATATCACGCTGTTGCTGATGATTGGTTCCGTCGCTGCACTCGTCTTCGGCGATCTTGGTTTAAACGTGACCGTGATTGCGAGGATGAGCGGGAGCACCGAGCCAGCGCGCAGCAACATCGCCTCTGCCGGTTTGTTATGGAAAACGGTTCTCTCGATTTTGTCGTTCATGGCGATGATCGCTGCCATGGCGCTGTGGGTCCGCGTCGGAACATGGTCTGAGATTCTGGCAGCGGCGCTCATTTCCTGCGGGTCCATCTGGCACGAATTTATCGCGGCTTTGACGAACGGCATGAACCGTTTCGAGGTTGAAGCCTGGTTTCGGCCGCTCTATCGCGC
>DASYZA010000019.1:0-20642 GCA_035946775.1 Candidatus Sulfotelmatobacter sp. | reverse complement strand
TCATAGCCCGAGGCTGTGACCGATGTCTTGCTCAATACCACGGTCGGAGATCCTCTCTGCCTCGCCCGCCTGGGTGGGAATTGAATGCTGTCCTCCGATTTGAGGCACATGATTCCCGGCGACACCAGACTCGTGCCTCATCTCCGGTGCTTTGTCGAAGCCATGCTCATGTTGCTGCTTTCTGACCAATTCCATTGCAGACTGCCGCGCTGTAGATACACCCACCGACTCTCGAAGTAGTTCGCGGTCACTGGTCACGACAGCTATCCCGCAGCGCCCTCGGCTAGCAGCTACGTAGAACAATTCTTTTTTCATCGCATCTGCGGAGATGATGACATTGTCCACCGTTTTGCCTTGGCTGCGATGGGCTGTGATGGCATAGCCGTGTGTGAACTCGCGATAGTTGGCGGGATAGTTCTGCCATCTTCCAGACGAATCGCAGCCTCATCAACAGATTTCACCTTTACCAACTCTCCATTCGTAGCGCGAAAATCAGAATCTCGACGGTTTGCGGTCAGCATTAAGGAGTCACCGGGAGCCACTTCGATGGATCGACGCTCGTACACCGAAAAAGCGCGCACCTGTATCGGCGAGATCGCGATTTCCTCCCCAGTACGTTTGCGAGCGACCAGAGATTCAGGCCCAACCTGAGCAACTTCGAGTGACTCATGGCGGCCTGCCAGCTTAGTATTCCGCTGGAATTGAAGTACGAGCCCCTCTTGATAGTTGGAAAGATCCTGCTTTTGGGCTGCTGTCCACTGAAGGGAAACATACGATTCAAAGACGCGCCCCATCCCCAGTTCACCGTGCTCCTTGCGATCCTGACGGATCGCTGCGTTGATGTGCGAAATCTCTTCGTGTGTGCCCGCCACGACGAGAGTCTCTTGTCCCTTAGTTCGGAACTCGCGGTGAAGGTCCGCGACCGCCTGACTTCGATCGAAGATGTGCACCTCACGGATAGCACCCAACTCTTCCAGTTTGCCGTAACCCTCCTCTGGGGAACTACGCATCATCTTGATGGCTTCTCGGTACTCCGGATTGACCTGGCGTTGTACCCCAGTCAGTGACACGTTCTTAAGACCCGATTCTGTTTCGAGAATTCGCAAGGCATCGGAGGCTTCGACGCTGCGAATCTGCCGAGTATCCCCAGAAAATACAATCCTCGCGCAATGATCCTCAGCGAGATGGAGGAGGTCATGCATCTGCCGGCCAGACACCATGCCGGCCTCATCAACGATCAGAACCTTCCCTGGGAGCGAGCGCTGTGACTCCTGATCTTCCAACAACCGCGATACAGTCATCGCGTCACGAAAGCCGACTTTCTGCAATTCGTCAACGGCACTACGAGTCGGAGCAACCGCCACAACTTGTGTTCCGGTTTCCCTCAGCGCACGGTCAATTTCACGGAGCGTCGCCGTCTTGCCGGTCCCGGCGGCACCTCGAACGTTGATGGCCAGATCTGTGGAATCAAGAACCATCCCGACCGCCCGTCTCTGCTCGTCTCTCAGTTCGGGCGCTGGTTCAAAGTTGCCGCTGTTACCGAGTTGGTCGTATCGGTCCAGTCCGCGGTTAACCACTGCCACCATATCGCGTTCCCTGAGGAGGCTCGCTTGCGTTGCAATCTCATCGCCGGCACCAACTAGATTTCCGCTTGTACGTTCTCGGGAAACGATGCCCTGGAGAGCCGACAATTCCACCTGTCCACGACCACGTCGGAGTGCCTCAGCCAGGACCTCGTGTTCTTTGGCGACTGACAATCGTTCGAAGATATGTTCTTGTGCGTGCCCGAGTGACGCGACAGCCACCCGATGCTCGATTCGTACCGGTGAACTGTGCTTTACTGCTTCTTGGCGTTGGCTGCCAAGCATGTTTCGCTGGTCCGGAGTTAGTCTCTCCAACTGACGACACCGGACCTGCTCTGTCGAAATCTCCTGAAGTTTGTCTGCCCGCGTCTCGCGGATGAGGACCGCGACCTCATTATCAGTTGGAGCACGCCCACGCTTCTGAGTAAATTCCTCAATCGCGGCATCTCGCTGTGCACTTCGCCTACTGTAGTTGTCGAGGATCTCCTGGGACACGCCGGCGATTTCAAATCCCCTATTTTTGCCGGCAACGTCGCGACGGTTTTCAATTTCGTAACCCAGAGCGCACACTTCGCGGGCTAGTGCATTCCGATAGACCTCAGTGAGATAGCTACGGCGCTCATACAAACCGGACGCCTGGAGCGCTTTCCATCGTGCCTCTGTCCCGTCGTAGGTGAGGTTAGCAGCCACCGCATGCGTATGGAGCTGGGGGTCGAGTTCCCGGCTTGTGTCATGCGTGTAGGCAGCCACCACCCAATTTCCGGTCGTTCGATTTTCGTTAAGGCCTGCCAGGCGGACCCGAGTTGCCGAGTATCTCTCCGCCTCCAGCAGGGTTTCGCGAACAGCAGTTTCGTGCGCGGCAATCAATCTGTCGTCGCCGCCTACAATTCCCATGACAGAGACTGACTTTGGTGCTGAGAACGTCATGTCATAGAGAGACCGCGCCTTGCTTTGCTCGGCTCCATCGGCGGAGATGCGATCGGCGCCTTGGCGCTGCCGAAGAAACTCGCCAGTTTTCGGATCTAGACCTTGTCGGAGCGATTCGAAATCTTCAGACGAGACCCTTCCTGATAGGCCTAGCAGTTCCGCGCCTCGGCCATGCCACTGGCCTTCGACGGTACGCTTTTGATCGTAGTAGTCACTCTGTTGAAGATGTCTCTGGGCATATCCCTCCCCGCCGGCCATTGCACGAATCGTGAGCACTGTTCGACGCTAGCGTTGTTCGAAATTTAAGATCAACTATTAAGGGACACACAGTTGCCACTCAGATGAATACCGAGTGTCGGCGAAACCAAGCTTTTTGACCTGTCGACCGCGAACCGACCATTCGCGACAGAGTTCACGCAGAACGGTACCCTGACAGAGAACTCAGGGTCCGTAACTAATTGAAAGCAAAGGGTACGGATGGCTCCCTGAGACCCCTAGAACACCCTCGGAAACGCTTATTGAACCCTTAACGAACCCTCGGCCAGTGCCGCACTGGCCAGTGTCACCAAACGGCACCCTCCTGTCGTCCTCGATCCGTCCCTCGATTTAACTGCTCGGGAATAGAAGTTACCCTCCAACGGACTTCTGAGCAATACATCGGCATCTCGATACCACTTGCCGCCATTTCGTTGAAGCCTTCTCCTTAGCTGGTTACAAGATTTCGGCGTGAGGATGAGCACCTAATTTTTCACCAAATGCTCGGAACTAGTGAACCGCATTTCTGGCATCTTTCAGGTGTTTTCTCTCAAAATGAGCCGCAGTCCGAACTCGATCCGTCGCGGAACGCCCAACGAACAAACGCCTGTTCCTAAGCCCACACGATCGTTGTTATGCTCTGCGGCAGGCTGCTCTTAGTAGTTCTCCGAATTATTGTTCTTTATCCTTTATCAACTATCGCCACCAATGCGTGACCTAAAAGACGACGAATTTTGTGTCGCAAATTGCACTTCTGAGTTGCAAGTTGGGACATACCTTCAAATACTCAAAAGTCCGCGTAGATTCCAGTCGGCCATCCAATCACCACAGGTTGGCAGACCTCGCCGCCTGGACTCACCAGGTAGGCCCAGGGCCGAATCACAGTGAGCGCCGCTCCTACAGTGAACATCTCACTGCTTTCGAAAGCGCTCGCGTTCTGCGCGGCTTGCGCCTGCGTGTGTCCGTCGCAGGCAGTATTCGGTGCGTCGGAGTTTGTTTCCCCGATCATCGCAACATTGCTGTCCGCATTTCGATGGTTGTGCATAAACTGCCAATCTGCGTTGTAGATCAGCGCTGCCGTGCTCTCCACATTCGCAGTCAAATCGCATCCGCTCGCACCCAAGATGCATGGATAGACATGAAAATCGAAAACAGTCGGCTTCCAGTTCGTCGGTTGACTGGGGATGATAATCATGCCGAAGCTCGTACCCCCGCACAGCAACCCGCCGTTAGCTTCTGAAATCGAGTTGGGAAAATCGCCCATTGCCCCGATATATCCTCCTGTTTCGGCCGCCAGCAGAAGCGATTCGAAGATCGCGTAGCCGGAATCTCCGAACATAGAATCGCAGGCTGCTCCGGCCGTCGATACCGACGGTGTCTGGACCGAGAAAGTGGCGGCACCGGAGCTAAAACCGTGTTCCTGCAAAGCGCCACCCACGAGGGCCAGCACTGGAGTATCCGTGATGGGGTCGTACATCTCGCGTGCCATGTTCGTAAAGTTCCAAAAATCCACCTCATTCTCGATATCCCACTCCTCGATTTTGATCCCCACGTTCTCGGCCTGAAGTGCCACATCGCTCACAAGAGAAATAAACGGTGCCCACCCCCAGAACATAGGATTCTCGGGGGAGCAGTAATAAGCTTCGTTCTGCGATTTGTCGGCCGGATAGTAGTTGTCCGTCGGATCGAGTCCATAGGGAAGCCATGGGTAGAATGCAAGCGTCTCGGTGCCTGCCGGGCAGTTGGGACCCGGGCGGTAGGGAACGGTTATGGTTGTGAGGCTGATGCCTGAAGGAGAGCCCGACCACGATTGAGCCAGCGTGGAGGTTGGAGTCACGTTCTCAATGCCAGCGGCTTTCATATCCGCAAAGAATTCGTTCAGGTTCTCGAGCCATACCGCGCTTATGTTCCCATTCGCATCAAAGGGTGTGCTGCCGGCGCCTCCGCCCAGGCCGAATTGAAACCGGATGCCCCGTATACCCTGACCCGCATAGAACGAGAGAAAATTCTGCGTGCACTGCCTGATGCTCAGCTCGGCAGAGCAAGTGGGATAGATCGATTGATTCGCGTTCAATACGTAATCGCTGTATTGGTCAACCCACAGCGGACCGATGTTGACCTCCAGCTGTGGTACCACTGCCGCAGGCGTCACCGTCTCTGGAGCCGTGGCCGATTTGCTCGTGTCCTGTAAGGAGGTGGCAGTAATCGTCGCAGATCCTGCGCTGGCTGGCGCGGTGAACAATCCGGAGGAGTTAATCGAGCCGTCGGTGGCGCTCCAACTGACCGCGGTGCTGAAGCTTCCCGAGCCCATGACAGTTGCGATGCATTGTGAGGTCTGCCCAACCTGGATTGAGGGCGGGCTACAGGATGCCGAAACCGATGTAATCGTGTTGCCGGTAGCTGTACTACCTCCGCCATTCGACCCCCCGCCACAAGCTGTGCCTAAGGCTAGAAAAAGGAAGAGGATTACGCAACGAGAGCAAGATAAGGTCAGCCCCTTCGTGGTCATTTGTCCCTCACACTGCGGCGAATCGGCTGTACATCGAAAAGCGAGCCCACCGCGTGAACATGGCAAATCCCGAATTGGAATTTTGTGTTGCCGAGGTCCGGGGCTGGGGCGTTGCTGATTTGTATTTTCTACTTTCCAATCGAAACGCGACGAAAAGGACTCCTCGGTTCGCAACGTAGATTTTGTCGGTAATGGGGCTTACAGCCACATCGATCGGCACTCTACCGACGGTTACACTGGTAGTTCCGTTCGTTCGACCGTCAATAACCGAGACCTGTCCCACCGCCGACCCAACCGGGTCCGCAACGTAAATCGGGTTTGTGAGTGGATTCACTGCAATGGCAGCCGGAGTGCTAGCTACCGGAATGCTGGCTGTTACCGTTTGTGCGCTGGTTGATAGCCGCACGATGAGCAGCAGCGCGAAACACATCACAAAGCAATTCGTGATACTTTCGTGAACATTGCGACCTCCTCATGTGCCACCCATGTGTCGTGTTCGTATCGCCACGACGGTCGTAAATGAATGTTCAGACCGTTTCTGCAGAGATGGACATCGATGAAAATCAATCTTCCTGATTAGCCAACTTTCGACCGGCGCCGTTTATGACAGTCGCTAAGGCCATGCCGTTAGCCAGTACGATAGATGTGAAGATGAAACGAATCTCTCGCATATTGTCGTCCATACGATGTTCACAGTTGAGCTATTGAATTCCCATGGCTAGGGCAAGAGCAAGGCTCGGATTTTCCAAGTAGCCTGCAAATTCCTATTTCCAGGCAACTGGTACAACTTCGAACCTACGAAATCCCTTGGGTTGCTGAAGCGACCTGAGAACTTTCTCGGGGAGGACGACTTTTGCCTTTATGCCTGCATTCCCGCCAACTTGCCCTGCATCAGCCTCGACGGACTCACCCGCTGGTGTGGGCATCGCCAGGAAGGCTGGGGCAATGCCTGTAACCGGATTGACGGCCTGGCCTACAATTTCTCCGAGGTCGTTGATATCGTTGGCTACGTAGAGGACCAAGGAAGAACTTTGTGAAACGAGAGCATTCAGGTCGGTCATCACTCCGTTCTGCCATATAAAGGCGCGGCAGTTGCCGTTCTGATCGCACGACTGTCCTACCACCTGGCCTTTGACATTGATGGCAAAGGCCACGCTGAAAAAGTCACCGGGCAAAGTGCCGAGGTCTCTCATTTTGCCGTTCTCCCAAAAGAACGCGTGGGCCGTTGTGTCGCCAGGCAAATCCGAAACACCGACGACTTGCGAGCGATTATTGATGTCGTAAGCCGCGTTGGTGAATGCGCCGCCAAGAGTGCCCAGGGAAATGACCGAGCCGTTCTGCCATAGCACGGCATGAGTCGCGCTTGCGGGGGATACGGGCGCACAATTCCCGGAAGCACCGACAACTTGGCCGAAGTCGTTGATCGCCAGCGCACCGCCAACCGCGTCGCCTGGGAAAGGTTGGAGTTCATCAACTTGGTGATTCGATGGATTCCAGATGACGGCCTCAAAGTCTAAAACCTGAGGAGCAACACAACTGGCGTCGACGGTGGAGGTTTCTGCCCATCCGACTACTTGGCCCCGGTTATTAACTGCGGCTGCTTGGGCATTGTTGCCTCCCAGCGTTTTCAGAGGAATCTTCACCCCATCGATCCACACAAATCCCCCAAGGATGAAGTCGGTGCCATCACAAACAGGGCCTCCACTCTCCTGGTAAGTGCAATAGATATTCCAGTTTTCTCCGAGGGGATCTGGAGTGTCGGTTTGAGCAAAGCCGGCGATCAGGCCGCGATCATTCTTGAAAGAAAAGCCCGATGCACCGTTTGGTCCGCCGAGAGTGCCAAGGTCAGTGATGACACCGTCGTGCCATACAGTGGGGTGCTGCGTTTGGTCACCGGATAAGTTCGCATCTCCCGAGACCCAGCCCTTATTGTTGATGCCGTCGCCTTGGCTTTGGGTTCCGCCGAGTGTGCTGAGAGCGGAGATGGTATAACGCGGCAGACTGTTATGTTGTCCCGTTTGATCCGCTGCGAGGCTTGACAGTGCTGGCCAGGCGGTGACCCCAAGAACGATCGCCAGACTGGTGCATGCGATCCCGTATTTCATGGTACCCTCCTGTTTTGCTACTCCGTGCCGCACCCTCTTGGGGCCACTCTGCCGCACCAGACCTTTTATTCAGTCGGTTTATCCCAGGACTCTCGCGATGCAACATTGACTATTGCTTTACGGCGTTAAGCGAAATGACGCTTTGCAAGGGGATGTTGCCGGGCTCCGCGGTGAGCGAGGTAAAGATCGCGCGCATTTCCCTCAGCCCGTTATCGAAGGATAAGTTCATCGTGAGGTTCAGGATGTCCACGCCCGAGGAGAAGATCTTCGCGGTGCCGCTTCCTGTGCAATCGGGATTCACGGTGTAAGTTCCAGAGAACGTCTCTACGGCCACTGTGCCATTCAAGCTGGAAGTAGCGGAGCCGTTGGTGATGTTTCCGGCCGCGTCAAGGGTGAATACTCCGACCGCCGTCCTGAGCCCAACACCGAGCACTGTCCCGTTGTCGGTGAAAGAGTAACTGCCTGCCGCGCGAGCCATCGAACATGGTCCCGACTGTGCGGAGGCGGCAACAGTCATGGCGAGACTGGCTGCAAAGGCAAGTCCCAGAGTTCTACGTGCAACTTTACTTTTCATTAGAAGCTCCTTTTCTCATTGCGTTCTGTTGAGACCCCAAAGATCGCTAACCGACTGATACATACCCGTGTGCCGAACGCAGCCCACTGTCTACGTCGCCCGGAACCAACCAATCGCGCTCGCGTTCCTGCTCAACCGTGCGGGTACGGTACACACGCCCTTGCCTGAGAATCAATGCGCAAAGTATGAGTTCTTTATGAGTTTGTGCTCTTTAATGCCTAAAATGCGATTTGTCTGGCTCTGGCCTGCTCGGCGGCCCGCCCTGGGCTGCGCGTCATCTGGGCGGAGAAGAAGGAGATATAATGATTTCCGCAATTGCAGCCCTTACCGGAGATTTCGATGGCGGGTAATAGGGAGCGCAGATGGGTCCGGTTCGGCATCTTTGAACTCGACGTTGAGACCCGCGAAGTACGTAAAGAGGGAAAACCTGTCCGTCTACAGCCTCAGCCAGGCAGGGTTCTGGGAGCTCTCATTTCCCACCCTGGTGAGCTCGTCACGCGCCAGGAGCTCAAAGATAAACTTTGGGACAGCGCCACATTTGTCGATTTTGAGCAGGGGCTGAATTTTTGCATCCGACAGATCAGGATCGCTCTTGACGATAGCGCCGAAACGCCTCGTTTCATCGAGACGGTTCCGCGGAAGGGCTACCGTTTCATCGCGCCGGTGAGTGGAAGCGGTGATGCTGAGGCAATTGCCGGGTTTCCAACTCGAGAGTCAGCGGCTGAAATTCCGAATCCGCCCCGCCGCATGAAGATTGTGCCCGGTTTGGCCGCCGCGGTCACGCTCGTATTGGCAGTTATTGCAGGGGTCAAGTTGTGGTGGAGGCCAGCGGCTCTAAGCGTCGCTCCGCAGATCCACGCGCTTGCTGTGTTACCCCTGCAGAATCTTTCCGCAGATCCCGAACAGGCATATTTCTCGGACGGAATGACGGACGGGCTCATTACCGATTTGGCCCAAATGGGTTCGCTGAAGGTAATCTCCCGGACCTCCTCCATGCAGTACAGACAAACCAAGAAGTCGTTGCCCGAGATTGCCCGGCAGTTGGGTGTTGACGGTATCGTCGAAGGAACAATCCAGCGCTCCGGCACTCGCGTGCGAATCACGGTCCAACTGATCGAAGCTTGCACCGACCAACATCTTTGGGCTAATACCTACGAGGGAGAACTGGGCGACACTTTCCAGCTCGAAAAACACGTGGCGGAAGATGTTGCCAATCAAGTTCTGGTGCGTGTCGCAGCTCGGAATCAATCGTCCGCATCAACACCATCGAGGGTCGTAGATGCCCGTGCTTTGGATGAATACTTGCAAGGCACTTACGATTTGAACCGATTCAGCAGGGGGTCTGGCGATGAGGAGTTAAAACTTGCCGTTGATCATTTCCAGCGTGCGATCGAGATCGACCAGAAGTTTGCCCTCGCCTACCTTGGCTTAGCAAATGCCCACAAGTTGAAGATCCAGTCTTCGAACGAGGACATGCAACTTGCAACACAATTTGTGCAGAGGGCACTACAACTCGACCCTACCCTATCGGCGGGATGGGTATTGCTAGGCGATCTCAAGGAGGGTGCATGGAGCTGGAACGAGGCTGAAGCAGATTTCCGGCGCGCCATCGTTCTTAATCCCAATGACGCCTGGGCCCATGACTACCTCGCAGACCTTCTCGACATTCTGGGAAAACCGGATGAAGGATGGAAGGAGTTTGAGATCGCGCAAGAGCTTGACCCAGATCAAGACCACATTGTTTACGCGTTGTTCAAACGACGTGAGTATGATCGAGGAATTCAAGAAATTCTCAGGAGTCTTACGAAGGACCCGAACGACGGCTATGCTCACAGCAAACTCTTCGAACTCTATGCGGCAAAGGGACTATACAAAGAGGCGATTGGGGAATTGCAGCAAACAATAAAACTCTTTGGCTACGCTGATGTGGCGGTCAAGGTGGGTAATACATACGCCACTTCTGGTTATACAGCAGCTATGCGAGAGTACGCCAAAGTACTCGCGCACTTACAGAGCACGAAACAGGCATTCATGCCAATTAACATCGCCGCTGCTTACACAGCCACGGGTGATAAAGATCTTGCCTTCTACTGGCTGGAGGAAGGCTACCGGCAAAGAGGCCACCTATCGGCGGGTGTCGATTTTGACCAAGTCGGCGTTTACCCCCCACTGGATCCGCTCCACTCCGATCCAAGGTTTACGAACCTTTTGCAACGCATGGGGTTACCGGCAGCTCGCATCGACGCTCCCGGACGCTCTCAAGAAAAAATGGACAAAGCATCTGTGAATCCATAGGTTCGATTTTCAAAGGCTGTGCATCTGTGACGACGTCTGGAAAACTTGGGCCTCACGTTTTTGCACACTATCTGATTCTCGTTCTGGTAACCTGCCCTCCCATTCTGCTTGCTCAAACAACAACTGGTACTGGAAGCATTGTCGGCACGATCACCGATCCTTCTGCAGCATTAATCCACGGAGCGAAAATCACTATTACCAACGTTGCCACTCGACAGCTCATGGCTCTGGTGAGCAACTCCGCCGGCCTGTTCAATTCAGGAGCTCTGATTCCCGGCAATTACAGAATTCAGATTTCAGCCGAAGGATTTAAGTCAGCGGATCTGACGACGACCGTGCTCGTCGGCAATACGGCCACCGTCAATGTGGCCTTGCAGATCGGAAGTGGCAAAGAAGCAGTGGATGTAGAAGACTGGTTGGCTCAAGTGAACACGGAACAGGCTACCGTGCAGGGTGTAGTTAATGAACAGCAGATCGAGAATTTGCCCGTCAACGGCCGCAATTTTCTAGACCTGGCGCAGTTGGAGCCGGGCGTTCAGATACAAGATGGAGGCAACTTTGGCAAAGATGGTTTTTCTTCCATTTCCTTTGGCGGCCGCTTCGGCCGCGCGGCGCGGGTCGAAGTGGACGGCATCGATGTGTCCGATGAAACATTTGGCTCAATTACAACTAACATTGCGGCTAGCGCTATCTACGAGTTCCAACTCAGCCAGTCCAGCCATGACCTCTCCACTGAGTTGACTACATCCGGCGCAGTAAACGTGACCACGCGTTCCGGGACCAATGCGGTTCATGGCGAGGCTTTCGATTTCTTCCGTGACAGTTCCTTCTCTGCCGCGCTACCAGCGCCCCCCGGTCTCTCGGAGCCTTTTCAACGCTCACAATACGGCGGGCGCATAGGCGGACCGATCATAAGAGACAAGTTCTTCTTCTTCCTTGATGCTGAACGCACGCTGCAGCACGAGCAAGCACCTGTATTGGTGTCTGCACCTTTTCAGCAATATTCGGGCAGCTTTTATGCGCCGTTCCATGAGACCGACCTTATGGGGAAGGCGGATTATCAATTCCCCGGGATACACATGTTCTATCGCTTTAGTTACTTCGGAAACCCACTCATCGCTAACGGAGGGCTCGGTTATTCGATATACCGCAGCAAGAATGTCACCCGATCGCATGTGGTCGGAATTGATTTGGGGCGCGGTAGCTTCAGCCACAGCTTTCGTTTGGGGTATCTCAAGATGGCACGTAACCAGAATGACGCCACAAGAAACAGTGACTTACCTTTCGCCGACTGCCCATTGGATCTTACGATGGGAAACACGGGACTTGTGATAGGACCCTCAGGCAGCGCCCCGTGGATCATCCTGCAGAGCAATCATCAGATCAAGTACGATGGCAGTAAGACTGCACGATCACATATCCTTCGATATGGATTTACATTTAATCGCATTGCCGCGGCTGGTTATGTGCCGTTTGGTGAGCTTGCGCCGTATCTCTCGACGAACGTCGGCCAATATGAACAAACGTTTGCGGCTAACTCTTGTGGTGTCGGTACACCCTGTTTTCCGGGAGGAGTCTCGAACCCACTGAATTATCCCGTTGAATCCGTGAGTGTAGGCAACGGACTGGGCTATCTCACCCCATTCCCCGGATTAGGGCTTCCGGCCGGTTCCTACTTTTATCACCGCCTCGGTGCCTATGTAGGCGCGAGTTCTAAATGGAAAAGGAGCCTGACGCTGACCTACGGTATCCGATATGCGCGCGAGCCTGGTCGCAGCGACAGCGAGTTCCCGGCGATTCCGCAACTGAACGCCCTGATCCCCGGTCTTGGCAATCCGGTCCGCAACCCAGAAACGAATTTCGCGCCGCAACTCGGTTTTGCATGGGATGTATATGGCAAGGCCAGGACTGTGGTCCGCGGCGGCATCGGGCTGTTCTACGAGAATGTCCTAACTATCGTCGCTCCCCAGGATCCCGAGTACCGCACAGCGATTGGTAATGTTTTCGCTCAGGAGCCTACTGCCTGCCAGGGAACCGGCCTTGCGCAACCAATCGCGATCTCACCCACGCAAACGCTGACTCCTGGCTTTTGCGGTACTGCTAATGGCGGTCAGATCGCGATCGGAATGATGGCCCCACAGATCGTTGCCTTTGAGCAGGAATATCGGGTCGATTCGCCGTTCAGTCTGACCGCACCCAACCCGAACTATGTGGGGTCGCTGCTGCAACAAGGCTTGGGATCCTTCAGTTACCTGTACGACCCGAGCTTCCGCACGCCGCGGTCGGTGGAGATGAATATCGGAATTCAGCACGAGATTCGTCCGGGCATCATTTTGAGCGCCGACCTGTTGCGCAATGTGCAGACGCATTACCTGTTGGCGACTGATGAAAACCATACCGGCGATGTGCAGTACTTTAACAAGGTTGCGGCTCTAGAAGCGATCGCCGCAACGCTTAGCTTGTGTGGAGTCGGATCCATTGATCAAGCCATTGTCCTGTGCCCGCAGAATCCAGATGGACCAAACCAGGCCGGGTATACACCTAGATCAGTGACGATTGCCGACTTCGCAAACAATGGTCTTACGACGCCTGCCGACTTTGGCGCAGTCTGCTCGTTTAAGTCAGTGCTTTCACCGGGTGGTACCTATGGTTGCGCATTTGCCGGCATCAATCCGCATGGCCCCGCACTTGTGTTCATGAAGCCAATTGGGCGTTCGGAGTACAACGCGCTGCAAATAAAGATGTCAGAGAATGTGTCGCACCCGTTTGCCGGAGTGCAGGCGCTGAACTTTCAGGTCTCGTATGCCCTGTCAAGGTTTGAGAACTCCGGGGGTAGTACTCCCACCAATGCGCTGGCGTCGGATCAGGACTTCGGTGTCGGTGCCCTCGACAACGCAAAGCCGAATCGTTACTTCGGGCCGTCGGTGATGGATCGCACGCACCAGTTTTCGTTCGGCGGTTTCGCAGATCTGCCCGGCAGATTTCAGTTAAGCGTCATATCGCATTTCTGGAGTCCCCTCTCGACTTCTTTGGTCGTGCCCAATACGAACCAGGGACCTGGTGAGATTTTCCGCACCGATTTCACAGGGGACGGTACCGTGCAAGATCCTGTGCCTGGAACGCATGTCGGAAATTTTGACCGAGGCATCACTGCGTCAAACATCAATCGGGTGCTGACCAGCTACAACAAAAACGTCGCGCTGCAACTCACTCCAGCTGGACAAGTACTGGTGCAGAACAGCCTCTTCACACCCGCCCAACTGGGTGTTGGCGACTCGCTGTGCTACAACAACCCCAACGGTCTGCCGGTAAGCTCGCTTTGCGCCGTCGCGCCTCCTGTCCCCTTGGCCCCAGCCGGCCAAGTCAATCTCTCGTGGTTGCGCGCTTTGGACTTGAAAGTCGCGTGGTCCCACACGATAGGAGAGAGGATCACAATCCAGCCGAGTGCTGGCTTTTACAACCTTTTCAACTTTGCCAATTTCGACTTGCCGGGAACAGCCCTGAACGGATTGCTGACAGGTGCCGCCGGCCAGATCAACGGGACGACTTCCACTGGCCACAACGTTGATCGAGTCGGAGTGGGAACAGGTGTCTACTCACTCGGCGCTCCCCGACAACTAGAGTTCGGGCTGCGCGCCACCTTCTAGTGCCGAACCGCAGGTCCTCTGGGCTCTGACCTAATTGATTACACACGAGATGAGGTTTTGTTAGACGCTCTAAGCAAATCCGACCTGCCGCATCTCTGGAAGCCCCGATCCGATCAGTTCATATACGGTGCAGTCTCTGCCCTATCTCGGTACAGGCAAGCTTGACCTCAGAAGGTTGAAGGAGATTGCGGTGGGAGCTTCAGTGTGACGCCACAGCCATGACAGGAACAGCGATAAAGGTGACAGAAGTGAGAGAGAGAGACAGCGATAAAGGTGACAGAAGTGAGAGAGGTCGGGTAAGAGAGCGGCATTGCTGCCGCTCCCTCCCCTAAGAACCGGACATGATGGTTTCCTCTCATCCGGCTCAAGCCGTAGAAAGCCTTGTCGCATGACAAGGCCGGTGTACCCAACGCGACGATCAGGTCTCTTGGTAATAGACACCGGAGCGTTTGAAGACCACGCGATCTTCAAAGTAAGCACGCCAGTGTAGGTCGAACGGGTTAGCGTCCGACTTTATTTTCACGTGTCGCCGGATCGGAGTCTCGGTCGCGTCAATCAACCGAGCCAGGATCGGTTTGCCGTGAGGCATTCTTACCGCAAACGAACGTCTGCGCCGTCCCAGCCGGTGCCAGTACCGCTCGGTAATCCAGGTCACCGACTTTTCCGAGTGCCGACGTTTGGCCCATCGCCAGAGACAGTGAAACAGAACCATCTCCGCTTTCCGAAACGCCCGAGTCGCCACAACGTGGCGGTGATAGTTCGCCCAACCGCTAATGATCGGGTTGAGCGTCCAGATCAAATGTTCCTGCTTGACCGCAGGGTTCTTACGAATGAGCGTGCGAACCTTCTCCAAGAAGGCGTGCAGGTTCTTCTTGGACGGTGTAGTCAGGAGTTTGCCGCCATACTTGCGCGTATTCTGGCCGAGGAAGTCGAATCCGCTCTCGATATGCGTGATGCAGGTTTTCTCAGGTGAGAGCTGCAAACCCCGGTCGCAAAGAAATTGCTCGACCAAAGGCTTGACTTCATTCTCCAACAGCTCTTTCGAGTTGCCGGTGATGATGAAGTCATCCGCATATCTCACTAAGTTCACTTTCGGGTTGCAGTGCTTCCCATCGACCCTTTTCACGCGAAAAGTTTCTTTGAGAAGCCGCTCCAATCCATCCAGTGTCAGGTTCGCCAGCGTGGGCGAGATAATCCCGCCTTGGGGCGTTCCTGCCTCAGTGGGGAACAGAGTTCGATTTTCCACGAATCCCGCTTTCAACCACTTCCTCAGCACTTCCTTGTCTGTGGGAATGTGTTCCAGCATCCACTCGTGACTGATGTTGTCGAAACAGCCGCGAATGTCGCCTTCCAATACCCACGCGGCGCTCGTCCTCTGGGTGAGCAACCGGAAGCACTGATTGATGGCATCAGCAGTGGATCGTTCCGGTCGAAAGCCGTAGGAGTTCGGATCACCAGTGGTCTCCGCGACCGGGAGCAAAGCCAGCAAGTAGAGAGCTTGCATGGCGCGGTCCTTCATCGTGGGGATTCCCAGCGGTCTCAGTTTTCCGTTGGCCTTCGGGATATAAACACGCCGCAGCGGTCGCGGCTGATAGCCGTGCCGCCGCAGTGCGTTAATGGCTCTGTATCTCGATGCCGGAGTAGACCAAGTTACTCCGTCTACTCCCGGCGTTCTTTTACCTTGATTGTGCGTTACTCGTTTCACGGCCAAGGCGCGACCGCAGAACGAGTGGGTCAGCAACCATTGCAAGGACTTCACCTTGCCCCAGCGGCCTTCCCGAGTAGCCTTGACGATACGCGCTTGCAGTCTCCTGACCGTTCGTTCACAATGGAGCCAGTTGGTCTGATCCCACTGTGAAGTTGGGCCGGAGGACGCACACGCAAGATGTGTTGCGTTCATTTGCTCTTCCCCCTGCGAAGATTCTGTAAGTTCTTTCGTCATCCACGACCAGCTGGAAGTCTGCCTGCTTTCGCAGCGGAGTGATGTTCGAACCCCTATCCGCTCCATTACCGAGCGGCATTCGCTTTTTCCAGCCTCCTCTACCCGCCATCTCAACGGCGCACCTTGCGATGACACCTGCCGGAATCCGGCAAGATGACGGGCTTACCCTGTTCCGTTTGCGTGACACGAAGGAGTTAGTCCCTGCCTTTTACACCGGCAGCCATAATGTCCGTGTGCCCCAAGTCTCAGATGGAGCAACCGGCTGCGCGCCTTTTGGCTAAAGCCTGTCAGCGTCTTTGGCTCTGCGGGATTTAACGGTGCCTGAAGCAGTTCACGTGTGTTGGACCTATCCTCCAGCCTGACCTTCCCACCGCGTTGACGCTGGCAGTGGCGGACAGTTCCTCGCGGACTTGTCCGTGTCCAAGGACCGAAGTATGTTGTCTCGGCAACTTTCGACCCGCCCGTTACCAGGCACGCCGATGCCGATAGGCTACTGCGGACGGAGCCGCAGGTTCGACTTACGAGTGTGCACCTACTGTACATACAACCTCGTATGGAACAATCATGCAAACAGCAGCAGGTCGTACGAAGACACCATCCCTAACGCTTCGCGTTAGGTCCGGCGTCATATCCGCGACCGGACTCGCCGTCCGGTTGGTATCCGGTGGTTGTCGGGTGTGCATCCGGCACATGTCCGGCCATCCTTTTGATCGCCGTTAACGTCTGTAGCAGTAACCCTACGTTTGCGGTCATCGATCTTGCTCATTGACTTTGGGAGAACTCTCATGGACCCGAAATTCCAAGCCATCCTCAGTGCCTTACCTGCAAAGGAACCCCCCTCCCGTTTGGAACCGTATCGCACGCTAATTCTTGAGATGCGGAAACGCGGCCGAAGCTATCGCGAGATTGCCCAGGTGCTCAAGAAATCTTGCGACCTTTCGGTAGGCACGAGTACGGTCAATGATTTCGTGTTAGCCCGCACTAAGTCAAGCGTGAAGCGCAGCGCACCCGCCGCGCGCGAAGTATTGGTGATTAAGAAGGACAAGAAAGAACTTATAGGACATATAAGTACCTATAAGGACAGTAAGGATGTCAAAGACACTGTAAGTACTTCGAAGTCACTGGAAGGAACTACAAGGACGATTAAGGCTGTTAAAGACCAACCGCCAAAGACACACAAGAAAAAAGTTCTCTTCGAATACAACCCAGACGAACCTTTGCGCCTTCAGCGTAATCAAAAGAGCAAGGAGTAACCCACATGCACCAGCCCACTGCTACTGAACCCGCCGAAGGCAACATCGTCGATTCCACTAACCCAACTGACGTCTCCAAGCGCGTCATTTTCACCATGGGCGGGAAGGGAGGAGTCGGCAAAACGAGTTTTGTTCTTGCTCTCGCCGAATGGTTTGATGATCGCCATGTTCCGGTCAAACTTCTGGACCTCGACACAGAAAACAAAGCTCGCGGTAGCTTGAAGCACTACTTCGACGGAATGGTCACCAAGGTCAACATCCACACCGCTGCCGGCCTGGACGCCTTCGTCGACCACCTGGCAGAAGGTGCTCCGATCATCCTTGCCGATATGGGCGCAAGCTCCGGGCAGGTCACCCATGACTGGTTCGACAGCATGTTCGAGGACGTGGCAGCCACAGGAGTGGGATTCACCGCCATCGGTATTGTCACTCCCGATCCCGCAAGTGTGGAGAGCATTCTGAGCTGGGCGGCACGATTACAAGATCGCGTCAGTTATGTAGTCGTTGAGAATGCCACGACACACCAAGCCGATTTCTCCTACTGGCGGGAAAGCAAGCAAGCCGATCAGTTCCGCGCTGCTTTCCAGCCCGTTATCTTAGCCATGGAATTCCGCTTGCCCGAGTTGGAGAATCCGGCCCGACAGCATGGCGTGACACTCGGCCAAGTCGTCGCACGCCGCCTCACAATACCCGAGCTGCAGCGTGCTCTCTCGTGATTCGGGCCCAGAGCTACCGCCGCCGACTCTTTGAGGAGATCGAAAAGGCCAAGAGCCTGCTGTTGCCATGATCAACCATGACCTTCAAGCCCCAACTTGTCGAGGAGCAGACTGGCGAAAACGATTTCATTGACGAAATCGCGCAATTGCTCCCTGCCGAACAGAGGCCGCTCTGGTATCGCGATATGGCACATCTGCGTCGGTTGCCCCCCGACGACGAAATGCTTCGGATTGCCCGCGCGATGGGCTTCCTAGCAATCATCACCCGACAGACACCAGCTCAGATCACGACCGAACGGGAAAGGCTCGCCACAATTCTGGACCACGGCATTAAAGCCATTCAGTCCGCGCGTCAGGACATGGTCGCTCTCCATCGACGACTTGAAGAGCGGCTGGCTCAGCTACCGGCAGAGGTCTCGGATGGCATCAATGCAGGAGCCATAGCCGGAACGCTGAGTGAGAGTTTGCGTCAGCGTTTCACCGAAAGCGGCATTTCTGCAACTGCTGAGTCACTGACACTCGTCGCGAAGCAGACCAAGCAAGTGGCAGGAGAATTTGATCGCTCCTCCAAACAACTCGCGATTTCGTATCGTGTCGCGGCCGAAGAAGCGCGAAAGTCGATGGATGACATGCGGCTCACAATTCAGACAGCCACGGCCACGGCGAGGCAGTGCGCAAATGAGCTAACGCACACGTTCCTCCGCGAATACAAGTGGTCGGTGTTGGTGCTGTGCAGTGCTGCTTTGGCCGTCGGATTCTCGCTGGGAGTTTTCTACTACCGCTGGGTCAACTCCAGCCCAGCAGAACCTGCGCAGAACACGATCACAGCTCCGGTACCGCAGAACACGACGCCGAGCCAACCTGCTTCCCGGCCACGCAAAGCCGAACGCAAAGTCAAATCAGAGGGCCAAGTCTCACAATGAAATGTGTAGACATCATTCCGCTTGATCGGCGTCTTCTTTCGCTTCCATCGCCACGAAACCGGAACTACGAAGGCCCCGTCAAGGGGCACGCCCGCTCTCGCGGCTCCCTTCGGTCGCCCTTGACAGAACCTTCGCAGTTCCCGCTCACCCCGCCACTATGGAAGCGAAAGAAGAAAATCGAAATATCATTGGCAGTACGGTGCACGTCCCTGCCGGAGTTAGTATGAGCGCACCGTTCAAATCCCATCCGCTTGTCCAGGAGCCGAAGGCGACAATCTCCGAGCCAACGATTCGCGGTCCGATTGAGCCTTTGGTCGATGCGACCGCAGCCGCCCAACTCCTAATCCTTAGTCCCCGTCGCGTCATCGAACTCGCGCGACGCGGCAGCATTCCCGCGTACTCAGTTGTCGGCGCTCAGCGGCACCTGTGGAGGTTTCGCCTCTCCGAACTCGCTTGTCTCTATTCTCCGTCAGGGTACAATGCAAGCGGCAGTCTCACGTGCCTGGAGGAGAAATCCAAAATGGCACAGAGACATCAACGCGGTTGGCTGAAGAAGGAACAACGCAAGGAAGGCGAAACTTGGATGCTGTTTTTCCGCACCACACGGGAATCGGATGGCAAACGGGTCGAGCAGAAGATTGCCGTAGGGGCGGTGCGAGAGTTTCCGACCAAGGGCGCAGCCTGGGCGGAAGTCGAGCGGCAGCAGATCCAGATCAACAAACCGGACTTTCGGAGACGGGTAACGTTTACCGATCTCGCCCAGCACTACGAACAGAACGAGCTTGGTGAGCGACGCAGCGGTATCGTAGACCCGAAAGCCCACACAACGGTTGCAGGGTACAAAAGAGTCCTGCGCAATCGATTGCTGCCCAGGTGGGGCAAACGGTTTGCGCTCAGCATTGAACCTCTCGAAATCGAGGAGTGGCTCTCTGCAGTCAAGCAAGAGGAAACGCTAGAGAATCCAACGCTCGACAGGATGCGACGAGTTATGTCGCTGGTGTACAAGCACGGGCAACGCTTTGGTCTCATCCCACGCCGGGAAGAGTGTAATCCGATGCGCTTTGTTCGCTGCAAAACCACCAGCAATTACGAGGCGGTGATTCTGACTCCACAGCAAGCATTCACTGTACTGATGCAGCTCGAAGAGCCGGAACGCACGCTGACATTGCTCGCTTCGGCTACCGGACTTCGTATCTCGGAATGCCTGGGCTTGCAATGGCAGGATGTGAGTTTCGAGTATTCTCAGATTCACGTCCGTCGTACCTGGACCTGTGGCAAAGTCGGATTGCCAAAGAGCAGGGCCTCGAAAGCACCTGTCCCACTCCACCCGTTGCTTGCCGAGTTCATGCAGGCTTGGAAGAACGCGAGTGCCTACGCACAATCGAATGACTGGGTATTCGCGTCTCTGCGCTGCAAGGGCAAGCAGCCGCGCGTGGCTAATATGCTGGTGGAAGATCATCTGCGGCCAGCTGCGGTTAAGGCGAAAGTGATTGCCGAGGGTGACCCCTGCCGTTTCGGTTTTCACAACCTTCGGCATTCGCTAGCATCGTTCCTGGTTCGTTCGAAGACCGATCCGAAAACGGTGCAGGCACTGTTGCGGCACTCGGACGTAAAGACGACGTTGCAGCTTTACGCCCACAGCGTCAGCGCAGACCGTATGACGGCCCAAGGCGAGATGCTTCAGGCCATTCTAAGCGGTGCAAGTTCGGTTGAGAGCGGACTGAATGCGGACTGAAGAAGTTTTTCTGCTAGCGGTTAAGTGCTTTGAAATGATGGTGGCCAGGGACGGAGTTGAACCGCCGACGCCAGCCTTTTCAGGGCTGCGCTCTACCACCTGAGCTACCTGGCCACGTTTCCAGACCCGCTGCTCGCGGGCTGCAAGGATTGGCCGCTTCCGTCTGATTGTGGCGGGA
>DASYZA010000018.1:0-31052 GCA_035946775.1 Candidatus Sulfotelmatobacter sp. | reverse complement strand
CTGATCCCCAGGATCTCCGCTGCCTGATACCACGTGATCTTTCTCGCCATCGCCTGCAATATCACATCCTGTACTTTCATCGCCCGCTCCATCGCGGCCCTCGGATAAGCTTCCATGCTCCGCATGGTCGCTTATCCTCGCCGTCCGCAAAGCGGACATTTCATCTGCTATCTCAACCGGACATATCATGTGCTACCGACAGGTGTCGTCGGTAACATTGACCGGTTACCGCGAGCCGGCCTAAAATGCATTAGCCTGCGGTAGCCAGTCATCCACCTCGCCCCTTCTATGGAATTCGAGATCCTTGGGAAATTCCCCGCTACCAGTCAAGATCGAGCATGGCGGTACTATCTTCGCCGGCTCGGATAAAATTGAGGGCCAAGCAGGTGATGGAAACAGTATCCCGAAAAAGCGAGTTCCAGTTGCCGGACAAGGTTTTGGCGGTCCTCCGTTGCTTGTCGTGCCAGGGCGACCTGCGCCTTGAGAATGCAACCCTGACTTGCAATTCCTGCCAGCGTCAGTTCCCCATCGTCCGAAACGTCGGGCGTTTTGTTGACGCCCAGCAGTACGCCAGCAGCTTCGGTTATCAATGGCTCACCTTCCGCGATACTCAACTCGACAATGAGCAGAGCCGGCGCTCGGAGGAAGATTTCCGGCGCAGGACCGGTTTTACTCCCGAGGATCTTTCCGGGAAATTGGTGTTGGACGTCGGCTGCGGGATGGGCCGATTTGCCGACATCGCGACTCGCTGGGGTGCTTACGTCATAGGAATTGATCTGAGTAATGCTCCGGAAGCCGCAGCGGAGAACCTTGCCGGCCGGGACGCGACGTTTCTGCAGGCAGACGTTTTCAAGCTGCCATTTCGCCCTGAAAGTTTCGATGTCATCTACAGCCTCGGGGTACTGCATCACACTCCGAACTGCGAGCAGGCATTTAAGGTTCTCCCTCCGCTGCTGAAGCCGGGCGGAAAGATCGCCATTTGGCTCTACAGCAAGTACAACAACTGGTACAAGATGAGCGACGTCTACCGAAAGGTGACGCGGCGAATGCCTCCGAAGGTCCTGCAGAAATTGTGCTATGGAGTGATTCCCCTCTACGGCATTCATCAGGTTCTGCGTAAGATTCCATTGATTGGGCGGCCCGCCAGTGGTGCTCTGGCATACGCCATCCCGATGGCATTCCACAAGAATCCCAAGTGGCGTGTCCTGGATACCTTCGATTGGTATTCCCCCTGGTACCAGTCGAAGCACACCTACGAAGAAGTCTTCCGGTGGTTTGAAGACTCCGGACTGGTGGATCTGCGTGTGATTCTGCAGCCGATCTCGGTATCAGGCCGGAAGCCGGACGGCGCACCGCATGTACTCAGAGGTCAGCAGAACATCGAGGTTCCTTCATGTGCGGAATAGCTGGAATGATTCGCCGCGACGGCGAGTCGGTAACCGCCGAACAGGTTCGCCAGATGACGGACACGATTGTTCATCGCGGTCCCGACGACGAAGGAATCTACGCTCGAGCCAATATCGGTTTGGGCATGCGCCGATTGAGCATCATCGATCTTTCCGGCGGACACCAACCCATCTACAACGAAGATGGAACGGTCATCGTTGTTTTCAACGGCGAGATTTACAACTTCCTGCAACTCCGCGATGAATTAGTCAGCCGCGGCCACCAGTTCCGGACGCATTCCGACACCGAAGTCATCGTTCACCTTTACGAAGAGCTTGGCGCGGATTGCATCAAGAAACTGCGGGGGATGTTCGCGATCGCTCTCTACGACACGAAACGGAATTCATTGCTGCTGGCACGCGACCGGCTTGGCAAAAAGCCGCTGTATTACGCGACCCACCGCGGAACTTTGTACTTTGGATCTGAGATCAAGACGATGCTCGCGGTCGCCCCTGAACTGGCCGAGGTTGATCCTGAAGGCGTCCTCAGGTTTTTTTATTTCGGGTACATCCCCGATCCCCATTCTGCGTTTCGTGAAATCAAGAAGCTTCCTCCTGGACATCTAGCCGAATACAAAAATGGCCAAATCCAGGTTCACGAATATTGGGACGTTCCGGCATATGGCTCCTATGACCCTGGATCGGATCAGGCGTGTTTAGAGGAAATGGAACGTCGCCTCGCGGAAGCTGTGAGGATCAGGCTGATCAGCGACGTTCCCCTGGGCGCGCTGCTCAGTGGGGGCGTCGATTCTTCGATTGTCGTTGCACTGATGGCGCGGGAAAGCTCGGCTCCGGTTAAAACGTTTTCTATCGGTTTCCGGAAAGCAGACTTCAACGAAGCGGATCATGCGCGCGCTGTTGCCGAGAGATTCCAGACCGATCACCACGAATTGGTCGTCGATCCGGATATCACTGAGATGTTGCAGCACCTTACCGGCATGATGGAAGAGCCCTTTGGCGACTCTTCCATGATTCCTACGTTCTGCGTTTCGCAGTTAGCGAGGCGACACGTTACGGTTGCACTTTCAGGAGACGGAGGCGACGAATTATTCGCGGGATACGATCGCTACATCGTCAACTGGCGTCGCCAGCGATACGATTTTTTCCCCTCCGCACTCGGAAAGATGTATCGGGACCACTTCTATCCACTGTTGCCTCAGACACTCAAGGGGCGCAAGTTTTCCTGGAATATCACGCTCTCGTCACGCGATCGCTATCTAGACGGCTTGTCGTTCCTTCCCGCGTTGCACCGCGAGCGCAGCCTCTTCTCGTCAGATTTTGTGGTGAGTGCTCGATCGTGGTCGGATCCCTTCGAGCAATTCCAGCATTATCACGACAGCGCGCCGGCGTCCGATCAACTCAGCCGCTTGATGTATCTGGATACGAAGACCTATCTCACGGCGGACATCCTGACCAAAGTCGACCGAATGAGCATGGCAACTTCTCTCGAAATGCGATGCCCGATTTTGGACCATGAGTTCGTGGAATGGGCCGCCTCTTTGCCTGTCAAGTACAAGTTCCGGGACGGCACCCGCAAGTTCATTTTCAGGAAATTGGCGGAACGGCTTGGGATTCCTTCGGAGGTCTTGAACCGGCGTAAGCAAGGGTTCTCGTTGCCCCTGATTCACTGGATGCGCCATGAATTGAAAGACGAGTTGATGAGTATCCTGCTGGAGCCGCGGACGCTGCAACGCGGGTATTTCGAGGCAGATTCGATCCGCACGGTGCTTGACGACCACTTCCGCCGTCGTCGCGATCATTCCGGGATCCTTTGGATGCTACTCATTTTCGAGCTCTGGCATCGTAATTTCCTGGAGCGCGAGGTCAGCCGCGAACCGGCATTGGCCGCAGCCCGATTGAGACAATCCGTACGTTCTGCGAGTTCTGGAGTCGCCGTGAAGGAAAGCGCCCGCCCATGAACACGTCCGCGGTTACTGAACGGCGGGATCTCTCGCCGCGGAGCCAAGACGAGCGCGCGCGTTTGTTTTTGATGATCAACACCCTGGAGACGGGTGGCACCGAGCGCCAATTTGTGACCATGGCGAAGGCTCTGCAGGAGGATTTCGCGGTTCATTTGGGGTGCCTGAAACGGATCGGACCGTTTTCGAGCGAGCTTCAAGATTTAGACGAGTTCTCTCCGTGTGGGTCTCTATTGGGAACAAAGTCGTGGCGGGCTCGTCTGCAGTTGTCTCGTACTCTTCGCGCTGAGCAGATCGAGATCGCACATGCATTTGATTTCTATTCCAATCTCATGCTGATCCCGGCTGCCCGATTCGCGGGCGTTCCAGTGATTTTGGGAAGTCATCGACAATTAGGAGACCTTCTGACGCGCAGCCAATTTCGAGCGCAGAACCTGACCTTTCGTCTGTGCGACCGCGTGGTCTGCAATTCGAAGGCAGCCGCTGATCGCCTGAGGCAGGCTGGGGTTCCTTCCAGGAAATTGGTCGTAATTCCGAACGCGCTTCGAGAGGATTGCTTCTCCGATAAGGATCCATCGCTGCCGCGGAGCGGAGGGTTGCGGGTCGGGATGGTGTCTCGTATGAATGATCCGATCAAGAGACACGATCTATTCCTGCGAACTGCGGCAAGGCTCGCTCCGGAATTTCCAAACCTGGAGTTTGTGCTCGTCGGCGACGGTCCGCTGCGGCCTGGACTTGAGCAACTGACGAGTCAGTTGAGGTTGAGCAACAAAGTCATCTTTCTGGGAGACCGGCGCGATGTGACCGCAATCCTGGCATCGCTGGACGCCACCGTTCTGCCGTCAGGCTCGGAGAGCCTCTCCAACGTCATTTTGGAATCCATGGCGGCGGCGGTTCCAGTCCTGGCGTCAGATGTTGGAGGAAATCCAGAGCTCATTGAACCGGAAAAGAGCGGATTGCTGTTCTCGAGCGGCGACGAAGCGGCTTTTGCCGGGGAGTTAGCCAGACTGTTGAAGAACGCCGAACTGCGAAAGAGGTTGGGCCAGAATGCTCGGGAAAAAGCCCAGGCGTGCTATTCCATCGCCGCGGTCAGGCAGCAGTATCAACGACTGTACCGGCAAGTGCTCGCGGAAAAACGTCGCGACATCCCGGCTGTAGCAATGGCTCAGACTGAATCGGCAAAGGAGCGTCCAACCCGGTGAAGCGTATCCTGGAAATTGGCAACTGGCCGCCTCCTGTGTGTAGCTGGACCATGAGCATGGTAGGGCTGCGCAAGGAGTTGGACGCGCGTGGATGGGACTGTCAGGTCATGAATCTCAATGAGAACCGGAAGGTTCTCAGCCCCGAATACATCGACGTGCAGAACGGGTGGGACTACTTCACAAAGGTTCTCCGAATGGTGCGCCGCGGCTACGCCATTCACGTGAGGGTGAACGGGGAAACAAAGAAAGGATATCTCTTGGCGCTGTGCGCCTTGGGATTGGCTCGCATGTATGGGCGCCCCGCGCTTTTGACTTACGGCGGCGGACATCAACAGAGCTATTTTCCCGCACCCAAGGGATCGTTCCGGCACCTGGCCTTCACGTTCCTGTTTCGCTTTCCCCAGCGTATCTACTGCAACAGCGATAAAGTGAAGCAAGTGCTATTGGGGACTGGCATACCGCAAGAACGCGTCCTTCCAATTCCGCACTTCTCGTCGTACTACGTTCAGTTCACGCCGACTCCTTTGCCGAAGGAAGTTGAGGAGTTCTTCCAGAAACGCGACGGTGTTTTTTTCAGTTACGTGTGCTTCCGCAAAGAGTTCGCACTGGAATTCTTTGCCGAGGCGATCCGCCGGTTCCGGAAACATCATCCGAATACAGGATTTCTTTTTGTGGGACCTTGGGATCGTGAAATGGGACAGATGTCAGCCTTCCTCAGAGACCAGAAAATCGACGATGCGGTATGTGTTCAAGCTTCTGTGCCGCACGATATGTTTTTGACCATGTTGAGCCGCTCGCTGGCATACATCCGGACACCAGTTACCGACGGCATTTGCTCTTCGGTCCTTGAATCTCTCAAGCTCAAGGTTCCGGTGATCGGAGCTGACAACGGTGCTCGGCCCGTTGGCACCGAGCTCTGGCGGGAAGGCGATGTGGATAGCCTTTTGCGCTTAATGGAAGAGGCGCTACAGAGCCATGCGGCGATGGTCGCGAAGATTCCAGAGATTCATCTGGAAGATAACGCGAAGAAACTGGCAGACAACATCGAGGAGGTTTGCCGGGAGTTCCCCGGATTTGAAGATCAAGGATCGCCTACGTCGGCACAGCCTATGATGGCAGGCCACTAAGATGTCGATGAACACCAGATCAAGTTCGAATTGATGACAACGAGCACAATTACGCAATCCAAAGTGACGAATGCTGGGACTCCCCGCCGGGATGCCCCTGTCTTCACGATTGGTTGCGGCAGGTCTGGTACGACACTGCTCTATCACATGGTCTTGTCTTCGGGCGATTTTGCTGTCTATCGGACGGAGTCGAACGCCATCAATTTGTTGGAGCCACGGTTCGGGAATCTCGCCAATCGGAAGAATCGTGAACGCCTTATGAGAGCGTGGCTCGACAGCAAACTATTCGCCGTTTCAGGTCTCGATGCAAGAGAGATCACGGACAAGGTGCTTGAGAACTGCACGAATGGTGGAAACTTCCTGCGGATCGTAATGGAAGAGATTGCACGCAAGCAGGGAGTGCGCCGCTGGGCGGATTGTACGCCGGAACACTTGCTGCATCTTCCCCGCATCAAGGAAACCATTCCTGACGCACTGATTGTGCACATCATCCGGGACCCCCGTGACGTTGCTCTTTCAACCGAGAAGCAGGGCTATATCCGCCCGCTGCCGTGGGATAGAACTCCTCGCACCAACGTGGCGGGACTGTACTGGGAGTGGATTGTGAATCGCGGTCGGCGCGACGGTCGAGTACTTGGGCAGGATTACATCGAGGTACACTTCGAAGATCTGATTGCGAATCCGCAAGCGGTTCTTTCCCGCATCGGAGAATTCATCGATCACGACCTGGATTACGAACGTATCCAGCAAGTTGGAATTGGTTCCGTCAGCGATCCCAATTCATCCTTCACCGACAAGAACGGAAAATCGTTCAGCCCTGTCGGGCGCTGGCGAGAAAAGTTTCCATCGCAAGATTTGATCGCGTTCGAGGCGCTGATCGGAGAAACGATGGAGGAACTCGGATACCAACTCGCCACCACGGATCGCAGCCAACTGGATCGGCCAGACCTGAGACGTATGCGCGCAGTGTATCGAGCCTACTACGACGCGAAGCTCTACCTGAAGGCCAAAACTCCTGCCGGTCCGCTTTTTGTAACGCGTGATCTTTCCTGGCTCTGAGAACGACCGCTCGTCAGGCGATTAGACGAATTCAGCCAGATTTATCTCGGTGATCGCAAGATTCTTGGCCGAATCGAGCATGCGCAGACATCCAATGGTAGCGCGGGTTCCGTCAATGAATGTAATCTCCGGTGTCTTGCCTTGCTGAAGTGCTGAGAAGAACGACGCCATCTGCTCGGCATAGCCCTTCTTGGCAAAGAAGCTCGTTTGCCTGCGCACCAGGCCTGTCTGCGTGGTGAACTTTTTGAAGTTCTCTGCCGTTGCGCCCACGCCCGGAGCAAAACCTTCTACCCGTTCGCCTCCAGAGGTCGCGCTTCCAACGGTGCAATAAGTCAGGTTGCCGATCGACCCATCGGCAAAGCGAAACGTCGCCGCCAGATTGTTTTCGCCGATCGGCGCCTTGCGGTCTGTCGGCAGAGAGAACGCTGAGACTGCAATCGGTTCCGACTCGAGCAGCCAGTACATCAGGTCAACAAAGTGGCATGCCTCTCCGAGAATTGCGCCTCCGATTGCCGGATCGGCCATCCAGTAGCTACCCGAAATGCCCGGAGAATTGACGCGGCAATTCAAGACAGCAGGCCCGGACCGCCCTGCAAGTTGTTTCTTGAGCGCTATGTAACTGGGCGCGAAGCGTCGATTGAAGCCCACAGTGAGTTGCTTCCCGCTTTCCCGAACGGCCTCCGAGATGTCACGACACTCTGGCTCGGTAAGCGCCATCGGCTTCTCGAGGAATACGTGTTTCCCTGCACGCAACGTCGCGATGGCCTGTGAAGCGTGTTGCTGGTTGCGGCTGACGATCACAACGACCCCCACATCAGGATCGCGAAGGATCTCTTCGAAATCAGAAGCGCAGTACTGAGCTCCGAACCGGATCGCGTAGCTTTTTCCTCGCACGCCGCTCGCGGAATAGATAGCGCGCAGTTCCGCGCCCGCGATGTCTTTGAGGATCGGCAAATGAACCCAGCGGGCGAGATTTCCCGCACCCACCAGTGCAACCCCTATCTTCTTGCCAGATGCGCTCGATGCTCCAACGGCTACCCGGCGCGCCGGAGTGAAACCGCCCACCGGGTCCTTCACTTCAGCCGCAGGATATTTGAGAACGACGGCAAGGCTGCCCGAGTCGGGAGTCATGATCGTCTGGTACGCGCGCGAAGCTTCTTCCAGCGGAAACTCGTGCGTAATCAGAGGCTGCAGTTGTACTCGTCCCATGCCCACCAGCCGCAGGAATTCCTCCATATTGCGGTTTTCTGTCCAGCGGACGTAAGCGATCGGATAGTCCTGCCCTTTTTTTTCGTAGTCGGGATCGTAGCTTCCGGGGCCGTACGCCCGAGCCATGTAGAACTGAATTTCCTTCAGGTACATCTGATACCACGGGAATGCCAGATCGACGGCCCCTACGTCCACGATACGGCCTCGATCGCGGCAAATCTCGACTGCCTGCTCACACGGAGCTGAAGACTTGGCCGCGGCGGCGATAATCACACAATCCACACCGCGTCCGCCAGTAATCGTCTCAATCGTTTGCGTAACCGAGGAATTTCCGATCACGGCGTGATCTACACCCAACCGATGAGCCAACTCCACGCGCTGCGGCTTTAGATCCAATGCAATCACACTGGCCCCCTGCAACCGTGCCAACTGGGCTGTCAGTTGCCCCACGAGTCCGAGACCGATCACGGCAACGTGTTCGCCCAAACTGATTTGAGCGATGCGAATGCCATTCATGGCAATACTTCCCAAGGTCGCGAAACATGCATGTTCCGCTGCGACCGCGGCGGGTACCTTCACCGCCAGCTTCTCGCCGACCAGAATTGTCTCGCCATGGCCGGTGCCTTCTCCCCCGTAGGCGACGCGATCTCCGATTTCGAAGTCCCGCACGCTCGGATGCTTGTCGACGACGATGCCCGCGCCCGAATACCCCAATACGGCGTATTCCTTCAACTTGGCTTGAACTTCACGAAACGTGCTGACCGGGCCCTGCACCTTGAGAACATTCCATATCTTCTGCAGATGCGAAGGATTTTCCGCTACCTCCTTGAGGACGCCTTCCTGGTGAATGCTCGCGGTCTCGGTTCCGCTGCTGATCAATGAGTACAGGGGCCGAACCAGAATGTGATGCGGAGTCGCGACGGGATCCGGTACCTCGTCGACAATGATCTCCTTCAACCCTTTGCGAATGACTTGTTTCATGGTAATCGCAGAATTCGAGGCACAATCACCGCGGAGTTTTCCGAACTGCAGCCGATTCTAGCATGTGGAGCGCTATTCGCTTTTCACCCGCACGGTTCGTCACTAACGTAATACGCGGCCGCGAGCGCGATCGTACAGCGTATTGCCCATGACCTTACGGGCCGTGTCGCGAGCCAACTCCGCCATTCTGATCTTCCACAATCCTGATCCCGAACAAATGCCTGCGAAGGCAGGAGCCGTCGTTGTGCGCATGACGGCCACCCGTCCCAAATGGTAGAGGTCGGTCGAGGAGTCATTCCGCTTGGTTTCACTCGTGGCCAGTGACCGGTAGCCCGCATTCTTTGCAACGGCTAAGGTCCGCTCATCGTATCGGCCACCCGGGCAGGAGAAATGCTCGACCGGCCTTCCAATGATGTCCTCCAGCTTCGCACGGGCATCCGCAACTTCCACTCGTTGTTGTTCATCGCTGAGATCGTTGAGATATGGGTGCGTCATCGAGTGACACCCAATCTCGAACAGCGAACTCAATTCAAGCAGCTGCGCGCGCGACAAGTAACCCGGCTTATCGACGAAGCCCGCGGTGACGTAAGAAGTCGCGTGAAATCCTGCATCCCGCAGAATGGGAGCCGCAGCGATCAGATCGGTTTCGCACCCGTCGTCAAACGTAACGGCAACGGCTCTAAAGTCCGGATATTCGAGCGCCTCGCTGACGCTCAGACCCTTCCATCCGTTTTGCTGAAGCCATTCGATCTGCGATCGGAACGTGATCTGCGGAAGGATATAACGCACGTACCCGGGCGCCGATTGAATTAAGGAACGTCCCGGCAACTCGAGTTCGTGGTACATCAGGAAGACGATCGGCCGCGCCATTAGAAAATCCTGCGCAACTGGGATTTGAGTCTTTCGGGCACCCGGATGCCCATCCGGTCCAAAGCCGCTTTGCCGGATTTGAAGAACTGCCAACGGCGATCTGCCCTGGCGTGGACTCTTCCGAATTGCTCCAGCAATTCCGTTGGGAGTACGCCTGAGGACGGCATTTCTAGTTCCTCTTTTGAACCGCGAAACTTCCCGGCAGCTATCGCGCCGAGGATCGGCCCAGGCGTTAGCGCATCACAATCCATCAGAACATGGAGACCGCGAAACTGGTGTTCCCAGTGCAAGTCCTGCCCATAGAAGGCTTTCAGATTTGGCTCACGTTTGCGCAGTTCCTGAATTAACGCAAACGTTCCTGGGCGCGGGGCATAGCGGCCGTCATATTTGGAATTCCAGCCTTCGATCCCGTCGGGCAAAGTTTCGAATTCCTGGATCCACGAAAAAAATTCATCTTTGGGATGAGCGATGACCGCGGTCGCGCGCTGCGCTCGAATATGGCGGATGACTGCTTGAGGATCTTTCGTATCGGCCACCATGGTAGCGCCGTATCCAAGAATATGCATGCGCCGTTCGCATTCATATTCCAATCCCATCACAAAGCAGAAGTGGTCGTCCGACCGGGCACGCAACTCCTGGGCGTACTGTTGAACGGATTTGTTATCGAAGTACTCTGCGTGGTCATTCATGCACACAAACGAGCACCCGTCGGCTGTATGAATTTCACGCAATTCGTCGAGCGTGAACTCGCCATCCGAATACGTGCTGTGGACGTGCATTGCTCCCTTAAGCATCACGCTCCTCTTACAAGCTTGCTGAATCCCTGAATCCAGTCGCCGAATTCCGGCAAAGGATCACTCCATTGAAACAGATCATGGTATGTCCCGGGAACAGGAGTGAGTACGTCGATTAAAGTACGAAATTTCCCGGGATATGCGCCCGGATAGCCGACAGGTGGACCCTTGAATACTTCCACCAGATGGCGAAAATCTCCCAGCATCCAGCGGCAGCGGACGCCCTGTGTGTAACCAGTTTGCGGCGGGATGTCGCCTTTTTCAGCCATCGTAGCCAGAAGAAGCGGAAAATCTACTCCTGCATAGCACGCGAGAGGAAGAGAGTGCCAGAAGCGGCCGTTCACTTCCAAAAAAACGGGTGGCATGTCTTGCTCCTTGCGGAATTCCACCATCGCCACGCCGTGCCATCGCAGTCTTGCCAGAATGGCTAACGAAGCGTTTCGAATCTCGGGATCGGGCGCCACGCTCACCCGCACGGCGCTTCCCGAGCCCGTCGGATACACGTCACGAATCCTGCGATGCGCGAACTCCGCCCTGGGCTCTCCGTGATGCATCAGGGCGAAATATCCAGTACCCTCGCCTGGCACAAATTCTTGCACGAGTACGGCTGCAGACCGGGCTGCAATGTTGCGATAAGCCCTTTGGAATTCCTCTCTGTTCCGGGCGTAGCGCGGTCGGCCGCCCGTTTGAATCTTGCCTGCGACGGTTGCCTCAGAAGCTTTTGGTTTCAGTACAAGCGGATATTTCAATGATTCCGACAGAGCGATGGCCTCTTCAGAGTCGTGTATCAAGGCGGTTTGCGGCACCCGGATACCCAGCGATGAAGCAAGGCGCGTTGTCTCGTCTTTGTCGAAGGCGCGCAGCAAGTCTTGCTGCTCAGGCAATAGAAGCTTTGCCCCCGCCTGCAACAACTCATCCCGGTGACTGGCAATGGGAAGAGTCGTTGCCTCGGTCATCGGCAGAATGAGCGTCCCGGGATGTTGGCGAATAAAGTCGACAATGCAACTCACAAATTCTCGCGCGCTTGATTTGGGATCTGTGTAGCGAAGCGTGCCCGAAGAACATCGAGACCAACCGGCTTTCGACCAGGAGGCAGATTCGCCGACAAACACTGTATGTCCAGCGCGGGCGAGCGAGCGTACGCTCGCCACGGACTGGTTTTGGTTGCCGTCGAGAATCAGGACGTTCATTCTTGCCCGGGCCGTGTATCGCGCCGAACGTTGTCGAGCACCGCGGCAAACTGCTGAACGATGTTTGACCAATCGTACTGTGCTGCGAGCCGAGCCGCTGCCTCTTCGTACTTTCGTCGCAATCCGGAGTCGAGTATGAGGTGGATCGTCGCGTCTGCAAATGTTTCGGGATCATCCGCGAGAACAAGGTCGCGCCCGCTTTGAACTGCCAATCCCTCGGCGCCGATCGTGGTCGAAACTACCGCCTTACCGCTGGCCATAGCTTCGAAAATTTTGAGCCGTGTACCACCGCCGATCCGCAGCGGAACGATAAACACCGTCGCTTCACGCAGATATTCGTTGACCGATGGAACTGTTCCAGTAACTTCGACGTGCTCAGAAGCCAGTTGCTTCACGGCCGCATTAGGACTGCGTCCGACAATTTGAAATACCGCAGCAGGAATGGCGGCACGAATCTTCGCAAAGATTTCACGGCAAAAGTACATGACTGCGTCAATGTTCGGCTCCCAGTCCATCGAGCCGAGGAAGACGATTTTGGGCGGGTCGCTCTTTGCGGGTGGAGCGACAGTGTATTTGTCGGTATCCACTCCGGTGGGCACTACGGTGATGGAGCAGGAAGGCTCCATCGCGAGCATCTGAGCTTTGTCATTTTCCGAGACAGCAATCACGTGCCGGAATCGGCGCAACGCATTGCGCTCGTAGTTCCACATCTTGCGCGCTTCGAGGGTGTAGGCGAGCTTTCGAGCCGGGTTGGATTCAGTCGTGGCCAACCGCTGCCACAGCGCTCCTTCAACGTTATGCTGAAACAATACAGCGGGAGTTGCCATTTCAAAGGGAAAGTTCAGCGACGCCGAAAGGAAGTCGCAAACCGCTACGTCGAATTTACGCTCCACCATCCAGGAACTTACAACGCGCTTGACTTCGGCGTGCGTGAATTTGCTTACGGCAAACGGAGCTGGCCGGAACAGCAATCGCGCATATTCGACATACTGCGCCAGAGGGGAGCCGTCGAGCGCTGCTGTATGAATGGTCTCTGCGCCCGGGAATTCGCCCATCGCGTTGGACTCGTAATCCGGATCTTTCTTGCCACCATAATACGAAAGTAGCGTGACCTGGTGAGAACGGGCGAGATGGCGAAGGATGTTGTAAGAACGGATTTTCCCCCCGGTGTCGACCGGGAGCAGCTTTCCGGCTTTGACCCAGAGGATTCGCAAGCGCGTTACCAGCAAATCCCTTCGTAGTGGCCCACTGGGGTGCGGCGGGATTTCTCGAGGTTCACGAGGTCGATCACGGTGTGGTCGGGACGGAGGTGCTGTCTCAGCATGTCTGCGGCGATTCCCCTCGTGCCGATGACCACGATTTCCGCATCTTGCAGGCATTTCGCCAGATCACTGACCAGTAACGATCCAATGTGCGGAATCGTCTTTTCAATGTATTCACGATTCGACCCAATCAACCGGCCGAGACTCACGTTCTCGTCCCAAATCTTCAAATTCCGCCCTTCTCCGAGAAGATGCTTTACAAGTTGAACCTGTGGGCTTTCCCGCAAGTCGTCGGTGGCTGCTTTGAAGCTGAGGCCAAGGATCGCCACGTTTTTCTTTGGATTTTCCAGGATCATATCGATCGCCCGTTTCAGGTGTTCATCATTGCTCGGCAGGATCGATTCGAAAAGCGGCAATTTCAGATCGAGTTCTTTGGCCCGGTAGTTCAGGGCGCGAACATCCTTGGGAAGACATGACCCGCCGAAGGCGAATCCCGGCTTGAGATAAGTTGCGGAAATGTTCAGCTTGTCATCGGCAGTGAAGATCTCCACCACAGATTCGGAATCCACCTTCAATTCCTTGGCTATGGTGCCAACCTCATTCGCAAAGGCCACCTTTACTGCGTGCCAGGCATTGCAGACATACTTCACCATCTCGGCCGAACGAAATGATGTTGCAAAGATCTTCCCGGGAGCCCACGAATAGAGCTCGCGAAGCAGCGAAGAATGGTGGTCGTACGACGCGCCGATGATGGTCATCGAGGGCTGGAGAAAATCTGCAACTGCGGTGCCTTCCCGCATGAACTCAGGGTTGACACAGACACCGAAGTCTTCTCCAAACTTCTTCCCGCTGCTGTTCTCGAGAGCAGGAATCACGATCGTTTCCGCCGTACCGGGCAATACGGTGCTGCGGAGAACAATCAGGTGGAAGTCGTCTTTTTTTCTTAACACCTGTCCTATGTCCCGACAGACGGGTTCCACGTGACCGAGATCCAGCTTGCCACTCCGCAGGCTTGGCGTACCGACGCAAAGGAACGAAATTTCCGTTTGCATAACTGCCGCTGTCGAGTCGGTCGTCGCGTGCAGGGTTCCCGCCTTGTGACCGGTCTCGACCAACTCCTTCATCCGCGGCTCCACAATCGGGGTCTGGCCAGCATCCAGTTGGTCGACTTTTGAGCGGCTCAGATCGACACCAATGACGGAATGGCCTTGCGACGCGAAGCACGCCGCTGTAACCGATCCCACGTAACCTAACCCAAAGACACTTACTTTTCTGGTCATGAGTTCCTGATGAAGTTCCTCGATGCTGGAATGCCTCCAGCAGGGTAGATTTGCCTTGGTATGGCCAGAATGCAACTAGGCTGCATAACCGCGGGTCGAATAGTCTCTTTCCCGCTAAACCCTCGTGCTTGAGTACCCTTCGCGGGATGGCACGAGACAGTTAATAATAATACCGAACACGAAAGCGTCGAATCGGCGACAATGCCAGATGCGGCCAAATCTCACACGAGCCGCCTGAATCTTTGCTCCACCAAGTACCGGGTCGATGAATTTGGGGAAAATCCGGGGAACTGCAGTTCGACTGCTCCAGATGGACGGAACCGAGTTGCGGTTTCGCCTAAATCAGGAACTGGCCAAGCGCCAGGACCGCCTCCTTTCGGCCCTAGGCTACGACTTTGCTGGCCTGGTAACCCGCTCACGCCCCTCCCGGCCTCCAAGGTTCTTTTTTGAAGCTGAAGAGGTGGAAGGACGATTAAGTCTGATTCGAGATCGCCTTCCAGAAGTGGTAGAGAGCATCGTTTCGCAGGCAGAAAACATCCTGTCACATCGCTTCGATCTGTTGGGCTACCGAGACTTGCATTATGGCCAGTCCATCGATTGGCACTTCGACGTCGTTCATGGGGCCCGTGCACCGCAGAAGATCTTCTATCGTGTCCCGTATCTGAATTTTCAAGTCGTAGGCGATAGCAAAGTCACCTGGGAATTAAATCGCCATCAACATTTTGTAACCCTGGCGAAAGCCTATCGGCTAACGGGTGACAATAGATTTCTTTTCGAGATCGGGCAACAATGGCGGTACTGGTGGATGCAAAACCCCTATCCGATCGGCATCAACTGGGCGAGCAGTCTGGAACTGGGCTTTCGCAGTTTGTCGTGGTTGTGGACCTATCATCTGCTAGATGGCGTATCGTCAGTTCCCATCCGTCGCGAAGAATGGCTTCATGGCTGGGCGCTGCATGGCCGCCATATCGAACGTTACCTCTCCACGTATTTCTCGCCAAATACTCATCTGCTCGGAGAAGGCGTGGCCCTGCTTTTCCTCGGAATCCTGTGTCCTGAATTGAGTACAGCGGAGCGCTGGAAGTCCCTCGGATGGAATATCGTGCTGCAGGAAGCACAACGGCAGGTGCAGGCAGACGGATTTCATTTTGAGCAGTCCACTTATTACCACGTGTATGCGCTGGATTTTTTTCTGCACGCGACAATTCTCGCGAAATGGAATGGAATGACGATTCCGCCAATGATGACGCGGACGCTCGAGAAAATGCTGGGAGCCTTACACCTTCTCGGGAGCTGCGGTTCTCCGCCTCGACTCGGAGATGACGATGGAGGCCGTCTTTTCGATCCGCGGCGCAATCGCGGCGAACACCTTCTCGATCCCCTTGCGACAGGTGCCATTCTGTTCGAGCGCCCCGAATTCAAGGCAGCCGCATGGCAATTGTGCGAGGAGACGATCTGGCTTTGCGGTCCGACAGGAGTGAAGGTCTGGGATGAACTCCCGGCTAAGAACCTGGTGGCAGCTTCCCATAGTCTGCCGGCCGCCGGTCTCTACTTCCTGAGTTCTGACAATCCCTCAACGCAACTCGTTGTCGATTGCGGTGCGCTCGGCACTCAAAGTGGGGGGCACGGCCATGCCGACGCTCTGAGCATCACGCTTCAATCTGAGGGGCGCGACTTACTGCTCGATCCTGGAACCTGCGAGTACGCAGGAGATTCCGGAGATCGCAACCTCTTTCGCGGAACCGCCATGCACAACACCGTGCGTGTCGATGGACTCGATCAGGCCGAGATCGGCACGGCTTTTTCCTGGAAAACTCTGACACAACCTAAGGTTGAAAGTTGGATCCGTGGCCAAAGCTTTGAGCTGCTCGCAGCAACCCACGATAGTTATGGCCGATTGCCAGAACCCGTGATTCACCGCCGGTTCGTGTTTTCTTTGAGAAATGGGATTTTCCTCGTCCGGGACTGCATTAAAGGGAAGGGCCGGCATCACCTGGACGTCGCTTGGCATCTCGGCCAGGACATGGAATCGGTCAAGCCGGGAATCTTCAAAGCCAACGGTCAATCCTCAGGTTTGGCGATTCTGGACGCCGAGCCGTCGCGGTGGTCGAAAAAAATCGAGCCGAGCTTCTGGTCTCCTGCTTATGGACAGAAACAGCCGACGAAGGTTCTCGTCCACTCAACAGATTCCGAGCTTCCGAGCACAATTTGCTTCCTCTTAGTAACATTGAAAGGTGCGTACGCACAGGCTGGCAGTTTCGTTCGACTAAACCATCCCGAGCACGGTTTACCGGTTTCGGCGTACCGCTTTCAGGAAGAAGTGCAGGAGCATACCTTCTTGTTCGGCAAAGCAGGGAACCCGTGGAGGTACGAAGCGGTTTCCAGCGATGCAGAATTTGTTTCTCTGACAACGGCTACATCCGGGACGGCTGGGCGGATCATACTCGTAAATGGAAGCAGGGTACGAGTGCAAGGAGCGCCGGAATTGGTTTTCAAGCGATCCGTCGAATGGGGCGAAATTGCTTGGCGGGAAGATTATGTGGAGGTTCATTCCTCAGATCCTGGAGCCATCGGCCCCGAGGTCACTAGTACTGGTCGCGCTGAGAAAATCTGAAACTGTGTTTCAAAGAGCAACGCAGTTATGTGTGGAATCTGTGGCATCTTCTTCTCCGATCGCACGTGGCGCGTCAATACGCAAACGCTCGCCTCGATGAATCGTCGCATTGTCCACCGCGGTCCTGACGATGAGGGTTATTTCGCGGAGGAGAACGTCGGCCTTGCCATGCGGCGGCTGAGTATTATCGACGTCAAAACCGGGCATCAGCCGCTCACGAACGAAAACCAGGACATCTGGATTGTCTATAACGGCGAGATCTACAACCATGCGTCGCTAAGGAAAGATCTCGAAAGCCGTGGTCACCGTTATCGCACGCACAGCGATACCGAAACCATCGTTCACTTGTATGAAGAATACGGTAAAGATTGCGTAAAGCATCTCAGGGGCATGTTTGCGTTTGTGATCTGGGATCGACGCAAACGCGCGCTCTTTGCCGCCCGCGATCGCCTCGGCATCAAGCCGTTCTATTACCGCTGGGACGGTAAGGCATTTCTTTTCGGCTCGGAAATTAAAACGATTCTCGCTTATCCCGGGATTGAGGCCGAGTTCAATCGCTACTGCCTGGCAGAATATCTCGCTTTTGGCTACATCACAGGCCAGGAGACTATGTTTACGGGCATCAGCAAGCTGATGCCGGGCCACACGCTTGAATTGTCCGAAGGTGGCCAGCCCAAGATTGAGCGCTACTGGGACCTTACTGTTCAGGCAGACTCGCCACCACAGCCCGAACAGTACTACGTCAAGACGTACCGCGAACAACTCGAATCCGCCGTTTCTTCTCATCTCATGAGTGACGTGCCCTTGGGCGTTTTCCTGAGCGGAGGCCTCGATTCCAGCGCCGTTGCCGCCTTAACAGCCAAGATTCGGCGAGATCAGATCCAGACATTTGCTGTCGGTTACGGCGAGGAAAAATTCAGCGAGTTACCATTCGCCAGGGAAGTTGCAAGTCACATAGGATCCGAACATCACGAAGTACGCCTGAGTCGGGAAGAGTTCTTCCGAAGCCTTCCCAAGTTGATCTGGCATGAAGACGAGCCGATCGTGTGGCCGTCCAGTGTTTCTCTCTATATGGTCGCGAAGCTCGCTCGTGAGCGAGTCACTGTCGTTCTCACCGGAGAGGGCAGCGACGAAACTCTCGCCGGCTATACGCGTTACGCCTGGACGGTTCTTAATGCACGCATGGATCGCGCCTACCGTTCGGTGATGCCCGACTTTCTTCGTCGCTTCGTGAGAAAGACGATCAATGACAGTCCGTTCAGTGCAACCTTGCACCGAAAGCTGGAGCACACATTCCTTGTCCGCGACGGCGGCAGTTGGCCTTCTTTCTACTACGACAATTTCTTCTCGGCTTTCCCTGCACCGGAGCAAAGGGACTTGCTTACGCCGGAAGCGCTTGAGCAATCAGGTGATGCCTATGCTGGCTCGATGGCGGCCTGGGAACGATCTAAAGGAGACTTGCTCCATCGCCTGCTGTACGCCGACATCAACAGCTACTTAATTGAGCTTCTGATGAAGCAGGACCAGATGAGCATGGCAGCTTCCATCGAAAGCCGGGTTCCGTTCCTTGATCACGAACTGGTGGAGTTCACCGCAAGAATTCCGGCTCAGTTTTCGACTCAAGGAATGGCGGGCAAATTTATCCTGAAGAAGGCTGTGGAAGATCTTCTGCCGCATTCGATTGTCTACCGCAAGAAGATGGGATTCCCGACTCCGTGGGAATATTGGCTTGCCGGATCGCAGCTGGACGACTTGGAAGCGTTCCTGCTTGAACCGAAGGCAGCCGACCGGCATCTGTTCAGACCAGACTCGATTCAGCAGTTATTTGCCGAACATCGTTCGAACAGGCGTGATCACGGCAATCGCATCTGGCGCTTGCTCAACCTCGAGACCTGGCTACGAGTGATGATCGATAACGAACCGCTTGAAGAAATTACCTTGGGCAGCGGCGGACGAAAGGCTGCGGTGCTCGGATAAATGACCGCGAGCGAAAAGGTCAGGAAGGTTTTACGGCGGTCATCGTTACGCGTGCTGAAGTCATGCGGGGCCTTCCGCCTGGTTGAGTCCACCCAATGGCGTCGTGAGCGACTGCTGATCCTTTGTTATCACGGCATCTCACTCCAAGATGAACATGAGTGGCGTCCGTTCTACTACATTCGCCCACAACTCCTGGAACGCCGGCTCCAAATTCTGAAAGACGGAAATTTCAGCGTTCTTCCATTGGCGGAGGCTTTGGAACGGCTCTCCCGCAGGGATCTGCCACCGAAGAGTGTCGCGATCACCTTCGACGACGGCACTTACGATTTCTACGCCCAGGCGTTTCCACGTCTTCGCAAACTTGGATTTCCTGTGACGGTTTACCTCACGAGCTATTACAGCAATCTGCAATGTCCCGTATTCAGCCTGATCTGTTCCTATATGCTCTGGAAAGCTCGTGACAAGGGTACGTCCATTCTTGAGGGACTCGGGGCCTCGAGACCGGTGAATCTTGCGTCCGCGGAAGATCGCCAGCGGGCAGTCGAAGAAATAGTCGCCTCAGCGGACCGCAAGAATCTTAGCGGAATTCAGAAGAATGAGATCGCGAGCCGACTCGCAGAACTCATCGATGTTGATTACGGGCAGATTGTCAAAAGCCGAGTTCTTCAGGTCATGCGCGCGCAGGAAGTGAAGGAGCTGGCGCAAGCTGGTGTGGACTTCCAGTTACACACGCATCGCCATCGTATGCCTCCGAATGAGAACTTGTTCCGAAAGGAAATCCGGGACAATCGCGATTACCTCTCGCAGTACGCGGCACGCGATACAAAACATTTTTGTTATCCCAGCGGTGCTTATCGTCCGGAGTACTTGGATTGGCTCTCTGCCGAAGGTATTATCTCTGCGACAACCTGTGATACCGGGCTTGCTACGGTCGAGAGTAATCGACTGCTGCTTCCGCGTCTGCTGGATACAACTGGACGCACGGACCTGGAGTTCGAGAGTTGGGCCAATGGCATTGGCCATTTTCTGTCGTCCGGCAGGCGCGCCCGGCTGGCCTACTCACCGGATTGATATCTAGACGGGGGTTGAAGATTGTTTGATCCATTGCGGAGGATGGTCGTCGGCCAAAACGATTTCATCCAGGTCGTGCCCTGTCATCGGCCGTCGAAATGCGCGAACCAGTCCGCTCTTCTTGTAGATCAGTTTCCCTGCAAAAAAACATCGATGCAGCAGCCGCGTCGCCCGTAACGACAAGTCGAGACCCTCTGCCGCCCCATCCGTTGCAAGTTCGTAGCCTAATTCTGTTAATGTTCGGCCCAAAAGTCGCTCAAACTGCATTAACTGCTCGAGTGAAAAGCTCTTTTTCCAACGTCCAACTGGATTGAAATCAGCTTTGCCGGACTCCTGCTGGAATGAAGTGTTTGGTTTGAAGACAGAACCGTATGCAACCCGCTGAACGACCTCGTAGTCAACCTGCTGCTGAATGAAGGCTCCAATCATGTCCAGAGTTTTTTGAGGATGAGCCAGCAGATCCTCGAAGTGGACCTCCATGTAATCGTGTGGAACCGACCCTCCAAATGCTCGGCCGTGCTGGACCATCCACTCCCAGTAGATTCCACAGCCGATCGGGCTATGGCGTTCTTCCCACGGGAAGGCCCGTACGTAGCGTAGTTTCGCCAGGGACGTGGCTACGTCGCGGCCATCTCTGATGATGTGGACAAACAGTGCCTCAGGAATCAAGGATTTGACCAATGGCAGGTAGAGCATGCCTTCGGGAGAATTCTCCGCCCAGCGCTTGGCGCCTTGCTCGCGGCAAATCTCCCCCATGACGATCCGGAGGAAGTCGCCGCCATCCTTGCATTCGGAGAGAATGCGCGCGCTGATCTGATCCGCGTTGAGACCGGAAGCTCTGAAGAGGTTACTATTCAGCCACGCGCCAAGCAGAGCTTCACGGTTTCGTCTCGACGCAAGATCGCCAAATCGAGGAACCAGGAGATTGAAAACGTTTGCCTCTGCCAGGTACACGGCGAATCCGCCGGCAGACAGCAGCATGTCGTATAGAAGCGTGGTTCCCGAGCGCGGGCTGCCTAGCACGAAAACTGGGCATCTATCTCGGGGTGTTGTGTGATCCCTGGCGCTCACAGTGGAATGATCTTAACTATACTCAAATAACCCCGCGTGTTGCTTCTTCAATCGCCGCCAGGTCGGCGCCAATGTCTTTGCCATCTGTTCCCGCACGATTTGATTGCGATGCCGATTTGCAGCCCGCAACCTCCCCCTTGCTCTGGCACAAATGGTAAGCTCCCCCTCGGCCCTTTTGAAGCTCAACGACTCCCGCAGCATTGAAGTCTTTTGGGGTGAAATTGCCCGAGGGCCACCCGAACCCTCCGATAATCGCATTGTGGGTGATACGACCGGAGGGGAAGCAATTCTCAAGAATTCCTGCCGGTCCTTGCCTTTCCGGTTGGAAAGAGCAATTCGCCATTCCGCCGCCCGTACTCGTTATCTGGCGCTCTCCTGCCGACAGTAGGCTATTCGTCAGTGAAAAACGCGGGAATCGGTCGTCAAAGCCCCCGATATTCAGCAGAACCCGAGACGGGAAAGCGGTGACGTGATCGATGCTGACATCCCGCAGTGCCGGCGTGTTCGAGATCAACATTAGAAAAACACCCAGGCCTTTATATGCCTGACCATCGATGTCGTCGAACAGCAGATCGTGAATGCTATACCGTTCGCCGCCACTAGACGCCCCTCCAGTGTCCGAGCGAACGTTTGCGATCTGCATTCCTCCAGCAACGTGGCTGATTTTGTTATATCGGATTGTGATATCCGTGACGCGGCACAGCGGACAGATATTTGGGGATTGATTCTTCGGAGTCAGAAGAATCGCGAACCCCTGCTGCGAAAAGCCTCCCCACGTATTCTCCAGAACGTTTCCTTCAAAGAGCACCCGCTGCGCATTCTTCAACTCAAACAGGTTCTTCACAACAAACGGCTTGCCCGAAGCACCACCAACAAATCCGGGCTGGCCGAGCATCCAGATGATCGGTTTGTAAAAATAATTATGCCGGATCTCGATGTCCGCCGGAGTCATCGTTGCTGCCGCTCCTCCGAGAATGATGTTTTCGCCGGCAGCTTCCAGGTAATTGTTGACAATCTTGTATGGCCCCATGGGCAGGTCGCCAGCTGCCCCGGAGACGGCCTGCGAATCCGTGCAAGCCCCGCCCTGGTTGCAATGAAAGTCCGAAAAGTATGAGTCCACCACTGCCATGTACGTGGTTCTGGCTAAGAACAGCCCCCGCGTCGTCTCATCCCGTGCTGTGCCGTGAAACCAGACTCGATCGAAAAAGATGTGGTCTGCAGGAACTGGGCCGTCAGGACCGGCGAGCGCAGTGACTCTTGCGCCGGTTGGCTCACGCGTAATCTCAATTCCGATCAAACGGTAGTGGTTCGCTCCTGCGGAAAAGAAAATCGGGCCCGATCCACCACGCCCCGCAAACGTGATCTTGGCCATGACATTGCGAGGGCTGGTGCAGTGAAAATCGGGGCGGCCCGGTAATGAGGCGATGCCCGCATAACAGGGACTGATGCGCGTGCCCTCCGGTGGCAGTTCTTCATCGGGAGCGCTTGTGCGAATCAGAATCCAATGTTTGTCATCGCAAGACTTCTTTGGAAGGCGTACATGTCCTTCAAAGCTTGCGCCCTCGGCCAGGGCGACGGTGTCTCCACAATTCGCGGAATCCAGCGCCGCTTGCAGATTCTCTCCGGCTTTCACCAAATGGATTTTGCCAGGCGCCGGAGTATCAGCCATGGAACTCTTCACATAGATACGTGGAAGTTCGGCGGGTCCATCAAAGTTTCCCTTGGACGCCGTCTCAGAAGTCGCACTTTGCGCAAAAACGGCGCATCCTGGAGGGGCCAGGCCGATCATGGCCAACGTGAATACCGCACACGCAAGCCTCGAAGCCCAAAATCGCAGGCATTTGTATCTTTTTACAGAACCGATTGTCCGCTGCGCGATACTCATAGGTGTAGTCCGAGGGATTTTGGATTGTGGCGCCAGACGCTGGTGTAAGTTTGATCGTTGTTGTGAATCATAGCACTCAACGAATTGCCTGCTTTCCAAATCGCAAGCCGAAAGGTTCGCAACCTTACCTTCATAAACACCGCCCGCCTGCGATTTGTTCTGCCAAGCCCCAGATCTTTGTTGGGAATTTTAGACGTCAGGTTTAAGAAAACAGAGTACCGAGAGGGTTGAAAGTCGCGTGTCTGGAAGGATGCGTGCCCCTGTACGGCATTTCCGAGAATCTCTGACTACAGATTGCTGCCTGCCAGGTTCAGTTCCGACAGGAACAAGAAAGCCCAGAAACAGCGCGCATCAGGCCGCTTACTTTACACGCTCAGCGCGCCTGCTGCGGCAAAGGAACATGTGGCAAAACCAGCGACAGCAACTCGTCTTTCAGCTGAGGAGCGCTGGCGATCAGTCCTGTGAGAAGTGGATTACGATTATTGCAACGCAGCGGAGTGTTATCGAGGGTGGCAACGAATCCTCCGGCACTCTGCACCAGCGCAGCTCCTGCCGCCACGTCCCATTCATTCTTGGGAGTTAGTGTAAACGTTACGTCCGCCAGGCCGGCAGCGACAAGCGACAGCTTGTACGCCACAGATCCCATCGGCTTGACCTGATACTCGCCAGTTTGGAACTGCTGCCACTCACCTCGCTTGACTTCGCTACGGCTGGCCAGAATCGAAGCGCCTTTCAAACTCGTCCTCTGACTCGGATGTGCCAGCTTTCCGTTGTAAGTGATGCCCGAATCAATCGCCCCAATAATGGTTTCCTTTGTCGCTGGATTACAGATGCCGCCGGCAACAGGACGGCCATCCTCCACAAAACCGATCGAAACGCAAAACTCCGGAATCCCGGCCACGAACTCCCGCGTGCCGTCCAAAGGATCAACCACCCACACCCGCATCTTCTCGAGACGGGACATATCGTCGGCGCTTTCCTCGGAGAGCCAGCCTTCGCCTTCCCGCAGCAGGTTCGCGCGCATCACTGCATCAACTGCCCGGTCAGCCGCGGTGACGGGATCGTGGCCGATCTTGTACTCCGTCTCGATCGCACCAGGAGTGAATCGCGCAAAGACTTCCCGGGCAGCGGCTAGAGCGGCTTCAATTCGTTGTAGGATATCGGCGTATTTAGAAGAGGTCATTTTGTAGTTGAAACGAAATGGTTAGATCACGCCCAGAGCATCCGTGCCCCTGTGATCAGCAACAGCGCACAAAGGATTCGGCGCAACCAGAGCATTGGCATTCGGGTGGCGAGGTGCGAACCAATCAAGCCTCCCGGGATGGACCCAATCAGCAGCGAAAGCACAAGGCCGGAATCCACGTTCCCTAGATGGAAATGCAGCAATCCGGTGACTCCGGTCAGAACCACCGCGTGCACGATGTCCGTCCCGACATTCACCTTGGGAGGAAAACTGTAGAACAACAGCATCAGCATCATGATCATGCTGCCTGAGCCGACCGAGGTCATGCCCACCAGAAAGCCTGCCAGGAGCCCGATTCCTGCCATCCCAACAAAGCCCTTCATCGTCGGAGGTCGATTGACAATCTTTTCTTCGATCCTCCTCTGGAAAAGCAACAACAGTGGGATCACGATGAGCAGCACTCCCACCGCGCTCTTGATAAAGCTGTTGACGCCATCTCCGTAGAGGTGACGGATGTACATCAACAAATTCACGCCGGCAATCGATCCCGGAATGCTCCCCGCCGAGAGCGCGATCACCACCTTGCGCCGGACGGTCCCTTTCTTCAGGTGCAACAGGCTTGCTGGAATCTTCGTGAAGAAGTTGAAGAGCGCGTCCGATCCTACGGCTACAATCGCAGGCACTCTTAATCCGAAGATCAGCACGGGAAGCAGCAGAACGCCGCCTCCCACGCCGCTCATTCCGATAAGGATGCCGACGACAAAGCCGACCAGGATTTTCGCTACGAGTAGTGGTGGCATGGCATCACTGACCCACTCAGTTGCTATGCTGTCGCTGCGTTGACTCCGATGAAGCCTTCGCGTTCCAGATGCAGAACGATTTCCTGCGCGGCTTCTTCCGGCGACAGTTCCCCAGTGTTGATCGTGACTTCGGCATCCGCCGGGACTTCGTAGGGATCCGAGATCCCCGTGAATTCCTTGAGAATGCCGGCACGGGCCTTTGCGTAAAGTCCCTTGCGGTCCCGTTGTTCGCAAACTTCAACCGGAGTGGCAATGTGAACCAGAATGAATCCGCCGTAAGGCTCAACCATCTGCCGGACGTGTTTGCGCGTGGCGTCATAGGGTGCAATCGGAGCGCAAATCGCGATGCCGCCGTTCTTCGTGATTTCTGAGGCGACATAGCCGATCCGGCGAATGTTGATGTCACGGTGTTCCTTCGAGAAGCCAAGTTCCGAGGAAAGATGCTTCCGAACTAGATCTCCATCAAGCAACGTAACCGGACGCCCGCCAACTTCGAGGAATTTTGTCAGCAGTGCGTTGGCGATCGTCGACTTACCGGAACCCGAAAGCCCGGTGAAGAAAACCGTGAATCCCTGCTGGCTGCGGGGCGGGAAACTGCGCCGCAATTCCGCCACGACCTCCGGATACGTGAACCATCCGGGTATCTCGCGGCCCTCATTCAACCTCTGTCGCAGTTCCGTGCCTGAGATGTTCAGCACACGATCCGTCTTTTTTACTTCATCATCGGGAACATAACGGTCCTCTGCTTCCAGGTAGACCATCATGCTGAAGGGAACCATGGTTACGCCGATGTCCGACTCGTTTTTCTTGAATAGTTCCTGCGCTTCGTACGGACCGTAAAACGGCTTTCCATCCGTATCCTTGCCTGGACCGGCGTGATCGCGGCCGACGATCAGGTGCGTGCATCCATGGTTCTTGCGAATCAGTGCATGCCAGATCGCCTCGCGAGGTCCGCCCATCCGCATGGCGAGCGGAAGCAGCGAGAGTTTCTGGGTGCCCTGCGGATATTTCGACGCGAGCAACTGGTAACAGCGTACGCGCGTGTAGTAGTCAACGTCGCCAGGCTTGGTCATTCCGACGGAAGGATGAATGAGCAAGTTGGCTTCGACTTGCTTCGCCGCCCGAAACGTCAGCTCGACGTGCGCCCGGTGCATAGGATTGCGGGTCTGAAATGCGACAACGCGCCGCCAACCCAGGCGAGCGAACTCCGCGCGCAGTTCCCCCGGAGTCAGACGCAGAGAACGGAAATCGTAGTGCGAAGGAGATTGCAGTCCTTCGACGCGACCGCCCACATACCAGGGATTCGCCTTGTTCATGGCGTAATCGGCACCGGGATGTGCCTTGCTCGTGCTTTTGAAAACCGCCTTCGCTTCGGCAGCTTTATCAGGTTGCCAGATATCCTCGACGTGCAAAACCGCCAGCATCACGCCTTCGGGATCTCGCAGCGCGACTTTGCTGCTGCCCGGCGTGAGCTTCTTGGCAAATTCTTCGGTGACATCCAGCGTGATTGGCATCGGCCAGAGAACCCCGCTGGCCAGCCGCATGTTGTGACACACGCCTTCGTAATCGGCTTTGTTCATAAAGCCGCGCAGCGGCGAGAAGCCCCCACTCATCAACAATTCCAAATCGCAAAGCTGGCGCGCGGTTAAATCCCAGGATGGCCACTCGCGCGAGTGAGATTTCAGTTCAGCAGCTTTCTCCGCCGGGGCCAGCAGATTGACCAATTCGCCTCCGTGCGGGGCTATCAAATGGCTAGTAGAAGCGGACAAGTACGTGAACCTCCCAAGTTCGTTCGGTTTTGGATTCACTGCATGTAAATCTTCTGTCTCGCAGAAGCAATCAATGATGACTTCCAGAGGGGGGACAACAAACGAGACTACAGCTTGCGGACCAAAATGGCCTTGAAATTTGCATCAGTATACAACAACGAATTCTTATGGATTCGGCACGCAAGTGCCATTCCGGCTGTCGTGCAGTCATTCTACTGTAAACCAATAAGAATTAACGGTTAAAAACAGAAATCTTTTTACACGTCAGCGTCGACTGCGCAAATTCTTGCGCAGAGAAGAAAGTTACTTCCACTTCCGGCTTCCCACTTTCTGTCCAGTAACCATGCAGCGAATCTCATCGCAGACTGACCAGCGATCAGTCATATTGGAATAAACGAATTGTTTCCGCCCGACCTTCGACGCAGATGGCGGAGGCGTACCCCGGCGCCGCATTGATCTCGACGATCGACCAGCGTTCTGCCTCTCCAGCATCCGGTCGTGTTGCCGCCAATCGGACGCGCTCAGACTGAAGATCGATATCGAATGACTCCAGGCTTCTGGAAAGACCCACAGCCTGCGCCTTCAGAAAAGCCTCTTTGCATGTCCAGCAACGAAAGAACGCGCGGATTTGCGCTTCTCCGTTCATCTGCAGCAGCGTTTCCTGCTCACGATCCGAGAAAAACCGCTTGGCTAATTTCTCGCATTCAACGTCTTGCTTGATCGCCTCAATGTCGACGCCGATCTCGCGATCGCGCCTCACTCCGAGTAACGCCCGCTCCCGCGAGTGCGACAGATTGAACCTGAGTGCTGAATTCGAGCCCGCAAGGCGAGGTTTGCCGAACTCGGAAGTAATAAACTCCAGTTGGCTTCGAGGACAACCGGTGTATGCCGCGAGAATCGACCTCAGCATTCCATGTGCAGCCGCGAACCGTTGGCCGTCCCGTTGCGCATGAAAACGCCGCATCCGTACCTGCTCATCTTTGGATAGGCATTTCTCAAGGGCCGCCAGCGCAGAACCGGAGATCCTTAATGGGAACTCCCATACATGAACCTCGCCCACCTCAAGCTCGGGCGGCATCGGGACCAGTAAGGAATCCACGCTGAGCGTAACGACGGATACCGCCGGAAACTCACTCCCTGATCTCTTTTTCTGATTCATCGCAATGAGTCGGAAAGCAGCCGCAAAACAGCGGCGAAACGAATCGGCGATCACCCGCGGCCGCAACCCATTCTTACATAGCCTTGAAAAGCGAAGATTAGCGACCAGAGGTCTGCACCCAACCCGCCCGGTCCCTTAAAATGCCCCAAAAACCTGGTCCGACGCTGCGAAATTCCAGGTCGAACGCCCGGCTTTCCTGTTCATCTCTTAGCCTGTATCCTTATTACAAGTCGTGGCCTCCGCACAAACTTTGCCGGTTTCGAACGCGCTGCCAACTACCGATCGTTGGACGGGATACGTCTCCGTAATCGTGCCCGTTTACAACGAGTCGGCCCATCTGGACGAGTTGTTACAAGCTGTCGAAGCGTCTCCGGTCAAAAAAGAAATCATCATCGTCGACGACGGCTCGACCGACGGCACTCGAGAAAAGCTCCAGGCGCTCCCGCCAAGAGATGACGTCACGATCATCTTCCACGAAAAGAATTGCGGAAAGGGCGCTTCGATCCGCACCGCTCTAGCCTTTGTCCGCGGGGAGTATGTGCTGATTCAGGATTCTGATCTCGAATACGACCCGCGCGACTACGTTTCGCTCCTTCGACCGCTCCAGGAGGGAAGAGCGAATGTCGTCTACGGAGTGCGCCCCGATCGCCCCGAGCGCGGCCTGCGCTTCTTTCTCGGGGCTAAGCTGCTCACGCACCTCGCCAACTTCCTCTATCGCGCTGGAATTCACGACGAAGCAACTTGTTACAAGGTATTCCGGCGTTCCGTACTCTCCCCATTGAAACTCGAGTGCCGTCGATTCGAGTTCTGCCCGGAGGTCACTGCGAAACTCTGCCGCATGGGAGAGAGAATCGCCGAGGTCCCGATTTCCTACAATCCCCGTTCCGCTCTCGAGGGCAAAAAGATTCGTCATGCCGATGGCTGGCTCGCCATCTGGACATTAATTCGTTATCGATTCATCCCGCGCTCACGTTGGGCCCGAACCACTCCCGCTAATCGCCCAACTCCGTTCCCGGTCAGCTTTTCGCGGGTTCCGGGCAAGTAGACTGCTTTCTCAGTTACCCTTCTTCAACTGCTGCTTCCATCCCAGCACGCGCGCCTTCGCGCCCTCAGCCTCCGCCTCAGGAATCATCCCTTTCTTCTGATAAAGCACGGAAAGGCTGGTGTGGGCCAGAACATCGTCCGGATCGATCTCCGCAATCTTCTTCGCTACTTCGATTGCCTCGTCGTAGCGCTGCAAATCCTGCAGTGCTCGAGCCAGGCCGTGCATCGCTTCGGTAAATGTCGGATCAGCTGCAATCGATTCTCGATACGCGGAGACTGCCTGGTCCAGATGCCCGTCCGCCATCAAGTCGAGCGCGGCATAGTAGTGGTCTTCAGCTTTCTGGCGGGAGTTCGCGTCACTCATGCGGAAGGGCTCTCAAGCAGAGTTGGATTCTATCATTGACGTCCATGAGTCATCGTGAGGCCCCGCGCCCTTTCCTTCGTGTAACTTAGTGCCCTTTGTGGTTATGATGTTTTCGTGCGCAACAGCATCCGGTTTGTCTGGAACGCCACCAAGGGCCATCGCCTCACCCCATGGCGCAGCCCCTATCTTCTCTGGCGAATCGAGACCTATACCGGCGTAAAGATGAAGCAAATTGGGTTCGTGGAGTTCTGGGAATTCATGTGGCGAGAGCGCCACAACCTGTGGCGATTCCTAAGATGGACCGGTGAAATTCAACGTCACGTCCAACCCAAACCGAAGAATTCCTGAAAATTAGGACTAGGTTCTGAACCGCGGTGACACTGAGAAATGAAATTCAATACGAATTCCTCCGTGTCTCGGTGCCTCCGTGGTGGATTTATGCGCTTTTCCCCGCCGCGGCGCCCTCACCAAGGATAATACTGACTTCCGCGCCCTTGCCCGCGCCCGTCAACTGCGCCGCCGGCGCCCGGTTCGCAACGACCTCCAAAAAACCCATGCTGCCGAGAATGCCGAAGACTTCGCCCTGCGCGCCTTCCGCATATGCCGTCCGCATATTCGTGATTTCCTTGTTCCCCACCACGATCTTGAATCCGGACTTACCCGAGAACAATGCCGGCACATCCTCCGGCGTCACATTGGTGATGAGGTTTCCGAAGCGATCCACCTTCAGTACGACAGCCCGCACACGGTTCTCTCCATTCGGCTTCGGACGCGGTGCCGCAAACTTCACGTAGTCCTCAATCTCGTCTCCGAACTTATGCGAGTCGACCATTTTCGCCAGATACGCCGCGCACGGCGCGAATACATCCCGCGCATGAAATGTGTTGCTCACCGGCTGATGGAAATAGTGGTCCGACGTGACGTGCCGTACGTGAATACGTTCTTCCTTCGCGTATACCATCGACAACACGCCATTGTCCGGGGCGACAAAGTGATATCCATCGCTCGAGGCGATAATCGGCCGCCGCGTCGTTCCCACTCCGGGGTCGACAACGACCATGTGAACCGTTCCTGTGGGGAAATACGAATAGGTCTGCGAAATCGCAATCGCGCCATCGAGTACGTCGTATGCCTGGATCGCATGCGTGATATCGACGATGGCGGCCTCGGGCACGATGTCGAGAATCACGCCCTTCACTGCGCCGACAAAATGATCGTTGGTCCCAAAATCGGTGGTGAGAGTAATGATCGGACGATGCGCCAACTTGAACCCTCTCTGGAAGACAGAATTATCCCTGTACGTCCGAAGTTAATCGGCAGGCAAGCAGAGAGTCAAGGCACGGTGGTAACAGGTGTCGGTAGCACATGATATGTCCGGTTGAGATAGCAGATGAAATGTCCGCTTTGCGGACGGCGAGGATAAGCGACCATGCGGAGCATGGAAGCTTATCCGAGGGCCGCGATGGAGCGGGCAATGAAAGTACAAGACGTAATGTTGCAGGCGATGGCGAAGAAGATCAGTTGGTGGCAGGCGGCGGAGATCCTGGGCATCAGCGACCGGCACATGCGGCGGATTCGGGAGCGCTACGTCGAAGAGGGCTACAACGGGTTGCTGGACCGGCGGCGCGGCAAACCGTCGCGTCGGCGGGTGCCGGTGGCCACGGTGGAGAAGGTGTTGGCTCTTTATCGGGAGAAGTATTTTGATCTCAACGTGCAGCATTTTCACGAGAAGCTGGAAGCCGAACACGGCATCCAGTTGAGCTACAGCTGGGTGAAG
>DASYZA010000017.1:0-155444 GCA_035946775.1 Candidatus Sulfotelmatobacter sp. | reverse complement strand
CCTTCTCGAGAATTTTTGGATAGTGGGCCCGTAAAATACTGGCTAATTTGGAGTTAGGGGCAGAGTCGAGGACGACGTCCGCGTAAAATTTAGGAAACAAAGGATTTGCGAGCAAAATATTGCGAACATAGGACTTAATGTGGGCGGGAGTGGGGAGGGGCTGTCCCGTTTTGGGAATTGCGGCAGACCTGGGACCTTGGATCTTCGACCTTGGGCTTGGGAGATTGGGAGGTTCGTGCTGCATGGTCCCAAGGTGGCATTTCTAAAATCCTCAGTAAAGGTTATCCGTCACAATCTAAAAATAAAGTTCTGTGGAAAACTTTGGGGCGGGTCATCATATCCGTGTTGCAGGGCTAGCGTCCGGCGCGTCCGTCGTGGGATGGTTATCTCCCTGCCCGCCGGCAACGAGTCGGATGAGGCGCGGCCGCGGTCGTTTCTACGACCAGACTTAGGGGTACTCGTGCGAAATCGGTTGGAGTTTGGCGGCTGGAGAAGGCGCAAGAGTGCGCGCCAGGCGGGTCGCGGCCACTGGTGCGTGCTGCGTTAAGGCGTGCATACGGGCGGGGCCGTGCCCGTGATGGGCCCGGCTAGCAGCAGAGGCTTGCTGCCCGTCCCTTGCGCTGGCGGGCCCTGCCGCGTCCGCGATCCGCGCGCCCGGGCGGGGAACTTCTGCGGCAATTCCCTGCTCGCGCTCTCAGGGTTAGAATCCTCGGCGTGGAAAAGAACTGTCTCTACTACGGCGACAATCTGACTGTGCTGCGTGAGCACATCAGGGACGAGTCCGTCGATCTGATCTATCTCGATCCGCCCTTCAACAGCCGCCAGGACTACAACGTTCTCTTCGCCGAGCGCGACGGCACGCGCTCCGCATCCCAGATCATGGCCTTCGAGGACACCTGGGAGTGGAACATGGATGCAGAGGCGGCGTATCAGGAGATCGTGGAGCGCGGCGGACGCGTCGCCGACGCGATGCGCGCTTTCCGCACGTTCCTCGGTCACTCCGACATGATGGCGTACCTCGCGATGATCGCGCCGAGGCTGATCGAGCTCCATCGCGTGCTGAAGGTGACGGGATCGATCTATCTGCATTGCGATCCGACGGCAAGCCACTATCTGAAGATGCTCATGGATGCGGTGTTCGGCCCGCAGTACTTTCGGGCCGAGATCACGTGGAAGCGATCGCAAACGCACAGTGATGCGAAGCGATGGTCGCCGGTGTCCGACACAATTCTGTACTACGTGCGGGGCGACGCACCAACCTGGCACCCGCTCCACTTGCCTCACACCGATGAGTACATTGCCGACAAGTATCGGCATCAGGACAAGGACGGGAGGCGGTACACGCTAGATAACATGACCAGCCCGAAGCCGCGACCGAACATGATGTACGAGTGGAAGGGGTTCGCGTCGCCGCCCCTGGGCTGGCGCTACTCCTCTGAGACGATGGCCGAATTGGACGCGAAGGGTCTCATATGGTATCCGGCGGACAAATCGAAGCGTCCGCGGCTCAAGCGATATCTCGATGAAATGCCCGGTGTCTTGATGGGCAACGTGTGGACCGACATCGCGCCGATCAATTCGCAGGCACAGGAGCGGCTTGGCTATCCGACCCAGAAGCCCGAGCCACTGCTTGAGCGTATCCTGCTCGCCAGCAGCGATGAGGGTGATGTTGTTCTTGACCCGTTCTGCGGCTGCGGAACGGCTGTAGCCGTGGCGCAGCGCACCAGGCGCCGGTGGATCGGCATCGATATCACGCACCTCGCTATCGGCCTTATCAAGAAGCGCCTCGACGATGCCTTCGGCGAGAAAGTCCGCGAAACTTACGAAGTCATCGGTGAGCCCGTCGACATTCCCGGCGCACAAAGGCTAGCTGTGGATGATCCCTACCAGTTTCAGTGGTGGGCGCTCAGTCTCGTCGGCGCGCGTCCGCTCGAAAAAAAGAAGGGCGCAGACCAGGGCATCGACGGGCGTCTCTATTTTCACGACGAAGGGCGCGGCGGAAAGACAAAGCAGATCATTCTCTCCGTCAAAGCTGGCAAGCTGCACGCGCCGTACGTCCGCGATCTGCGCGGCGTCATCGAGCGCGAGAAGGCAGAGATCGGCGTTTTGATCTCGATGGAAGCTCCAACGAAGCCGATGCTGAAGGAAGCCGCCGAGGCTGGCTTCTATCAGCCGCCCGGCACCATCGACAAATTCCCACGGCTGCAAATCCTGAGCATCGCCGAACTGCTGGAGGGCAAGAAGATCGACTATCCGCGCTATGTGCTCGACGCGACCTACAAGAAGGCTCCGAGATCCCGGAAGGCTGCGGAGGAGCAGATCCCGCTGGGCGCTGGCGATATTGATGAGCCTTTCTGAGGCGCGCGGCGTGCTCCTGCCCTGTGAGGTGTACAGCGCACAGTACTGAGTGATTCGGGTCACTGCTGACGGGTCGTGCGAACCTAGAACCTTGCGAGTATCCCGTTGAGGAGGAAAGAGTGCCGCAGTGGGAAATTGCGAGTGAGGTGTTTGGGATGTGTGACGTTAGTGTTGGGCGGGCTGTGGCATCTGTCGAGGAGCTCAGGAGCAGAATCCAACGACTTTTGCAGTTGCAGGGTTTAGCGGTAGATCGCATCGCGACTCTCGGGGCATCGCGGGACGATATCAGCGCGCTTAAGGGATACCAGGCGCAGCTCTGCGCGGTTGTCGACGAACTTACGACTCTGTGCTCGCGGCGCCAAGGGAACGAGACCGCTTAACACCCGCGCTTTGGGTGCGGGGCGTGACGTGCTCCGGGGCGTCGGTCAGTTGGGCTTGGGCTTGGTGGCTTCGTTCTCGTGTTTGGCCCAGCACTCTACGTGGGCTTGTTTGCCTGGCTCCATTCCGACGGCCGGGCGTTGCTCTCGCGTGATCGGCTTTTTGCAGAACACACAGATGGCTTCTTTGCTGCGAGTCTCCTTCCGCATCGGGACTCCGCACTTCGTATTTGACTTCACCGCTGTTGGGGACACCCTACGCCTCGCGTTCGTTGGTGTCCAGTTCGTTTGGAATGCTGGGAGCTTTATAATAGTGGGGTGCCGATAATTGTCTTCAATCCGCGGCTGGTTGAGAGTTTGCTACTCCCGGGACTGGTACTGTGCCCCGTCGCGGATGCTGGGGCAACGATCTCGGTGCGCGCGCCTGTTCACGAGCAACGAGAGATTCCCGAGGCCCCGCACCATGGCGAGGAGCCCGGGCACGGGGAGGGCTCCGACGAGTCCCCGACGATCATCGGCTTGACGGCGAACGTGAGTTCTGGAAGCACTGCTAGTTTGTCGGTCTACGCTGCTCCGTCTGGCTACATAGCTCAGGCTGCGGCCCGTACCACATGGCTGCCGCGCGAGCTTCCTCTTGTGGTCTCCACTCGTAACTTCGAAATTCAGCCTTTCCCACCTCACAGCTTCGCACGGTTAGCAGTAAGCGTCAGGCCGGATACGAAGCGGCATCTAACCAACCCTTCTTCGCGACGATTTTCCGAAGTGCATAGTGGTCGGCGGTAGCGTTACAGCGTCTCCGAGCCTGCGCAGTCGATGGCTAGCGCGATCCACTGGAGGCGGACGGCTAGGGCGACCAGGGCTACGTTGGTTGGGGCGGTGTAGCGCTCGCGCATCTTCTCGACTGCTGCTGTCAGCGAGTGAGGCTTGATGCCGAGGCGGGCGGCGGCTTGTTTGTGGGTGCGTCCTTCGGCGAGGAGCGTGAGGATGCGGCGCTCGTGCGGCGTCGGGTTGCGCGGGGATTGGTAGACGGTCAAGTGCGCTGTTCTCGTGGCTGGGTCTCAGTTGTCAGTTCTCGGTTCTGGGTCAAAATGAATAGGTCCTTCGGCCCGCAAAAGGTGCGGGCCTCAGGATGACGCTCGGATAGGCTGCTGCAGACTTTTGAACTCCGGACGCTGCACGCAAAAAGCGGATTCCTCGCGCGGTACTGCCACGATTATCCCTGGTTCCAGCAGGATAAGAATTGGGAGGGGCTTCGTGGAGATAGTGAGTTCCAACGCGTCCTGTCCGAGGCCGAAGGCTACTGGAAACATTACGTCGAACTCTTCGGATCAATCAGAATCCCTTGAGGGCCGACGCAGTCCTGAAATCCGGCTTCAAGCCCAGAGCCCCGACCGCTGCTGGCTTAACTTAAAACCGGACATCTCACTTGCCATGAAAATTGTTTCTTGCTACAAAAAACGGACATTTTAACGTGCTACTGACACCCATGCTTTCTTCGCGTCCTTCGTGAGAACTTTGCGGTCTTCGCGGTTGAGGCTTGGCGTTTCTGGCGGCGAACGCGAGGTTATTTTCGATACTCTCTCCGCGATCCTTCCTTCCTCGTTTGTCATCCAACGAACAGCCCTCAACGTGGAAAGGATTTCAACATGAGCAGCCTGGCACTTCTGCAATCCCTCAAGGACAGCATTCTCACCGCAAATGTGAAGACCGTTTATGGCGAGCCCATCGCCGCTCAAGGCAAGACAATCATCCCGGTTGCGAAAATCATGTACGGATACGGCGCCGGAGCGGGCACCGGAGGCGTGGGCGAATCTAAGGCTCGAGGCGAAGGAGGTGGGGGCGGTGGAGGGGCCAGAGCCGTCCCCGTTGGCGTCGTAGAGGTAAGCGATCAGCAGACTCGCTTCGTCCCGATCACCGACCGCAAAAAGGTCGCGGGCGCGATCGCCATGGGCGTTGGACTGGGGATCTTCTTGGCTTGGCGCAGACGCCGCTAACCGCGCGATAGCTCACTGGAACGCGTAGAAGTTGTAGTCTTCACAGCCGATATACAGCACACCATCGCTTACGATGGGAGACGCGTTCACGCGATCCTCGAAGTAGTAGAGGGATTTCGGCTCACCCGTTTTCAGGTCGAGGAACCACACTTTCCCGTAGAAATCGCCAATCCCCACGACGCCGCCCGTCACAACGGCCGACGAGAATACGTTGATCTTCGTGTCGCGCCGCCACTTCTCTTTTCCGGTCTGCGCGTCGATGGCATGAATGTATTCGCCGTCGGAATTACCTGTGATGACCAGGCCGCCCGCGACCGCAGGCGACGAGATCACCCAGTTTCCCTCATTCGAGTAACGCCATCGCTGCTTGCCCGTCTCGGCATCAACCGCGTACAAACATCCATCGCGGCTCCCAAAGAATACGGTTCCATTCGCGACCGCCGGGGACGACTGAATCTCTCCCACGGGAAAATACTGATTTCCTTCCGTCTTAAATTTCCATTTCAGGTTTCCCGATTTCAGATCGAGCGCATACAACGTGCCATCCATGCTGCCGGCGTAAACAACTCCATTCGCAATCGCGGGAGTGGCGCGCACCGGCCCAGCAGTCTTGAACGTCCACTGCTTCGTGCCGGAGGAGCCGTCCACCGCATAGATAAATCCGTCGCCCGCGCCGAAGACTACGCTTTCGTCCGACATCACCGGCGACGAGAGAAACCAGTCCCATCCACCCCGAAACGGCAACGCCGGCCCGGTGGTCACGGTCCATTTGACTTTTCCGGACCTTGCCTCAAGCGCGCGGAATATGCCATCGCCGCTCATGAAGTAAACCAAGTCCTTTGCCACTGCCGGAGACGACGAAACCGCGCCGCCAGTCTTGAACTTCCACACCAACGTCCCTTCGGCAGCTTTCAACGCGTACAAGTAGCCGTCGTCACTGCCGAAGTAAACGACTCCATTGACCAGCGCTGCCGATGATCGAATCCGGCCACCGGTTGGGAAATGCCATTTCGGATCGATAAATGCGCCTCCCTTGGGAGTCGCCGAATCGGCCAGGACACCTGTATGTTGCGGATTGCCGCGGAACATGGGAACGTCTGCGCCAAAAGCGAAAGAGAGGCTGACGACTAAGTTAAGAAGAATGGCGACTTGCTTTTTCATGCCGCGAGCCTACCATAGCGCTGACTCATAATCGGTGACACAAAACACATTGCCCTGCCAGTCATCAACACGCGAGAAGAAGCCATGAATCCTAAAGGAAAGGTAGAGGTACTACATCATCGGGGAAATTACTTGGTCAGACGGCAGCGGCTGGCGCCAGGGGAAGCGACGCCCTGGCATTGCGATCCATTTCATCGCGTTACCGTGGTCCTGAGCGGCGATCTGCTCAAGATTGAGTTCCGCGATGGCGGAGAGACCCTGCCGTGGAAGATCACGGTAGGCGAAGTGGACTGGTCGGAGCCCAGCGACCGCGTCCATCGTGCGGTGAATGTAGGCCAACAGGTCTTCGAGGAGGTCGTCACCTTTTTTCTGGACCACCCCGATTCGGTGCCGCAACCGGAGCAGAACTGAAACCCATACCTGGAAATGACGCGGAGAATGATTTATGGCAAAACTGATATGGACGGCAATTCTCGCTTGTTCGATATGCTCTTTCGCCCAACAGAGCCGGCGTGAGGCGCAGCATCATTCCCCCAACCCCGCCGACGATACCCGGCCGAACAGGTCAAACGTGCCCGACGTCGCCGCGCTTCATGCTCAATTTAAGGGAGTGCTGCTGCTGCGCTTCAAGAACAACACTGATCTGCTCGCCGGAATCGACAGAATGGTCCAGCAGGAGAAGATTCGCAATGCAGTCATTCTCTCGGGCGTAGGATCTGTCCGGAATTATCAGGTTCACCAGGTTGGCAACCGCGACGTGCCTCCCATGGACATCTTTACCAAAGATCCGACTGCCCCCGCGGACATTACTAGCATGAGTGGACTCGTGATCGGTGGCAGAGTCCACGCGCACATCACGCTCGCCAATCCCGACCACGCCTTCGGAGGCCACCTTGAACCCGATACAACAGTCTTCACCTTCGCGGCAGTCACGCTCGGAGTCCTGGACGATGCCCTCGATTTGAGCAAAGTTGACGATTGGAATTACCGCTAGAACCGCTCTTGTGTCCTTGATGCGCCCGAAACTAAGGCGACGATGAGATGGGAGGTTTTCGCCAAACACGGATCAGGATATGGGTCTCTCGTTTTTCCGAGCGCTAGCGCTGGGACAGTTCGGGTCCCCTGCTCTAGTCGCGCGCTAGTCCATTCTTTGGATTCGTGCGAAGTGAGCTTTTGTGATCGCTGCGGTATTGACCTGGCGGTCGTCCGAACTCGCGTTTGAATGCCCGGCTAAAAGCTGCCTCCGACTCATACCCAACGTCGTTGGCGATTTCTGAGACACCTCGCGATGTCCTTTCCAGTGATCGCGCCGCCATTTGAAGCCTCCAGCGCGTCAAGTACGCCATCGGCGGTTCCGAGAGATATCGGGTGAACCGTTCCACCAAAGCGGACCGTGAAATGCCGACTTCATCCGCGAGAATCGCGATCGTCCACGGGTGGGCAACGCGGCGATGCATCAACCCGAGGCTCTTCCCCACGATCGGATCGCGCGCGCCCGTTAGCCATCCCCTTTGCCGTTCGGGCAGCCCGGCAACGTAACGCCGTAACGTATCAACGAACAATGCCTCTGAGAGCTTTGCAAGCATCGCGTCACTTCCGACGCGTCCCGAAACCGCTTCGTCGACCAGGTGCAGAATGGAACTCTCTAACCATTGGCCGGATCGATCTGTCCCGATATTGACCTTGAAGACAGGTGGCAGGGCGCTCAGTATCGGCCGGCTGAGATGAGGGTCACAAGTCATGTATCCGCAAACGAAACGGGAAGTCTCCCCGCCCCCGCCGGCGTGCAAAGGGCTCAAATCGCGCGCTTCGATTTTGTCATTGATTCCGTAGTTGGGGAACGGTCGCTTCGCTCCCTTGCTGCTCATATGATGTGCATCCCCATTGGGAAAAATGACGATGTCTCCGGATTTGAGCTCCAAGGGTTCCCCATCTGCCATCTCGACAACGGCATTGCCCTCGACCACGAGATGGTAAAGCAAGGAATGCGCCGCTCCGGGAACGAACCTCTCTGCTATTTGTTTCGAGGCTGGCACGGACAATCCCCAAGGGGCCGAGAATTCGGCGTTGAAGAACACCGCTCCGTTCAGTTTGACCCCGCTCAGGATTTCGGAGAATGCGTCCATTCTGTCTGGTGGACTCTCTGCAAACTTCGCTGGCATCCGTGCAAATGAATCTGTGCCCGCAAGCCGTTCGAGCAAATCAAAACGACGCTCGGGCATGGTGGTTCGCCTGAAGTCGCCGCATGATTGTAGTCCTGATGCGGATCAATGCCAATCTGGAGATGACGAAATGAGCTTCGAAATGATAGCAACGAATGCGGCCCTGAACACAGCGGCCAAGAACCCGAACCAAGCATTATGGGAAAAAGGCGACTTCACCGAGATCGCTGCTTTCATGCGGCAATCCGGAGAAGCGGTTGTCGAGTCTCTTGCCGTTAATCCGCCCCTGCGCGCATTGGACCTCGGCTGCGGAGACGGCACGACAGCTCTCCCTCTCGCGCTTCTGGGTGCCGACGTAACCGGAGTCGATATCGCCAGGAACCTTGTGAGGGCCGGCAATAAGCGAGCAGCCGAGGCAGGCCTCAATCGGCTGAAGTTCCATCAAGGCGATGCTTCCAATCTGGAAGGAGTCGCTGACGATTCGTTTGAATTGACGCTCTCTGTCTTCGGCGCGATGTTCGCACCCAAGCCCTTCGACGTCGCCAGAGAGATGGTGCGCGTGACCAAACCGGGCGGCCAGATCGTAATGGGCAACTGGATACCCAACGATCCGACATTCGTGTCGCAGTTGCTCAGAATAAGTTCGGCATTCACGCCTCCGCCTCCGGAAGGCTTCGTCAGCCCGATGACTTGGGGTGTAGAGAGTCACGTCATCGAGCGCTTTGGCCAGGCCGGGGTCGCCAAGGAGAACATCTCCGTCGCGACAGATACGTATTACTTCGCGCATTCCGAAAAAACCCCGACGGAATTCATCGATCTGTTCGAAAAGTTTTATGGGCCAACCATGAATGCTGTCGATGCAGCTCGAAGTCATGGAAAGGAAGACGGACTGCACGAGCAGCTCGTGGAACTGGCAAATACCCAGAACAAGAGTGAGGCCGGCACGTTCATCCCCGCCACATTCATGCGCGTCACAGTTAACGTCTGAATAAAAACTTCGAAATCAAAGGAGACTTCCGCAATGTCAATATTGCATCCCGATACCACGTTCTACCCTTCACCCAGGGAGGCTATGCAAGCTCCGCCAGAACGCCTTGCTTACGTAGCCCTGCTCAATGACGGAAAGAACGGAAAACACGACAGCATGGGCGTCATCGATCTGGATCCCACTTCCTCCGCATATGGCCGGCTGGTCGGACAGGTGGATTTTGGCCGTGGTGATAATGAACTGCATCACTTCGGCTGGAATGCGTGCAGCGCTTGTCTCTGCCCGCAGGCCCCGCATCCGCACATGGAACGCCGTTACCTGATCGTCCCAGGCATCGGTTCATCCCGGATTTACATCCTGGATACGAAGCCGAACCCCAGGCAGCCGAAGATTGTGAAGGTGATCGAGCCAGAAGAGTTCATGGAGAAGACCGGCTACATGGCGCCTCACACATTTCATTGTGGACCGGACGCCATCTATGGGAGCGCACTCGGATCGGCTAGCGGCAACGGCCCGGGAGGCATTTTCCTGATGGACGCGAACACCTTTGAGCTGAAAGGACCTTGGGAAAAGGATCGCGGTCCACAGCAACTGGCTTACGATTTCTGGTGGCACTTGGGACACGACACAATGATTACGTCCGAATGGGGCACACCGAATATGGTGAAGGATGGCGTGAACCCGGAGTTGCTGCTCGCCGGCAAGTACGGCCACAAGATTCATGTGTGGGACCTGGACAAGCGCCGTCATCAGCAGGAAATTGACCTCGGTGCAGAGCAACAATGGGTGCTTGAGTTGCGTCCCTCTCACGATCCGAATAAGACGTACGGTTTCGTCAGCGTCGGCATTTCGCTCAAAGACCTCTCGTCGTCGATCTGGATGTGGTATCGGGAGGATGGCAAGAACGGGAAATGGGCAGTCCGCAAGGTCATAGAAATTCCTGCCGAAGCCGCCGATCCGGAACATCTGCCGCCGCTATTAAAAGGTTTCAAGGCAGTGCCGCCTCTAATCACGGACATCAACCTGTCGCTCGACGATCGCTTCCTTTACGTCTCATGCTGGGGAACTGGGGAGTTCATCCAGTACGACGTTTCGGACCCCGCCAATCCGAAGAAGACAGGCTCAGTTCATCTCGGCGGGATTGTCCGCCGCGCGGCTCATCCAAACAAGCCCGAGCAGGCGCTGAACGGCGGACCGCAGATGGTGGAGATCAGCCGCGATGGCAAGCGTGTCTATTTCACCAACTCGCTCTATTCGCCCTGGGATGAGCAAATCTATCCCGACGGGTTGAAGAGTTGGATGGTGAAGCTCGACGTGGACCCGAACGGCGGAATGAAGCTCGATGAGAAGTTCTTCCTGGAGTTCGACGGGGTTCGAGCGCACCAGGTGCGGCTGGATGGCGGAGACGCCTCATCCGATTCCTACTGCTACTCGGGGGAGAAATGATGCACGCCGAGTTAAGCTCCACGGCGCTGTGGTTGATGCTGCTCCTCGGTGCCTACCACGGAATCAACCCCGGGATGGGGTGGCTTTTCGCGGTGGCACTGGGGATGCAGGAGCAGAAAGGAAGTGCCGTAGCAAAATCGCTCGTCCCGATCGCGCTTGGCCATGCGCTGGCCATTGGCAGCGTCGTGATGGTTGCTGCGTTTCTGGGCAGGGCGCTTCCGCTTCTGACCATTCGCTACTGCGTCGCCACGCTCTTGCTGGGTCTTGGAATCTTTAGCCTGGTGCGTCACTGGCATCCGCGGTGGGTCCGCATGCGCGTGGGCTTCCGAGACCTCACAGCCTGGTCGTTTCTGATGGCCTCAGCGCACGGAGCTGGTTTGATGGTGCTGCCTCTTTTGCTGGGCAGCAGCACCGTTGAAGCTCATGCCCATATGGCCGGCCACAGTCACATGTCTTCGACTTCTTCCCCGTTAGCAGGGATAGTCGCGACCGGGGTGCACACGGCCGGCTATCTTGCCGTTACAGGCCTGGTCGCGTGGGTATTCTATCGTAAGCTCGGCCTTGCCCTTCTTCGCAAGACCTGGTTCAACTTCAACTTTGTCTGGGGCGCTGCGCTAGTGGGCACGGGCCTGTTTACTCTGCTTACCTAGCAGGTCAACTGGTGTACTTCCCGTTTGGGAATGCTTTCGTCGCAGTTATGTTCCCGCAGGAACATTCACAGACCTTCTGGAAGGGAGAGCCCTAGTCGCTCCACCGGCGGAACAGGAGCGCGCCGTTGGTGCCGCCGAAGCCGAACGAATTCGACATGGCGTATTCAATCTCGGCTTTACGCGACTGGTTGGGAACCAGGTCCATGCCAGCGGTATCAGGATCAGGATTTTCAAGATTGATGGTCGGCGGCAGAATCTGATCGCGCAAGGCCAGCACTGTGATGCCCGCTTCCAGGCCACCGGCACCGCCTAGCAAGTGACCGGTCATCGACTTGGTCGAGCTGACGGCGAGTTTGTGATCACCAAAGAAGTTGCGGATGGCGTGCGCCTCAAGCGTATCGCCGATCGGAGTGGACGTGCCGTGCGCATTCACATATCCCACGACGTTCGGAGCGACACCGGCGTCGCGAACCGCGTTACGCATGACGCGGAATCCGCCTTCATGCTCGGGAGCCGGCTGCGTGATGTGATAAGCATCACCTGACATGCCATAGCCGGCAACTTCCGCGATGATGGGCGCGCCGCGCTTCTTCGCGTGCTCGAGTTCTTCCAGGATCAGAATGCCAGAGCCCTCGCCGATCACGAATCCGTCTCGGCTTTGATCCCAGGGGCGGCTAGCCTTCTCCGGTTCATCGTTCCGCGTCGAGAGGGCGCGCATGGCGGCGAACCCGCCCACACCCATTGGGGTAATGGCCGCTTCAGCGCCACCGGCAATCATCACGTCGGCGTCGTTGTGCTGGATGATGCGGAACGAATCACCAATCGAATGTGCGCTTGTGGTGCACGCCGTCGCCGTTGCTTCGTTCGGTCCCTTGGCTCCGTGACGCATCGAGACTTGCCCGGCAGCAAGATTGATGATGGCTGACGGAATAAAGAAAGGAGAGATTCTGCGCGGGCCGCCTTCGATGAGCGCGGAGTGCTCGCGCTCGATGATGTCGAATCCACCGATGCCGGACCCGATGTGCACGCCGACGCGCTCATCGTTCTCTGGCGTGATCTTCAGGCCTGACATCTTGATCGCTTCATCCGAGGCGGCGATCGCAAAGTGGATGAAGCGCCCCATCTTCTTAACTTCCTTCTTCTCGATGTACAGCAGCGGGTCGAAGTTCTTGACTTCGGCAGCGATCTGGCAGGCGAAGGCGCTCGCATCGAAACCAGTGATGCGCTTCACGCCAGACTGCCCGGCGAGCAGGGCCTTCCAGACTTCATCCGTGGAATTGCCCACGCCGCAGATCAGGCCGAGGCCAGTGACGACGACCCTGCGTCCGTTGTTCAACTATTTTCCCGCCTTGGCGTGCTTGCCGATGTAATCGACGGCATCCTGCACGGTGCGAATCTTTTCGGCGTCCTCGTCGGGGATCTCGATGTCGAAAGCCTCTTCGAAGGCCATGACCAGTTCCACGGTGTCGAGAGAGTCGGCGCCGAGGTCGTCCACGAACGACGCGCTCGAGGTGACTTCACCCTCATCCACGCCCAACTGCTCTACGATAATCTGCTTTACTTTCTCGTCTACGGCTGCCATGTGTCTCCTCGCTTGACTCGATTAGATTTGAATTTCGCTTGTTCGGTGCAATCGCAGCTTGTCTTCCTCTTCGATGATGTTCTATACCCGCACTGCGATACGAAAAAAGGCGAACGTGTAGTGTAATTGTCCGGGTGAATTAGTGTAAAGGAAGCGCGATGTCGGTGCTGCCAAACCCTCTGTTATCTTTAGATTGCACCCCTGAAAGCGGATTGCACCCCTGAATCCTAACGTTTGGGTATGCGGGCGTCAACGGGACGGCTGCCTTGTGAGGGTTTGTGCCGAGGTGGAAGCCAAATTAAACCATGCGAGCCGTCGTGCAACGCGTCAGCAGTGCCCGGGTCACCGTCAACGGAGAGACGACGGGAGAGATCGGTATCGGGTTGCTGGTTCTACTTGGTGTGGGACACGAAGATGCCGAGACCGATGCGGCATATTTGGCCGACAAGATTGCCGGGCTGCGAATCTTCGAGGATGCAGACGGGAAGATGAACCGGAGCGTCCTTGACGTTGGCGGCAGCGTGCTGGCGGTTTCACAATTCACTCTCTATGGCGACGTGCGGCGCGGCAAGCGGCCGTCATTCGATGCCGCAGCGCCACCGGAGCCTGCGCGACGGTTGTATGAGTTCTTTGTCGAGCGCGTGCGGGCAAATGGCCTGCGCTCGGAAACCGGACGGTTCCAGGAGATGATGAGGGTCGAACTTGTCAACGAAGGGCCCGTCACGATTCTGCTGGATTCTCGAAAGCAATTCTGATCAGCGCACCCCCTCGCCCTCGTGCGAAGTTTCCATCCCATGGTCTGGAAGCTCATCAAATTTCCGCAGCAGAGGTTTCAATGTCAGTCCTTGCACAAAGATGGAAAATGCAACCACGGCAAAGCTGATACTGATGACGGAATCCCGATGAGGCAAGTCGAAGGGGAGCGCTAGAGCGAGTGCTAAAGCCAGAGCGCCGCGAAGACCTCCCCAGAATAGAACGTGCTGATGACGCACAGTGACGCGCAGGCTGGATCGGGCGAAGAGACTGCAGCAGGGATAGACAGCCAGCGCCCGCGCGAGCACCACGACCAAGATTCCTATCGCGATTGGCCCCCAGCTGCCACGGAAGTTCTCGTGCCCTTCACGCATTCCGATCAAAAGAAATACAAACGAATTGGCAATGAACGCGGCGTATTCCCAAAATGCCTCCAACGCTTCGCGGCCTCGCTCACTGATTGCACCTCTGGTTCGCATGTTGCCCAGCATCAATCCAGCGACTAGAGTGGCGAGCACGCCAGAGAGGTGGAGATCCTCGGCCAGCAAAAACGACCCATACGCAGCAACTGTGGTGAAAGTAAGTTCGACGAGGTGATCGTTTGTACGTCCCGCAAGTAGTAATGCGACAAGGGCCACCACGCCTCCACAGACCAGGCTTCCCCCAATCGTGATTGCGATTCTGCCCGTGATTTGCCATGGAGTGAAGGACTGGCCGGCTGAAGCCGCCACGAGAATTGCAAACAAAACGGCGGCTGTGCCGTCGTTGAACAGACTCTCGCTTTCGATCAGTAGTTGCAAACGCCCGCGAACGTTTTCTCCACGAAACAGTGCGATCACAGACACTGGATCGGTGGCGGAAATCAGCGCGCCGAAAAGCATGGCGGTGATCCAGGGCCATTGCACAAGAAGGTGCATGCCGATGGTGGTTACGGTCGCGGAAAGAAGCACTCCGACAGTTGCCAGAACCAGCACAACGGCAAGGTCCTTCCGCAACTTTTTCCAATCCAAGCTCAAAGCTGCCTCAAAGATGAGTGGAGGTAGAAGGATGGTAAACAGAAGATTCCTGGTCAGGTTGACCTGTGGAGCGGATGGAACCAGCGCGATGACGATGCCTGCGGCGACCAACCCGACGCTGTACGGCATACGCAGCCGCCGACTCAGAATCGTGACCACCGCAGCAATCAGCAGCAATAGCGCGGCTTTTTCGACGCTGAGGTCCATAACTCGCGGGTTAGGATGCCAGGCGATCACGGTATGACTCTGGATATCGAGAGCAGCTTGACAGCATTCTATGCGTGGGACGGAGTGTGCGAGTCGTGCGGCTTAGAATAATTGCGGAGAGAGATTCTGCTGTACGTACGTTTTGCTATCGAACTTTCTCCCGGTGCTGGCGCCGGACATGTAGCGAATTTGGCCGAAGATGGGCCGCTCGAACCACGGCCGATCAAATTTACCAACGATGGCCCAGGCAATTCCGGCATAACCATTGGGATCGCGCCCGTCGAGCAAGTATTTGTCGTTGAGCCGAACAGCGATCCGGTGAGCCTGAGACGGAGTGGGCGTCCATTCCAGAATCTTCTTCGCCCAGTACATGCGCATGTAGTTGTGCATCCAGCCGGTGTTGACCATTTGCATCTGCGCGGCGTTCCAGAGCTGGTCGTGAGTCTCTGCGTTTTCGAGTTGCCGTTCGGTGTAGCGCACGGAGCGAAGATCTTTGGCGTGTTTTGCCAACGTACGATGAGCCCAGGGCTCGCCACATTGGAAGTTGTCGTACTCGGGATTGAAGCGCACCAGATTGATGGAGAGTTCGCGCCACGTGATCACCTGATTCAGGAACGCTTCCTTGTCGGCTTTCGGCGCATCCGCCTGCTTGACGGCGAGAGCAACCGTGATCGGGCTGATGTGCCCGAAGTGCAGGTAGGGCGAGAGTCGGCTCGTATGGTCAAGTTCAGGCTTGTTCCGCTGCGTTCCGTAACTTTTGAGCTTGTGCTCAACGAAATTTCGCAGTAGCCGGAGAGCTTCTTTGGTTCCACCGTGCCAGGTTGAAACTGGCGCAACCGTACGGTCGATCTCCCATCCCTGCGTGATAGTCGAAATTGTTGCCAGGGATTTGAGTCCAGCGGGCTTCTTCCACCTGACCTGCGCGTGAGGATTCCTTGGCGGAAGGAGATACGTTTTCAGGTGTGCTTCGAGCCGCGGACGGATCGTGTGGGCTGCATATTGTGCTTTTTCCAGCAGCTTAGATGGAACGATCACATCGGCATCGACGGTCCAGAGCGGGACGCGCAGTGTCTTGGCAGCAGTCTTGCGCCAGTGCTCGAGTTCGCGCATGGGATTCTCGTCACCCACGACAAGCGCGGGATTTACCTCTCCGCAGAATCCGAGCAGGCTGTGGTCGGGATATCGGCGCAGAACGAAGCCGATATTGCGCGCGGCGAGCGAGTCTGCAATGTCGGGAATACCTTCGTTCAGGAATTGATAGTGGCGCACATTCGCATGGGGATAGAACGGAACCGGAGCAAAGAAGACGACTACGGGCATCTTCAATGCGTTTGCAGCCTCAACGGCGACGTCCAGGGCGGGATTGTCGATTCCTCTTTGCGCCCGCTGCATCCAGTAGACGACACAGGCGCCGTCTGATTTCGGCGGGCCAGGGCGGCGGACAGTCGTGCGCGGGGTGCTTGTCAGATGTGAAAGTTCGTCCATGCGACTGATTGAGCGATTAGGTGATTGCGTCATTTGGCGATTGAAAAGCCGCCGACGCCTTCAATCGCCTGATACTTTGATGACACTGCCTTAATTTCATTGTGAAGGAAAGCAGAGTTCCGTGCGTGGCGCTGGAATCTTTCGGTTAGAAGGCGATTCTCTCATTCAAATCCTGGCTGCGGATTTTCTCTTCGCGAAAAAGAAACTTAGCGCGCCTCGAGGATCGCATCGGCTATTCGCGCTGTTTCGAAAGACGCTTTCACGTCGTGAGTTCTGACGATGTGCGCACCTTTCAGGATGAGCGCGGTCTGAGATGCGAGAGTTCCGTAGAGGCGATCTTCAGGAAGGGCATCTTTGCCCTCGTCCGCGAGCGTGCGACCGATGAATGACTTGCGCGATGTGCCAACGAGCAGAGGGAACCCGGCGCTCTGGAGTTCGTCGAATCGTGCGATCAGCGGATAGTTTTGTTCGAAATTCTTGCCGAATCCGAACCCCGGATCGAGGACGAGCTTCTCACGGCGTACTCCCGCGAGTACAGCTTTTTCGGCCCAATCTTTCAGCTCTCGTTTTACGAGCAGGACGACATCGCCGGGCGGCGGGAGAGTTCGCCATTCTTCCGGACGTCCGCGCATGTGCATCAAGACAGCTCCGCAATTGAGTTCCGCTACAGTCCCTGACATTTCAGGATCCCAGCGGAATCCGCTGACGTCGTTGACGATTTCTGCTCCGGCTTTTACCGCGGCACGAGCTACGACGGATTTGTAGGTGTCGACGGAGAGGACCGCTGCGGGATGCTTCTTCTTCAGTTCGGTGATGACCGGGAGGATCCTTTTCAGCTCTTCGTCGGCGCTGACGGATGGAGCAGTGGGTGAGAGCTTGAGCTCCGCAGACTTCCGCGATTCGGGGCGAGGTGATCCGGCAGCCACCAGCGCTCCCGGGCGGGTGGATTCGCCGCCGATGTCAATGATGTCGGCGCCGTCCGCCAGCAGCCGCTGGGCTTGTTCGACCGCTTTGGCCGTGTCGAGGAACTTGCCACCATCCGAAAAGGAATCGGGCGTGACGTTGACGACGCCCATGATGAGGGTGCGTTTCCCGAGTTCGATCGTTCGCGTGCCCAGATTCCAGTAAAAGACCGGTCTCATGCCGGGAGAATTTTAACTGAAGCGTGGCCAGTGCTAGCGTCTGCGCGCTGCTGCCGTGCGGCTACGCATCGCATGGACGGCGCCCGGTCCAGTTCCGGTGGGAGGCTTGCGCTTTCCCTCCAGCAGTTCTTTCAAAACCATCGCGTTGTTGAGAGTCTCGTTCTTCGAAGCAAACAGCAGAGTCAAGCGCTTTTTATGGTGCGCAAGATCGTAGAGCTGACGCAATCCTTCTAAGTGGTCCGGCTGCGACAGTTCTTTCAGATATCTTTTGCGAAAAGAGTCCCAGTCGCCGGGACGAGCGTGATACCACTTTCGCAGCTCGTTGGAAGGAGCGAGATCCCGCAGCCAGGCATCGATGGACGCCTTCTCCTTTGTAAGGCCTCTCGGCCAAAGCCGGTCGACCAGCACTCTGGCACCATCAGATTTTGTTGCCGGTTCGTACACCCGTTTGATCGTTACGGTCATACAGCATGCCCTTTACACTATTATTGTAAGTCGGCGAGAGGCCGCATGTAACGTGCGGTTTGAAGGATGCGGATGCGATCGAACGAAAGTGTCGAAGTGGAGAATCGGGTGGACTGTGCTCATAGCCGGTGGATTCTTGCAGCGTTGCTTGCGTTGCTGGTAATTGTGTCCACTGTGGCCTGCGATGTAGAGCGACGTAAGTCGGATGCGGAGTTGGGGCTGAATGCGCAGCAGGCGGCTGGGCGCAGGATCTACGATGCCGAGTGCGACCGGTGTCACGAGCCTTATTCCACGCGCGGCAAGAAAGGTCCGGGGCTGAAGGGAGTGTTTCAGCATAAATATTTATCGTTGAGCGGACTGCCCGCGAATGATGAGCGCGTGAGCGATATCATCCGGCTGGGACGTAACGAAATGCCCGGGTTCAGCCAGAAACTCAATCAACAAGATCTCGCGGATTTGCTAGCTTACCTGCACACGCTTTGATTTATTTGAGTTCGAAAGATGAAGGCCGACGCAAAATCGGATCTGTTTCGCGAGTTGCCATCAGTTGATGAAGTCATGCGAACAGCGGGAGTTTCTGCTCTCGCGGATGTTCACGGAGTCAGTTCGGTGACGGAAGCGGTGCGGGCGGTGCTTACCAAACTGCGTCAGGAGATTGCGTCTGGCCTGGTCGATTCCACTGGGCTTCGTCTTGCACTTGAGGGGTTAACTTCTGCGGTGGAGAAGCAGCTTCAGAAAAGTTTGAGCTACTCGCTGCGGCGCGTGATCAATGCCACCGGCGTGATTCTTCACACGAACCTGGGACGTGCACCGCTGCCTGAGGTCGTCATCGAACACATTCGGGAGACTGCGCTCGGATATTCGAATCTGGAGTTCGATCTGGAAGCCGGAGAACGCGGAAAACGCGACATCCACGTGGATCGACTGTTCCGCAAACTGCTGGCGGATTCTGCAGCGACTGTCGCAACGATCGTCGTCAACAACAACGCCGCCGCGGTTCTGCTCGCGCTGAATACGTTGGCGGAGGGCGGAGAGGTCATTGTTTCGCGCGGAGAATTGGTGGAGATCGGCGGATCGTTTCGGATCCCGGATGTGATGACGAAGTCCGGCGCCACGCTCCATGAGGTCGGGACGACGAACCGGACGAGAGTTGCGGACTATGAAAAAGCGATCAACGAGCGGACACGCCTATTGCTGCGGGTGCACCGCTCAAATTTCGAGATTACCGGATTCACCGAGCAAGCGTCGACCGCCGAGCTTGTAGATCTCTCGCGCAAACGCGGCATCCCCTTGCTGGAGGATCTTGGCAGCGGCGCCCTGGTCGATTTGCAGGATTTCGGGCTGCACGGCGAGCCTAGTGTGCTCGACAGCCTGCGCGCGGGAGTGGATGTGGTCACTTACAGCGGCGATAAGTTGTTAGGCGGACCACAAGCCGGATTGCTGAGCGGGCGGTCTGAGGTCATTGGGCGCATGCGTTCGAATTCGCTGTTCCGCGCCTTGCGCGTGGATAAGCTCACGTATGCGGCCCTGGAGGCCACACTCCTCGCCTATGTGAAAGGCGCTTATGACGGGATCCCCACGCTGAAGATGATGAGTCTTAATAAGGCTGAAATCGCGCAGCGGGCTGAACGGCTGGCCGCTGCCGTCGGATCATCCAAGTTGCGGGTCGAACTCATTGACGGAGAGTCTGTGGTGGGAGGCGGGGCGGCGCCCTCGTCAGTGCTGCCGACAAGGCTGCTTGCCCTGAGGTTTGCTGATTGCAGCGCAGATGAGCTATGCGCCAAGCTGCGAAATTCCGATCCACCAATTATTGCCCGCGTGGAAGATGGGAGAGTTCTGCTGGACCTGCGTACAGTGCTTCCCGAGCAGGATTCGACGCTTCAGCAGGCTCTTCAGCGCATCTGATTATCGCTCCGCTGCATCGAACGTTCGTTGGCTACCCTCTACACGATCGGACATTCGACTCGTCCTCTGGACGAGCTCATCGCGGCGCTTCAGGCGCACGAAATACAAACGTTGGTCGATGTTCGGGCATTCCCCATGTCGCGCCGGCTGCCGCAATTCAATCGGGATTCATTGGAGCATTCACTGCCGGCAGCGGGAATCCGCTATTTCTGGATGAAGGCGCTGGGAGGCTACCGCAAGGCGATCCTCGACGAGTCTCCCAATATTGCTTTGCGGAATCAGAGTTTTCGCAACTACGCCGATTACATGCTGACTCCCGAGTTCGAACGAGCGATGGGTGAACTGATCGCGCTTGGGGAGCGGGGGCGTACGGCTTACATGTGCGCGGAGCGCGTTTATTTTCGCTGCCACCGCATGCTGGTATCCGACTGGCTGGTGGCACACGGCCAGGAAGTATTGCACATTGACGGCACCGGACCGGTGAAGCCGCACAAGTTGATGGCCGAAGCGAGGATGGTCGATGGACGTCTGCTCTATCGCGGGGACCGGTTGCTGTAAGATGCGAGAGCATGATCGTCGGCACTGGTATCGACATCGCTGAAGTTCCGCGGATTCGACAATCGATCGAACGCTTCGGGCAGCGCTTTTTGCAACGTGTTTACACCGAAGGCGAGATGCGCTACTGCGACTCCAAAGCAAACCGGGTGGAACGTTATGCGGCCCGATTTGCCGCGAAGGAGGCTGCGATGAAAGCGCTGGGCACGGGCTGGAACCATGGCGTCCGCTGGCGCGATTGCGAAGTGGCTCGTGAACCGGGCGGACGTCCAACGATGCGGTTCCATGGGAAGGCGGGTGAGTTTGCTGCCAAGCTGGGCGTGAAGAACATCGCTTTATCAATCTCTCACACAGAAGAGGAAGCGATCGCACAGGTGATTCTCGAAAGCTAGATCCACACAGCTGCAAGTTGGGCGCTGAACTCCGTCAATCTGCTAGACTGACGCCTCGTTCAAAATATGGCTGTGACTGCTACGATCCCCACGCTCGCCGCGAGTAGGACGGAAATCCCCGAAAGAACCCTGCTGGCTGGGCTTGCGCTGACCAGTTTTGCCGCTCTTCTTCTTGAGCTCGGGCTCACTCGTTTGTTCTCGGTGGTTCTTTTCTATCATTTTGCGTTTCTCGCAATCTTGATTGCGCTGCTGGGGTTGGGTGCGGGCGGCGTGTTTGCGTACATTTTCAAGTCTCGACTGTCGAGTTGCGGCACGCGCTGGCTCGCATCACGCCTATGCATGGCGAACGCGATTGTCATTGTGGTTGTGCTGGAAATTGTGCTGCACATTCCGGTATCGCTGCAGGTTTCGGGGAGGAATTTCCTACGGCTGACCGTTATGTATCTCGCGGCTGCCGTTCCGTTTTTCCTGACCGGACTTCTCTTTTCAATTGTCTTCGCGCGTGAGACTGGGCGCATTCCGCGGCTGTACGGAGCAGACCTGTGCGGAGGCGCACTGGCTTGTCTGGCGATTGTTCCGCTGCTGAACTGGATTGGGGGGCCGAACGCGATTCTGGTTGCCGGGATCGTTCTCGCCGCGGCGGCGATGATATGGTCCTATTCCGCTTCGACAAGGCGAAATGCCGCTGTGCTTGGGCTCGCCATCGTAGTGCTTACGGCGGCGAATTACTCGGGGCGCCTGATCGACGTGGTCTATGCCAAAGGCATGTTTCGCGATCCCGCATGGGTGGAATTCGCGCGCTGGAACGCGTTGTCGCGAGTTGAGGTCGATCGCCAGGGACAGGCAAAGGCGATCGTAATTGATGCCGACGCTTCCACCTACATCATGAATGCTGACGTGTCGCGCTGGCATGAGACGGAATGGGAGAGAGATTTGATGTCGGCTCCTCCGGCGCTGGCCAACGTTTTGCGACCGCACGGCGATTTCGCGATTATTGGTCCGGGCGGTGGAGTGGATGTGTTGCGCGCGGTGGCGAATGGCAGCCGGAGCGTGACTGGAATTGAGATCAATCCGATTATTGCCACGACGATCATGCGCGGCCGCTACGCGGACTACGCGCAACACCTTTATGAACGTCCGGATGTGCACATTCATGTGACTGACGGACGGTCTTACCTTCGTTCGACGCCGCAGCACTTCGATGTTGTGCAGATGACACTTGTAGATACGTGGGCGTCGACCGCGGCCGGAGCATTTGCGCTTAGCGAAAACAACCTCTATACGGTCGAGGCATTCAAAGAATATTTCGACCACCTCAATCCGGATGGCATGATCGCGATTACGCGGTGGGAGTTTCACCATCCGCGCGAGGCATTGCGGGTAGTCGCTGTAGGGATGGAGGCTCTGCAACAGTTGGGCGTCTCGAACCCGGCAAAGAATTTCATTGTTGCTTCGCTGGGATCGCTCGACGAGGATGGCATTCCGGTGGTGGTGTTGGCCAAGAAAACTCCATTTACCCCGCAGGAAGAAGATGCGGTTCTTGAGCATTGCGAGCGGTATTCCGATCTGGATCCGATGTACGTGCCATCCGACCCCGGACATAGTCCGTTTTCGGAACTGATCGCGAGCAATGACCCGTATGCGTTCGCTCGGACGTACGCCTACAACGTTGCACCGGTCACCGATAATGCGCCTTTCTTCTTCTTCACGCTGAAAGCGAGCCAGATTCTTGGCGAAAAAAGCCTGCAGCATGGCATCGACTGGAAGGTGAATCTGGGCGTGCTCGTGTTGTTGGCTGTACTCGTGATCTCAGCCATCGCGGTGTTGGCATTCTTAGTTTTACCTTTGCTGCTCAAGAGTACGAGGAAACAATCGCCGCTGCCTCTGCTGTATTTCATCGCGGTCGGGCTGGGATACATCCTGGTTGAGATCGCATTCATCCAGCGGTTTGTGTTGTTTCTTGGACATCCAACGTATGCGTTGACTGTAGTGATTTTTCTCTTGATGGTTTCAAGTGGCGCGGGAAGTCTGGCATCGCGGCGATGGCTGCCGCGAGCGGAGATGGGATGGGCTCCGCTTGTGATCGTGATTGCAACTCTGCTGGCCTATGTTTTCCTGCTTCCCGGCCGGCTGGCAGCCTTGGTCGGATTGGCCTTTAACTACAGGCTGCTAATCAGCGCTCTTCTTCTGGTTCCGCTGGGGTTTGTGATGGGAATGCCATTCCCGACTGGATTACGTTCGCTCGCATCGTCCTCTCGAGAGACGGACGACTTCACCGAGAACGCGATCGAGTGGGCCTGGGCCATGAACGCTGCGGCCAGCGTGCTCGGATCGGTCTCGGCAATGGTGATCGCGATCCAGTTTGGGCTAACAATAACACTTGCTTGTGGAGCCGCTGCCTACCTCTTGGCACTCTTGGTTATGCCCGCGCTGCCGCGCAGGAAAGCGGCTTAAGCCCTGCGTAATTTTGTTATGATTCAGCGTGGGCGTGTGACGAGAGGGGCGGCTAGTTTGAGCCGTTGCAGCATCTGGCGCATGCCATCCCAGCTGGCGTTATGAGGAAATCGTTTGCCTAGCCAGAAGCAGCTCAAGTGGTCGCAACTACGCGTTGGGATCACGGTGGTCGTTGCCAGCGTGACTCTGGGCATTCTGCTGTTCCTGATGACCGGAACATCAGGAATCTTCACTCCGCGGATTACCGTCAAATCCTACTTTGACAATGCCGAAGGTTTGCGGCAGGGCGCACCGGTGCGGTTGAGCGGCGTAGACATCGGCAACGTGACCAAAATCAGCATCACTAACGCGAAGGACAAGCAACTTACGCCGGTTGAAGTGACCATGAAGGTCAGTACGAAGTATCACAACGCTCTGCGGCGTGATTCGGTGACTTCGCTCGAAACTGCTGGAGTGCTGGGCGAAACCTATCTCGATATCGACAGTTCGCAGGCGGTCGGGCCTCCGTTGCAGGATGGAGATACGCTGCCCACACAGGTACATCCTGATTTCAACCAGGTTGTTCGCGCCAGCCAAAGCACGCTGCAGAACATGGACGCGCTGTTGAAGCGTGCCGATCGCATCCTGGCGTTCGCCGAGAGCGGCAAGGGATCTTTGGGCAAGTTGATTTACGACCCGACTCTTTACAATCGCTTCTCCGCCACGGTTGCGGACTTCCAGAAGATCATCGAACAGGTGGCCAACGGTCAAGGCAGCCTTGGATCCCTGATCAGCCGCAATGACGCCTATGACAAGTTCCTCGCGACCCTGGATAAGATGAACGGCCTGATCGATGACATGCAGCAGGGAAAGGGTACAGCGGGCAAGTTCCTGAAAGACCCATCTCTCTACAACAACGCCAACGACACGATCACGAACCTGAAGAAGATCACCGACGACATCAATGCAGGCAAAGGAACGATTGGCAGGCTTGCGAAGGATGACGAACTCGGCAAGAAGCTGGATACCACGATTACCAAGCTCTCTGAGTTGACAAGTCAACTAGAGGCAGGACAAGGGACTGCGGGCAGGCTGATCAAAGATGACACGCTCTACAATAACGCGAACCAGATGCTCCTCGACAGTTCTGCTCTGCTGAAGGGAATCCGGCAAAATCCGAAGAAGTATCTCAGCATCAAGCTGCACATCTTCTAGCGAGTCGTATCTTAGCCAACCGCTAGTGCTCGCCGATTCCGAAGACCGACCCCAGCAGCAGGATCAGCAGCACTCCCAGTGAGATGTATCCGTAGCGATAGTCTTTTTCCCGGAAGAAGAGGAAGCAGGCGACAATCACGCGCACGACGGGAGTCGCCAGCATCAGCAGCACGCCGGCAAGCTCGATTTCCAATGCGACGCGAGGTCGCACAAAGGCGCTGGCAATCAGGCCGGTGAGCATGACGAAGAAACAGCCGAAAGCACCGGCTCGAAGTACCCAGGCAACGATGCGATCGAAGTCGGGCTCGCGCAACTGGTTCACAGCACCCCCCTGAGCAAGTGAAACGTAAGATGGCCAGCGAGATAAAGCATTACTGCGACGAGCAGGTACACAACAATTTTTGTGTGAATGCGCGGGGCAAGACGAGCCCCCAAGAGTGATCCGACGAAGACGCCGACACAAAGAGGGGCGACGATCTGCGGTTGTATATCGCCGCGGCGGTAGTAGACGATCGCACTGGCTGCCGCGGTCACGCCAATCATGAAGTTGGAGGTCGCGGTGGCGACCATCAACGGCACGTTCATAAAAATGAACATGACTGGGACTTTGATCGGGCCGCCGCCAATTCCCAGCAGGCCGGACAGAGCCCCGGCGACCAGGGAGGCGGAGAGCCCCAGCGGATAGCGTCGCGGCTCGTAGGGAGGAATGGCTAGTTCTCCGTTGAGAGCCGGCGAACTGTCTTCATCCTCTTTCACCTTCCCATGCTTACTGATGATCGTGATTGAGCTGTACAACAGAAACGCGGCAAACAGGCCTTCCAGTGCGCTGCGATTGAAGTATCCGACCAGGTAAGCCATGGTCGCTGCCCCGACAGAAGTGGCAAGCTCAAGCGTCATGCCGAGACGAATATCGGTGGTGTGACGCTGTAAGTGAACGGAAGAACTTGCCGCCGAAGTTGTAATGACCGCTACAAGGCTCGTTCCGATGGCGTGCCGGATGGGAATGCCAAAATAAAGGGAGAGAACCGGCGTGAGAATTACGCCGCCACCAATACCGGTGAGGGCTCCGAGCAGTCCGGCGCAAAACCCCACGATCACCAACAATGCGGTCACCATACGAGAAACCTCATAAAGGCAAGTTCCTCGATTGGGATACTATGTCTGGAAATCGTGAGCGGCGGGAAAATGTTGCGGGCGGGAAACCCCGTCCGGCGCAACTTATGTCACCGCCCTGGGCATCGCAGCAGCGTCGGCGTGCTCATGCGCGTGATAACTGGACCGCACCAGCGGTCCGGATTCAACATGACGGAATCCGAAGCGGAGAGCCTCGTTCCGCAGAAGCGTGAACTCTTCGGGTGTGTAGAAGCGCGCGATCGGCAGATGATCTTTCGAGGGACGCAGATACTGTCCGACTGTAAGGATGTCGACCCCGCGCGTGCCTAGATCGCGAAAGACGTCCACCAGTTCTTCGGTGGACTCTCCCAATCCAACCATCACGCCGCTCTTTGTGACCATTGCGGGAGTGATCTGCTTCGCCTTCGCGAGCAGCGTAAGTGTGCGCTCGTAGCGCGCGCCGGAACGCACCGCGCGATAGAGACGGGGAACGGTTTCGGTGTTGTGGTTGAGAACATCGGGCCGGGCGTCGAGCACGATACGCAAGGAGTCTTCGATGCCCTGAAAGTCAGGAATCAGGACCTCGACGCGGCAGTCCGGGGTTAGCTCGCGAATCTGGCGAATGGTTTCGGCGAAGACCTTTGCGCTGCCGATGTTATCGTCGTCGCGGTTCACGCTGGTGACAACCGCGTGCTTCAGGCCCAGAGTCGCAACCGCTTCGGCGACGCGCCGTGGTTCGTTCCAATCGATCGGTTCCGGACGTCCCTTCGGCACCGCGCAAAATCCGCAGCGCCGGGTGCAGATATCACCCAACAGCATGAAAGTAGCGGTCTTATGGTTCCAGCACTCGCCAATGTTCGGGCACTGCGCTGACTCGCAGACGGTGTGCAGGCCGAGTCCGCGGGCGAGTTTTTTCAGATTGTGGAAGTTATCGCCCACCGGAGCCTTCGCACGCAGCCATTGAGGCTTAGGGGCGCGCCGCGGGGGAGATACCTCAATTTGAATCAACTGGGACGTGCCGGCCATCCTTTCAATACTAACAGTTGTGCGGGATCAACGGACGAGAGACAGGATGCGTGACGCGGTCCGCATCGGCCTGGTCGATAGATCTACCGAGTCGCTTCTGCGCGTGCTAGCACGGCGGTCGTTTGCGACGACATCGACTCGTAGTATCCAACGAAGCGCTGCGTCTCCGCCGCTTTGTAGAATCCAAGGTTGTGCGCCCAGCGAAAACCGATTGGCTGATAGAGCAACTCGACTTCAATGTGGAAGGGCCCCTCTGCTAGACCAGTTGAAATGGAATACCGCACGAGATCGCTGCCAGCCGTAAAGTTCGGATCATCGGCAGCGTCTCCGACAACCGCGATGTCTTTTTCGGCTGTTTGCTTATCGAAGCCGGCGGGCAGGACCCGATTGTCTTTCAGATATCCGACTGCCGAGATCAACCCGGTGGTGACCCGGCCCTCGGGGTCTTTCAAGATTGATTCGTAAATTTCGACCTGGTCGGGGTTCGTAATTTGGCGATAGTGCGGCTCATACCGCAGCGGATCGTCATCATTGTCGTTCCCTAGTATGGATCCGTCCGGATTCAGTTTGCCCGACTCGAAGATAGTGGTTCCGTTTCGGTTTGTGACGGTCAAGTGCAACCAGGCCCGTCGCGATGGGTACGCCGTAGGAAGCTTATGCCCCGCGCGATTGTGAACCACCACTTCTACCTGCAGTCGCGACGAGTTCACCTCGACATTCCGCAGTTCCAGATCGGCCGACTGGGATTGAAGGAAATTTAGCGTGCCCTCGGCTGCGGTTGTTAACTCCTGCGGAAGCGCGGCCACGGAGAGTTGGTTACGATACCGGTTCAGCATGCCCTGCAGGAGGAAATTGCCGCCTACAAAAATATGCTGATGCATCCCGGTCCGGGGAACACCCAGCACTGAACTGATCTTGACCTGCTCGTGAACCTCGGGCATGTGGCAGCCCTGGCAACTGTATCTTTCGGGATAGTCGCTGTGCCTCCATTCCAGGTAAGGCATTTGCTCGGGCAGATATCCGGTCTTTTTGCCGTCGGTGCCCCGTGCAGTCGTATAGAGCTGGTGGCACGATCCACACAGCGCAGAGTCGCGGATGTGCTGCGCATAAGTTGGCTGAAAGCCTCCGGTCGACGTGTCCATAATGTGCTGCCGGTCGGGTGCGATCTGGAACGGGCCGTATTCGGGGTGATCGTTTTTCGCCAAGGGAGGCTCGATGACGAAGCCGCCGCTGAAGCTTTCGCGTGTGCCCAGCTTTTCTTTACTGATCTGATGGCACACGGAGCAGGTCACTCCGTCTTCCGCTGTGTCGGACTGCTTGTCGACGGCGTCAAACGGAAGATATTTGAAAATCTCGCCCTTCTTGCCCTGCAATTTCGCCTGATAGCGGATCATCGGCATATGGCAGACGGAGCATTCATCCTGTATGTCTGCTGTAGCCGGTGGATGGTCGATAGTTTCGCGGCGCACACTAGCCTGCCAATATGGATCGCGCGACGCATTCGCCATGATGCTGGAGCGCCAGGCCAACCCAATGGAGATGTCGCGGCCACTTTGAGTCGTCAATTCGTTATGGCAGGCAAAACATCGGTCGGACGTGTGGAACTCAGGCTTGAGCGGTTTCTGTGCTCCTTTCAGCCAGAGCGCCGGGCACATGACCACCACGATCATAGCCATCGCGAATGCGAGTTTTTTTGCCATCACCAGCCTTCGTTCAACCTTCCGTCCTGCCAGTCCCAAAGAATGTAAAAGACAATCTGTGTTTGGCGCCCTGCCGTGTTCGTGGCTGGAATCTGCAGGCCCAGATCCGCGCGAATATGCTGACGGTGGCTGATGGTGACTTGCATCTCCGGGACAACATCCCACTCTGTGCTGGCGCCGGTCGTAAGGTCGCGGGTTGCCAGGAATTCGACCATCGGAGTCCAAAGGCGTCCCAGTCCGTGATTGGCAGCGATGCTCTGCCCGATTGCGGAGTAAAAGAACAAGGATTGCGGCGCAAGGCTAGTCTTGAAAGGCAAGTCCGCTCCAAACTGCGTTTGAACGAAAGTATCGGTGCGGAAGAGTTGATCGAAAGCGGCAAACGTTTCGAAGGTTCCTGTGCCAGTTCCGATTCCGTGAGCGCGGTTGCCGACGGGCAGCAGGAAACCGCCTTGCAGGCTCAGAATCGATCCGCTGTCGAGGTTGGAGTACATGACTCGTTTTATTGCAAGTGTGGTGTCACCAACTCCCCCGTACCAAGTGTGGTTCTGATTCTGGAATTCGAGCGGCGCGTCCACTTCGATCTGATTGTTCTCGCCGAATCGCTGCTCGTGGATGATATGGGTCGTGTTGCCGGGTGCCGCATTGACGTTGACTGAAGTCGAGAGAACTTCTTCGTCCTCCGGATACGCTTTTTCGGTGATTAATGCCCGCGGCAGGTTGAGCTCACCTCGCGGCCAGTGCTTGCCCTTGCAGAGGGTCCGCAGGTAAGCGACGAGATCGTCGATGTCATTTGTGCTTAGGGCTTCGCCGAAACGCAGGCATGATCTGCGAGAAGCCGCGATTCGGGCCTCCATATTTGATGACCGCTTTGTATTCCACATCGACTTCGGGAGTTGTCTGATCACAGCGCGTGAAGTCTGGAAAGGTACGCGGCTGCTGAAAGGCGGCGATGGTCCGCGGCGTTCCTTGTCCCTTGTCTCCGTGGCAGGACGCGCAGGCTGCGTTGTAGAGTTTTTCTCCCCGCGTGGGATCTGCCTTGAAAGAGTATCCGAGATATTGTGCGTACAGATTTTTCGGAGAAAATGCGAGAAAGAGGAGGATCAGTAAGAAAACTTGCTTCATTCAGACCCTCTCGTGCCGCACTCCTGTTTGGATCGTTGCCCGACGTGGCTATTGGAGGCGCTCGATGAGCGGCGGGTTGCTTTCAGCTCCAAGAGCGCTGTTGGTTTTTACCTGTGGTCAAAAGAAGATTGAAAGAAGGACATGTTTCGATCAGCCGACTTCCACCAATCCATAGGTGTGCTGCCAGCGCGATCGCATCTGCACCAGAGCGCGGCTGACTTCTTCAGAAGAGATTTCGGAATTGGGACCGGAGAGCACGAATGCGGCCTCCCGTTTCGCCACCTCAAGCAACTGGCCGTCGCGAATAATATTCGCAACGCGGAAACTGGGCATGCCCGCCTGCCGCGTGCCGAAGAACTCGCCGGGACCGCGAAGCTCAAGATCCAGTTCGGCGATCTTGAATCCGTCGCTGGTATCCACCATAGCCTGCAAACGGCGTTGACCTTCCTCGGTAACTTTGCCTCCGGTCATCAGCACGCAGTAAGACTTTGCCGCCCCTCGGCCAATGCGTCCGCGGAGTTGGTGGAGTTGAGCCAGACCGAATCGCTCGGCATGCTCAATCACCATGATCGTCGCGTTGGGGACGTCGACCCCAACTTCAATCACGGTAGTCGCAACCAGAATTTGCAGCTCGCCGCGTTGGAACATGCGCATGACCTGATCTTTCAGGTCGGCGTCGAGCCGGCCATGCAGCAGTCCGACCTTCAAATCAGCGAATACTTTGCCGCTTAGCTCGCGGTACATCTTGATGGCGGCTTTCAGTTCGCTCTCTTCGTTTTCCGCAATCACCGGATAGACGACGTAGGCCTGATGCCCGGCTGCCACTTGTTTGCGGATGAAGTCCCAGACCTTCGGCGATTCATCGTCTGTGATCTGGCGGGTAACGATGGGCGTGCGCCCGGGCGGGAGTTCGTCAAGGACGCTGAGATCGAGGTCGCCGTAGAGAGTGAGGGCCAGAGTTCGCGGGATCGGAGTTGCAGTCATCACAAGGACGTCGGGCTCGGGCGGCGATGTCGAAGCAGGCGAGCTTTGCTCCCCTGGGTGGCCGAGGGCGGTGGTCCCTATGCGAGCATCGTCTCCGCCTTCTACCGATTTCTTCATCAACTTCAGGCGCTGCATTACGCCGAACCGATGTTGCTCATCGACGATCACCAGACCCAAATTAGCGAACTCAACCTTTTCCTCCAGCAGGGCGTGTGTGCCGATCACAAGTTGGGCGCCGCCCTGTGCAATGTGGCGGCGGATCTCGCGCTTGCGGTCGTTCTCGAGCGAACCGGTCAGCAGGACGATGCGGTATCCGGCATTCTCAAGGATTCTGCGAGCGGAAAAATAATGCTGCTGGGCAAGAATCTCAGTCGGGGCCATCAGGGCCGCCTGGCAGCCATTCTCAATGGCAATGATTGCTGCCTCGAAGCCCACAATGGTCTTGCCCGACCCCACATCGCCCTGCAGAAGGCGGCGCATGGGATAAGGCTTCTCCATATCGGCAGCAATCTCTTTCAGAACGCGTTTCTGTGCGGGCGTGGGATGGAATGGCAGAATCTTTTTGATTGCCGCACGAACGCGCTCGTCCAGGCGAAATGCAATTCCGGTCTGAGCTTTCTGCTGCCGCCGCTTCAACTCCAGCCCCAGTTCCACGAAGAACAATTCGTCAAAGATCATGCGGACATGGGCCGGAGTTCGGGATGATTGCAGGTCGGCAAGGCTTTCTCCTGGCTCGGGCCAATGCACATTCCACAGGGCAGCACGCGGAGAGACCAGACCGAGATGGGACCGAACCGCAGGTGGGATTGGATCGGGCAGGTCGGGCGTCAGATTTTCCAGCGCTGTACGGATGATGCGCCGAAACCATTTGGATGTAAGGCGCCCGGTGCCTTCGTAAATTGGAACAATGCGTCCGATTTCCAGTGATTCGGCAGCTTTCTTTTCTGCGCCATTTCCAGAGTCGGAGGGATCGCCCAGAAGTTCGAACTGCGGCTGGATAATCTGCAACTCTCGCGTCCGCTGATCCGCTTCTACTTTGCCGTAGAGGGCGATCAGCTGCCCGGGAACGAACTTGTCCTGCAGATAGGTGGCGTTGAACCACAGGCAGCGAAGCTTCGCGCGGCCCTGCCCTACCGTAAGCTGAAAAATGGGCATGCTTCGGGTTCGGAAGAGCCCTGAGTTCCGAACTTCACCGACCACACTGGCCATTTCCCCGGCGCGCAGTTCAGAGATGCCGCGGGGATTGAGCCGGTCTTCATAGCGAAAAGGAAGATAATGGAGCAGGTCGCCGACGGTGTGGATTCCTTTGCCCGTTAGGAGCTCCGCTATCCGCGGTCCTATTCCTTTGACGTATTGCACGGGCGTGGAGAGTTCAAGCATGAGCAGAGTTCGACACCTTTCAGTGCCCCGAAAGCATGGTAGCAGGACGAAGCGTAAGACCGATTCGTGCGGTATCTTCGCCAGCTTGGCGGTTATGGGCTCTGAAACCCGAAAGATGCATGAACTCTTCACCTAGATAAACGATTGAGGCGGAAACCCTTAGGAGATTCCAGGTGTCTAAACCATCAGTGCTCTATAACCTTCTCCAGGCGCTGCTGGCAATCATCTTAGGGAACGTTGTCTATTTTCTGCTGTGGCCTTCTCTGCCGCCGGTCGCGCGTCACCATCCATTTCACCTGGACTTGGGGGTTGTCCTGGACTTCTGCTTCTGCATGGTGATCTATACCTTTATCCGAACTGCGGCCCGCAGGTGGCGATAGGTCGAACGGCGCAGCCGGTATCCGTAGAAAACCAGTTACTTTCGGAACCTCGGTCACTTCATTACCCGCAGATAGAATCTGTTCGAATGCCGAAAATCGCGATTCTGTACGACGCGGGCCAGGCGGTTCTCTCGACTTTTGATCTCGACGAGGTCTTACAAAGAATCCTGGGGATCGTACGGGACTATTTTCATCTGACGAACGTCGCAGTCCTCCTGCTCGATCAGGAGACGCAGCAGCTGTGCGTACGCTCGCAGATCGGCTGGGATGCGGGGAAAGATCATGTCCGCCTGTCGGTTCATGAAGGAATTACCGGTGCTGCTGCTTTGAAGAAGCAGCCGGTCTATGCGGCCGATGTGACCCGCGACTCCCGCTACATTTGCGCGACTCAATCAACGCGCTCCGAGTTAGCCGTCCCTCTGATGGTGCGGGACGACGTGGTGGGAGTCCTCGACTGCCAGAGCGACGCAGTCGATTACTTTAACTACGAAACAATCGAATTGCTGACGCTGTTTTCGACGCAAGCTTCGATCGCCCTTCAGAACGCGCATCTCTATTCCTTGGAACGTCGCCGGGCGAGGCAGCTCGAAGCGATCAATACCATTGCACAGCAAAGTACGGCGGTGATGGAGCTCGAGGAACTGCTGGTCCGCGTATGCTCGATCATTCAGCACGCCTTCCAGGTTTCTCATGTCTCGTTGTTCCTCCGTGAGGAGGGCGATCTTGTCATGAGAGCCCATCAAGGTGTCTTGACGGCCTGCGTCCCTCACGGTAGCCGCTTCTCGACCTCACAAAAACCGTGGTCGGATGTTCTGGCAGGCAATGCCACGATAATCGAAAAAGATCTGAGCGGAACCACGGAAGCCTACCGTTTGTTCAAGGAATCCTTGTCGCGGATGAGCATCCCCATGATCTCGTTCGGCCAAACGCTGGGTGTGCTGACGCTGCACAGTTCGAACCTGAATGCGTTTCGCCACGCGGAGTTGCAGTCTCTCGAATCTGTGGCGGACATTTGCGCTACCGCGATCCAGAACGCGCACTACGTCGAACGAGTGAAACAACTGGCTTATCTCGACGGATTAACAGGAATCTTCAACCGGCGGTTTTTTGAACTTCGCATCAGCGAGGAGATCGAACGCGCGCGCCGTTATGCGACCGGCATGGCGGTAATCATTGCCGACATCGATCACTTCAAGCGCCTGAATGACGAATTCGGGCATTTATTGGGAGATGAGGTGCTACGGCAGGTCTCTTCCATCTTTCATCAGCAAGTTAGGAAAATTGACGTGGTGTGCCGATACGGAGGCGAAGAGTTCGCTATTCTGCTGACGCAAACTAATGCGGAGCAGGCACATACGATCGCCGAGAAACTGCGTCGCCAAGTGGAACAGTGGCAGTTCCCGGGAGTGCCCCGCGCCATTACCATCAGCGCCGGAATATCGGCATTTCCCACGCATGGCAAGACGCGGGATGAGATTGTGCGAGCGGCCGACAACAGCCTTTATAGCGCGAAGCAGGGCGGACGCAATCAGGTGTGCGTGGCGAGTACTGCTCTTGCGACTACGAATAAAGCCTAACGATCACAACCATTCCGTTTGCATCCAGCGCAGTTCTTCCTGCAGCCTCTGCATGTCCTTTTTCATCTTTTGCTTCTGTCGTTCGCTCTGCTGCTGGAATTCCTTCTGTCGTTTGCAGAACTCCTTCCGCATCTCTTCCGCAGCCTTGCGCGAATCAGCCGCACCCAAGACGATCTCCGGTTGCAACTGCGCCAGCTGATCTCGCAGCTCGCTTAACTCAAGCATCGACTCTGCGCTCACCTGCGGCTCGTCGAAAAAGCTTTCTTCCTCGTATAAGTCACCCGATTCTTTGCGGCTTGGAAATGAGAGCGTCAAAGTCTGTTCTTTCTTGTCGCGCATGACGACCACATTCACGGAATTACCGCTTCTGGACTTCATTCCATGGGCAAAGTCACTGGTGTCATGCACTGGCTGATCGTTAACCTTGACGACGACGTCTCCCGCGTGAAAGCCAGCTTTATCGGCGCGGCTGCCTTTTTCGACCGAGCGCACCAGCACGCCATTTCCGTTCTTTACCCCGAAAAAATCCCCAAGCTGCGGCGTGATATTTTCCACCATTAATCCGCTGCGGGCCGATGAAGTTACCATCACCATGTTCATCGATGGAATATCGATATCTGGAACGTGGATTTCGGGGATATTCACATGAATATCGCCGGGCTTGGGCCATGAGGCCATTTCCTTGTGTTTGTCGGCGAGTTGTACTTTGACGGTCATCGGCTGCCCATCGCGGCTGAGACCTAAGCTAACGATCCGCCCTGGAGGCGTTTCGTGGATCATCCGCCGCAGTTGGGCGCCACTCTCGATTGGGGTACCATTCATCGTCAGGATAACGTCGTGTTCCTTGATTCCCGCCTTACCGGCTGGAGCGTCTTGGTCGACCATCGTGACTTCGACGCCATTTTCTTCCTTCAGTTTCAGGGCGCTTAAACGGTCCGAGTTGATGTCGGCGATGTCAACGCCGAGATAGGAAGTCGTCCCGCCTTCTTCGCCGCCAAACATCCAGGCGTGACTGGAATCGTCGACCGACCAGTTCTGCTCGGCAGGCGAGAAGCTGAAAAGCAATGGCACGATTGCGATGCTGGCTAGTACGTATTTCCGCATGGTTTCCCCCGTCTTACTCAGCACCAGCTGCATGTAGCGCCGTCTGTTCGGCGGCAGAATTAATGATTCGCTTTCTTGAAGCAAATATCTCCAGTGGAGGTGTGCACCTTCAACAACGGTCCGCCGCCATTCAGCTTGCCTTCGGCGGTTAGAGTCTTCGGGCCCCACTGATCGCCTTCGCTACTCACGTGAATATCGGAGAAGTCGGAAGTGATGCGGTGTCCATTGCCCATGTCGACACTGGCACGAACATTGATGGCGACGTCGCTTGCGATGTAGACGGTGATGTCGCCGGCACCGGTTTCCAGATCAGAATCGCGGCGATCTCCGCCGGTGTTCACCAGCTTTACGGTGATCCCGCCCGCTCCGGTTTCTGCGCGCGCGGAAGGCACGCCATAGAGTTCGATTCCTCCGCCCCCGGTCTCGGCATGCACGTGCCCCTTGGCCGAAGTCAGGCGGATGCTGCCGCCGCCGGTTTCAATGTCCGCAGGACCGCCAACGTCACTGAGGTCCACGCTCCCGCCGCCCGTGGAGGCCTTCACCATGCCGTTGCAGTGGCTTACCCGGATGCTGCTGCCCCCCGTCTCGATAGTCGCACCCTGTGCGCACGACTGAATGTCGATGCTGCCACCGCCAGTTTCGGCAACGACTTTGCCGTTTGCCTGTCTCACGTGAATGGATCCGCCGCCCGTGTGCAACCCAAGTTCGCCATTCACGGTTCCGACGTCAATCGAGCCTCCGCCGGTTTCGGCGTTGACGCCAGCGCCAATGTCATCAAGATGGATGTTGCCGCCGCCGCTCTCGGCTTCGAGGCGACCGGCGATCCCGGTCGTTTCGACATTGCCACCCTCGGTTTCAAGCTTTACCAGGGCAACCTCGCGAGGAACATTGATGTTGAACTCACCCGAAAAGTGGTGGGGATGACGTCCTCCTTGCCAATCTCCTACGATCCAGGCCGTATCTCCCTTGACGTAGGCTGAGATTCTGTACTGATCAAACTGGCGGCGGGCGTCCTGCTCGGAAGAATTTCCAAAACTAGTATGAACGACATAATTGATGCCTTGCTGTTGCGATCCGTGCACGACCACCGAGCCCATGTCCACTTTCACGCGGAGAGTCTTAACTCCGGCCAGCGATCCGGTCGTTTCCTGTGTCCACGAACCGCCTTCGCGGGAGACTCGCGTTTCTTGAGCCTGCAACCCTGAGACGAAGCTCAATGGTGCAAGCAGGGCCAGCACCGTGGCTAACCCGACGACTTGTAGCGCTTTTTTCAACTTGACCACCTCATTTCTTACACCTCGTTGTTGCGCCGGCGTTTCGCCGGCCCTCGAGGAGGCGTGTCGCCTCCGAATCCTGTCAGTCAATCTCTGGCAACTGCGCCAGCATGGTGCGTGCCTGCGACTTGATATACGTGCTCTGATCCTTCGCGGCCAGTGCCATCAGCACACCACGGACGCTGCCATCCGCCTTCACGGGCTCGATCAGGCGCAACGCTTCAATGCGCACGCCGGAGTTGTTGTCATTCACCAGCGCGCGCAGGATAGCGTCGCGTACATTCGTGTCCGTCTTGACGTAGGTTCCGAGCGCATCCAGCGATTTCAACCGCACGCCTGGATTCGTATCATTCTGGAGCGCGTACATTAGCGCATCCCGAACCTGCTGTTCGCCGCTCTTCTGCGCCAAGAGGTCGACTGAATCGACCCGCACGCCGGAGTTGTAGTTGTTGCGCGCCGCGAACAACAGCAGTTGCTGGATCTTCTGATCGTTCAGCGAACCCTGCGTTTCCTGCGTATTCACTGTGTTGTATTTGATCGTGACCTGGTCGGTACCTGGGACCTGCGTGATCGAATCGATGCCGGCAACGGAAGCTTCGGCAGGAGTGTTACCAGAAGGGGTGTTCGCAATTGGACCAACTGTCGTGCCCGAGCGCCCTGGGCCGTAGAGTTTATAGGTCGTGCCGATTCCACCTGCAAAACCAAGCAGCAGGATGACGGAAGCCAACGCCGGCGAAAACCGTACCTGCCGCAGCCAACTTGCCGGATCGAAGGCCAGCCGGCTCCATATACTTCCCTGGGGCGCGGTCTCAAGGGCTTCCTGCAGGCGCATGCGCGACGAGGCCAACAGATTGGGCGACGGCTCAGCCGCGCGATCCTGCGACAGCAGCGCATGAAAATCCTGCTCGGCTTTGAGTTCCGCCGCGCAATCCTCGCAGCGGGATACATGCTGTTCCAGTTCGTGACGAGCGTCATCGGCCAGCTCGCCATAAACATGAAGCACGATATTTTCTCGAACCCATTCACACTTCATAAGTCCACCTTGTAGTCCTGAGTCCCGAGTTGCCAGTCCTGAATTCTCGCTTGTGTCGTTGCTGGCGACTCAGGACTCGGGACTCGTAACTCATCACCTCATATCCGCCAAGGCCCCGCGCAATTTTTGCGTGGCCCGGAAGAGCGTGTTCTTGGCGGTCTCTTCCGTTGTATGCAAAATCTCTCCGACCGTTCGCAGCTTCAGCCCGTGATAATGCTTCAGCTCGAACACCATCCGCTCGCGCGGCGTCAATTTCTCCAGCGCTCCAGCGATCCGGGCTCCCAGTTGCCGGCGCATCAAATCGCGCTCCGGATTCGCCCCCGCCCGTCCATCTGCAACCTGGTCGAGCAGGTCGTACTCGTCGCCGTCGGCGTCTTTCACGACCGGGGCATCTTCTTTGCGCACGTTCTTCTTGCGCAGATGATCGAGACACAAGTTGGTGACGATCCGGTAAATCCATGTGTAGAAGGAGCACTCAAACCGGAAGCTGCCGATGTTCTTGTACGCCTTCAGAAAGGCGTCCTGATACACGTCCTGGGCGTCGTGTTCGGTTCCGGTGAGATGCAGAGCCAGCCGCAGCACGGCCTGATCGTAGTGACGCACGAGTTCCTCGAAGGCGGCGCGGTTTCCGCGTTGCGCCTCGCGAATCAGCATCGTGTCATCGATGCGCCGATCTTGTACTTGGCGATCTAGCCCGGCCATGCAACCCCGCGCGGGGTCCTGGTTTCTGCTGACTCTCTCTGTTAACTCACTCTCTCTCGAGTGGGCCCGTCCGCCAACCGAAAATGGTACTGCCCATACACCGGCCGGCATTTGCGTCTGCTTCCTCTACCTGCCCGGCATTTGATGTCCCTTCCGGGCTTGCATTGGAATAGACGGAGAGTCCCCCGCTTCGTGAGCAGAAATTATAGGCTTTACTGGAATTTATGGAGAGCCTAGGTGGTTGTCTCCCAAAGATTTAGTTGAGAAACACCACAGGGAAGCACATCGGAGCCGTAAGTTTGGAACTGGAAGTGCCCAAAAACGGGCTCGTTAAAGAGAGTCAAGGGCGATTCAACCACAAAGGACACCAAGGATCACGAAGGGAACCCTCTTTCTCAGGCTCTCCTTCGTGGCCCTTCGTGCCCTTTGTGGTAATCGACTCTTTCGGCACAGCCTGGGCCGAAAATCAGAACTACTCCGCAGCCGGCTCCTTTTCGATCACGACTTTCAGATGCGCGGTCACGTCCTTGTGCAGTTTCACCGGGACGGTGAACTCGCCCAAGGTTTTCAACGGCTCGTGCAACTGGATCTTACGACGGTCGACGTTGAATCCCTTCTTTTGCAGCCCGTCGGCCAAATCGCTCGAGGTCACGGATCCAAACAGTTGATCGTTCTCTCCCGATTTCCGCGTAAACGCCAGCGACACGCCTTCGAACTGCTTTGCCAGTTCGTCAGCTTGTGCTTTTTCCTTGGCGGAGCGGCGCACTGCGGCCGCCTTCATCTGGGTGATGACGGCCTTGTTGCCATCATTGGCCTCAATGGCCAGCTTGCGCGGCAGAAGAAAATTCCGCCCGTATCCTTCGGCGACCTTCACCACATCGCCGCGCGATCCCAACTTCGCTACGTCTTCTTTCAGGATGACTTCCATGATGGCTCCAATCTTGAGCTTTCGTAATTTCTTTTGTTATTCCGAGCAACGCGAGGAATCTGCTTCTCCTCGCCACAAGCAAACAGCGGATTCCTCGCTTCGCTCGGAATGACAAAGCGAGGTAGGTTCAGCAAGCTACGAGGCCCGGCCTGCAAACGGCAACAGCGCAATATTGCGCGCCTGCTTGATGGCCGACGACAGCCGGTGCTGGTGCGGGGCGCACACGCCCGTCAAGCGCCGCGGCACAATCTTGCCGCTCTCCGCTACGAACTGCCCGAGCAGCCGGTAGTCCTTGTAATTGATGTCTTCAATCTTCTCCACGCAGAATTTGCAAACCTTCTTGCGCCGGAAGAACTTACGACCGCCCGGTCCGCCTCCTTCGCGCGGAGGACCACCGGGGCCACGTCCGCCGCCAAATCGCGGACGATCTCCGCCCGGTCTTCCGCCTTCACTTCGCGGCCTCTCGCTCGATACCGCTTGCTCTGGTGCTTTCGTCTCGTCTGCCATTGCTTTTTGCTCCTCAGAATTCTTCTCACGCCCACGCAAGGGGCCAGGGATCAGGGGTTAGGGGTTAGTGAAACCGTGCGTCGCAGGAGTTGGGATCCAACTTCCAGCCGCTAACCCTAAGTCCTCATGTTTACGCCGTCGCGGGGGCTTCCGCCGCCGGAGTTGCCGCGCCTTCTTCCGCCGCTGCAGCCGGCTGGGCGCTGACCTTCTTCTTCGCGTCGCGCAGCTTCTTGATCTTGTCGAGCCGCTTCTGCTCCTCGTCGACACGAACGGTGAGGAACTTGATCACCGGCTCGGTCACGCGCAAACGGCGCTCGAGCTCGTGAATGACGGGGCCTCCACCTTCGACGACCATCAGCACATAGATGCCGTCATAGAAGCGCCGCACGGCATACGCGAGGCGCCGCTTGCCCATTTTCTCGACCTTGACGATGTTGCCGCCCGACGTGGGCACAGCCGCTTGCAGTGTCGAAATCAGTTTGTCCAGATCCTCTTCCGTCATATCCGGCCGGACGATGAACATCAGCTCATAAGTACGATTCATTCTGTTCTCCAAACCTTGGCCACGGATTGTCGCGGACATTCACGGATAAACCTCTTGTTGGCCTCGATCCGTGTGAATCCGTGTTGATCTGTAGCTAATCTTTTTCTTCTTCCGGCTCCTTGCGGTTGAACTTATTCATCGCCGCCGCCGGACCTTCCCGCAAAATCATCTTTACCGCTTCGGCTGCCGTGTCGAGCATGCCGTCAACGACTTCCAGCTCTTTCTTCTTCATGGGAGCCAGCAGGTACTCCGCGCCGTCTCCCACTTTCCGTTCGGGCGCTACGCCAATCCGGATCCGTAAAAAGTCCTGCGTGTCCAACGCACCGATGATCGATTCGATGCCGTTGTGCCCCGCCGAACTGCGCCGCGTATGAATCCGCAGCGTACCCAGCGGAAAATCCAGCTCGTCCTGAATCACGATCAGGTCCGATTCCGGGCTCGCCTCGTACTCCCGAAGCAGCTCTTTCACCGCAAGCCCGCTCAGATTCATGAACGTCTCAGGTTTGGCCAGCAGCACCATCTGATCGGCGATGACGGTTCGCGCCGTCAGCGCACGACACTGCCGGTTCCTGACTTCTACTCCTAGGTCGCCCGCGATGCGATCAATCGTCAGGAATCCCAGGTTATGCGGCGTGAACTGATACTCGATTCCGGGATTGCCGAGACCAACGATCAGTTTCACGCAGAACCTTTAGCCACGGATTACCACGGATCTTCACGGATAAATATTTTGAATTCCCACTTTGATCAGCGTGAATCCGTGGCAATCCGTGGCCAGTTTATTTCTTCTCTTTCTTCTCGGCCTTCTCTGGAGCAGCCTCGGCGCCCTCTTCCTCAGTCTCCTGCTTGCCCTTCTTGATGACCTCGGGCTCGGCCGGAGCAGCCGCCGCTTCCGCCGCCGCAGCTTCGGGCGTGGCCACCACTTCTTCCTTCACCGAGGTGACGTGCGCCACCGGCTGATTCTCGTCGGTGATGAACTTGACCTTGTCGGAGTGCGGCAGGTCCGAAACGCGCAGTACCTTGCCAAACGTCAGATGACTCACGTCGACATCGATGTGGCTTGGGATGTCCGCAGGCAAGCACTCGATTTCGACCTCACGCAGCATCTGCTCAAGGATGCCGCCTTCCGTCTTTACGCCCTGGGCTTCGCCAGTCAGTTCGATGGGCACGCTGACTCTGAGCACCTTGTCCAAAGCAATTCGCTTCAGATCGATGTGCAGCAGACGGCCCTTGATCGGCTCGTACTGCCAATCGACGATCATGGCCTTGGCGGTATCGCCATTCAAGGTCAGATCGAAAATGGTGTTGTGCCCGGTCTCGGAGTTAAGAATGCGCGTCACCACGCGTGGGTCCACGGTAATCGAGAGCGACTCCTTGCCCGCTCCATAGACCACAGCCGGAATCTTTCCATCGCGCCGTACCCGCCGAGCCTGGTTCTTTGTGCCCGGCTCGCGCGTCTGCGCTTCCAATACGTTTGTTTCCAATGCAGTCGCCATAATCTTGAGTCCTATGTAGGTATTTCTTTAGTGCTGCAGGTTTCAAAGTTTCAAAGTTTCAAAGTTGTCCGGACCCACGGCTCTTTGAAACCTTGAAACTTTGAAACCTTGAAACTTTACATAAACAACTTACTCACCGAAGTCTCTTCGTGATTGGCCTGGATCGCCCGGCCAATCAATCCCGCAATCGAGAGGACCGTAATCTTTCCTCCGTTGCCTGTCCGCGCAGCATCTGCCTCGGGGTTTAGCGGGATCGTGTTCGTCACAACCACTTCCTTGATCACCGATTTTTTGATGTTCTCGACCGCTGGCCCAGAAAGCACGGCATGCGACGCGCACGCGTATACGCAATTCGCCCCGTTTTCGATCAGCGCCGCCGCGGTTTTCACCAGTGTTCCGGCTGTGTCGATCAGATCGTCGATGATCAGGCACGTACGATCCCGAACGTCGCCAATCACGTGCATTACTTCCGCGACGTTCATCTCAACCCTCCGCTTGTCGACGATGGCCAGCGCTGCGTCTACTTTCTTGGCGAAGAACCTAGCGCGCTCCACACCGCCCGCATCCGGCGAAACCACCGTCAAATTCGGCAACGCCAGCTTGCGGAAATGATCGACCAGCACCGGTGAAGCAAACAGATGGTCCACCGGAATATTGAAGAATCCCTGTAATTGCGGCGTATGCAAATCAACAATCAATGCCCGGTGGGCCCCGGCTGTTGTCAGCAGATCAGCCACCAGCTTCGACGAAATCGGGCTCCGCGGCTTGTCTTTCCGGTCTTGCCGCGCGTAGCCGAAGTACGGAATCACCGCCGTGATACGCCGTGCCGACGCGCGTTTCAGCGCATCGATCATCAGCAACAGCTCCATCAGGTGCTCGTCCACCGGACGGCACGTGGGCTGCATCACGAAAACATCGGCGCCCCGTACGTTCTCCTGAATCTGTACGTAGCACTCCCCGTCGGCAAAGCGCGTGACCTGCGCCTGCCCGCGCTGCATCCCGAGAAAGTGGCAGACTTCATCGGCCAATGGCTCGTTGGCCGTGCCGCTGAAGATCTTGAACTTATCGTCAGTTCGCGGACGCGGCTTGCGCTCCGACTTTTCGTCGGTCACTGGCGGCGTCTTCTTCTCAACCTTCTCGGTCTTATCGGTCGGCGTGACTAAAGTGGCCATAGTTAGCTCTCAGCTGTCAGCTTACAGCTGTCAGCCAGGGCTTTCTGCGTCGCTATCGTTACCGAAACTGAGAGCCGATAGCTGACGGCTGACAGCTAGTATTTCTGGCTGGGCCGCTAGGATTCGAACCTAGACAAAGTGCTCCAAAGGCACTTGACCTACCATTAGTCGACGGCCCAGTAAAGCATTGTCGATTGATGATTGTCTGATTGTTGATTAACCCCAACTCGGGGACACTATTTTCATTCAACAATCAAAAATCAACAATCAAAAATTCTCGCCGACAAACCGACTCATGCGGGAACGCCGCTTTATGCTTTAAAGAGCCGCCGCCAGTAAGCCGCCCGTTTCAACGTCGAGGTGGCTTGAGCCGCCCAGCCCGCCTGCCGCAGCCTCGTTACTGCAGTTTCCGCCGCCTGCCGCGACCCAAACAGCCCGTACAGCGTCGAGCCGGAACCTGACAGAGACGCATACTTCGCGCCAGCACGCGCTAACGCGCGCTTTGCCTCACCTAGCTCGGGATACTCAGGAAAGACGACTTGCTCGAAGTCGTTTTCGATCCCAGCCCGGACGAGCGCGAGAAGCGGATTCCCGGCCCGGCCCCCTCGTTTTACGCCAACCGAAGGAGCACTGGAGTGCAACTCGCTCAGCCATGCCGATAAGCCACGGCTGAACCCCTCTATTCTATCGGACGGTTCCGATACCGTCAATTTCGGCCCTGCTGTTGCCCACTCAATCGTGGAAGAGCGGCGCTTCAGCGCCGCGTCAGGATCCTCCTTGAAAGAGGGCTTTAGTTCCTGCCTCCGATCCCACTCCGCGAATGCCTTTGGAGTCGAAACCCCAATCTCCGGAGTCACCACGACGCAAGCCATCGCAGGCAGATCCGGCAGAGGATGCACCTGCTCCCCACGCCCCACTCCTAAAACAGTCCCGCCCACGAGAAACAGCGGCAGATCCGATCCAACCGCCGCCGCGATCTGCAGCCGTTGCTCCGCGGATAGCGATTTCCGCAAAGCCTTTTCCAGAGCCAGCAGGGTCGCAACGGCATTTGCGGAGGCCCCACCGAGCCCGCCCTGAACCGGCAAGCGCTTCTCGATATCGACGACAACGTGTGCCTTCGCCCGCAGAGCCGTCATGGCCCGCTCCACAATGCGATGGCACGTATTGGAGGAGTCCCGCGGCACGCGCGGATCGGCGCATCGAATGTCGATCCCGGATCCGCGTTCCACGGAAACGCGAATAACGTCGTGCAGCCCGATGGTCTGGTAAACGGTCAGAAGTTCATGAAATCCATCCGGGCGGACAGCTCCTATGCTTAGGCCGAGATTGATCTTTGCGAACGATCGCACAGTAACAGTCATGGACTGACGATTGTAAGGCGTTGGAGTTACTTTTCGAACCCTGATTCGAGGAACTTCTGGCATACTGTTGGGCCATCGCCATGGCATACGACGATCCTCTCTGGCGGACAAAGCCACTTCAATATGCGGTGTTTTTTCTTTACAGCGTTGTCGTCGCGATTATCTGGCTTCCCGCGTTTGGACTGCGGCGGATTGCTCGTTTTGCGAGAGAGTCAGGTGTCGAGACCTGGCCTCGTGCGGACGGATCGATCACGGGCGGTGAGGTAAAGGTTATCCATGGCTGGATCCTCGATTATGCCGTGGGCCAGTTGGAGTACAGCTATCGCGTGAGCGGCGAATATTATGCAGGCAACATCACGAGGCAGTATGCCGATGAGCAGACGGCTTGGGAATTTGTTGATGCCCGTCGGGGTAGGAGCGCCGCGATTCGGTACAGAGACGGCAAAACAGAAACATCGGTTCTACGGGAAGCAGACCAGGAATTCCTCTGGGAGCCGCAACCCACGCCCGGCTTTTTCATCCAGTTGTGGCGCCATTGGTGCGATGAACTGCGATTAGAGCCGAGATCCGCTAGAAAGGATGAAGAACTCTGAAGCGACCGCGCACCAGCCAATCTCACATGTAGCGAGCCTCGGCTTCAAAGCATCAGTAATTTACTTGCACCCGGCCAAAAAAACAGAAATCCTCTCAATCAGAAACCGCTACCGAGTCCCTAGAGGCACCGGACAATGAGCATGGTCTGATCGTCGTCCTGCTTTCCAAAATTCAGCGCGGTCTGCCGTAATCTGACGGACAGTTCAGGAAGCGGCTGATTTGCAAACTGCCCGAGTGCGTCCTTTACCGGACCGATTCCCATCTCTTTTCCATTCTTGTCAAAGACTTCGGTCAGTCCGTCAGTGATCAGCACGAGAACGTCGCCGCTCTGGCAATCGATATGGGTGGAACTGAAAGCCTGGTCGGGCAGAATTCCCACCGGCAGATCCGACGACGGGTACTCCCGAACTTGAGCGCAGGAATGCATGTAGTGCAGAAGCGGGGGATGTCCTGCCAGCGCCAGGTTGAAGTTCATGCCAGTACATTGCAACACTCCGACGGTGGCAAACATGTTTGGGGTTTTCAGTGGATACAGCACGCGATGCACTTCCGCCAGCAACTCGGCTGCGGAAGCATCTTTCGCGCTGGTCCGCGCCGCGGTCTTGAACATCGCCATCAGCACGCCAGCAGACACGCCATGGCCAGAAACATCGGCCACATATCCTGTCCACGAATGCCCATTCTCGGCCACGTCCACCAGATCGCCACCTACTTCGCCGCTGGGAATTGAGATTCCGTAAACCTCGAAAGATCCGATTGTCTTGTGAATGGGAGGGACGAGCGCTCGATGGATTTCACCCGCCATCGCAATTTCGTTATGTGCCCGAAAGTAGCGCGCGCCTTGCCCGTAGAAGTAAACGACAAAAAGCGTGTATCCGACCACCACCGAAACCATCCCAATCACAGCCAGCAGTTGCATCTGGCGGTGGAGGGGCGAGTTACCCGCGATCAACTCCGAAAGCTCCGGATAGCGACGGGCAAGGATCATGAAGGCCAATCCTTCAACAATCCCAATCACCGGGATCAGCCAATACTTTTGCCTGACTGAAACGGCGGCGTATCCAATGGCAAATCCCCCCGAGATAACGATGTTCGAAGCGATAAGCAGCGGCGGCAGGTCGGCGTTGCTCATCAACAAAGCAAACGAGCCGAAAGAGGCAAACAACGCGAATACCCCGCCGTAAAAGCAGATCCGCATCGCGAGCGGTGTCGATTGCCAACTCGGTCGCCAGCCGGAGCGAGTACTGCGCAGTCTTTGGAGCAAAGACACTATCGGACCTCTTTCATGTGCCGCGCCTCGAACATTTTACTTGTAAGTCGTCTATTTGTAGGATTTTCCAGGCGGGTGATGGATCGAGCAGCGTCTCAACCCAAGTTGCCAGAAATTCAGCGGAAACAAATTCGGAAAACGTAGTGGTCTCAACACGAACTATCAGCCAAAGCCGCTCGAACAACAGGACTGTGTAGAATAAAGCTGCATGTCTCAGGCAGCACCAGCGATCACACGCAGCCCGGCCGACGTGGTCCGGCAAACACCCGTCTCCCAAGCCACCAACGGCATTTGCTACGCGAGCGCGGGCGAAGTTGCCGTCAACTCCTTCGATCTCGAACGTATGGTCGCGGCGGTTCCGACTCGCGTGGCCGCGGCGCTCGAGCGCAAAGCGTATTACTTTGTTCCCTTGACGGTAAGCCATGGCGACGACACCCTGATCGCCGACCGCTACGATGTCGCGCTCAGTGATAACGCCGTCTGCCATCGCAACCTGAATCTTGGTGATTCGCAGTGCGTCTTCATCTCGACGCGTTTGATGGACGACAAGTTTTCTGTCGCATTCGAGTTCTATATCAATGTTGGACACGCGCTGGTGGAGCGGGCCGGAGTTTCGCACGAATTCAGCGAACTGGCATGGAGCCAGGTCGAAGCCGGAGTCCGCGGCGAAACCTCGCTTGATGCGTGGGAAGCCAGAAAACTGGCCACTGCCAATGGCCCCGATGCCGAGCGCTATAAAACCGAGTACTTTGAAGTGACGTTTTCCGACACGATCTCGATTTATCTGCTCTCACTGTATCTCGACGTCGACTACTACGATCTGCGTGAGCGCGACTATCCGCTGTTGGCGCCCTCCGCATTAGCCGAGCGCCTGCGGAAGGTCGCGGAACTGTTTCCGCCGAACAGCGGATTCGAATTCGCCGTTCTCTACAAGCGGCGCTAAGCAATCGAGCAGCAATCGCATGGCAAAATCCCAAACACGCTCTCCCCGCTGGTACGGCATTCCGTTACGTGTCTTTGCGATGACGTTCATTGGAACGCTCGCAGTTTTTGCCGTGAGTCTCCTGCTGGCAATTATCGGAACGGCCATCGCATCCGCAGTACGCGGCATTCATCCGGACATGCGCATCGCTTATCGCATGATCGCGTTGCCTATGGCGCTTGTGGCCGGAGCGATTATTTTTGTGCTCTCGACTGCGATGGAAGTGAGGCATTATCGGCAGATGAAAGCCCTCGCCTCGATCGAGAGGTCGAGCTGATCGTGCGGCCGCGGATCGCGATTCCCATGCCGCACTCGAGTGACCCTGAATATGCGGAGCGCGCCATTCCTCAGTATGAACTGGCCGTCGCGCTGGCCGGAGGAGATCCGGTTCGCATCCCGATAGGAGCAAACTCCACTGAGATCAAGAAACTCACAGACACTTGCAACGCCGTGCTCCTCCCGGGAAGCAAGGCCGATGTGGATCCAGCGAAATTCGGGGCAGAGGGCTCTCCGCATACCGCGGCTGCAGACACATGGCGCGAGCAGACGGATTTCTTCCTGCTTGAAGATGCTTATGCTGACCGCAAGCCTGTTTTATGTATCTGTTACGGATTGCAGAGCTTGAATGTGTTTCAGGGTGGATCGCTGATCCAACACATTCCGGATTTTTTGCCGCAGAAAACGCGATCGAAGGTAAATCATGAGGCCGGCAAGAAGGTAAAAATTGCGCACAACGTGGAGATCGATGGCGGCTCCGCTCTCGCGGGTATCGTTAGTCAGACAGGTAACGGTCGAAGGGGTGAGCTTCAGGATCCGCTTGTTCTGCCCGTCAACTCCTCGCACCATCAATCTGCCAATGTGATTGGAAGTGGATTGCGAATCGTGGCGAGATGTCCGGACGACGAAATCGTGGAAGCTTTAGAGGGCACATCCAAGAATCACTTTGTGCTGGCGGTGCAATGGCATCCTGAGCGGGCCGTAGAGGAAGATGAAGCATCGCGGAATATATTTCGTGCACTGATTGATGCTGCCAACGAGAGATAAAGTCGTAGCTATCTTCGACTCTTCGCTTTTTTCTTTTTATTTTCTGTGTGCTTCTGCAACAGCACCACAACGTGTCCGATGGCGGTGTTCCCGGTACCGAGGCCTTCGGGGGTTTTGGCCTTCAGACCGACGCAATCCGCATGGACGCCGAGCAACTCGGCGACGCGCGCGCGAATCGCGGCCGCATGCGGCCCAATCTTGGGAGCAGCCAGGACGAGGCTCGAATCCACGTTGGCAACTACGTATCCGGCGTCGCGCACGCGCTTGAGAGCTTCGCGCAAAAAGATGACTGAGTCCGCGCCCTTCCACTTGGGATCGGACGGAGGAAACAGCGCGCCAATATCCGGCGCGGCAATCGCACCGAGCAAGGCGTCGGTGACGGCGTGGAGCAGCACGTCCCCATCGGAATGGCCGCCCAGGCCTTTGTCGTAAGGCAGAGTAATGCCGCCAATCTTCAGCGGAATGCCAGGGCGGAATTCGTGAGAATCAAACCCGTAGCCGATTCGAACGGAGGGTTCCGAGTTTCGAGTTTCGAGTTTCAAGTTGTTTTAGGACGCTACGCCGGATGCTTCAAATAGAACTCCGCCAACTCCATGTCGCCGGGGTTCGTGATCTTAATGTTTCTGGGCGAGCCCATCACCACGGCCACTTCGTGTCCGGCACGCTCGGCAAGTGACGCCTCGTCCGTCCCCATGAATCCATCGGCGGTCGCCTCGTCGAACACTTTCTTGATGACGTCATAGCGGAACCCTTGGGGCGTCTGCGCCATGACCACACTCGCTCGCGGAATTGTCGCCTTGATGATGGCGCCTTCCGCCGTACGCTCGACCTGCTTTACCGTATCGATCGCGGGGAGGCCCGCGATGGCAGCACCATACTTCCTCGCTGCCTCGATGACGTCGTTGATGATCTCTGCGGTCACAAGCGGGCGGACGGCGTCATGCACAAGAACAATGTCGTCGGCCGCGGCCTGGATGGCATTCAGTGCGTGTTCGACCGATTGCTGCCGGTGTTCACCGCCAACAACAAATTCAACCTTCTTTCTGAGGACGTCTTCCGCTTCGGTTTGCAGGCGCTCCCGGAAGCCCTCAATCTCGTTTTCGCGAAGGGCCACCCAGATCTCGGTCACACCTGGAATTTCGGCGAACTTGCGCAACGTGTGAATGAGGATCGGCGTACCCGCCAATTCGGTGAACTGCTTGGAGGGGTGCGCTCTATCTTTGCCCGATGACACCGGCGCCATGCGCGTGCCCAGTCCTGCGGCCGGAATGATCACAAACACCTTCATAGCGGGTTGTCAGTATACGAGCGTGCAGGCTGGAGTTTCAAACGTGACTCGTCCCAGGGGATGTGTGAAGGGCATGAAACCGCCAAGGAGGTGACCCACTTCTGGATGAGTTCACCAGAAGTGTGCATTTGGACTCAAGACGTGGTGGTCTTGGTCTCAACCACCGGTGGGCCAACTGGCACGGCGGTAGTGGGCACGACCGGCACGGTCGGTGAACTCGGCGAGACTGGCACCGCCTGACGCGAATAAGCAGCCCGTTCGTCCCATTTGCCGAAGATCATCTTGCCCGCCGTGGTTTGCAGGACCGACGTGACCGACACGTCGATGGTTTTGCCGATCATCTTGCGGGCATTGTCCACAACCACCATCGTTCCGTCATCGAGATAGGCGACGCCCTGGTTGTATTCCTTGCCTTCCTTCAGGATGAATACGCGCATGGTCTCGCCCGGCAGCACAATCGGTTTCAGCGAGTTCGCGAGTTCGTTGATGTTGAGGACTTCAACCCCCTGGAGCTGGGCGACCTTATTGAGGTTGAAATCGTTGGTGATGATCTTTCCTTCGTACACCTTGGCCAGTTCAATCAACTTAAGGTCGACTTCGCGAACCGCGGGAAAGTCGTCTTCCACAATTTGAATCTGCAGGTTCGCCACCTTCTGCAAACGCTGCAGGATATCGAGACCCCGGCGGCCGCGATTGCGCTTCAGCGAGTCGGCGGAGTCGGCCACAAGCTGAAGCTCGCGCAGCACAAACTGCGGCGTGACGATGACGCCGTCGAGGAAGCCAGTTTCGGCGATGTCGGCGATCCGGCCATCGATGATGACGCTGGTATCAAGAATCTTGTAGCTCTTCTTGCCCTGTTTTTCGCCGCCGAAGATTCCGCCGAGTGCCGCAAGATTCAGCAGGTCTCCCTTGTTCGCTCCGACAATCAACCCGACGTAGGCCATCAGCAGCATGACCAGAATCTGCAGAAAGCTCTGCATGTGTCCCGGAGGAACGCTGCTTCGGATGACAAGGGCGAACAGGTAGGCGCCACAGATCCCCAGAATGCTCCCGATGGCGGCGCCGATCAGGCGCTTGAGGCTGACGGTGCGCAACTTCCATTCGAACAAAACAATCGCGGCACCGATGAGGGCACCCGCACCGCCATTCCACAGCCGGTCGAAACTGAAAGGCTCAATGGCGAAGCAGGTAAGAGCTACAACAATAATGAAAAGAAGACGAACAAAAATGATATCCACGGTATACCTCCCGCGGATGCAGGCTCCCGACAAAGATTGGTTCATGCACCCGTGCCGTCTCCTCGCAGCCCCCGTGCGGGACGCGGCCTTGCGAATGCGGGGCGTATGAATAATGGAATAAGTGCACGCCCCGTTCCGGCCTCTGAGGGGCTGGGCCGGAGTTCATTAAAACTAACCCAAAGTATATACCTCCAGATATGGGCCGGGAAGAAGCGCAAAATCACGCCAACCATCGCCTTGAAAAACGTGCAGGTGAACCCCATCCTGCTAAACTTTTGGGATGAAAGCGCTGGTCATCACGGCCCTCACTGGCCCTGATTCGCTCGCCATTCAAGAGGTCGCGGAACCAACCCTTAAATCAGGTCAAACCATGGTGCGCGTTGCGGCCGGAGGATTGAACTTCGCCGATTTCATGACGACCAAGGGAGGTTATCCTGGCACTCCGGCGCCGCCTCTGGTTGCCGGCCGGGAGTTCGCCGGAGTGGAAGAAAACAGCGGCCGTCGGGTGATGGGCTACATGCAGTGGGGTGCCTTTGCCAATAAAGCCGCGGCGTTCACGAACCTGCTCTGGGATATTCCTGAGGGCTGGTCGAGCGAACATGCCGCCGCTTTCCCGGTGAACTACTTCACCGCCTATCTCGCATACTGGCAAGCCGGCATGACGCAGCCTCGAGCCGGGGGTGGAACGCACCGCGTGCTGATCCACGCCGTTGCCGGCGGGGTTGGAACCGCCGCCGTGCAGATTGGTAAGTTGTTGGGAGTCGAAATGTACGGGACGTCGTCTTCCGACGAAAAGCTGGCGAAGGTTAAGGAACTCGGCCTCGACCACGGCATCAACTACAAGCGAAACGAGTACGAAGAAGTGGTGAGGAACCTCACTCGCGGTGAGGGCGTCGATGCAGTCTTCGAAATGCTGGGAGGCGACCACACAGCTCGGAGCCTGCGCTGCCTGCGCGATTTTGGGAAAGTCATCCAGTACGGGACCGCCTCGGGCAAGTCTCCGCAACTCGACATTCGGGCACTCTATGCGAAGTCGGCCAGCATACAAGGGCTCTGGCTCACCTACCTCTCGCAAAAACCGGAAATCATGGAGCCGGCGTGGAAACAGCTTTCACAGTGGGCCCGCGAAGGCAAACTCGCCCCGCAAATCGGCCATGTATTCCCGATGTCCCAGGCCGTCGCAGCCTACAAACTGCTAGAGCAGGGCAAGAATTACGGGAAGATTGTAATTAAGACCGCCGCCTAGTTCAGTTGCCGCTTGCCTCGGTGATGGCGTCAGCCAGTTGGCCCACGGACGACCTGATCTCTTCGCCAGAGATCGCTGCCGGCGGAGCGAGAAGCAGATGATCTCCCGCATTGCCATCGACACATCCTTGCATCGGATAGACGAGTAGTCCACGCTTGAGCGCCGCGGCTCCGACGCGTCCCGCAAAATTCTGCTCTGGAGCAAATGGCCGCTTGGAATCTTTGTCCGCAACGAACTCCACACCCCAGAGCAGCCCGATCCCGCGAACGTCCCCGACAGCGCTTAATTCCCGCAGCTTTGCTAATTCCTGTTTGAACTTCGCTGCATTTGTGCCTGCATGATCCGAATCGGCTTCCTCAATCAACCTTGCCGATTTGATCCGTTGCAGCACGGCGCGCCCCGCGGCCAGAGAGATGGGATGCGAGTTGTATGTGAACCCGTGCAGAAATACGGCGGATCCGTTTGCGATCGCGTCGATCACTTGCTTGCTGGCGATCACGGCACCAAGCGGAGCATACCCGCTGGAGAGTCCCTTCGCAGTTACGAGAATGTCGGGCCTCACTTCCCAATGATCGACGGCAAAGTGGCGTCCCGTGCGTCCCATTCCGCTCATCACTTCATCCGCAATCAGAAGCACGCCATGCTTTCGGCAAATCTCCGCAACGGATTGCAGGTATCCCGGCGGCGGCAGGACTGCTCCGAGAGTGGCGCCGCTGACGGGTTCAAAAATGAACGCAGCTACCGCACCATCGCCGGTCTGAATGGCTCGTTCCAACTCTGCTGCATATTGCTGGCCGCAGTTGGCGCAGCCGTCCGTGCAATCGAACGCGCAGCGGTAGCAATAGGGCAGTCCGATGTGCGGGAACTCGCGAACCATTGGCAAATAGATTTCGCGTCGCCTTTTGTTGCCCGATACGGAAAGAGCTCCGAGGGTCGCGCCGTGATAGCTCTGCTGGCGGCTGAGGATCTGGTATCGATCATTTTGCCCGATCTCGACCTGGTACTGCCGTGCCAACTTCAGAGCCGTCTCGATTGATTCCGATCCGCCGGAGGTGAAGTACACCGCGCCGCCCCGGAAGTGCTCTCCTGCAAATGCGAGAAGTTCTACCGCGTACTCCTCAGCGACTGGGGTGGTGAACTGGCTGGTGTGAACGAACTCTAGATTGGCCGCCTGCGCCGTCATGGCAGCGGAGATTTCTGGCACACCGTGTCCGATGAGGTTGACCGCAGCTGAGCCCGCCAGATCTACGTATCGATTGCCGGCTCCATCCCAGATGTAGACACCTTGGCCGCGCACTGCGAGGGGAAATTCTTTCTTGAAAGACCGGCGGAAAACGCTTGAGCGCGTGGAAACTGCCCGCACTTCCTGAGACGATTTGTTCACCGCCGCATTATCGCACTCAGGCTGAGGCCGGTGTGGTGTGAGGGAAGATCATCGCGGAGGAGGTGCTCGATCAGCTCGGCGACACCGGCACCGCGCGGTTTCTCGAGCACAATGTCAGCCTGCTCCTTCACCGAGGGCAGCGCATTGGCAACCGCAGCGCCGCACTCTGACATTCGCAGGAGCGGCAAATCGTTCTCCGCATCTCCCACCGAGATAATCTTATGAGCAGGCACGCCCAGATCTTCAATGGCGATTTTGAGCGCCGTCCCTTTGTTTACGCCCGAGGGCAGAACCATCACAGATTCTTTGTTGAAGATTACCTGCAGATCGAGGCCGAGATCGCGAATCGTAGCGAGCACGGCGACATCGTGAGGACGCCAGGTAGCCACGATAGTACGCCCGGCGACAAACGGAACGTTTCTCTCAGGCAGGGCGGCAAGGAAGCGGGGATTGGGCGGCTTGCAGAGCAGCCTCTCCTCGCGAGTGTCGGGGCGGTAGAGCACACCGCCGTTCTCCACGATCACACGATCAAAAAGACTCAGTTCGGGGAAAATGCGGAAAAGATCGGGCAGGTGGCGCCCAGTAACGAGCAAGAGCTTTCGTCCAGAAGCACGCAGCCGTTTGAGAGCCGCTAAGGTGCTTTCGTCAACAACGCCATCGTGAGCCAGGGTGCCATCATAATCAGTCGCCAAAGCAAGAAAGCGCATGGCGTTGTGATGCTCCCGCAGCCGGCCGTAGTTGCTGTGGAGGAACTTCTGGGTTGGAAGCACTTCCGTTATAGTCAGATGCTGATCCTTAGCTTTTTGCTGTACCATTCCCGGTTTTATGAGCATCGTTTTGCCTCCAATCACTCTGAGGCAACACACTTCTGCCCCTCTGTACATCTAAGAACTCAGGAAGGCCCGGTAAGTGTATGCGAAAAACCGTGTGGCCTCGGATCGTAATCTCTCAGGAGGCTCCATGAGAAAAATCTCGGTGTTGTCGGTTGTGGTCTCATTGGCTGCATTGCTCGGCGTGATAGAAAGCGCCTCAGCGCAGCAGCCGCAGGCAGGAGGGGTTCCGACCCATGTTGTAGTTACGGCTGAGGCCAAACATGGAAATCAAGCGCCGGCCGTCAATCGCGACGACGTGTCGGTATACGAAGGGAAAGATCGCGACACCGTAACGGATTGGGTTCCGTTGCAGGGAGATCGCGCAGGGCTGCAACTTTTCATCTTGATCGATGACGAGGCGAATACCAGTTTGGGATCGCAGTTGGAAGACATCCGGCAGTTCATCAACAACCAGCCGCCCTCCACATTGATTGGTGTGGCCTACATGCAAAACGGCATCGCTCAGGTCGCACAGAATCCGACGAATGATCACGCGCAGGCCGCGAAGGCTTTGCGTTTGCCGATGGGCATCGGCGGAGTGAATGCCAGCCCGTACTTCTCTCTCACCGACCTGGTCAAGAAATGGCCGGCCGCCAATGAAAGGCGCGACGTCTTGATGATCAGCGACGGAATCGATCGTTACTACGGGGAGGGAGATCTTGAAGATCCTTATCTGAATGAAGCGATCGACGACGCATTGAAGGGTGGCATTCACGTCTCGGCCATCTACACGCCGGGCGTCGGCCACTTTGGACATAGCTATTGGCAGAATTACTGGGGCCAACTCTACCTTTCGAAGCTGGCGAATGATACGGGGGGCGAGGGCTACTACATCGGCTTTACAGGTGCCCCAGTGACTTTTGCCCCTTACCTTGAGGATATGACTCGCAGGCTGCAGCACCAATATCTGTTGAGTTTCCTTGCCAAACCTCCAAAAAAAGCGGGATGGGTGCACTTCCGAATAAGGAGCGAGATTCCTAACGTAGATCTGATTGCGCCTGACAGGGTTTGGGTATCGCCTGAGCAGAAATAGCTGTGGATGATTACCATCGCGTTGGCCGGAGCACGTCGATCAACACCGGCAGTTTGAGATTCCGATAAGATTGAACCTTCTAATCGGGTCTCGATGACGAAACTGCTGCGCTTCTTCCGGCCATCGCACCAACACACCGCATTCTCGGCGACTTTGCTGCTGATTACTGCGGTGATGGCCTCGCGCGTCATCGGCTACGTGCGCGACGCGTATATCGCCTGGGCCTATGGAGCGGCTGGTTCCACCGACGCGTACGTCACGGCCTTCACTCTTCCAGATTTCCTGAACTACATCGTCGCGGGCGGATCGGCTTCGATCACGTTTATTGCGATCTATACGCGCTTTCTGGCGGAGAAGCGGGAAGCGGACGCGCAGAAAACATTCTCCATCATCATTACCGTGATGACCGCCGTGATGATCGTGGGGACGATCGTGGCGGAAATCTTCACGCCGCAGTTCATTGGTTGGTATGTAAAAGACTTCACGCCGGACAAGATCAAGCTCACGGTGCACCTCACGCGGATTCTGTTGCCCGCACAGATCTTCTTTTACGTCGGGGGCGTGGTATCGGCGGTGCTGCTTTCGCATCGCTTATTTCTATTTCCTGCTTTCGGTCCGCTGATCTACAACTTCTTCATAATTCTAGGAGGCGTGATCGGCGGACATCATCTCGGCATTGCCTCGCTGGCGTATGGAGCACTGATCGGGAGTTTCGCCGGCCCGTTTTTGGCGAGTGCAATCGGGGCAGCCCGCATTGGAACCGGGTACCGTCCGTCGTTTGATATTTCCAATCCGGCGTTTCGCGAGTGGGTCAAGCTCTCGGTACCGCTGATGCTAGGCGTTTCCCTTGTTACGGCTGACGACTGGATTCTGCGTCACTATGCCGCCAGGGGAGTGGGCGACATCACGCGGCTCAACTACGCCAAACGGCTGTTTGCCGTTCCCATCGCCGTCCTGGGGCAGGCCACAGGGCAGGCCTCGCTGCCATTTTTTGCTCGCCTTTTCAATGAGAAGCGCCTGAAGGAATTTGCCGAGACGGTGAACGATTCCGTATACCGCGTCTCCGCTGCGGCAATTCTCGCAACCACGTGGATGATGGCAGTTGCCGTGCCGCTGATCGACCTGGTCTATCGACGCGGAAGATTTCTGCCCTCGGACACGCAGCCGACCGCGATCTATTTCTTCTGGTTCTCTCTCTCTCTCGTGCTTTGGTCCGCACAGGGACTGTATGCGCGCGCCTTCTACGCTGCGGGAAATACGCTCACGCCGATGCTGGCGGTGACGATTGTGACGGCTGCATCTCTCCCAGTTTATTCGTTCCTTTTTAGCAAGTTCGGTGTAGTGGGATTGGCGTGGGCATCGGACATTGGAATCGGCTTGAACCTGGTGGTACTTGCGGGATTGCTGCACCAGAGGAAGTTGGTCTCGCTAGGAGAACTGCGCTGGGGAGAGTTGGGGAAAGCGACCATTACGGCAGCGATTGCCGGCGCGATCAGCTTTCAGGTGGCGAAAGTCCCGTTCGCGACTGGGCTGGGGCGACGCGTCACTGACATTGTTCAGCTTGCGCTCGTGTCTCTCACTTGGGCGGCTGCGGTGGCGGCGGGTCTCTGGCTACTGAAATCCGAGTTGCCGCGCGATCTACGACAAAGAAGGAAAACTGCTGCATACCCCGCGGTGGCGGAGGGGGAGAGTAAAGAGATCATGGGAGCCGGACGATAATCACCGCAACTTCCTTGCCGCAGATTTACGCGGATGAACGCGGATTGACATCCAGGTTTTCCGCGCAAACGCGAACGATAACCTAAACACGCAGTCGAGGGGCCGGGAAAATCAGCGAGCCCCGCGTGCATCCGCGGAAAAGAAGTTATACTCTTTTCCCGGAGTACCCGATGCGCACCGTGGCAAAGACAGTCCACATTCAGCAGTTAGTCGAAAAGCTGCGCCAGTTGCCGGAATCGGCCTTCACGCCGACGGAACCGATCCGTCAGTTCCTGGCGGATACACCTGTCGACTCCGACTCCCTCGCGCCTTACCTCAACTGGGATCGTCAGCACTACACCCGCAACCTCATTGACCGTACTTCTCTCTATGAACTGATGGCCATCTGCTGGGAAATAGGCCAGGCCAGTTCCGTTCACAACCACCGCGATCAGAATTGCTGGATGGCGGTCCCAATAGGGCGCCTCCAGGTGGAGAATTTCCATCTGGTTGGGCAGGATCTTGCTTCCGGTACCTGCAGGCTAGAACCGCTCAATACTGTAGAGATGAACATCGCGCATCCCTGTGCCGTCGATCCTGTCGATCCCGTCCATCGCGTCGTGAATCCCCGCCAATTCAATCAGCGCGCAGTCAGCCTGCACGTATATTCGCGGCCGTTCGATACCTGCATCGTCTACTCACCGGACCAAGGAACATGTGGTGAAATTAAGCTGCACTTCAACACCGAATACGGCAAACCAAAGTAATCCCCCTGAGACCATCGATAACTAGCGCCATGTCGCGAATCGCCCTAGGATTCGTTTTTAGGGGGCGTATGCGCAGTTTATTTGGACTCACAGTTGCCAGTGCCATCATTCTGTTTCTTGGCTACACCGGCTACATGCATTTCCAGCACGCAACAGACTCTGTAGAACTCCAGGTAGGTAAAAACGTAAAAGACCAGGCCCGCCAGGCCGAGACGGCCTACGAGGAACCCCAAGACGCCAAGGACTCCGTTGCTGTTGCCGGGCCCTTGGCGGCCTTCATGGCTCACAAGGGTGGATCTGACTCGGACTCCATCGAGACGATCGAGTACAAGCCGACAGCCTCAGATCACGTGGGCGACTCGGTTGTCGGTACTACGAACAAGATCCTGCATCAGACCTTTGCGGTTGCGGGCATGGTCGATCTGCCCTTCGAAGTGCCGGCCCATGCTTACAATCCGCAGTTCCACGGCACTTTTCGTTCCTTCAGTCAGGCCGGTGGCAAGCCGACAACTTCACCTGGGGACGTCGATTTCTTGTTATTGAATGATCAGCAATACTCGGCACTCGTGGCAGGACATCCAGACGACGCAATATTCTCTGCCGACGCGACTCACGATCAGGAGGTCAATGCGAATCTGCCCCCGACCCTGAGCGACAGCGTTAAATACCATTTGATCTTCCGCAACGTCTCACCCAAGCTTGGGAAGAAAGTGGTGCAGGCGGAATTTCAGATCGATTTCTAGCCGCTCGTCTGCTGCTAAACTGGGCGGGTGTCCCCGCGCAAAAAGGTCGCGACCGCCGAAGCTGGCGTAGTTATCTCGTCAGAGAAGCCAGCCCTTGTTAAACCCTCAAAAACGAACGCGAAGGGCTGCCTGGATGAAGCTTCCAGCGCGGGCCGGCACGGCCGCATTTACCTGATCGACACCATGTCGTTCATCTTCCGCGCCTATCACGCCATGGCGCGACAACGTCCCATGTCCACCAAGACCGGACTACCCACCGCGGCAATTTACGTCTTCGTAAATATGTTGCGCAAACTGCGCGACGATTTTTCCCCCCAATACCTGGCAGCGGTCTTCGATGTCGCAGGGCGCACCTTCCGCGATGAGCAGGCGGAGACGGTCACCACCGTCCGCAGGTTCGACATCAAGACCCAGACATTCACCGAAGTCGAATACAAAGGCTACAAGGCAAATCGCAAAGCGATGCCCGAAGATCTGGCGCAGCAGGTGCCCTACATCCGGCGCGCCCTCGAGGCTTATCGCATTCCTATGATCGGCGTAACGCGTTTCGAGGCCGACGATGTGATTGGCACCTTGGCGCGCAAGGCGGCCGAGGCTTCTCATCCTGTCTACATCGTGTCGAGCGATAAGGACATGATGCAACTGGTCAACGACAAAGTGCACATTCTCAATCCGCCCAAGGACAACCTGATCTGCGATGCCGCCAAAGTGGAAGAAATCCTGGGTGTGCCGCCGGAGCGCGTCATTGATGTTATGGCGCTTCGCGGAGATTCCATCGACAACATCCCCGGCGCACCGGGGATCGGCGACAAGGGATCGGTCGAGATCATCAAGCGTTTTGGTACCGTCGAGCAGGCACTCGAACGCGCTGGCGAGGTTGAGCGCAAGACCTACCGCGAATCGCTGCAGAACAACCGCGATACCATCCTTTTCAGCAAGAGCATGGCGACCATCGACACGAATGTTCCGGTCGAACTCGACGTCGAGTCAATGCAAGTCGGAGAACCCGACATCGATGCGCTACGTGCCCTCTTTACCGAACTTGAATTCACGTCGCTGCTGAAAGAGTTGCTGCCGGTCGTGGAAGTCAGCGAAGCGCACTACAGCGAAGCCCGGTCGGCTGCGGATATTGAAACTGTTCTGAAGAAAATCGGCTCTGATGGCGCTCTCGCAGTAGCGATCGAGCAGTCTGAATCGTCAGTGGAAGCATCTGAAGACGAGGAAGAGCGAGAAGAACCGCAACAGGAGCAGCTATCGCTCATGGGCGGGGCGATGATCGGAACGGACGCGGTGCCTGCAACGGGCAAGATGGCGATCTCGGCGGTAGACGGCTCTGCTGCTACCGTAAAGCTCGATACTGGCGAAGCGGCGACCAGGTTGCGGCGAGCCCTCACGGACAAATCGGTCCCGAAGGCAATCCATGATTACAAATCCGCAATCCATACTCTTTCGCCGCTCGGCATCACGATCGAAGGTCTACAGCATGACTCCATGCTGTATTCCTATCTCCTCGATCCGACCTATTCGTCGCACAGTCTGCCCGACGTGGCGCTCCGCCGCTTCAACCTGAAGCTCAGCGGACAACTTGCCGAAGCCGCCGACATCGCCGGAAGACTCTCGCGTGCGCTTAACGCCGAAGTGGAACAGGCAGGGTTGAGCAAGCTCTATCAGGAAATCGATCTGCCGCTGGTCCCCGTGCTCGCCCGCATGGAGCAGGTTGGAGTAAAGATCGATACCGGCGCGCTCTCGCGCATGTCGGCTGATCTCGAGCGGGAGGTCGCTTCCAAGGAAAAAGAAATTCACGAACTGGCCGGTATGGAGTTCAACGTCGGCTCGCCCAAGCAACTCGGGGACGTCCTCTTCAACCGGATGAACCTGCCCAAGCCGGTGAAATACGGCAAGGGACGAATGATCTCTACCGCGGTCGACGTGCTTGAAGAGTTGGCCGAGAATCATCCAATCGCGCGCATGGTGCTCGAGTACCGGCAACTCACCAAACTGAAGTCCACCTACGTAGATGCGCTCCCAGCCTTGATCAAATCATCAACGGGACGCCTGCACACCACATTTGGCCAGGCCGGAACAGCAACCGGTCGATTATCGTCCGCCAATCCGAATCTGCAGAACATTCCGATTCGCACGGAACTCGGCCGCGGCATTCGCGCCGCATTCATCGCAGAACCGGGGCACGTGCTGCTGACCGCCGACTATTCGCAGATCGAACTGAGGCTTCTCGCACACTTCTCCGGAGATCGCCTGCTGGTCGAAGCCTACCGCCGCGGCGACGATATTCACACTCTGACCGCGTCTCAGGTATTTGGAGTCCCTCCGTTGATGGTCACCGCCGATCATCGCCGCCAGGCCAAGGTCGTGAACTTCGGCATTGTCTACGGCCTCTCGCCGTTCGGACTCTCGCAGAACCTCGGCATCGACACAAGCGAAGCGAAACGCTTCATCGAAAACTATTTCGAAACCTACGAAGGCGTGCGGAAGTTCATCGACAAGACGCTCGAGGAAGCCCGCCGAGAGATGAAAGTAAAAACCCTTTTCGGACGCGTGCGGCCCATCCCCGACATCAACAGCAAGAACGCCAATCAACGCGGATTCGCCGAACGCACAGCCGTCAACACGCCCCTGCAGGGGACTGCTGCCGACCTCATCAAAATAGCTATGATCCGCATCGACGAAGCTCTGCGCCAGCAAGGCCTCCGCTCGAAGATGACCCTGCAAGTCCACGACGAACTCGTCTTCGAAGTCCCCGAGGACGAACTCGATACCATGAAGTCGCTAGTCCGCGAACACATGGAAAAAGCCCACGACCTCTCCGTGCCGCTACAGGTGGAAATGGGTATAGGCCCCAACTGGCGCGATCTGGAATATTGAGAACCCGCTCCCTTGTGTTTGTCATCCTGAGGCCCGTGTTTTTTGCGGGCCGAAGGACCTGTGCACTCGTGGAACCCAAAACGGCGATCAAAAAGGACATCGGCGCTGTGTCCCCGATAACCGGGCCTTCAGCGGTCGTTGCTGGTGTAGAATTGCAGGGAACCCCTCCGCGAGAGGCGGACGCCGTGCAATCGCGCCGATTCCGCGGATTCCTTTCCAAGTCGGGACGTGGCTCAGCCTGGTAGAGCACTCGCTTGGGGTGCGAGGGGTCGGCAGTTCAAATCTGCCCGTCCCGACCAATAATTCCGGCTCCTTGCTTTCCCAGACTTGCTAGCTTACCCATTCTGCGTTTTAGAACCAAACCCATTGGTCAATGACTGAAATCGTCTGGTTATGTCAACTATGAGAGCTAATTCGGGCTCGTTTCTGCGCAGAGCTCATGCACCGAGTTCACAATAGAATCGGGGCGATCCGAAGGAATGTCGTGCCCGCTTCTCAACACCATGATGCGAGTCCCGCGGGCGGAAAGATTCGCTAATCGTAGCTGGAGAACATTCACCCAAATGCGTTGAAACTCCTCGAAATCCTGCTTGCTGAGGCCACCACTCAACGTTGTGTCGGTATTCAAAGCGGCTGTCAGTACCACGAGAGGCTTGTCCCTGATGTGGTCAGCAACTCGCGCTTGCTCCGCGCTGATGCGCATTTGTTCAAGTTCGCTGGCTCTAGCTTTTAAGTACTTCGCCTGGAGTATCAAATAGGCAGCGCGGTCTTGGGCTCCTTGCGCTCGAAGCATGAGTCGGCCAATGCCGAGGTCGACGACAAAAAAAGCATACCTTGCCAGGCGCTGGCAGTGCTGCAATTGCGCTGCGCTGAGGGCGCTCCACGCCTTTGGGAGCAATTCATATTGGTCCTCTTGCGTAGCGTCAGCTAATACGATTCCCACCACCTCGTTCGGGTAGAGCCCGTTAAACACACGAACGTTGTATCCACCAAAGGAAGACCCGACAAGCACATAGGGCGGATTTTCGCCGGCATTCTTCAGAAGTGCATGCAGCTCAGTCGCAATCCGCAGGCTGGTACGCGGCATTGGGCCGGGATCACTTCCTCCATAGCCTGCACGGTCGTAGGAGCATACTCGCGAGAACTTCGCAATCTGTGGTTGAACGGCTCTCCATTCGACGGACACATCACCGAATCCGGCTTCTAGAACGACCGTTGGGCTCCCAGTCCCTGTGCAATTCAGCATGAGGCGGTAGCCCCCCACATCGACTAGCCGTCCGCCTTCTGGATACTGGCTGATGTCCAGACGTGTCTCAATCGCTTGATAACATGCACCCTCTAGAGCGAGCAGGATCACCAGCGTACATAGGCTCAAAGCGACAATGCGAAACCAGCGAAGCATAGCGAATCATCCGCTGCAAGCTGACTCTAGCAGATTGTCAGTTCGTGCGCGTGCGTGACTGCTGATCAACCGCAATTACATTCTTCAACCTCGGGCTGGGGCCGTCTTGAGGCTATGGTGCTGCAATTCGGCAGAGAACCGTCGGTTAGAAGCGCAAAAGTTCTAAAATCGTCTGCTAGAGCCGACCAGTGTTCCTCCGACGAAGTCCCTTACCTGCGCATTTGCCATTCAGCACTCGGTGCGCCTAGCTAAATGCTAAATGCCGACTGCAGGAGTGCTTGACGTTTTCCTGGAAACCACCCTTCGCCTGCTGCCATCCAATCACAAGCGCTCTTACTCTGAAAACCCTTTTCTTCTAGCCACAACCGCGCCCACCGCACGGAGACGACATCATGACCCCGACGCCACTGATCCATGAACAAGAACTCCGTCACGCCTGGGGATGGTTCCTCGCACTGGGTCTTATCTCGGTGCTGCTGGGAATCATCGCGTTATTCATGGTTCCGATCGCAACCGTAGCCGCGGTGCTCTTCCTGGGCTGGCTGATGATCGCTGGCGGTGTTATCGAGGCGATTCATGCCTTCCGGGTGCGCGGATGGCGTGGTGGCTCGTTGCACCTGATTGCCGGGATTCTCGGCATCCTGATCGGTTCGCTCATCGTCGGCCATCCTGTTGCCGGAGCGCTTGCCTGGACTTTGCTGTTCGCCTCGTTCTTTACGGTGATCGGCGCGTTTCGTATCATCACCGCCTTGCGGCTCCGCTTCCATCACTGGGAGTGGACTGTGCTTGATGGTGTAGTCACCTTGATCCTCGGCATCATTGTTGCCTTCGCGTGGCCATGGTCAGGCTTCTGGTTCCTCGGTCTCGCCTTGGGAATTTCTCTGCTGCTGCGCGGTTGGTCGTACATCGTTTTCTCGTGGTCCATGCGTTCGATTACCCCGGCTCGTGAGGTGCCTGAGGAAATCCGCAAGGCGGCCTAGAGGGCGTGAGTTCCTGCGCGTTTCCCCTGTGGCCCCCTGTGACCTCGGTGGTGAAAACTTTTTCCTCAACACAGGGAGCACAGTGGCCCACAGGGTAGCCCCTCCTCCTGATTCCTTCGTTCCGGAGTAGAATTGCGCAACGCCCGGACGTCTCCAGTCCAGCGGAAGTGGGGACGTTCCACCACATGTCGATCGAGCACTTCGACGTCGTTGTCATCGGTGCGGGTCTGTCCGGCATCGGCGCCGGATACCGCCTGCAGACGCGCTGTCCCCGCAAGAGTTACGTCATCCTCGAAGCGCGAAGCGAGATCGGTGGCACCTGGGATCTCTTCCGCTATCCCGGCGTCCGCTCTGACTCTGACATGTTTACCCTCGGATATCCCTTCCGCCCGTGGAAGGAAGCGAACGCGATCGCCGGCGGCGCGTCAATCCTCGAATACGTTCGCGACACCGCGCGCGAGTTCGGCATCGACCGCCATATCCGCTACCAGCAGCGAGTGCAATCGGCTTCGTGGTCTTCCGAAGAGGGCCGGTGGGTAGTTGAAGTCAAAACCGGCGACGGCAAGACCGTTCATTACAGCTGCGATTTTCTCTATGGATGCACCGGCTACTATCGCTACGAAGCCGGCTACGAGCCCGAATTCCCTGGAGCCGACCGCTTCCGCGGACAAATCGTTCATCCGCAGCATTGGCCCGAAGACCTCGACTACACCGGAAAGAAAGTGGTTGTGATCGGCAGCGGAGCAACCGCGGTCACCCTGGTCCCCGCGATGTCCCAGACTGCAGCCCACGTGACCATGCTCCAGCGTTCGCCAACCTACGTCTTGACCCTGCCAACGCACGATGTGGTTGCCGATATAATTCGCCGCTGGCTGCCTGCGAAGACCGCCCATCGCCTGGTGCGCTGGAAGAACATTCTGATCAGCATGGGGCTGTATCAACTCAGCCGGCACTCGCCCGCCCGTATGCGCCGCATGCTTCGCGAAGGCGCATCGAAAAGACTTCCGCCCGGCTATGAAGTCGACAAGCACTTCAACCCGCGGTACCAGCCGTGGGATCAGCGCCTCTGCCTCGTTCCGGACGCCGACTTGTTCGCGGCCATCCGCTCCGGACGAGCCTCGGTTGTCACCGATCAGATCGAAACACTCACGGGAAATGGCATTCGCATGAAATCCGGAGAGCAACTCGAAGCCGACATCATCGTGTCCGCGACTGGATTGCAGATGCTGGCGATTGGAGGTATCCGCCTCACCGTCGATGGCAAGCCCGTCGATGTCGCCAGTTCATTCGTCTACCAAGGAACGATGGTGAGCAATGTCCCCAATTTTGCCTTCTGCATCGGCTATACGAACGCCTCGTGGACGTTGCGCGCAGACCTGGCCTCAAGCTATGTCTGTCGCGTTTTGAACTACATGGATCGTCACGGGTACCGCACCTGCATGCCGGCGTGCGATCCCGCGTCGCTTGACGCCAAGCCCTTGCTCGATCTCAACTCGAGTTATGTCTTGCGCGCCGCTTCGCATCTGCCAAAGCAGGCAGGCAAGAGCCCGTGGCTGATTCGCCAGAACTACATTCTCGACATGTGTACGATGAAACTGAGCCGCCTGGAAGACGGCACTTTGGCATTCGCCCGGCAGTTCACCCGCAATGAAAAGCGTATACCTGAAGAAATAGCAACGGCCTAATTCCGGGCCCATTTCACTTGCCGTTCACCGTCCAGAACGGCTGCTTCGCAGGCACAAATTCCACTGGCACATCTTTTACAAACCCCTTCAGCCAGCGGGTGCACTCGTCCATGCCTTGTTGTTCGCTGGGGATGTGGCCGATCACGATCAGCGCCTTGTTGCGCCTTTGGCTCACCGCATCGGCAGCGTACTCGACGGTCTCCCATTCGCGTGTTTCGCCAACCATCAGAACCTGTACGTCATCCTGTTCGAGCGCGTGAATTTCGCTCGCGGATCCGGCGGCTCCCGGGCTGAACGCCACCTTCGTCACCTTCATCTGCGGATCGCCCACAACGCGCACCACCGTCGAATCCAACTTCTTCGCGACTTCTGCGGCCAGGCCTTTCACAGTGGTTTCCGGAATCACAAATAAGTATTGATTGTCCGGCCGCTGGAATTTCTCCCAGCCCAACGCATGCACGTTGCCGGCTTCAATTCCGTCCGGCTTGCGCATGTGCCAGTGATCGTGGAACCTCCAAATCACCAGTCCGTGTTTCTCGATGAACTCTCGCTTCTCCGCCCAAACAGGATCATCCTGTGGAACGTCCTCCGGCGTGTCCAGATGTGCATAGAATGTGGGCTCGTGCGTGATGATGAAATTCAATCCTTTGGCCGACGCTCGCTGCAGAACGTCCATGGTCGCCATCATCGTCACAGCAACTCCTGTCACGGGAGCGTCCGGATTGCCCGCCTTGAACGTGTCAACCGTATCTTTCTGCCATTCCACGCCAACCTGCTTCTGAATCTCAGCCACAAGCTGACGCGCGGTCACCTGGCGCTGCTGCGCGACTGCAGCAGCACACAACAGGAAGAGCAGTACCGCAATACTCACCGATCTGCTAGGTTTCATTTCGATATTCCTTGTTCAACCCCGCCTTTTCGATTTCTTCTGCTATCTCCAGTACCGCGAGCATTGAGACCAGCAGCGACATAGTTACTTCTGGCTCTTGTGAAGTGTGACGCGACGATAGACCGTTTTTCCGTCGAGGACCAGCCGGCCACTCATCGTGTCACCGACAATATGGAATTCCCAGTCGTCTTTCTCCTTGCTGCTTGACGTGCAGCTCAGCGCGCCCGTTTTTCCCTGATAGCTGCAGGTCAAAGTCCCCATGAATTCCGGGTTACCCTCGATCACCTTATAGCCGTCCATCGTCAGCTGAAATGGATCTTTCTTGTCTTCGGCAATTTGATATAGAACGTGCTCGTCTTGGCAGGGCGAATCCGGAACAGTGCATTTCGACTCACCCTCCCACGATCCGATCACCGCTTTGTCGCCGCCGGGCATAGCCCAAACGGCAACGCAGGTCATAAAGAAGGAAATGGCGATGGCGCGTCGCATGGGAATTCCACCGAATGATATCTGAAGCCGCGCCGCCCGTCAGGACTTGGCAAGCGCCCAGTTTCCCGGTTTGTGTCCTACCGAGTTTCGCAGAACCAAGAGAATCACTTTAAGCTGGACCCGCGTGCTCTCAGAATCACATTAAGTCTTACGCCACTTCGTCGATAGCACGTCAACTGATCTTCCCAGCCCACGCTCGCTCGGCTGGCAGCCTAGGGGGTAGTACATATGTCGGGACAAGTTGTTCTCTACTTCGACGATCAGGCCGACGCGCTCCGCTTTGCGCTGGCTGCCGGATCCGTGATGGCGGGCGATGGCGGAAAAGTCAGCAGCGATCTGCTCACCGAAACAGCTCGCGCCACACGAATACGGCTCGATGCCGTGAATGCGGGCAATTCGAAAAAATCAAATTCGGGACGAGCCGCCTGATTCTAGCCGCTTGATTTTCCGGCTTCTCCCCCCACGGGTCCGGGCTGCAAAATTACGGTGACCGCGGTCACTGACGACCTATCCTCCCTCGTGTATCCATTCCCATGTTGGCACGAAACTCTCGCCGGCGGCGCACCGTTCTCGTAAGCGGGCCCGCCGAACGTCCTTCCGCCAGCAGGCCCTAAGGTTGGCCGAAAAAGTGCTGGATCACCGCAGCACTGAGGAGGCCCTTGTGGTTGCTGAAAGCGTGATGGCAACCCGCGAAACACCGCATAAGGGAGCAGTGTCTTTAGAGAACCATGTTGTCTTTGCCGCAGCCGAACTGGCCACTCTCATTTCGCTCATCCTCCGAGCCGGATACGAACTGATTGGTCCCACCGTACGCGACGGAGCAGTCGTCTACGCTCCAATTCAATCGGCGCAAGACCTTCCTCAGGGCTGGACCGACGAGCAGAACCCTGCAAGCTACCGTCTGAAGCCGCGTCCCGATGACGCTTACTTCGGCTATACCTTGGGCCCGCAGAGTTGGAAGAAGTATCTGCACCCGTCGCAGATTCGGCTTTGGTCGGCAGAACGAAAAGGCAGCAGTTTTCGCATCCTGAACAATGAATCTCGGCCCAAGTCTCCGTTGGCGTTCCTTGGAGTTCGCGCCTGTGAGCTTGCCGCGATCCGCCTCCAAGATCGCGTCTTCCTGGAAGACAGATATCGCGATCCCGTCTACGACGGCCACCGTTCAGGAGCGTTTTTGATCGCGGTGCAGTGCACGCAATCAACGGCTACATGCTTCTGCTCCTCCATGGGCACAGGCCCGGCGGTCTTATCCGGCGCGGACCTCGTCCTAATCGAGTTGCGCGATGGCGGAAAGCATCGTTTTTTGGCTCGGGTAGACAGCGAGCGCGGCGAAAAAATTCTGGGGCAGCTTAAGATCACTGCCGCAAAGGAAAGTGATCTCGACGAAGCTGAGGCGGCCTTGCACGGCGCCGCATCCGTACAGAAGCGCGCGATTGACAATACCGGTATCCGCGAGTTGCTGTATCAGTATTTCGAGCACCCGCACTGGGAAGCCGTTGCGGCCCGTTGTCTGGGCTGCGCCAACTGCACCCTGGTTTGTCCCACCTGTTTCTGTACAACCGTCGAAGATGTGAGTGACGTTACCGGTCAGCACGCGGAGCGTTGGCGCAAGTGGGACTCCTGTTTCACCCAGACGTTCTCTTACATTCACGGAGGCAGCGTCCGTACTTCAGGTAAAGCTCGATACCGGCAATGGATCACCCATAAGCTCGCTGCCTGGCAGGACCAGTTCGGCGCTTCCGGCTGTGTCGGTTGCGGCCGTTGCATCACTTGGTGTCCTGTCGGGATAGACATCACCGAAGAAGTGCGATCGCTCCGCGAAGGAGACAAAAATGGAAACTCTTGAGCGCTACATCACCGAACATCCTTTTTTTGCTGGCCTGGATTCCGCGTTCATCAGCTTGATGGTGGGTTGCGCTTCCAATGTGCACTTCAAGCGCGGCGACTTCATGTTCCGGGAAGGTGATCCGGCCGACACGTTTTACTTGCTGAGACATGGCAAGGTCGCGGTCGAAGTTTTCGCTCCGCAGCACGATCCCATCATGGTCGCCACGCTCGAAGAGGGTGAAATCCTTGGCTGGTCGTGGTTGCTAGCCCCATATCGCTGGAAGCACCAGGCGCGTGCTCTGGATGATGTTCGCGCCATCGCCATGGACGGAAAGTGTCTCCGCGGAAAATGCGACCAGAACCACGATTTGGGTTACGAAATCTTGAAACGCTTCGCGCGGATCATCGAGCAGCGGCTGGAGACGACACGTTTGCAGTTGATTGACGTCTATGCAGTGCGGTAACTCATGATGGCTACGGCTCTCACAATCGATCCGATGCTCTCGCATGCGTATCTGGTCCGAGAGATCGCCAAGGAGACTGCAGACACCTTCACGCTGAAGCTCACTCCCGAATTCAACAAGAACGGAGCCACATTCCAGCCGGGTCAGTTCAGCATGCTATGGGTCTTCGGTGTTGGAGAATTGCCAATCTCGATCAGCGGTGATCCTGACGATCATGGGGAATTGGTCTACACCGTCCGCTCAGTCGGACAGGCCACCAATGGACTGGTCACTTGCGGAGTGGGTGATGCCGTCGGCGTTCGCGGTCCTTTCGGAATCGGTTGGCCGATGGAGGCCGCTCGCGGACGCGACGTCATCATTGTCGCCGGTGGCATCGGTCTGGCCCCGCTGCGCCCCGTCATCTACGAAGTGTTGAACCACCGCAAAGATTACGGCCGCCTGGTGCTCCTCTACGGCGCTCGCAGCCCGCACGATTTGCTGTATCGCAAAGAACTGACATCGTGGTCCCGGCAAAAAGAAACTCAGGTCCTGACCACTGTCGACTACGGAGGCATGAGCTGGCGCGGGCACGTCGGCGTAGTCACGACACTTTTCAAGTACGCGCGGCTGAAGCCTTCGCGCTCCGTAGCCATGGTCTGCGGGCCCGAAATCATGATGCGGTTCGTCACCCGCGAACTCGAAATGAATGGCCTCAGCCGCAACGACATTTATCTCTCAATGGAACGCAATATGAAGTGCGCCATCGGATTCTGCGGACACTGCCAGTACGGTCCGCACTTTATCTGCAAAGAAGGGCCGGTATTCCGGTACGAGCAACTCAGAACGTTGCTGGACAAATATGAGCTCTAATTCCAAACGGAAAAAGAAGACTGCCGGCAAGCCTACGATTGGCGTCTTCAAGTTCGCCTCATGCGACGGGTGCCAACTGAGCCTGCTCGATGCGGAAGACGAGCTTCTCGGAGTGCTGGGCGCGGTCGATATCGCCTATTTCCCCGAAGCCAGCCGAAACATGCTGAAAGGCCCTTACGACATCGGACTGGTCGAGGGATCGATCACCACTCACCACGATGCGGAGCGAATCCAGGAAATACGCCGAAAATGCAAGACGCTGATTACCATCGGCGCTTGCGCCACTGCTGGAGGCATTCAGGCGCTGCGCAACTGGAAAGATGTGGATGAATTCGTTCGCGTCGTCTATGCCACGCCCCAGTTCATCAGCACTTTGAAGCTATCCACTCCGATCGCAGAGCATGTTCCGGTTGACTTCGAACTGCGCGGCTGTCCCATCAACAAATACCAGTTGATCGAACTGATCACCGCGACCCTGGTCGGGCGCAAGCCCAACATTCCAACCTACAGCGTGTGCATGGAGTGCAAGCGGAAGGCGAATGTCTGCATTGCCGTGGCACGCGGCATCGCCTGTCTGGGACCAGTCACCCAAGCTGGCTGCGGAGCGCTCTGCCCCAGCTACGACCGTGGCTGCTATGGCTGCTTCGGACCGATGGAAGCGCCAAACACCGCATCGCTGACCTCACAATTCCGCATCCTCGGCCAAAGTGACGAACAAATCTCAAGGTTCTTCCGAAGCTTCAACGCATGGGCCTGGCAGTTCCGCCGGGCGAGCGAGGAGTGCAAGCGCCCATGAGCGGACGCGGCACCAGAACGATTAGCGTCGACACGCTGGCGCGCGTCGAGGGTGAAGGCGCTCTCTACATCAAAATGGCAGGTGAGCGCGTGGCAGATGTAAAACTCCGCATCTACGAGCCACCGCGGATGTTTGAAGCTTTCCTGCGCGGCCGCCACTTCTCCGAAGCCCCCGACATCACCGCCCGGATCTGCGGCATCTGCCCCATCGCTTATCAGATGAGCGCTGTACATGCGATCGAACGCGCTCTCGGCATCAAGATCGATCCCACTGTCCGTTTGCTCCGCCGTCTCTTCTATTGCGGAGAATGGATCGAGAGCCACGCACTGCACGTTTACATGCTGCACGCTCCCGATTTCCTCGGGTATCAGGACGTCATCGAGCTGGCCAAAGATCATCGCGAAGTGGTCGAGAAGGCTCTCCGCCTGAAGAAGATCGGCAATCATATCGTGCAATTGCTCGGAGGCCGCGAAATTCATCCCATCTCGGCGGTCGTCGGGGGCTTCCATAAAGTGCCTTCGAAGGCGCAACTGCACGAATTGCTGCGCGATGTCGAGTGGGCTCTCGACGCGTCTCTCGAAGCCGTGCGGTGGACCTCAACGCTGGAGTTTCCGAATTTCGAGCAGGACTACGAATTCGTCGCGCTGCGCCATCCCGACGAGTATCCCTTGTGCGAGGGACGCCTGGTCTCGAATCACGGGCTTGACATCGACGCCGCCGAATATGAAGACCGCTTTCTCGAGTTGCACGTAAAACATTCCAACGCGCTGCACTCGATCATCCGCGGACGCGGCTCTTATCTGGTCGGCCCTCTGGCGCGCTTCAACCTAAATTTCGACAAGCTGCCGGAGGTGGCCCGCAAGGCAGCAACAGATTCAGGCCTACGCCTGCCGGTCAAGAATCTCTTCCGCAGCATTCAGGTGCGCGCTGTCGAATTAGTATTCGCCTGCGCTGAGGCACTGCGCATCATTGATGCCTATCATCCTCCCGGCGCCCCTCGGGTCAACGTTCCCAATCGCACCGGAGTCGGGCAAGCCATTACAGAGGCTCCGCGGGGCATCCTCTACCATCGCTATGCCGTCAATGAGAACGGGCTGATCGTCACGGCAAAAATTATCCCGCCGACCTCTCAGAACCAACGCCGCATCGAAGACGATTTGCGTGAGTACGCCGCGCAGCTAGCAGCTTGGCCTCTCGATGAGGCGACCTGGAAGTGCGAGCAGGCCGTCCGTTGCTACGACCCCTGCATCTCCTGCGCCACTCACTTCCTGAAGGTTGTCATCGAGCGAGAGTAATCGGCTTCTTCGCCGTTTAAGATCACGCGTGGGAATTCCCATCATGTTGATTCTTGGGTGTGGCAATCGTGATCGCGGAGACGATGCTGCCGGAGTCTTGGTGGCCGAACGATTGCGTGCCCTCGGTATTCCCGCTCAGATCTGCTCAGGATCGTCGGCATTGATGGACGCATGGAGCGAAGCTCCCGACGTACTCGTCATCGATTGCGTCGTTACGGGATCTCCTGCAGGAACTGTCCACGCCTGGGCCGCGCGACACCTGCCCCCGCTCGCGCGGACCTCCGCGTCCACCCACGGATTCGGCCTTCGTGAGGCGATCGAACTCTCCCGCGCACTCGGCTGTCTTCCAGCACGCCTGCGCATCTACGGCATCGAGGGAATCAACTTCGCGATCGGATCTTCTCTTTCAAAGGAAGTTCAGGAAGCAGTCGAGAGAGTCGCCGCCAGAATTGCGATCGAAGGAAAAGAAGAAACTTGAGGCTACGCGGTACCCGCGTTCGTAAAGGCCTCAATCGCGTCCGACAGAGTGTCGAACATCAGGAAGATCTGCTCCACCTTGGTAATTTCAAATACTTTCAGCACCCGCTTGTTAACGCCTGTTAGAGCAATCCGTCGCCCTGCTTTTGTGCAAGAAGTGCACGCACTCACCAGCGAACCCAGACCGGACGAATCCAAGTAGGGGACTCCCGAAAAGTCTAGGATCATCGTCGGCGCATTCTCGCGGCGCACCGCGTTCAGGAACGGAGTCACGTTCTCCATGGTGAGCGGACCACGGAAACTCAGCACTCCCCGGTCCAGTCGCTCGATTTCCAAAGGCTCTGATGCCATAGCGCAGAGATTCTAGGCTACAAAGCGCAAAGCCTTCAAGTTGCTGTGTACTGTTGAGGCTCTTTGACGTTCTGCCGCTTTCTTTCCATTTGTAATCTTTTTGTTTTTTCTCTCGTCCCGCACTTCCCATCGGCGTTTATGCGACTACGATGACACTAACGGCTGTGGGGAGAAACGGATGACGGAAAGAAGTGGAAACCTCTGCCTCGATTCACAACGCCAGCCCGATTGAACAGCATCCCAAGGGCACGCACGCCCGCATTCTGCTGAGTTCGGTCTTCGGACCGTACGCGCAAGACGACGAATTCGGCAGCCGCTCCATCAACCCAATGGAGCTCTATCACAACCAGGTCACGCGCGCCCAAGGCAGCTTCTCGCTCCGCATGTTCCACCGCTCGTGGGGCATCATGCTGATTCAGGCGAATATTTCCGCGCCCTGCACCGTCCTCGATTTCCCGACGCGCGACGCTTTCGCGCGCGAACTCACCGCGCATCATTACGACATCGTCGGAATTTCCTCGATCATCGTAAACGTCGCCAAGGTTCGGGAAATGTGCCGCATGATCCGCAAGCTGTCCCCTCACTCAAAGATCGTAATCGGCGGACACGTATCTGCCATTCCCGGCATCGAGAAGCTGATCGATGCCGACCATATCGTTCGGGGAGAAGGTGTTTCCTGGATGCGGCGTTACTTGGGCGAGGACGAAAGGGCGCCGATCAATCATCCTCCCATCGTCTCGGGACTGCGCACGCGCATCATGGGAATCCGTCTACCCGAACGCAAGGGCGCAACCGCAGCCACCATAATCCCATCGGTCGGCTGCCCCATGGGCTGCAACTTCTGCACGACCTCCGCGTTCTTTGGCGGCAAAGGCAAGTTTGTGAATTTCTTCGAAACCGGCGACGAGCTGTTCGAAGTCATGCAGCACATGGAAAACGAGTTGAAAGTTCACTCGTTCTTCGTCATGGACGAAAACTTTCTCCTGCACCGCGACCGCGCCATGCGCCTGCTCGAACGCATGAAGGCCGCGCACAAACCTTGGACGATGGCCGTCTTTGCCTCGGCCAATGCCATCCGCAAGTACTCGATGCAGGAACTGGTCGACCTCGGCGTCTCCTGGCTTTGGATGGGCCTAGAATCCCCACGCGCAGGCTACAGCAAGCTGAACGGCACCGATACAAGGCAGTTGACTCGCGAACTGCGCGAGCACGGCATACGCGTGCAAGGCTCGACGATTATTGGTCTCGAACATCACACCCCTGACAACATCATCCAGGAAATCGAGCACGCCGTTTCCCACGACACTGACTTCCATCAGTTCATGCTCTACACGCCTGTTCCCGGTACTCCGCTCTATCAACAGATGTCCGAAGAAGGACGCATGCTGCGCGACGTCGACTACGCCGACGTTCACGGGCAGTTCAAATTCAACTTCAAACACGCCGCGATCTCGCGCGACGATTCCAAACGCTTCCTTGATTGGGCCTTCTGGCGCGACTTCGAAACGAATGGACCTAGCCTTTATCGCATCGCCCGCACCCTACTCACTGGATGGAAGCGTTACAAGGATTGGCCCGATACACGCGTCCGCGAGCGCTTCGCCCACGAGATGCAGCGGCTCAGCGGTATCTACAGTTCCGCTCTTTGGGCGATGGAACACCAGTTCCGCAAAGTTGACGCGAAAGTCAGCGAAGAGATCCGATCCCTGCGGGAGGAATTTCGCCGCGAATCCGGAGTCGTTTCGCGCATGATGCCTGCGGTGCTTGGCCCCGTCCTGTTGTGGACGACACGTCGGGAGGAAAAGAGATTAGCGAAGGGCAAGACCTACGAGCCGCCAACCATCTTGGAGAGAACGAACTGGATGGAAGCGTAACACTAGGCAAGCGAAGCTTCGGCCACGGATCTTCACGGATAAAGCTTCGTGAATAAATTGTTTCTATCCGCGTTGATCAGCGTGCATCCGCGGCGAACGGAAATTGACTTTGATGGAGAGCGTCAGGTTCGCTCATCCCGTCTTGCGCGTCGACAGCAGATCCAGAATCTCGCGCAAACCTTGCCGGATGTGCTGAATCTCCGGATTCGATTGCGTTGGGAACGGAATGGCCGTCTGCGTCTTATCGGACTTCGTCTCAGCGCGCAATTGCTGCCGCGCTCCTGAAATCGTAAATCCCTGCTCGTAGAGCAACTGCTTGATTCGCAGCACGCTTTCCACATCGCGTCGGCGATACATGCGTTGGCCGGTGCTGCTCTTCACCGGCTTCAGCTGCGGGAATTCCGATTCCCAGAAACGCAGCACGTACGCAGGCAGCCGGCAGAGGGTGGCCACTTCTCCAATGCGGAAATAGAGTTTGTCCGGGATGAGCACCTCATCCGTCTTGTGTTTTTCTGAGCTCTTCTTTCTTGCCATACTCCGCTCCGCACTGCTCGACACGTCAATTGTTACACATGTCCTCAACCCGAACTGAAGTTTTTCCTGCGGAACTGAACGCATTCGTTTGACGGAAAAGCCTCTTAAGAGGTGCTTCTCTCAAGAGGCCAGTGAAAATTCGTGATGTTAGCGAGTTCTCCTCGCAACGGTTAGTGTTTCTTCTTTTTTGCCTTCTTCTTCGTTGCCATTGTGAAGGTGCCTCCGTGAGCGATTTTCCCTTGCAAGGGTTAACGACTTTGGGCCCTTAGCTTGAAGAGCCAACCCAACTCGTAGTATGGGTAAGCCCTATAACCCAAGATATTGCGGCAGGATAAACAAACTGTCAATAGAATTCTGCATCCCTCCACCGGAATTCACTCCGTAGCGCCGTGGTGTCGACGGCTGTCGCGGGCCGTTTCGGCCCTGTCCTTATTTACGTACTTGGACCTTGTGCACCAACCGTAGCTGCTAAACTGCGCCTGATGCGGCGTGATCCCATCGAACTCGAAATTTTCAAAAACCTCTACCACTCCATCGCGGAAGAAATGGGAGCGGCCCTGCGTGGCACCGCATTTTCTCCAAACATCAAGGAGCGTCGCGACTACTCCTGTGCCGTCTTCGATGGCAGTGGCCAGGTCATCGCCATGGGCGACCACATGCCCGTTCACCTAGGGTCTATGCCGATGTCCGTGCAGGCCGCGATCGACGCTGAACCCATGCACCCGGGCGACATGGTGATGCTCAACGATCCCTTCCGCGGCGGCACGCACCTTCCCGACATTACACTCGTAGCACCCGTGTGGCGCGCGCGCCCCCGCGCGCGGGGTGCTAACGCGAAGCCTGACTTCTACGTAGCATCCCGCGCACACCACGCCGATGTCGGCGGTGCCTATCCCGGCTCGATGGGACTCTGCCGCGAGATCTATCAGGAAGGCCTTCGCATTCCTCCGGTGAAATTGATGCGCGCAGGCGTCATGGATCGCGACATCCTGGAGATGATTCTCAACAACGTGCGCACGCCGCACGAGCGCGAAGGCGATCTGGGTGCGCAGATTGCCGCCTGCCACACCGGCGCCGAACGCCTCCGCGAAGTATGCGAGCGCTACGGAGCGGCCCGTGCAAAACAGGCCGCTACAGACCTGCTCTCCTACTCCGAAGAATTGATGCGCGCCTTTCTTCAGCGCATCCCGCCAGGCGAGTACTGCGCGGAAGATTTTCTTGATAACGATGGAATCAGCCAGGACCCAATAAGGATTGCTGTAAGCCTCAAGGTCGATCAGAGTGCTAAACGCGGGCGGGGGCGCCCGCTCCACATAGTCACCGTCGACTTCACCGGCAGCGCCCCACAAGTCGAAGGCAGTATCAACGCCGTCGCCGCGATCACTTACTCGGCCTGCTTCTACGTATTCCGCTGCCTGATCGTAGAGGACATCCCTGCCGCCGCCGGCCTGATGCGTCCCATCCAGGTCATAGCTCCGGAAGGCACAATCGTCAATGCGCGGCCACCTGCCGCGGTCGCCGGAGGGAACGTCGAGACTTCGCAGCGCATCGTCGACGTCCTTCTGAAAGCTCTGGCGCAAGCCGTTCCCGATCACATCCCCGCTGCCGCTTCGGGCACGATGAACAATCTGACTATCGGCGGGATGGATCCACGGACCGGCGAACCCTTCACCTACTACGAGACGATTGCCGGAGGCATGGGCGGACGCCCGGCCAGGAACGGCATCTCGGGCGTGCACACGCACATGACGAATTCCCTCAACACACCTGCCGAGGCGCTGGAATATGCTTACCCGCTTCGAGTTCGTTCCTATTCGCTGCGGCATGCCAGCGGAGGCACTGGCAAATTCAAAGGCGGCGACGGCATCATCCGCGAAATCGAAGTGCTCACCGACTGCGATGTCACACTGTTAGCCGATCGCCGCTTCCGCGGGCCGTGGGGCTTGTCGGGCGCAAGCGATGGCGCGCCCGGAACCGCAACCGTAATTCGCAGTGACGGCTCATCCGAACAAATGCCCGGGAAGTTCAGCACCCGCCTTCGTAAAGGAGAACGAATTAGGATTGAAACGCCGGGCGGCGGCGGTTGGGGATCGAACTGAGACAGAGAAGATTTCTGAAACCGCAGCCCGCCACACCAAATCAAATCGACATTGCAGGCAAGCCTCGAACTTCGCCTGTGGAGGCGTCATGAGCGATACAGCAACCCACTACCTTGAAGAAGCCCGCCGTCAACTTCGCGGTCACAAGCGAATGGGCGAGAGCGCGATGACCCAATTGAAAGACGAGGATTTCTTCGTCGCACTCGATCCGGAAGCGAACTCTGTCGCGGTTCTGGTAAAGCATATCGCCGGCAACATGCGCTCGCGCTTCACGGATTTCCTCACCACTGATGGAGAAAAGCCGCACCGCTTCCGTGATCGCGAATTCGAGATCAGGCCTTCCACCACTCGCGTCGAAGTGATGAGTTGGTGGGAAGAGGGCTGGACCTGCGTCTTCAGCGCGATCGACGCTCTGAAACCGGAAGACGTGATGCGAACGGTGACGATACGTGGCGAGCCTCATACCGTGCTGCAAGCCATCAACCGCCAGATTGCGCATTACGCCCAGCACATCGGGCAGATGGTCTTCCTCGCGAAGCATCTTCGCTCTAGCGACTGGAAGACCTTGAGCATCCCGCGCGGAAAATCAGAGGACTACAAATCCGCCCCGCCGAAAACCTACAAGCCCGCCAGTTAATCTCAGCCGCAGCTTGAAAGTGATTGGTTTCCTCAGTGCTTAAGGCGAAGAGTTCAGCACGGGTCCACAGAGAACGACTTAGCTCTAGCGCTCGGAGATGCCTCTTCGGGTCACGAGATATACGGCGAAGCTTCCCAACCAGTGTCCGCCCTCGTAATGTTCTCCGGTGACGGCTGCCAGGCCGGCTTCTTCGTGCGCCTGAGCTGCGGCGATGATCGCCGGGAGCCGCTTATCATTCTTCGGCAGGCTGGCGGCGATTCCGTTCAACATCCATGCCCGACTCAGGTTGAGTCCATCGAGATGGGCCAGCTTCGGATCGCTGGGGTCCGGCGAGACGACAGGTTGCAGCCAATTCGCGCTGCCCGATGTGGAGATCTGAGGCAGGAAGGTTCCTAACCACAGAGCAAATTGATTTTTCGGCAGCACACGCCGCATAACGTCGGCTTCGCCGAGGCAGGGCGAGAGAAAATCCTCGCCGGAAGGCTCGTAGGCGAGCGGACAGTTTTTGTCATTGAAATAGAACTGCTTCGTCTTGGAGGTGGCAAGGTCCGCGAATTTCTGATCATTGTTGCCTCGCGCGTAATCGAGCATCAGTCCAAGCGCGAAGGCGGTCTGGTCGTGTTCGCCGATGCGAACGGGATTGGAAAGCTTGGGAAGCCAGTTGTTCAGCCGCTCCTGCGCGACTTCCTCGAGCGGGCGAAGATTGGCTGACATTTCTTTCGCCTGCGGATCATCCCACTCGCGCAATTCGGCAACCAACTGTAGTAGCCATACCAGGCCGTAAGGACGCTCGAAGCTGGTGCGCCCCTGTCCGCGAAGGTAGGCGGCTTCCTGTGCGATATTTTCTGCAGTGAGACTCTGGCGCAGTGCTTCGCGGGCGGACTGAACGAAGGCGGCGTTTGGGAAGGTCCTGACCAGCCGTACGAGAAGCCAATGTCCGTGGACGGAAGAATGCCAATCGTAGCAGCCGTAAAACGCGGGAGTCAGTTTGCGCGGAGGAGCGACGTCCGCATCGCTGTTGAGAGTGTGGCTGATGTGACTGGGATATTCCTTGTGAACACAGGCGAGGGCAAGATTGGCGAATCTCTCAGCCGCTTTGATGTCGAACTGAGGAGTCGCCTGGGCGGCTGCGTTCATGGTGAAAAGACAAATTATGGCGCAGAGTGCGATTTTCATCGACTGATACTTTAGCCCAACCCCAGGAGCCGCGACGAGAAGACAACGACCAGCTTTTTCACATCAGATTGGCGTCGACCATCTTTTTCTTTGACAGCGTGTAAGTGATTGAAATTGCTTGGGACACAGGCCGAGGGTCAAAAAATAATTCTTAGTTTTCCTCACATGTCCACAAGGAAGTCCACTCGTCCACAGGTTCTGCACAATCGAGGGCGCTTTTTCTGTTGCCGGGTGAAACATTCTGACGGAGAGTGTGTTCAGCGAAACGTGAGAGTTCCTGACTCGGCCAGATGATTGCGGCAGAGCCAGCGGTAGACCGGAGGTTCTCGAAAGAGAATCGATGGTGGGAATCTTCCAGAAACGCGCTTGCGCGACTGGTTGCCCGGGCGTTGCGGCCTCCTCCCCCTGCTTGTTCTTCGGAACAAGCCAGGGCCGCTGACCACCGCAGCGGTTGGTGTTTTGCGATCTTCGATCGCAAGATGGCAACTGGCTTTGGCAAATGCGGCACCCGCTTGGGCGGGCGCTGTCGGGCTGAAGCAATCATCGCGCCGCCTCAGCGGTGACAAGGGCAGGCCAGGAATCCACGAACAATGCGGTCTGGGGTGGCTGGCCCCGGACCGCATTCTAGTTTTTAGTCCCGAGTTCCGGTTCCAAACACCACCCCAATCATTACCGCCGTCACAGGCAATCTTGCCTTTCGAGCGCTAGCATGGGCCGATGATGCGGATACCGTGGAGAGCCCAACTTGTGGTGGTTGCGTGAGGTTATGCCGCAGTACTGGGTATCTCGACGCTTCTCATCGTGATTCGCTACTTTCAATATGTGAGTCATCCTGCCGACGTTGCCGCCTACGGCGGGATGTGGGCAGGTGGCGACTTGATGCTCGAGTTATTCATCTGCGGAATGCTCCTGGTGATGAGCTTTTTGCTTGTGCTCGTGATTTTCCGGCACGAAGCCGCTTATACGACGTACTCCAGAGTGGCGCTCGCGATCAGCCTAACGTCGCCTTTCTCAGTCGGCCTGATTGCGCTCACGTCGGCGAGCGAAGGAGTTTCTCTGCTTGGCTGGATGTGTCTCTTCCGCGTTTTCTCGTCGCCGATCGTCTTTCTGGGCCTGGTGATGAGCCGCTTGTTCGCGCGGTTTCCGCAAGGCAAACGGCTCACGAACTATGCGTTGCTGATCGAGTCATCGACCTTGGTTGCGATGGTCCTGATGATCGCCGGCCCGATTCGCCTAGGTCTGGAATAAGTACGGTTCTCCCGGCCAAATCTATTCAGCCACAAAAATGCCTCAGGCTTCTTGCACTTCGTCTTTTGTTCGCCTACACTGAGCGGGTCATATAAGGCCGGGTGCTCCCGAGAGAATTATTTTTGGTTCCGGCTGAGTTTTCCAAAGCGTCGCGTCGCATTCACAAGCCGAGGCGAGTTAGTGTCGATGGACACAACTTGAGTTTGCAGTAGGGACAAAACGTGGCCACTTCCGATTACGCGGTCAGCACGCTTCCGGCAAACGTAGATGCCGAACGCTCGATTCTTGGCGCGATCCTGCTCGATAACTTCGCTTACAACCAGGCCGCGGAGCATCTGCGGACCGAAGATTTTTCGCTTGATTCCCACCGGCGGATTTATGCGTGCATGGTGGACCTGGCCGAGTCATCGCGCCCCATCGATATGATCACACTGATTGAGGAACTCGATCGGCATAAGGACCTCCAGCCGATTGGGGATGTGGCATACGTGTCGAGCCTGGTGGAAGGCGTCCCGGAGCGGCCGAGCATCGAGCACTACGTCCGGATCGTGCGCGACAAGGCCCTGCTGCGCGGAGTGATTTCGGCGGCGACGACGGCGATTGCGCGCGCCAGCGATCAGTCGGATTCCGCCGAAGATGTGCTGAGCGACACCGAGGCCGCGATTTTCCAGCTGTCGGAAAAGCGTATTGGACGCGGTTTCATGGGCATTCAGGAGATCGTCCGCGAAACGTTCGGATCGGTGGACGCTCTGCTGCAACGGGGCCAGCGCATCACCGGACTGGCGACGCATTACAACGATCTCGACGAGATGACGAGCGGCCTGCAACGATCGGATCTGGTGATCATTGCGGCGCGGCCTTCCATGGGCAAGACGGCATTCGTGATGAACATTGCGGAGAATGCTTCGATCGAGGATCAACAGGTCGTCGCCGTGTTCTCGCTGGAAATGTCGCGCGAAGCGCTACTGATGCGATTGCTCTGTTCGCAGGCGCGAGTGGACGCGCACAAGATGCGCACCGGTTCGCTGTGGCAGGACGACACAAAAAGAGTGGTGAAGGCGATGGAGCAACTGGCGCACGCTCCCATTTACATCGACGACACTCCGGGAATTTCTTTGAGTGAGATGCGCGCGAAGGTGCGGCGCTTGAAGCAGGCCCAGGGCAGGCTCGACTTGATTGTCGTGGATTATCTGCAGCTGATGTCCGGCGGTGGAAAGCGGTTTGAAAATCGAACGCAGGAAGTGTCGGCGATTTCGCGAGGACTGAAGGCTCTCGCCAAAGAGCTGCAAGTGCCGGTGATTGCGCTTTCGCAGTTGAGCCGCGCGCCCGAGAGCCGTGGTGGAGATCATCGTCCGCAGTTGGCAGATCTGCGCGAATCGGGTTCAATTGAGCAGGACGCCGACCTTGTCATGTTCATCTTTCGCGAAGAGGTCTACAAGCAGGACGATCCCGAACTGCAGGGCCGGGCAGAGATCATTATTGCCAAACAACGCAATGGCCCCATCGGAAGGGTGAAGATGGCCTTCCTGAAACATTGCACCAGATTCGAGTCATTAGCGGAAGGTGGAATTGCGCCGGAAGAGTGATTTCCACTTCTACAGCAAACACAGTAGAGCACTCAATGTAAGTACTGTAGGGACTTAAGTTTGCGGGGCGTTGCAGTGACACCGTCCGCCTGTGGAAAACGTTGTGGAAGTGAAAGGCGCTTGGCGAATTACTTTTAGATAAAGACCGATTGGTCGGTTTTGCAGGTTAGGCAATTTCCCCTTAAATCTCTGACTAGTAATCAGTTATGCAATTCACGTTGCATTAACATTTGCGTTGCGAGAACGTGGCTGTTTTCGCTCCCGATTTGAGATTTGCACATTTTCGAGGTGCTGAAGTTTCGTTTTCGGGTTCTTATTCCGGATTCGTAGCTGTAATCACGGGTTGAAGATTGGATCGCTGGCAACAGTTTTTCAAATGCAGTAGCAGCTCTTTTATATGTACTCCAAGCGGTATGACCGCTATGCACCCCTAATGAAGGGGTCAATTCTCGTCGGTCTGCAGTCCACGTTTCGCAAAGCGGCTCATGATGAATGCGATGGGTAGTCCGACCACGATCATGTGCACCACCAAACCGAGAATCAGGTCGTGCAACTCGTAGGGACCTCGCGCGTGCAGGGCCGAGAGTGGCAGCACCACGAGGTTCATCACCTCTTCGACCGCAGCGCCAAAGAAAAGACCGCAAACCATCGGATATTCGACCAGAAAGGGCAGCCTGCGGCTCGCTACGTAGTAGATTGCTGCCGCTGAACTAGCGATAAAGAAGTGGAGCATGAGGCCGAGGAGATAGGTTCGGATCCCCCCATGCACAGCCTGACGGCCCAGCAATCCGGCCGCGATGACTTTCGGGATGTCCCATCCGAAAAGGATGGAGGCCTGTGTCAGGTCGAGCGTCCCAGCGACAAGGCCGGCCACTGCAATCGCTAACCACCCGTTTCTTTTGCCGGTCACTAATGCGGCAGATACTGTAGCCATCTCCTTCTCCTCCGTACGAATCTTCAAAGAGTTTTGTCTTTGCTGTTCAGTATGAGCGGACGAGCGATTTACTCGGACCATACATCTGGGAACTGGGAAAGTCCTGATGCTGGTCTGAAACAGTCTGAATCGTTCTGAAAATTCTGCGGTAGTTGATTTCGAAGGCCGAGCGGGCAAAAAGAAACTTACCGCTGTAAAATCGGGCGAACGGCTGGCCGGGGCCGCATCGTTTTGCAATAAGAACCGAACTTCCGCCGCCGCGCTTTCATCTTCATGGAGCCTCCCAACAACACCATTCTTCGTATCGGTGACTGGCGCGTGGATCCGGCCTCAGGCGAGATCTCCAGCAAGGGAGAAACTGTTCGACTCGAGGTCCGGACGATGCGGTTGCTGATGTGTCTGGCTGAACGTGCGGGGCAAGTCGTCAGCATCGACGATCTCTTGACCCAGGTTTGGCCGGCAGTGATTGTCTCCCAGGACTCCGTCTACCAAGCAGTAACTTCTCTTCGCCGTCAATTGAGGGATGATCCCAAGCACCCTGCCTATATCGCCACCGTGCCGCGTCTGGGCTATCGAATGGTGGCAAGGGTTCGGCCTTGGGACGAGGAGCCAGAGGGCTCGCCTGAAGTTTCTGAACCAAAGCCTCCATCAGACCGCAATGAAAAACCGGTCCGCCTTCGTTGGCTGGTTGCGCCGGCTTTACTGCTTCTGGGAGTACTGGCACTGGCATTTTTGATTCGTCCCAAGGATGCGGGAAAACAGCCGGTCGCGTCCGCCCTCGCGGCTGTGCCACAGAAGTCAGTGGCTGTGCTGCCGTTCCTCGATCTCACCGAAGGCATGAAGGAAGAAGAATTTGCTGATGGCATGACGGAGGAGTTGATCAATCGCCTGAGCAAGGTTCCGGGTTTCCACGTTCCGGCTGCCACGTCTTCGTTCTACTTCAAAGGTAAGCAGGTACCCGTCGCAGAGATTGCGAAGAGCCTGGGAGTCGCTTACGTGCTCGATGGCAGTGTGCGCAAGTCAAACACAAGGCTGCGGGTTGCGGCGCATCTGGTTCGCGCTGAGAACGGCTACGTGATCTGGTCCGAAACATACGACCGCGGACTGGAAGACAAACTGTGGGTTCAGGAAGACATCGCCGGGGAAGTCACAAAGGCGCTGCGGGCTTCGATCGAAGTTAAAAATCAGCGACCTTGAACGTGGTGCCCTGTTTAGGACATTGCTGATCGGCCATAATGGTGCTCATGTTGAACCGGCGCACTTTCCTCAAGACCAGCGCAGCTTCCCTTCCACTAGCCGCAGCCATCCAGACGCTGAGTCCTGCGACGACGTCAGCAGAGACCATCGCTGATGCGGCCATGAGCGGCCCCACTGCGAAGTTGATTCCGCTGCCGGCCCGGCTGGCTCCCGTTGATCCGTCCAGCTTGCCTTGGCAGCAGAATGTTCGCCGCGTCGGTCAGAGCAATATGACTGAGCACGATCCAGCGGTGATGAATATTGAAGAGTGGGCCGATTATTGGCACGCGGCCGAGGCGGACATTGTTTTCATCAGTGTGACCGGGATTCTCGCGTTCTATCCATCGAAGGTCCAATTCCATCGTCACGGAAAGTTTCTCAATGGCCGTGACTTCTTTGGAGAATGTGTGGCTGCCGCCCGCAAACGCGGCATGCGTGTGGTCGCCCGCATGAGTCCGGACCTGAATTGGGGCGATGCGCTCGAGGCTCATCCGGAGTGGGCCATGCGCAATGCCGACGGCTCGGTTCAGTTCCACGATGAAGATCCACGCCTGTTCCAGACCTGCATGTTCACCAGCTATATGGACGATTACGTTCCGGCGATCATGCGAGAAATCAATTCGCTCTACGACGTGGATTGCTTCTACACCAACGGATGGCCTCCGATCGGCGAACTGCCCGATTGTCATTGCGCCGTCTGCAGCAAGCTTCCTCCGCCGAGCACACCCGCATACTGGCAGGCGTTCAACGATCGCGTTCTCGAGTTGTGGCAGAAGTACGACGCCATTGCGAAGGAGAAGAAGCCCGACAGTTTTTTCTTTGCGAACCTTGGGGGAAATGTCCGCTGCGGCCCCAATTTAGATCGACTCGGCAAAACCGCAGCGTGGTTTCAGGCTGATAATCAGGGCCGCACTTCGGGGGATCCTCCGGTCTGGGGATGCAGCCTGCAAGGCCGCGTGTGTAACGCCATCATGGAAGGGAAATTTGCCGCCAACGTCACGGCGGCGTATTCGACTGGATCGGTCCGCTGGCGCAATGCTGCGAAGAACCCCGCAGAAGCAAGAATGTGGCTGAACGAGACGGTAGCCAGCGGCATGGCGCTCTACTACCACTTCATCGGATCAGAGGCGGGATTCGGAGAAGACCGCCGCTGGCAGAAAGTCGGGTCCGACTATTTTCAGTGGGCAAAGAAACACGATACCCATCTGAAGGGCCGCCGTTCGTTGGCGAACGTCGGCGTGGTCATGGGGCAGAGCACGCAACTTTTGTATCGAGGACCTGCAGCCGCTCACGGGCACGACTACATGCGCGAGACGACGCACGGGATTTACGAGACGCTGCTCAACGGACGATTTGCCTTCGACTTCGTGCACGAAGACCGCCTCGACCTCGAAGGGATCAGCAAATACAGAGCCCTGCTTTTGCCGAATATCGCCATGCTCAGCGATCGCCAGTGCCAGCAGATCAGAGACTACGTTCGTTCCGGCGGGTCAGTGATGGCAAGCTTCGAGACGAGCTTGTATGACGAGAACCTGAAGCAGCGCGATGAGTTTGCTCTCGCCGACCTCCTCGGCATTCACAAGGCTGGAGATGTGATTGGAACGACTGGCAACGCTTACTACGGACGCATTGAACGGAGTCATGCGATCCTGGATGGCTTCTCAAACACAAATTGGTTGCCGGGCACGCAAAACCGAGTGCCGGTGAAAGCCGTGCAGGATCCCGTTCTAACGGTTGTGCCGGGGTTCGTGGCGTATCCTCCGGAGTTGGCGTACCCTCCGACTCCGCACACGGATGAGCCCGCAGTTGTACTGCATGAAATCGGCTCCAGTCGCGTCGCCTATTTTCCTGGGGATATCGAACGAACCTTCTGGCTCACCGGTCACGGCGATCTGCTGCGGCTAATGCAGAATACGATTCGCTGGATCACTCACGATGAAACCGTGATCCGCGTTGACGGCGATGGATTGGTCGAACTCTTTGCGTGGGAGACGGCACCGGGGTACGCCATCCACTTGCTCAATTACACGAACCCGAACGCCCACCATGGCTGGCTGAGCGACGTCTACCCGCTCGGTCCGCAAATCGTCAGCATAAAGTTGCCTAGCGGAGTGAAAGTAAAGGCCGTGGATTTGCTTCGTGCCGAAAAGGCAATTCCGTTTCGGATCGAAAACTCAGCATTGCGTTTTACAGTCCCTCGTGTCGACGATTACGAGGTTGCCGCGGTAAGCGTGGGATAAGCGATTGTGGGATCTTCTCGCGCTTTCAAGGTTTCCGGCGGGCAAGTCTAGTGTGACTCTTCCGCCGCTGGTGCGGCATCAGGCGTATCCAGCTTTTGTGCCGCGTGTGGCTGGGCCGGTGCTGGCTGGAAATCACCAACGTCTTTGCCGGCCATGGCGGCTGTCATAAAGTTCATCCAGATCGGCAGCGCTGCATGCGCTCCCGTCTCTTTCGCGCCCAGCGATTTCTTCTCGTCATAGCCCACCCATACTCCGCAAGTCATAGTGGGTGAAAACCCCATGAACCAGGCATCGGTGAAATCATTGGTCGTGCCGGTCTTGCCTGCCACCGGGAACGGCAGCTTTGAGGCGGCGATTCCGGTGCCGTGAAGAACGACTTCGCGCAGCATCGAAGTCATGATACGCGCCGTTCGCTCGCTGATTACGTCTTTCACTTCCGGGAAATCTTCTTCGAGCACGCGGCCTTCGTAGTCAGTGACGCGGGTGATGTAGTGCGGGTTGACGCGGACTCCATCATTCGGAAACACGCTGTATGCGGCGGTCTGCTCCAGCAGCGTGATTTCAGCCGATCCGAGCGCGATCGGCAGATACGGCGGAATCTTCGACGTGATTCCGAACCGATCGGCATAGTCGATCACATCCTTGATACCTACTTTGTTCGCCAGCTTTAGCGCGGGAATGTTGCGCGATTGGGCCAGTGCACGGCGTAGCGTAATGATGCCCTCAAACTTTTCGTCGTAATTGTGCGGGGTGTAGGGACCAGATGATGTGTCGAAGCTGACAGGTTCATCGAGGATAGTGTCATCCGGGCTTGCGCCCCCATCAATGACGGCCGTATAGACGTAAGGCTTAAACGACGACCCGACCTGACGAAGGGCCTGTGTCGCGCGATCGAACTTAGACTCGTTGAAATCACGGCCTCCGACCATCGCCTTCATCGCCCCAGTGGTGTTGTCGATAGCGAGCAGCGCTCCCTGAGCACCGGAGTCCTGTTCCAGGCTGACTTTCGCCGCGCCATTCGCGCCGAGCGACAGAATCTTCACGTAGCAGACGTCGCCCGGCTTAAGGATGTTCACGATCTTCTGTTGCGTCCACGCCACGTCGGCTTGACCGAGTGCGGCAGTGTAGTGGCCGAATTTAAGCGTCGCAATGCCCGTTCCGGATGAGGTCACAAGCGCATGGATATAGCCGTTCACCTCAGGATCATCGTCCCAGTCCGGATGGAAATACTTATCGATCGGGACGCCTTCGGCAACGGCGTTTTCCAGATGATCCTTCCATCCGTGACGGCGCTCGTAGGCGGCCAGACCATCGAGCACAGACTGATTGGCGGCCCTTTGCATGTCAACATCGAGAGTGGTGTAAACCTTTAATCCGCCTTCGTGGACCTGATCGGTTCCGTATTTCCCTTCGAGATACCGGCGGACTTCCTCCACGAAATATGGCGCGAGGGAATTCGGATCATGAGCAAGATGCAAGCCGAGCGGAGCAGAGCGGGCGGCGTCGGCCTGAGCTGCGGTGATCTTGCCGTCTTCCAGCATGGCGTCGATGACGCGATTGCGACGCTGCTGGGCGCGATCCGGATGGTTGATCGGCGAATAAAAGCTTGGCCCTTTGGGCAGTCCCGCGAGCAATGCGGCTTCGGGCAGAGTTAATTGCTTGGCGGGCTTGCTGAAATAAAACTCCGAGGCAGCCTCGAATCCGAAGACGCCATGCCCGAGCGCAATTTGATTCGCATATAAGGTGAAGATCTGTGGCTTGGTGAACCGCCGCTCGATCTGGATGGCAAGCATCGCTTCCTGCACCTTGCGTTGCCAACGGCGGTCTGGCGAAAGGAACAAGTTGCGCGCAAGTTGCATGGTTAGCGTCGAGGCGCCTTGCACCGTGCCGCCCGATTTTATGTCGCGATAGGCCGCTCCGACGATGCGGAAGAAGTTGATCCCAGAATGATGGTAGAAGTCCTTATCTTCGATCGAGATCAGCGCGTCGCGCAGCACCGGCGGGAAGTCGTCATAGCCCGCGACCACACGCCGCTGCAGCGCGAAGGAACCGATCACCCGATTGTGGTCGTCATAGAGTTCGGTGATCGAACTGGGGCGGTAGGCTTCCAACGCGTCGACTTGCGGCAGGTCAGTGGTGTAAACCAGAAGCAGCCCGGCGGTCGCACCGACCAACACAGAGACGAGAAGCAACAGTCCGAACAGTACACGGCCAACGAGCTTGCGCCCGCCGATTTCCACCTCCGGCAGATTCTCGTAGAGAGCCTTCATGCCCCGATATGGTCAGGATAGCACTTACCGGAAACGCAAAGCTTACGCCGGGCGGCACTACGGAACCGCCACTGGTTCGGCAACATCGGCCGATTTTCTATCAGCGATCGTCACGCGCGACAGGAAGATTGCAGAACCGAGATAGAGAAGCGCTGCGAGAATTGTCAGCGACCTCAGCCCAAACCATAGGGAGGCGGACTCGAGAAGTCCTCCGATCAGAGATCCAAATAAGTTCGACCCAAGGGCACTGCCGCGGAATCCGGCACGGGCGAAGCTGGAAACGAAGATGATTCCGGCAAAGAACACCGGACTGCACAACGCCAACGTGGCAACCAATGCACGCAGCGACCATGATTCAAAGAACAGCTTCTGCATGGGAACGACATACATGACCACGAGAGTTAAAAAAAGGCCACCATATGCAACTGCGAGCGGAATGCGTGGTATCGCACCATAAGCGAGATTGGCCCCCACAATCAGGCAGAGTAATCCCGAGATGACGACCGCATTCACCACCCAAGTGGTTCCAAATAGAAGGGCCATCTTGCTGACGATCTGGGCTTCGAGCAGCATGAACCCGGCTCCGAGGAACATGAAATGGAAATCGAGGCGCGCGCCTTCTCCGCTGGTCTGCCGCAGGAACCATCCAAAGACAATCAGGACGGCGATTGAAACCAGGATCACGATAATCGGCAGGCCCGGGGCATGCTGATAGAAATACGGCCAATCATCCGTGGTCACGATGGCTGCTTCCATGGGCATATTGCCGTGAGTCGCCAGATACGCTGCCAACGAAGGCTCGGCCGTGGCTTTCGCTAGTCGCTCTTGCGACCCGGAGACGAAGAATCTGCCCGAGCTGTCATATCCGCCGACGTCCGTCTGAAATTGAATCGGGTCTCGCCCGAAACTGTCGCGCATCAGCTTGAAGAGACGGCCCGCGATCCAGGGATTGTCGACCTGAAACTTCACGATGAAGAGACCATCGGGCTTGAGCAACTGCTTTGCCTTGCCAATCGCTTCGCGGGTATAGACATAATTGTCGATCCGAATGTTGGTGAAATGCGAAGTAGTCGTGTGCGAGTCGAGTAGCGAGAAAACGATCAGATCAAACTGATCGTGGCTGTTCTCTATATAGCTCCGCGCATCGTCGAGCGTGAGGTGCACACGCGGAGATTGGTATGGGTGTTCGAAATGAAGTTCGCGGCCGAGCTTCAAAATCAGGGGGTCGATCTCAATGGCCTCGACGCGTCCCGCCCCGTTGCGCAGGGCAGCTGCTACGTCGTTCCCCATGCCCGAGCCCAAGACCAGAACCGAGGGCGGCGCGGGATAAAAGCGGTAGGGCATGTTGTAAGAGTTCTGGTTCAGAGGATGGCGTTGGAACGTCGCGGGGTGCGACTCAACGAACTCCGGAGAGAGATTGACGATGGTCTGATAGAGCGAGTCGTTTGTGGTCAGAGAGTAAGCCTCGAGCTGTCCCTTGTTGTAGACGGGTTGAATCGAGAGCTTCTGATATGGCGACCAGTAGGTGGTGGCATTGCGATGATCGGGGATGGCGAGCAGAGCGACACAGATCAGGAAGGTGAGGCATAAAGCAGTTCGCGCCGGCTTGTTTCGCCAAAATACGACGATTGAGAAGAATGCCGCGACCAGGAACCAGACCCAGGGCGGCTGGTGAAGGAATGACAGCAGGGTGAATCCGGCGATCCCGGCGAGGCTGGCGAGGACGTTCACGCTGTAGGCAGCAACCCCATTGCGGGCGTTCTCGAGATACCAACCGACCAACTGACCGAAGGGAATGAACGCGGTGGCAATCACTGCGAATAACGGCACGACGAAGGTCAGTGCCAGAAGCATTCCCCACCAACTCGTCGGCAGAGCGGGTACGCCCCAGACGTGAACTTCGACTGTGGCTCCCAGCAAGGCCGGAAGCGCCGCGATCGAACGGCGCAGCGGAGAAACTGGAGCTTTCAAAATCAGCGTCAGAAGCAACAATGGCGTCGTGAGTGCCATCAACTGCACGCGGCGTCGGCAGAGATAACAGCCCAACCCGAAACCCAGAAAACACGCCACCAGTACAAAGTTCTTGAAATAGGCAAAGATGCGGATGTCCGACGACACCCAGCGGATCATCAGCATTTCGAAAAACAGGCTTAGCAGGCTTACGAGGATGAGCTGGCGATATGTGAACCCACCGATGTCCTGGATATCCACTTCCAATCGGCCGGGCTTGATCGGTGCAGTTCGGAGGCGATGGAAGAGCCGATAGACAATAAAGACCGCGAGTACGGAAACCATCAGCAAAAGGGCGAGCGAAGCGAAAGACTGGCCAACAGTCTCCATGAATCAGCCTCGATGGAATGGAAATGCGTTGGCAGTAACGATATCAGAAGCAGAAATCGATGCAAAAACGAAAGCGCCACCGACGTGGCGCTTTGAAAAGACGTTGAGCTAGCTGGCGTGGCTCTTCAGGACCTCGACCGCCTTGTTGAGCTGATCGTCTGTCGCCGGCTTTGGCTTGGCTTCCTGCTCGGCAGGAGCTGTATTGTCTTCGTCATCGGGAGACACACCGTCATCGACGGCGTCCGCGACCATCACATTCGGGGTGATCGCAGTATCCTGAATCGCTTTGCCGCTGGGTGAGTAATATTTCGCGACGGAAAGGATCAGCGCTCCTCCATCGGGAAGATCGAGCGTCTTCTGCACCGAGCCATCGCCGAAGGTCTTATCTCCAACAACGTCGCCTCGCGCATTCTCCAGAATGGCCGCCGCCACGATCTCGGCTGCGCCCGACGTGCCACGATTCACCAACACGGCGACGGGAAGATTCGTAATCGCTTTCGCCGGATCCGCGTTAAAAGCCTGGCGAGGATACTTCTGGCCCTGCAGGTAGGTGATTGTCCCGTGGTTCAGGAAAAGGTTCGCGGCCGCGATGCCTTCGCTCTCGTCGCCTTCCGCGCAATAGCGGAGATCGAGGAGAATCTTCTTCGCGCCGGACTTCTCCAGCGACTTAATCTTCGACGCGAGTTCCTGTGCTTTGCCTTTCGTGAAGGCCTCGACTTTCACATAGCCGATGCCGTCTTCCATCATCTTGTCGGCGACCGGCGGAACGGCAACGACATCGCGAGTAATAGAAATCTTCTGCGGTTCAGCGCGGCGCGCCCGAACTACCTCTATTTCGACGGGCGATCCGGGAGCTCCGGCGATCACGTTGCGGATCTCAGGCAACGACATTTCGCGCGTGCTCTTGCCTTCAATTGACTCAAAGATATCGGTCGACTCAATTCCAGCTTTTTCCGCGGGCGAACCGGGAAGCACGGCCACGACGGCAGCGTAGCCGAAGCGCTTAGAGAGGACTGCGCCAATGTCGCCCTTGCCTTCGGCCCGGCGAGCCTTGAACGCCTTGTAGGCTTCCGGAGAGAGATAGCTGGAGTTGGAGTCGAGAGACTCGAGCAATCCGTGCAATGCGCCGTCTGTCACCTTCGGGATGTTGGGCTCTTCGACGTACTCGCTGCGTACGCGGGAGAGAACCTCGCTGTAAACCTGAAGTTGCCGGTACGAGCCGTCGCTTGACGAGGCGTGGACGCCGCCCATCGTTCCCACGACAACGAACAACAATACGGCGAAGGAGGTGACAAGAACCGCTGCTTTAATTTTCATGGACATCTGCTTTGTGATCTTCTTCCGGAAGGAACTGCTTCCTATGAGCTAAGCCCATTATATCTCTAGATGCAATTCGATATGACCCGGCTGCTCGATTCGAGTCCCATCAGTAACGTGGACGTACTTCTAGGATCATACCCACAAATTTTACTGGTCAGGAGCTTATTCGCAGGAGTACCTCGCCTAACAAAACAAGGCACTTAGGTCATTGTCCGGGCTTGAATTTGATGGTCAGGTTCGTCTGGACCGAAACCGGGCGGGCATTCATGATGTACGGCTTGAACTTCCACTGTTTGACCCCGTCAATTGCCGCCCGGGCGAAGGCAAAAGATCCTTGCAGGAACTTGGCGTCTTGGACAGTTCCGTCCCGCCCAATCAGTACTTGCAGAATGACGGTCCCTTGCTGGCCCTTTGCAGTTGAGGGATAAGCGATAGCCGGCTGAGCCGTTAGCAACGTGCGCTCACTCAGCTCGGGAACGCTGACAGGCTCGATCGCTTGCATGGCTGCCTCGAGCGGCTTATTGCCGCTTGCGTCCGGGACCATGACTGCCATTTGCGATTGCAGGCTTGAAGGAACTTTCGCTGAGGTAGTTGGAATGTACTGAACCGGAGGACGCTTCACTGGAGTCGGCGCCGGTACCACTTGTGTGGGAGCCGGAGAAGGCTGGTCAGTGTGCTGAGGGGCAAGCTGCACAGGAGTCGACGAAGGTGCGGGAGTGGCAGCCGCGGTTGTCGGTTGAGCGACTGCTGGGGTCGTTACTGGTGTGGCTGCCTGAGATGGTTGGGCCGCAGTCGCACTCCGCTGAACCTGAACCGCTGGCTGATTAGCATCACCGCCAGGGCCCGTCGTTCCATCGGGCACAGTTTGCAGCTGGTCGGGAGTTGTGTCGTCGGCCGGCTTCTTGGCCGTAGGATCGACGGCTGGCAAAACCTGAATCTGCGATGGATCAGTCGTGGCGTCCGGAATCGTTTCTGCAACCGGCAGCTTGTATTCATCGCCGGCGCGACCAAAGTCTTCGTGAGCCGCAGGGGCTACTGTCACACTTGTTACAGGCTGCGGATGAAGCCAGGTGTGAAGCGAGCGCTGTCCGCGGGCAAATAGAGCCTTCATTTGCGGGTGCCACGGAGCTTGTGGAGCCGCGAGGATCGCGAACGCCGCAAGCGTCGAGGCGAAAACGATGGCCCGCTTGCCCGGCCGAAAACGAGACGCTGACACTTCGTGCGGCTCCTCGGGCTCCTTGGCGGCATATCCGAAAGAAGGTACTTCATTGCGCGGTGGCCGAGGACTAATTTCCGCAACCGGCGCAGGAGACTGTTCAGCGAAATCAGGCTGCGAAGGCTGCGACGGAGATGAAGGCGTTTGATCGTACCCGAGCAGTTCCGGCGTATCAGTTTGCGTGGGAGGGGGAGCAGGTGCAGTCGCTGCACCTGGCGCCGGCCGCGAAATCCCCTTCTTCTTCAAGTACCACTCCAAACCTTTGGGTCCGTCATCCGCCGGCAATGGCGGAGGTGGAGCAGCGGCAACTGTTTCCAGATCTTTCAGAGGATCGATCGGCTGTACGACTGACTGGTCCGCCGAGGCGGTATTTTCTGATTCAGTGACGAACTGTGCGCTCGGGTTCAAAGGAGCGGACTGCAGAAATTCGCCCGCGCGAAGAGTCTTCTCGCGCCCGGCCTCCATACTGGCGGGCAGTCCCGCAGAGGACCCGGCACCCGCAGCCGCGGCTTGCGCCGGCTTCACGGCGAGCCCCATTCGAGACCGCAGCAACTGACACGCGGTTGAGAGAGTATCTGTAACCTGAGTCGCAACGAGCGGTTTGCGAAGAATTGAGTTCGCGCCCGATTGAAGAGCCTGAGGAACCTTGGAGTCATCGCTCACGATTGCGAGCGAGAGAGGCCGCTCAGAAGGTTTGCGCTCTCGCGCCGCCGAAAGCACCATGGTCGCTTCGGGCTGCTGATCCCAATCAACCACGACCAGCTGAAAACTCTCACTGGCCACCCTTTGAACCGCGATGGACGGCGTTGAGCAGGCTTCTCCCTCGACACCGAGTCCGGTCAGGGCTTGACGAATGATGTCACATGTCCCCTCGTCAGAGGAGAACACGAAGCAGCGCAGCACCATGCACCAATCAGACTAGGGGTGGGCAGTAACGCAAACAAGATTACCGAGGGTAAGTAAAACCATGCACGATGCACGCGGAGGTACATGTACCATCGCCCGGCCGCCGCGCTAGAATGCTCAGTCCCGAAAGTGCAGGTTGGGTGAGGGCCACAAGCTAGGGATCCATGCTCGAACAAAATTACTGGCTAACCACAGTTGAAATGCCCGCGATGGACGCAAGTGCTCCGCTGCCTGAAATGGCCGATGTGGCCGTCATCGGCTCTGGATTCACCGGATTATCAGCAGCTCGCACGTTGACAAAGCGTGGTGCCAAGGTCGCGGTCCTGGAAGCGAAGACGATCGGATGGGGTGCCAGCTCTCGTAACGGCGGCATGGTGCTGACCGGCATGAAGCTGGGTGTCAGCCAGCTTTCGGCGAAATACGGACGCGAGCTCACACGCCGTATGTATGCGGCATCGCTGGCTTCGATCGATTGTGTGGAGCAAGTCGTTCAAGAGGAAAATATCGACTGCGACTTCTCGCGCTGTGGACACCTAGAGGTCGCCTGCAAGCAGAGTCACTTCGCCGGGTACACACGCCAGGCGGAAATCATCGAAGTGGAGTTCAATCACAAGCTTCGCGTGGTGCCGCGAAATGAACTCGCAGAAGAGATCGGATCGAGCATTTATTTTGGCGGCATGGTCGACGAGGTAAGCGCGGGATGCAATCCGGCCCGGTACGTCGCCGGCCTAGCGCAAGCCGCCATGAAGGCAGGCGCACAAATCTTTGAGCATGCCCGCGTTAATTCGATTGAGCGCGACTCGCGGCAGGGCGAAGCGGGATGGAAGATCACAACCTCTCGCGGCACGATCTGGGCGCATGAAGTTTTCGTCGGCACAAGCGGCTACACGGGAGCAGCAACTCCGGCGCTGCAAAAGAAAATCATTCCCATTGGCTCGTTCATCATCACCACGGAGGTTCTGCCCAAGGCGCTGGCGCGCGAACTCAGTCCGCGCAACCGCATGATCTACGATTCGAAAAACTACCTTTACTACTACCGTCTAACGCCGGATGGTCGGATGCTCTTCGGTGGGCGCGCCGCATTCTTCCCGGAAAGCGACCAGACGATCCGGCGTAGTGCGGACTTGCTGCGCCGCGGAATGATCAGCGTGTATCCGCAACTGCGCGATGCCCGCGTGGAATACGTGTGGGGCGGCACGCTGGATTTCGCCTTCGACATAATGCCGCATGCCGGGCAGATGGACGGCATGTACTACGCCGTCGGATACGCCGGACACGGTGTCGCCATGGCCACCTACCAGGGCCAAAAAATCGCCGAAATGATGGCTGGCGATAAGCCAGAGAATCCGTTCGTGGGAATCGACTTCCCAGGTGCGCCGTTCGGCCTCTATAACGGCAAGCCGTGGTTCTTGCCTTTCGCAGGCGCGTGGTACAAGATCCTGGACTGGGTCAGCTGAGTCATGAACTCTCCCTTAAGTCTGTGGACGGGTGTTGCGTGTTTGAAACCTAACCCAGGTGTGAAAAACTTTCGGAGATTTGGAAAAGATCGCGGAGCATACGTAAACGTCGTGGCGTGGGTAAGGTCGCTGCAAGAATTTCAGCGATTAGTAAGCAAACGCGCCAACGAACTGGGCTGCGTTTTGATCGAACTGGAGAATGTGCAATTGCTGGAGTCCAGGATGAAAACTCCAGACTTTCCTGAGGAACTGATCACAATGCGGGAGACAGCCACACGACAGCCTGGGGACACCGTCTTCGGCGCCTTCTTCAGCTGGCAACAGGATGAGTCAAATTGATGGCCGACAAAGCTTTTCTTGGAGTTGAGTGTCATTTGAACGGATTCCGTACCGTCAGCTTTCCTTCAATCACCTGCCCATCCTGAAAATCTTCCGAGTAGATTGTTCGGCACTTTGACTGCAACGCGGCGGCGAGAACCAAGGCATCGTAGATGCCAAAACCATAGCGCTTGGCGATTTGCAGAGCCGACTGATGAGTCGCAAGAGTGATCGGAATCGGAGCCGGGCACAACGTCAGAACTGCATCCAGCGCTTCCTGCACTTCCGGCCACGACATCTCCAGCTTTTGGCGCGCGACAGAAACCATTTCATTCAACTGCTGAACGCCAATTTTCCCGCCGTAAGCCAGCAGAGCCTCCGCCTGCATACTGCGCGAATCATTTTCGGAAAGCGAATAAATCAGAACGTTCGTATCAAAGAAGACGTCAGCGGGCATTTGCGTCCGCTCGGTCAAAAACGAACCCGGCAGGGAAAGAGCGACGAAGTTTCCGCAGACGCGCGAGCGCGCGCTCGCGGCTCTGATCCCGCGTCACCTCAAAGACTCTACCCGTCGCCACACGTATTTCAATCTGATCGCCCTCTTTGAGTTCAAGAGCATCAACGACGGAGGCCGGCAGCCGTATGGCCAAACTATTTCCCCATTTTGCGACTTGCATGAGTCTCCTTGGATATACATATGCATTGTATATCCTTCCCGGTGGAGTTTCAAGAGACGCCGCTCTTAGGTCCCTCGCTGCAAGACAAACGAAACACCGGAATACACCATAAAGGTGTAACATGGTTGATATGACCGGAGCCAAGCAAGTGCGCAGAAGTGTCACCCTTCCCACCCCTTTAGCAGATCAGATCGACCGGATTGCGAAAAAGAGGCGCCTCAGCGATAACCGAGTGCTGGTCGAATTGGTCGAGCAGGGCCTTGAGGCACAGAAGGAAAAAGAGAAAGCCTTCTTTGATCTTGCACAACGTTTCCGGGCGGCCTCTGATCCTGAGGAGATCAAGCGATTAGGGGACCAGATGGGCCGGTTTGTATTTGGTGAGTGATGCCGAAAATTGAGACTTGGTCTCATTTTCCTGGCGCAATTCGCGAACATCTGGTCGTTCGCATGCGCGACCGTCAGATCACGTTCTTCCGACCTAAACCAACTGCGGCTTTGGGTAGAGACCAGACCTGAGGTGCCAGAAGGACGCTGGTTTAAAGATTTCGGCTCTTTCAAGCTCTGCGGCGAAGGGAAGTATCCAAAAACATTTCTTCTGGCCGGTCAAGCCGCAGACGGACAACCTCTATAGTTTTCAGGTCTTCGACACTTCGTACCGGCGTTTCAGCAACGCAAATACCACCGGGCCCGCCAAGATCGCCACCGCCCCGCCGATCATCCCGACCCGGTCGCTCCCGAACAACGCGACGCAGGCCATCACCACCGGAGCGCCCACAACGTACAGCAATCCAGCTCTGCCGCCTGGAATGGTGAAAGACCTCGGCAGTTCGGGATGCGTCCCGCGCAATTTCCATCCTGAGAGAACCGTGAGCACCGTCGTGGAGGAGCGAAGCCAGACGTAAACTGAAATCAGGCTGGACAGGCTTTGCCACGAAAGCAAAGCGTAGATCAGAGCAGAAACCACGATTGCGAGCCAGGGTGTTCCGTATCGCGGATGTCTACGCGTCAGGATGCTCGGCAAATATCCATCTTCGGCCATCGCAAATGGCATCCGGGTTGTCGTGAGGATCGTGCTGTTGAGCAGGGCCACGTTGCCGATCATCGCCGCAACGGCCATCCACGACCCGAGCCAGGGCCCGCCAATGATTCGGGCCGCATCCGAGAAAAATCCGGCATGCCATTTTTCCCAGTTTCCTGCAGAAGCAAGTCCGCTAAACGCAGGCAGGAAGTAAGCGGCAATCGAGAGAGGAACGACCACTGCTAATGCACGCGGATACGCCTTCTGCGGATTTTCGACTTCTTCCGCCACGGTTGAAACTTGTTCGTAGCCCGAGTACAGCCACAATCCGAAGGCGAGTCCGACTCCAAAAATCTTGAATGTAGACTGCCCTGGAACCGTCCACGGATGGAACGGATTCTGATGCCAGTGGCGCAAGCCCATGACAATCATGGTCAGAACCGGAATGAGGATGAACAACTCCAGTGCGGTGGCGACCTGTCCGACCATTTGAATGCCGCGAACGTTGATCCACGTCAGCGTGGCGATCAAGGCGACCGAAAGCAAATAGTGTTGCCACAGGCTCATCTGAGGTAGGTAATAGAAGAAATAGTCGGCGAACAGGACCGCGTAGATCCCGCCCAACAGGAACGATGCCGACCAGTTCCACCATCCGGCAAGGAACCCCCAGAAATCTCCGAACGCAGCGCGCGTCCAGCGGTAAAAACCACCTTCGACGGGCATAGCCGTCGTCAACTCGGCCGAGACCAGCGAAACAGGAATGCACCAGAAAAACGGGATGATGAGCAGGTACAGAAGCGTGATCCCCGGCCCGGAGGTCGTGACCATGTCCTCAAGACCGAAGGGGCCCCCGGTGGTGTAGGAAAACATTACGAAGACGAGGTAGAAGAGCCCCGCCTTGCGGAGGGTGGAGGATTTCGAGCGAGTTGTTGGAGCCGAGCTTGTCGTCAATTGCTGATTTCTAGTGGTTGAGTATTGAGAACCGCAATCGCTAGATGGGGGCTGTTCTTTCAACAATCAAAATTCAACAATCAACACTTCTTACGCCGCCAGGGTACCGCTCAGTGCCCCTTCCAGTTCCAGCAGCTTGCGCTTGATGTCGAGTCCGCCGCCGTACCCGCACAGTGTTCCGTCCGAAGCAATCACGCGATGGCAAGGCACAACGATCGCGATCGGATTGCGATTATTCGCCATGCCAACGGCCCGAAAGCCCTGCGGGCGCCCAACAGCGCGGGCGATGTCCGCGTAGGTTCGGGTTTCTCCGTAAGGAATCGCCAACAGGGCGTGCCAGCAAGCCAATTGAAAATCCGTGCCGCGGAGGTCAAGCGGGAATGTGAATTCGCGGCGATCACCGGCGAAGTATTGCTCTAGCTCGCTCGCATAACCGGACATCTCGGCTCCCGACTCGACAAACCGAATTGCACCTCCCTCCGACCGCAAATCGCGCGGGTTGGGACGGATCGTCTGTTGCCCGGGTAGGCGCGCATCGAATTCCAGAGCGACCAGTCCTTTTGCAGAAGCCGCCATAAAAAGCGGACCAACCGGAGACATAAACGTCGTTGAATGAAGCATTTCCATGAACGCAGCCGGGGCTGCCATCGATCGGAGCCCCTACACCATATCACGAGCACACCAGTATGCAGGTCAATTGACAGAATAGCTTCAAAGGCGCAAAGTAAGGGGTCAAAAAAGCGTGTCTCGGGTAGACAAACGTTTGAAAAAGGCCCTCCTCATTGTGGCGGCGGTGCTCGCGCCCGTGCTGGCTGTAAGTTTGCTGAGGGCCGCCTCAGACTGGAGAGCCGTCGGACAGACCGAGTCCGGCGCAAAAGTTTCTGTCAGCGCCATACGGGTGTTGAAGAACAACCAGCGAACGGCGCTGGTTCGTGTCGAATACAAGGAACCAACGCAACTTCCCCAAGGTGGCCCGTTCGTCGAGATGCGAGCCCGTGTACGATTCAGCTGCACGACTGGCGCCGCTGCTCCCAGTAGCGAATGGTTCTACATCCGGGACCACAGTGGACGAGTTGTAGTCAGCAAGAAAGCAACTCGCGATGACCAGTTTGGCAAGGCGGCCGAAGGCGACTTTGCGGATCTTGTCACCAAGAGCGTGTGTAGTCAGGCAAAGTGACTCTTAGCACCTCAGTAACCTTCCAACCACTTCCAACGACCTAGCTTTGCGCATATCCTGATAGAGAGTCAGCGACCCAGCGCAGACTCGACTTACCTCTCGTATGGATTCGCTTCGAATGTATGGGCTAGTGGCGACCGGCAGCGTCACGCTGCTCGGTGTGTACGTGCTGCTGCGGCGCAAGCCGAAGACGCCGGAAGAGATTGAGCGCGAGCGCCGCGCCTGGCTCGAAGGAACCGGGCGCATCACAGACGGCACAGTTATCGATGTGCAGGAACTCGCCGCGGCCAACAATCATCATGCTGCCGTCATGCTGATTTACAAGTACGACGTAGCCGGCGTTTCTTACGAGTGCTCACAAGACGTCACCTACCTCAGGCACTGGATCAACCTGCACTCCTGCCGTCTCGGCCTGCACACCTCGGTGAAGTACGACCCGCAGAATCCGGGGAACTCTCTGGTAGTTTCAGAAAACTGGATGGGTTTGCGTCAGTAATCCTACTGCCATTCCAGGCGCATCGCCGAGTTATGACGGTCGAACGACACCTGCAGAGACTTGGCATCGCCTCCCACGAATTCCGCAGAAAGCGTTTTGGAAAGATCAACCGTTTGGTCCGTCGATAAGGCTCGGAACCGGAGTACCCGCTTTCCCGCAGGGACCTTCAGCGTCTCGGAAAGGACGCCCCGGATTCCATTGAACAGACCCAACTTCTTCTGCGGGGCTCCGTGCAACGGCATAGTCAGCGTCAGCTTGCCGTCGACCCACAAGTAAAGCGTCGCGTCCTTGAACTGATGTTGCACAGCCAGGTCAAGAGTCGAAGAAGGAACCACAACGAGCGACTTGCTGGACCCGTGCGTGGCCTTCAATGAAGCTTTTTTGGAACTCGTCGCAATCGGCGCCGGTGTACGGACAGCCCCGGTCTGAACCGCATGACCCGGACTGGCGGCAATCGCTTGGGGACCTGCAGGCAGTGCTCCCTCATTCACTCCGACGCGAGGCTGAGCCACAAAAAGTTTCGACTGTCCCGCAACGATGACGAGCAGGATCACAGCCACGCCACCGAGAATAAGATCCCTGATCCGTGCCGTAGAGAAGAAATTCTGAATGGCAGTTCCCACAGCCGCCATGCCTGCTTCGGTCGGACGAACCCCAGTTCCTGTTGCCATCACTGCCGGACTCAGAGCCGATCTTGTTCCGGTTGCAACCACTCTCGTTAATGACGTTGTCGTCGCTCCGGGCTTGTAGTGTTGCTGCAGAATGCGCAAGTCGTCGGCAAAATCCGAGCCACGCTGATAGCGCTCCTTGGGTTCCTTCGCCATCGCGCGCGAAATCACCGCATCGATTTGCGGAGGCAAGGTCATATCGAGGGCGCTGGCCGCGATCGGTTCGCGGTTCGCAACCTTGAAACACACCGTTGTCGCACTGTTCCCCTGGAATGGTGAGTGCCCCGTGACCATGGCATAGAGAATCACGCCCAGCGAAAACAAATCGGAGCGCCCGTCGCAGCTTTCGCCACTCAGTTGCTCCGGCGCCATGTAAGCCGGAGTGCCAAGCACCCGTCCAGGAATCGTAAAGTGCGCCAGGTTGAGCTTCGCGATCCCGAAATCCGCAATCTTCGCGTGATCATCCTTCGTCATAAGGATGTTCCCGGGCTTGATATCGCGGTGAATCACGCCCTGCGCATGGGCATAATCGAGCGCATCGGCGACTTCTTCCGCCAATTTCAGCGCCCTGCCTAAATCCAGCTTCTTTTCTCGAGCGAGTATCTTGTTCAGGGATTCGCCTGCGACGTATTCCAACACGATGTACGGATCTTTGTTCTCGGGGTTTTCTCCAACGTCGAAGACGGCGACAATTCCAGAGTGGTGCAGGCGTCCGGCGGCTTGTGCTTCGTTCATGAAGCGCAAGCGAAATTCTTCCTCTTCCTGCGGCTCCTGGCCCCAAATAGAAACGGTTTTCAGCGCGACGAGCCGGTCGATCTGCGGATCGCGGGCTTTATACACAACGCCCATGGCTCCTCGACCGAGTTCACCGAGAATCTCGTACCGCCCAAACTGTTTGAGGGGTTGCTCCATAGCGCTTTCTACGCGCGGCGCGGCCTGTCCCAACGTGCCGGAGAGGGATTCGTACTATGGTAGCTTGCCGCGCGCCGTGATCCCTCAAGGAGATTCAAGCGCTTCATTACGCAGGTAATGTCAGGAAGGTCACTTAATAGAGTGACTTAGCGGACAAATAAAAGAAAAGAACGGGCTGGAGTGAAACTAGCTGCCGGTCGAGAATCCGCCGCTGTGGGCGACGGTCATGCGGAGATACTTATACGGATTCACAGGAGTATCGTTGATGCGAACTTCGTAATGAAGGTGCGGCCCCGTCGATCGTCCGCTTTCGCCGACGTAGCCGATCACGTCGCCGCGGTGAACTCGCTGGCCCGCCGTAACCGCAAACCCCGACAGGTGACCGTAGCGTGTGCTGATCCCGTTCCCGTGATCGATCTGGATCGTCTTGCCGTACCCGCCCATCGTGTCCGTGAGAAGCACGATTCCATCCGCCGGTGCCACGATCGGATGCCCATAGTTGCTGCCGATATCCACGCCGCTATGAAATGCACCTTCACCGTTGAACGGATCGATGCGCTCACCAAAACTTCCCGTGACCTGCCCTTCCACCGGCCAAAGATTCGGAGCGGAGTTCGCCTTGATCCAGTCAGCCGTCGTCACGTTGCGGGTCAGTCCCATGGTCAGGCCGACCATAGTTGCGCCCGTCAAAGCTGAAGTGCGAAGAGCGTGCAGTTGATCGAGCGAGGAGCTTACTTCCGCATCCTGGATCTGCTCGGCGGTCGCAGTGACCAGCGTTGGCTGCGCTTTCAGCCCATAAAGAGCGGAAACTTCACCCGCAATCGAACCCAGAGACGCTACCTGCAAATCGCGCTCTTTAGCGACCTGCTCCAGGCGCGAATAATTATCTTTGAGTTGATCTTTCTCGGTCCGTAGCTGGTTGAATTGCGACACCTTGAGCAACATCCGGGTATAAGAGCTGGCAATTCCGGTCAGGCTGAGGAATCCAATCGCGGCGCCGATCACGAAAACGTAGAGGTAATGGACGGGAATGGAGATTTTACGCAATTGCCCGTCGTCCCCGCGGGCCACGAAAAGGATGTAGAAGCGCTTCTGCAAAATCGCGTTCCTCTAAGTTTTGAATCATCAGGTCCGGAGTTTCAGGCCAAGTATCTAACGAGCAGAATGCCTGTTCGGACCACCTGACTTTTATTCGGGCTGCGTTTCCATCTTGGGAATGGAAACTGCTTCGAGCCCTTACCTACCAGAACTGCGACCAGAACCTGAAGTCAATCTCTTTCTGCAATGTGAAGCGCTTGCAGAACTTATGGATCCGGCCAAAGGTTTTGTGAATGACTGGTCAACGGTAACAAACTGGGTTCCCCCTGTCAACGATGCGCAAGGGCAATGAGGGTTACCGAAGGCGGGTAATCGGCTGTCACCCTGGTACAGATTACTGGCGGTATAGTGGAATCCGTGCCGCTCGCTGAAAAAGCCTTGATCGCAAAAATCCGCCAGATGACGTGGCAAAGGGCCCGCTCAGCCAGGCAGGCGGTAGTTGCTGGAATCGGTGATGACTGCGCGGTCCTACGAACGGAGTCCGGGCTGGATACGCTGGTTACAAGCGACTTCAGCCTGGAAAACGTTCATTTTCGGTGCGACTGGCACTCTCCCGATTCGGTCGGTCAGCGCTGCGCCGCTCGCGGCTTAAGCGATATCGCCGCCATGGGTGGTACCCCGGTCGCAATCTTCCTTTCCCTGGCATTGCCCGCCGAGCTCCCGCAACGCTGGGTTGACAGATTCATCCGCGGCCTGACGGCTCTCGCTCAACGACATGGAGCCGGGTTGGCTGGCGGCGACACTGCCCAGTCCTCCGCTGGAATTCTTGCGGACATCCTTGTCGTTGGGACTGTGCCGAAGGGGAGAGCCATCCTGCGATCAGGAGCGCGGCCAGGAGACCTCATCTTCGTGAGCGGGGAACTGGGCGGCTCGGCCGCGGCCGTGCATGAGATGGAGAAGCGGCAATCGAAGGTGAACCCCAAGCATTATCGCCAGCACTTCTATCCCGAGCCACGGATTGAACTCGGAAATGCACTTCGCGAAGCCGGCCTCGCATCTGCCATGATCGACACCAGCGACGGGCTCTCCACCGACCTGGCGCACATCTGCGATGAAAGCCATGTCGGAGCCGAAATTAACATCGCGGCCCTCCCACTGGCACGGGTAGGTTTCCCCCTGCGGCAAGTCGGTGTGCACGAAGCACTACACGGCGGCGAAGACTACGAGTTGCTCTTCACCGTTCCATCCATCGTAGCGTCGGCGACGCGCAGGCGCTCAATGAAGAAGATCCCGCAAAAATTTGCAGGAGTACGGTTGACCGAAATTGGCCGAATCACCGCGAAGCGCGGGATGCTCTTGCGCAATCCCGACGGAAAACTGCAGAAGCTCTCACCTCACGGATGGGAGCACTTCCACAAACGCCAGGCGAACTGAAAGGTGCAGAGAACTATGCGAGAGAACTTGTTGCCACTGCACGCTGAATTTGCTCGTGACTTTGCCCGCGATTGGATTGATGCCTGGAACAGCCATAATCTCGACCGCATTCTGGCCCACTACGACGAGGGTGTGATCCTTACCTCCCCGGTTGCAGCCAAGTTGTTGAATGGCGACGGCACGGTTCGAGGGAAGGCATCATTGCGCAAATACTTTCAGCGAGGTCTCGAGGCGTATCCCAACGTCCGCTTTGACCTGATCGACGTGCTCTGGGGCATGGAGACAATCGTCCTCTATTACGTCAACAACGTTCGCGGCACCAAGACCGCCGAGGTGATGTTGATGAACGCCGCAGGCAAAGTTCGCCAGGTCTGGGCCAACTACGATCAATAGATACCGCAGCGGATCTCGCCGCCAGCTTTGCAATCCCTTCGTTACCTCCGTCACTACTCTGTCTCTACCGCCGTCAGCAAATCGGGACTAGAGTAAATCCATGCCGTCCCGAATATTTGTTCTGCTCCCAGTCATTGTGCTGCTGATTGCGGTCGCTTCGGCTCAACAGCCAGGGCCGCCTGTCCATGCAACGCACCCGTCGCCAGCTGTCACCAATGATTTCATTCACAAGCAGTTCGGCGACGATTGCTCGCTCCTGCCTGGCCCGCCGCAATTCGTGGCCGATCTCGACGGCGACGGCATCGAAGATCTCGTTGTTGCCGCCAAGTGCACGAATCCCATCGCCGACCAGGCGGAATACAACTTTCTCGTTGCCGACCCGTATAACAGTTTCCTCGGGTTTGGCGACGTAAAAGTCACTTCAACGTTCGCCTCAGACGCTCCCGATCGGCGCGGAATTTGCCTGCTGATCGTGCATGGCGCCGAAAAGGACGCTTGGCGCTCCGATGCGCCAAAAGCAAAATTCGTTCTGATCAACATGCCCTTTAAAACGATCGCCGTAAAGCGCCTCGCACTCAAAAAGAGGTCGACGCTCGGCATCTTCATGGAAGAGCAAGGCGAGGGCGAGAGCACATCCTCAGTGATGTTCTGGGACGGGAAGAAATACCGCTATACGCAACTAGGCGCAACGATGGAGTAACGTTCATTCCAGAATTTGTCATGCTGAGCGTAGAACGAGATCGCGAAGCGAACTCGTTCGGAGTCGAAGCATCCCCTGAAATCCACGCTCTTGAGTCGAAAATCTCGAAGGTCTAAGAGATTCAGTCATTTGTAGTAGGGAAACTCCGCATTCCCCAACTTGCCGACATTCTTCTCAGCAAACTCACATACCCGATCCAGTGTGGCTTGCAGTTCGTCGCTATAACGGACGAGGTCCTCATCGCTCGCATCTGCCGGAACCGGGATCAGCTTCCCCACCCGCACCAGCACGCGTGAGAAAGGTTTCGGGATCATCATCCGGTCCCAACTATGAATGATCCACGCTTTCTCAACGGCCGCATGGAAGCAAGTCATCGGCTGTCCAGAGGATCGCGCCAGGCCCGCCGGTCCTGGCTTCACCTTACGTCGAGGGCCGCGCGGGCCGTCGAGCGTGAAAGCCACAGTCCACCCTTGATCGAGCGCGCGGCGCAGTCCCAGCAGCGATTTGATCGGATTGCGGCTGCTTGAACCCTTGACCGCGACAAATCCAAATTTCCGGATAATTCTCCCCATGTACTCGCCGTCATAACTGTAGCTGCTCATCACCCGGATGCCCATGTCGCGGAACAGAAACGTCGCGGGAATCATGCACTCATGCCAGAACGAAGCCACGCGCGGCCGCTCGTCCAGCGTCTGCTGCGCGCCCTCTTCGTAGGAAACACTAAACCGCAACGTGGGCCCAAGCAGCCGGATAAACGAGTATCCCGCCGCGACAATCATGCTGAGGACAATCCGCTGCCGCAGGCTCCAACGCCGCGGCCCGGATTCCGGTTGGGTAGCAGTGGAGAGTTCGGGAGTGCTGGCTTCGGGCACGAAGCTATTGTAAAGGCCGCGGAAGGCGCCGCTACCGCATTCCGCAACTTACTCGGCGCTCTCTGCGGACGTTCTCGGCGAACTCAGGGGTAAAAATAACCCCTGAGATCGCACTTCGCAGAAATCAAAGAATTGTTTCGGGAAACTCGGGCAACCTTAATTTTCCAGATACGAATCGATCCAGGTCTTCACTTTCAGCCGCCGCTCATCGTTCGGATCAAAACGCACGCCCAGTGACTTCGGCTTATTCCAGCTGACGACGGCCCGTACGTTCACTCGTGGCAGAGTCATCAACGCGAACGAGACCTCGACGTTCACTCCAGGGGAGAAATCCTCCACAGTCTTGAGCGACATCCCGCCCGAACTCATCTCGATGCTCGTCGCGGTTGTGCGGCGCCCATCGCCGACCAGCGAAACCTCTGTCATCACCGGGATCCGAACGTAGCGCCGGAACTCGTGCAGCACGAGTAACCGCGTGGCGCGTACCAGCTTGAGCATCGCCGGCCGCTCCAGTGGCTCCTGGAACATCGCATTAATGCCGTATTTCGAATAGCGCATGGCATCCTGCGCACTGCCTCCAACTCCGTAAATCACGCAGCGGCTGTTCGAGCGCGAACTGCGCGCCGCCTCCATGATTTCTTCCGATTCTTTCGCCTTTGCAAGCGCCAGCACGCAAGCCTCGAACTTTTCTTTATGCAACCTCTCAGCGGGGTTCGAATGCACGGTTAACGGTTCGATTCCAAACTGCCGGAAGCACTCCGAAAGCAGCGATTGCTGCGGCTCCTGAAATCCCACTAATGCGGCGCGGGCAGCGGCTTTGCGAGGAGTGAGGGAGGGCGCGAAGGTAGTCGTGAAAGCTTTATCCATAAATGAGGGAAGACTCTACTTTCGTGACTTCGAAAATGATTGTGCGTCCACCTGGGCAGTCTGAAAAGTTCCAAAGGACCAACCCGCCGCGAGAGAAGGGTCATTACCGAAAAACAGGACAACAGGAGAAAGGACATTACGAAGCGAAAGCAGGACCCGTTCAGACCTGGACGCGTTACGCGCTTTCGATCATTCCAGCAAGCAGGAGTGCGCGGCGCGGCAGTTGCGAAATAATGATGTATTCGTGCACAGCATGGGCTCCATCACCGACTCCGCCCATGCCATCAAGTGTCGGAACGCCAATGCCGGCGGTGAAGTTTCCGTCGGAGCCTCCGCCGACCGCGGCTTCGCCCAGCTTCCACCCGACCTGAGACGCGAGCGCTTGTGCCTTCTCATAGAGGGCGGCCACTCCTGCGGTACGCTCCATGGGCAAGCGGTTGATTCGACCGTCCATCACGAGCTTGCAGCGCTTGTCGAACAGTTTCAGTCCGCGCAATTTGCGATTAAGGCCTGTGGCTTGAATCGCGCTCTTGATGCGGACATCGATTCCGACGCTCGCTTCGGCCGCGACCACGTTCGTGCGCGTGCCTCCGCGAATCACTCCTGGATTCACCGAGATGCCCTGCTTCAAGTTGTTGAGCTTCGAGATCACCGCGATCTGCCGCGCGAGTTCGACGATGGCGCTGTGTCCGTGCCCTGGATCGAGACCGGCATGGGATGCAATGCCTTTCACAGTCAGCGTGTATTCTCCAACGCCTTTGCGAGCCGTTTTTACAGAGCCACCGAGACCCGCTGCCGGCTCGAGTACGAAAACTGCAGCGGACTGCCTGGCGAGCGCCTCAGTAACTTTTCGCGAGGAATAGCTTCCCACTTCCTCGTCGGAGACGAGGAATACGGTTACCGGTCTCGGCAATTTGCCGTGCCATGTTTTCAACGCTTCGATGGCGTAAAGCATCAGCGCAACTCCCGACTTCATGTCGAGTACTCCGGGGCCGTGCATGCGGTCTTTCTCGACACGGCAGGGCATGTTGGCCAAGGTGCCGAGCGGATAGACGGTGTCGAAGTGTCCGAGCAACAGCACGGGCTTTTGCTGGTTATCGCCGGGAAAATCGATCTGGAGATTGTCGCCAAAGTTTTCGGCGTGATGAATCGTCGCCTGTCCGCCGACAGCTTCGAAGACGCCGGCCAGGAAAGCTCCCATGCGGTCTGCCGCAGGTTTGTCGTCGCTGGGCGACTCGATCTCCACGAACGAGCGAATCGTTTGAACCATCGCGTCTTTACGCGATTCGAAATGGCTGAGGCGTTCGCGCCAGAGGGGGTCCGGAGTTTGCCGGAAGGTAGCGGATTTCTTCGCGGGAGATTTTCTGTTGGTCATTGCGAGTCACTTTTAGTGTCCCACTTCTCGCGCAAAAGGCGCGCTAGAAATGGGGCACACAACCTCGTTCTCGTGCGAGTCGTACAGTATAATCTTCACGCCGTTTGATACGAACTATGAATGAGAGCAGCCCTGCACCGGACGCCTCCCTGAATGGGGCCGAGGCCAAGACCGGGTATGACATTCACGAAATACTGAAAATTCTTCCCCATCGCTATCCGCTGCTGTTGATCGACCGCGTGCTCGAACTCAAGCGCAAAGAGCGGATCGTCGCCATCAAGAACGTCACTATCAACGAACCATTCTTTGTGGGGCATTTTCCGGGCTTGCCGATCATGCCCGGAGTGCTGATCGTCGAGGCCATCGCTCAGGCGGGCGGAGCGCTGCTGCTGACCGAAGTGCCGGACCGCAGCGATAAGGTGATGGTTTTTACCGGGATCGAGCGCGCCAAGTTCCGGCGTCCGGTGACTCCGGGCGACCAGTTGCGACTCGAGGTCGAACTGAAAGGCTGGCGCGAGGTGCCCGGCATGACCGCGGCAAAGATGCAAGGCTATGCCTATGTTGGCGGCAAGAAAGTTTGCGAGGCGGTGGTTTCCTGCCAGCTCATCGATAGTTCCCGCGGGCGCGCTTCAAACGATAGCGACGAAGCTGAGGGATAAAACATTCTCACCACAGGGGACACAGGATTACACAGGAACGACCCTCACACTTAGCTTTCATGAACGTTCATCCCACCGCGATTATTGATCCGAGCGCGAAAGTTCCGGCTTCCTGCAAGGTTGGGCCGTATTGCGTGATTGGCGCCGACGTCGAGTTAGGCGAAAACTGCCGGCTCATCTCGCACGTGTCGATCGAGGGCCCGACGAAGATCGGCTCCGACAACGTGTTTTTTCCTTTCGGCGCGATCGGGATGGCTCCGCAGGACGTGACGTACCGAGGCGAACCTACCCGGCTCGAAATCGGTGACCACAACGAGATTCGCGAGTACGTGACCCTCAATCGCGGGACGGTGAAGGGCGGCGGCGTGACCCGGATTGGCAGTCATCTGCTGATCATGGCCTACACCCACGTGGGGCATGACTGCGTGATTGGAGATCACGTGATGCTGGTGAACGGCGCGACCATCGCGGGCCATGTGACCATCGAGGAGTGGGCCGTCGTGGGCGCGCTCTGCCCGGTGCACCAGTTCGTGAGGATCGGAGCGCATTCGTATATCGGCGGCGGAACCACGATTACGCAGGATGTATTGCCGTACTCGATGACCTCAGCCGCCCGTGAGACCCACGCGTATCTACTGAACAAAGTCGGACTGCAGCGGCGTGGATTCTCAAAAGAGCGCATTGCCAAGCTGCATCACGCCTATAAGGTGCTGCTCGCGTCGAAGATGAATACCTCGCAGGCGCTGGAGAAGCTAAAGTCCGAGCCGGATCGCGGGGAAGATGTGGAGATGCTAATCCGGTTTGTGGAGGCCAGCGAGAGAGGGATTATCAAGTAGGCTGCAGGGAATTAATGGCCCTTCATTCTTAAGCGATCAGACAGTACGGCACCGACTACGGCACCCACCACCCATATCACAATTATCCCGACTACCGTCGCAGTGTCCGTTGGCCTGACGGGCTTGGGTATGAGAAACCAAAACACACCGAATGTAACAATGAACGTAAGCATGTCGTCAATCGCGATCCGCAGAAATGTCGACCTGTTCATTGTTGACCCACCAACCTTCCGCAGCGGTAATAGCTTGAGACAGGCGTTGTGGCGCCCTAAAATTGCGCTAGCATATTCCCATCAACAATCAGTTTCCGCTCGCAGAGATTTGCTTATCCAGCAACTTCTCCATCTCATCCATAACGCGGTTCATCTTCTTGATTGTCAACTCCAGTGGCTCATCTGTAGTCATGTCGACTCCTGCGTCTTGCAGCAGTGCGATCGGATACTTTGATTTCCCCGACGAGATGAATTTCAAATAGCGCTCGGTCGCGCCTGGCTCTCCGGCAAGAACTTTCTCCGACAACGCCGACGATGCGGTAAACGACGTCGCGTACTGGTAGACATAGAACGCATTGTAGAAGTGAGGAATCATTGCCCACTCATGCTTGATGTAATCATCGACGACGCAAGTACCTTGCTCGTGGTCGTAATATTTTTTAACGATATCGTCGTAGAGCTTCGACAGCGAGTCGCCAGTGAGAGGCTGCCCTTTTTCGACCATCTCATGCATGCGCAGTTCGAATTCCGCAAACTGGGTCTGCCGAAAAACCGTACCCTTCACGCTCTCCAGATAGCTGCCTAGCAGTGAGAGGCGAGTCGCGTCGTCTTTGATCTGCTTGAGCATGAAGTCCATCAACAAGGCTTCGTTGAAGGTCGAGGCAACCTCGGCGACGAAGATCGAATACGAACACAGCACATACGGCTGGGTCTTGTTCGAAAAATAGCTGTGCATGGTGTGGCCCAGTTCGTGAGTCAGCGTGCTCATGTCGTCGTACTTGCCGTTGTAGTTCAGCAGAATGTAGGGATGGACATCATAGGCCCCTCCGTTCGAGTAAGCACCCGCATGTTTGCCCTCGTTGGGATACATATCGATCCATCGCTCTGTGAACGAACGCTTCGCTCCATGCGTATATTCCGGGCCAAGAGGCGCTAGCGATGCGAGGATGTTCCGTTCAGCAACATCAACGGGATACTTCGTATCGACCGACGACACGAGCGGGGCGTAGAGATCGTAGTAGTGGAGTTCCTCAACCGCCAGCATGCGTCGCCGCAATTTCAGATAACGATGGAACGAGGCCAGATTGCGGTCGACTCCCTCAATCAGCCGCGAATACACCGACACGGGAATATTCGGCCCGTCGAGGCTAGCCTGCAGCGAGCTTTCGTAATTCCGCGCGTGCGCGTAGAAAACGGAGGTCTGCACGTTGGAATTCATCAGCGATCCGAAGGTGCCGCGATATCTGCCGAGATCCGTGAAGAAGGCTTCCATAACTTTCTGCCGGTCTTCGCGCACGGGCGACGCGCGATGCAGCGCTAAAGAAGCTTTGTCGAGCTTGACGGTTTTACCATCCTTCAGCGTGACGGACGGAAAGGGAAAATCGGCGTCGGCGAAAATCCCGAAAATACTCGATGGGCCGCTCGCCATGACCGCAGCGCCAGCCAGCAGCTTCTCTTCGGCGTTGCTGAGCGTGTGAACGCGGCGGCGCGAGATGTCTTCCAGGTATTGCCGGAAAATTCCCAGGCGCGGCTCTTCCGCAAGGAATCGCTCGACGGTCGCGTTGTCCATCTTCAGGATTTCGGGCTCGAAGTATGCCGATTCTTCGCCGAGCACCGAGGCGACTCGAATCATCTCCTGCTGCATGGCTTGATAGATGCTGACGCGGGTGTCTTCATCGGACTTCATTGCGGCGTAGACGTAGAGCCGCGAAAGTTCCCTGTCGAAGTCGCTCTGCATCTCAAGCGCGTCAGCCAGGCGCGACGCGGAAGACGAAAGCATGCCTTGAAATTGGCGCAGCTTGGGTAGCGCGGCTGCAAGCTTCTCTTTCGCGCTGCGCCACGACTCGTCCGAGGGATAGACGGGGCTCAGGTCCCACTTGTGCTCATCGGGAATTTTGTTGCGGTCGCGCTCCGCCGCTTGCGGCGGAAGAGTGGTGGTTGCGAAAAGCTTATGAGCGCCCGGCGCGGTTACATCAGAAAACATCGAGAAGGCTCCTTCAGAGTTCGGCCGGTCTGCGGAGAAGCGGCCCTGAAATCAGGATACATCTAAGTGCTAGACTGATCGCGGCTTTGCGTTTACCGCTGGGTTCGTTTGAGAAAAGCTGGAACCACGAAGGACACGAAGGTTCACAAAGGATTTCCTTAGTGCCCCTTCGTGTCCTTGGTGGTTGAATGCTTTGCCTGAGGGCGCAATCTTCCTTTCAGATGACCGCGCAGAACGAAAAACTCGGGTTGATCGCCGGCAATGGCAAGTTCCCAATTCTGGTCCTCGATGCGGCACGGGCGCAGGGATATGAAGTTGTCGTAGCGGCAATCAAAGAAGAGGCTCTTGCCGAAATCGAATTCCACGGCGCGGCCTCGGTTCATTGGCTTTCGCTGGGAGAACTCTCGAAGTTGATTGAGACGTTCCAGCGCGAAGGCGTGAAGCGCGCAGTTATGGCCGGGCAGGTCCAGCATAAGCAGATTTTTTCCAGCATCCGCCCGGACTGGAAACTGGCGAAGCTGCTGCTCTCGCTCACGACGCGCAACACCGATTCGCTACTGGGCGCCGTAGCCAAAGTTCTGGTGGAGGAAGGCATCACGCTAGAAAAATCCACATGGCTTCTTGAGCCGCTGCTGGTGAAGTCAGGAGTGCTGTCCCGTCGCTCTCCTTCCGAGCAGGAGAGGAAGAACGTCGAATACGGAAGAGCCGTAGCGCGGCAGCTAGCGCAACATGATATTGGGCAGACTGTGGTCATCGCGGAATCGGCGTGCGTTGCCGTTGAGGCGATGGAAGGAACCGACGCGACCATCGAGCGCGCCGGACAGATCATGCGATCGCTACACGGAGACGCTTCCACGCTGAGCCGCGACTTAACCGTGGTGAAGATCGCGAAGCCGAATCAGGACATGCGGTTCGATGTCCCGGTGATCGGCGTAAAGACAATCGAGGTCATGCGTGCCGCGGTAGCTACGTGCCTCGCAGTGGATGCGGGCAAGTGCCTGCTGCTGGATGGTCAGAAGGTGATTGAAGCGGCGGATGAGATGCAGATTACGATTGTGTCGGAAGGATGAGTGATGAAGCAGAAAGTGAGCACAGAATCCGCACGCATTGCCGATCAACTCCGCCGCGCTTTCGATGGCAGCGCTTGGCACGGACCTGCTCTGCTGGAACTTTTGGAAGATATCGACGCGGCCGCGGCTGCTTCGCGGCCCGTTGCGAACGTCCACAGCATTTGGGAACTGGTGTTGCACATTGCAGTCTGGGACCGCTCAGGTCTGGTGAGACTTGGGGGCGAGAAATATCAGCCAACGGGGGATGACAACTTTCCCCCCGTGAAGAACGCGACAGACGCGTCATGGCGGAAGGCCGTTACGGACACGAAGCGGATGCATGAGAAGCTGGTAACAACCGTCGCGGCTTTGCCCGATTCCAGATTGTGGGATCGCGTTCCCGGGAAAAGATACGATTTTTATCACCTGCTGCACGGGATCGCGCAGCACGAGCTATATCACGCCGGGCAGATCGCGATTCTGAAGAAGGCCCAGCACCACGGGGCCTAAGCGTTTCGGCTCTCATCATCAGCTTCACTTGAAAACTCTTCCTCACGGCGTCATCCCGAAGTCCCGCGCTTTCATCAGCGGGACGAGGGATCTCCCGTGGCACACTGCATTCTTGACGGAGATCCTTCGCTCCGCCTGGAAAGCGGCTGCGCTCAGGATGACGCCCTTGAGAGCCAGAGAGCGAGTGGAGGTGCTCTTTGTGATGTTTGCGGCTACAATTTCTGGTTGGGCAACCGGCCATCGAGAACATTCTCTGCCAACGCACAGTCCGATCAACGTCGCAGTCGTCGGTGTCGGAGTATTCGGGCGCAATCATGCGCGCGTGTACAAAGAGCTTGAGGTGCAAGGCGAGCCGGTACGCTTGCTGGGCGTGGTCGATCCCGACACCTCCCGCGCCGACGCAGTCGCCCGCGAGTTCGGATGCAAGGCCTTCGGTTCGGTACAACAACTCCTCACCACGCACAGTGAAGTGCAGGCCGCGTCGGTTGCCGCGCCTACAGTGCGTCATCTTTCCGTTGCTCGCGACCTGATGAAAGCCGGCGTCGACGTCCTGATCGAAAAGCCGCTCGCTACGTCTCTCGCCGAGGCCGACGAGCTTGTCAGTCTGGCAGCCGCGCGCAAGCGAATCGCGCAAGTCGGACATCTCGAGCGATTCAATCCGGCGGTTCGCGCCACCTTGCCGATTCTTACTCAACCAATGTTTTTCGAGGTGCACCGGCTCAGCGTGTTTACGCCTCGCTCACTCGATGTCGATGTCGTGCTCGACCTGATGATCCACGATCTCGATATCGTGCTGACCTTCGCCAACTCTCCCGTAAAGGAAGTCCGAGCCGTCGGATTGCCGATTCTCTCCAGCAAGGTCGACATCGCGAATGTGCGCCTGGAGTTCGAATCAGGCTGTATCGCCAACTTCACAGCGAGCCGCGTCTCGACCGAACGCGTCCGCAAGCTGCGCTTCTTCCAGCCGCGGCAGTACGTTTCGCTCGATTACGGGCGCCAGGAGGTCCTGGTATTCACGGTCGGTTCAGACGGATCGTCGGCCATGCCCTCGCCAAATCCGCAGATCGGCGTGACGAAGCCTGCCGTGGCCACCGAAGAGCCGCTTCATGCGGAACTGAAGGCTTTCCTGAAATCGGTGCGTGAACGCTCCACTCCAGTCGTATCGCTCGATGAAGGCCGTCGGGCGCTAGGCTTGGCTCTCGAGATCCTGGCAGCCATCCGCGAGCATGCAAAGAAGGTCGATCTCGCTGGGCTGGCTCGCGCGTAATGTCAAAACCTTAGCTACGGATTTCACCGGACTTTCACGGGGGTGTCTCAAACCGCACGAAACTCTGCCGCCGCACGAATTGATTCGTGCAAGTATTCGCTTTTACATATGTTTACACACCAACGTCCCTCCACATTGAAGGAGGCAGAATTGCAGGAAAGATGCGAGAATAGAGGTACTTGGTCGTCGAGCAGAGCGCGCCGTTGGCAGTGACCTCCCTGCGAGCCGGATGCAACGCCGCGCGTGTATTTCGTGTCTAACGACTGGCGGACAAAGCTGGATTTTTAGGGATGCCCATCACACAAATTCCATTTCAGGATCCCATCGCGCCGCCTGAAAAGTCCCAGCCGGAACAACTTGGCCTGTACGACACGCAGGATTGGGAAAACGCCTACCGCGAACTCGACGCGCGCGTGCCTCACCTGCTCATCCAGTTGCAGGATGACCTCGCCCGCTCACGAAAACGCGAGGCGGTATGGATCTCGATCATTGTTCACTTGGTGCTCGTGATTCTGTTGTGGAATTTCAAGTACATCGAAAAACTCATTCCGATCCATACGGCTGTGTTGGTGCCGCTGAACGCCAATAAAGACAACACGACGTTTCTGGCTCTGCCGCCAGATTTGCAGAAGGTGCCGCGCCGGCCGAATACCAATGTCTTGTCCGACAAAGATCGTATCGCTACGTCGCGGCATCCTGAGCTGGATCCGAAGGAACTGCGAAAGATTCTTGCCACTCCGCCTCCCGGGCGACCCGGACCGGCCGGTCCTCAAGTTCCGCAGCCCACCGCTCCACAACAGGCGCTCGCGCCGAATCAGGCGCCATCTCAGCAGCCGCAGGGTGGACAGCAAGCCATGCAGCATCCGCAGTTCCAGAATAATCAGACTGCGCAACTGCAGATGCCGCCGCAGCGTGCGAATCCTTTCAACAAGTACGCTTCTGGTATGAGTGCCGGTTCCGCCATTCAGCAGGCCGCGCAGGCCGCAGCGGCAAGACGAGCCTCCGGAGGCGGTGGAGGAGGCCAGGAGGGCGACTTCGGCCTCGGCACCGGAGCGCACGGCCGTCAGCTCGATGCGTATGAGATCCTGAGCGACACCCAAGGCGTGGATTTTGGGCCTTACCTGCAACGGATTCTGATCGATGTGCGGGAGAACTGGTATCACCTGATTCCTCCATCCGCCGAGATGAAGAAAGGTAAACTTGCCATCGAATTTGCTATCACCAAAGATGGTCAGGTTGCCGATATGAGGATGACGGCTTCGTCTGGCGACGTGTCGCTGGACCGCCCGGCCTGGGGCGCGATCACCGCTTCGAATCCTTTCCCGCCGTTGCCTACCGAATTCACCGGACCGTATCTCGCTTTGCGATTCCGCTTCTACTACAACCCCGACAAGGCCGACCTGCAGTAGCCGCCCGCGAATCTTCTTTGCTGCCGCGATAATCGAATAGGTGTGTGTTTGAGCGACGCTCTGTCGTCAAAAGAGGATCTTCTTGGAAAAAATGCCCGTATTGTTCGTCGGCCACGGATCGCCGATGAATGCAATCGAACACAACAAATTCACTGAGACGCTGACCGGCCTCGGCGCGCGGTTCCCTCGACCCAAGGCCGTCTGCGTGATCTCGGCCCATTGGACCACCGACGGCACTCGTGTGCTCACTTCGGATCATCCTGAAACGATTCACGACTTCTACGGCTTCCCTCCCGCTTTGTACGAGGTGCAATATCCCGCGCCGGGTGCTCCCGAAGAAGCCGAGCGCGTGGCGAGCGATCCCGAGATCAAACGCGATCAGGAGTGGGGCCTCGATCACGGCTCATGGAGCGTGTTGCGGCACATGTATCCCGAGGCGGACGTGCCCGCGTTTCAGTTGAGCCTGGATGAACGGCGCGACATGAAATCGCATCTGGCGCTTGGGCGCGAGATCGCAAGCCTGCGTGAGCGCGGAGTGCTGATCGTAGGCAGTGGCAACATCGTGCACAACTTGCGGAAAATTGATTGGAACGATCCTCACGGCGCCTACGATTGGGCCGTCGAGTTCGATGCGAAAGTCAAAAGCGCGGTGGACGCGCACGACACCGTCGCCTTGGCGAATCCGCACAAGTGGGGAGAGAAGCTGCTGGCCACCGCGCACCCCACAGTCGAGCATTACTTGCCCTTGCTGTATTGCATGGGCGCCACCGATGAGAACGATGCGGTTTCATATCCCTACGAAGGGTTCGACTTCGGCAGCATCTCAATGCGCGCCGTGTTGTTCGGTGGATCCCAAGCGGCGAACAGGTGAAGCGCGAATGGAAAGGGCAAGATCGTCTATGTCGCATCGTAAACTGTAAGCGACGTCAAGTAGAAATATTGGGACCTTACGAGAGTGCTGCACGATTCCCGCGATTGACTCGCTCTCCGGCGCTGCGATACGCTCTCTCGAATCTCTTCAGTGATGCCCGCTGCGACCTCACCTACTGTCAAATCGCGATCTCCTGCAAAGATACTGTTTTTCCTGGGTTTTTTCGCGCTGACAATCCTTGCAGCGTATGTGAAGAATGCGGGGATTCTTGACCCTGCGTCGCCGATCGCGCGGCACTACGCCCCTGCGACGTGGTTCTTGCCGGTTCATGCTGTCTTCGGAATACTGGCGATGGGGCTTGCCGCTTTCCAGTTCTCGAATCGCCTGCGAGCGCGTTACCTGTGGATGCATCGCTTCCTTGGATATGCGTACGTGACGAGCGTGTTCATTTCGGCACCGTTTGCCGTCGTCGTAGCTTTCAAAATTCCGAAGCCGTCTTCAGTGATCGCAGCCAACTGCATGCAGGCTCTGGGCTGGGTCGTATGCACGGCCATCGCACTCTACTGCGTTCGCACTGGCAACATTGCCCTGCATCGCCGATGGATGATACGCAGCTATCCCTTCGCCATGGTTTTTACTGCTGGGCGAGCGGTCGCAATGTTCTTTCCGGCGATTCTCCTAAACCCGAGTGCGGGCGAAGCAGTGTTCTGGATCGCCATCGTACTTGCGGCTTTATTGCCCAGCATCTTCCTGGATTGGCCCGCGATGCACAGGCGTAGTGTCGAGAGGGCGGGCACCGCCACTCGGAGCACGACGAGTCTGGCGCCGTGAGCGTCGAAAACAAGCGTCCCACTCATTTATGGGCGAGGTGTACTCCGTTACTTGAGCACCCTAATAGAGCCTCAACTTCCAGACTCACTACCAAACCCTGCACCGGTTCGCGTTCACCATAGGCTGTCCAGCCTTGCAGTGGAACGCTTCCTCGAATTGCGGCATATTTGAGACGACGCCATTCGTCCGGTATTTCTCCGGGGAATGCGGATCGACCGTCGCCCTCAGACGCTTGGTTTCATCGCGCGACTGACCGCACCAGCTCTGTCCGTATCCGACAAAGAAGCGCTGCTCGGGCGTGAGATCATCGATCGGCTCGAGTTTTTGATCTTTCGTGTCCTGCTGCCAAGCCATGTAGGCGAGCAGCAGTCCGCCGAGATCGGCAACATCTTCGCCCAGCGTCAGCTTCCCGTTGATCTTGATGTCGTCGATGATCGTGTAATTTGAGTACTGATTCGAAATACATGCCGCACGCTCTTCGAAGCGCTTTCCATCTTCCGAAGTCCACCAGTCGCGCAGATTGCCATCAGCGTCGAATTTGCGGCCCTCATCGTCGAATCCATGCGTGAGTTCGTGGCCGATGGTGCCTCCGGTGTCTCCGTAATTCGGAGCGGCATCAGACGTTGGATCAAACGCCGGAGGCTGCAGAACTCCAGCCGGAAAATTGATGTCGTTCATCTGGTCGTTGTAGTAGGCGTTCACCGTGGGCGGCGTCATGTCCCACTCGCCTCGATCGAGCGGCTTGCCGATCTTTGCCAGCTGACGGTTGAACTCGAACTGCCGCGAGCGCTCCACGTTTCCCAGTTCATCGCCGCGAATAATTTCCAGCTTGCTGTAGTCGCGCCACTTGTCGGGATATCCAATCTTGTTGGCAACTTTGTGCAGCTTGGCAATGGCTTGCTGTTTGGTGGCAGGCGACATCCAGGGCAGGCCATTGATGTCCTGCTGCATCGCCGCCTCGATCTCTTTCACCATCTTGAGCGCCTGCTGCTTCGCTTCCGGCGGGAAATATTTCTCGACATAAGCCTGCCCGAGTGCCTCGCCGAGATCGTCGTCAATGTTCTCGGTGCAACGCTTCCAGCGCGGCTTCAACTGCTCTTGTCCGCGCAGGGTCTTGCCGTAAAACGCGAAATTTTCATTCACGAATGCCGACGAAAGAAACGGCGCATCGGAGCGGATTAGGTGCCATCGCAAATACATCTTCAAATCGGGCAGGCTTTCGCGCTGCAACTCGGTGTTCAGCGCCTTGAAGAAATTCGGCGAAGCCACGTTGAGGCTGGCTACATTGGGCAAGCCCACTTTTGTGAAGTATGCCTGCCACTGGAAGTCAGGAGCCGTCTTCTCAAAAACCGCGCTGGTCATCTTGTGATCGCGGTTCTTTGGGTCGCGACGTTCCACCCGAGTCATCGATCCTTTGGCCAGATTGGTCTCAATGCGCAGAATGGTCTGAGCCTCGGCAGCAGCGGAATCCGGGGCATCGCCCAGCAGTTCAAACATTTTCTGCACGTGCGCGACATATGCCTTGCGCAGTTCTTCTGACTTCGCGTCCGTTTTCGTGTAGTAGTCGCGATCGGGAAGCCCGAGCCCACCCTGGTCGACTTCGGCGATCACCTGGTTAGCGTCGCGAAAATCCTGCGTCGATCCAAAGTTGAAAAAGAGATTCACAAAGGGCATCGCACTCTTCGTGTCCGCCAGCTCCGCTTTCGATTTCATGTTGGCTATGCGGTCCAACATGGGTTTCAGCGGTTCAATCCCTTTCGCCTCGATTGCCTTTTCGTCCGTGCAACTGGCGTAGTAGTCGCCAATCTTCTGCGTCACCGCGTTGCGGTTGGGATCCGGCGCCGAAGCGGTTTCCAGGATGTCCCGCAGCTTCGCCAGATTCTCATCCTGCATCTTCGAATACGTATCCCACGACGACTGGTCGGGAGGAATGGGGTTGTTCTTGATCCACCCTCCGCACGAGTAGGCAAAGAAATCCACGCAAGGATCGACCGACCGATCCATCGAGGTGACATCGAGAACTGGTTCATGCGAAGTTGCCGGCTGCTGAGCAAAGCTTGAGGTGAGTGAAAGAACGAGCAGTATCAGGACAAGACGAATGCGCGAAGCGCACATAGAAAGACCTCTTCGGATAGTCAAATTGCAGGACTGAAAAGTATAGACTCGCGCAGCAATAATGCGCGATGAAGTAAGCTTCAGCTACCAGGCCTCGGAATCATCGAACTGAGAGCTCAGAGCTGACAGCTGAGAGCTTGTTTTATCCCTTCTTCAAATGAATCGATCCATCGCCCGTGCGGATGGTGAGCAGGTTTCCACCGCCGTTCAGCTTCCCGCGGATCTCATTTTCCCGGACTTTCCCCTCGGTGCTAACCGGCATGTCGAGATCGATGTGGCCATCACTCGTATGCAGGTCGACATTCGCAGCCAGATCGTGCGGCACCTCCAGCGAAACGCTGCCATCGCCCGTCTCGAGCCGCCAGCTATTCGCCAGAGACGATCCGGAATTCGCGCGCACATCCATATGCCCGTCACCGGTCTTCAGATCGAGCTCGTCGAAGCGGCCGTTGGCCTGGATGTGTCCATCGCCGCTTGAGGCGCGCAGCTTGCCGTCAACGCTGTCCAGTTCTACCGATCCATCGCCGGTATGCATCGTCATCTCACCCTTGAGTCCGGCAACGTCGATTCTGCCGTCCCCCGTGCGCAGGTCCACATTGCCTTCCCGTGGCATCTGGAGGATGACCTCGACCTGATGATTTCCCCAACCGATATTGAATCCCTGGTGCGGATAGCGCACCTCGATTTCCACGATATTGCCGTTCTGGCGCTCGTCGATGCGAATGCCGCCTTCGCCGATCTTGTATCCCTTGGTGATCACTTGGGCCTGTATGGTGTTCTGGTCGCCCGTCCGAATTCGGATGTTGGCGTCGGACGTGTCAACTTTTAATTCGGGCTTACCGGTTAAGGCATAGGTTTTCGACCACTCTTCGGCATGAGCCGGCAAAGCAGCGACGATCAGGAACAACGCGGCAACTGCCGGGAAACTGCGCAGAAACGCTGATTTCATACGTCCTCCAGCGGGCAAGCACACCTGCACCCGCTACTTAGACGTTGATACGCGGCGGAGGTAAGGCAGGTTCCGGAAAAATCAAAGACCCGGAACATAGAGGATCACAGCTGGTGCCTGGACTTTCACTTTTCCGGCGCTACAATAGCCGCGTGCCTCCCCCCGTAGTCAAAACTGAAGCCGTCGACAGCCAGGCTGTTCATCGGCATCACCGTCAGGCTGTGTACGCCTCCGAGACCACTGGCCTGCTTCTGATCGCGCTGGTTCTGCTTGTCCTTACCCTGGTGCGCTACTGGCACGAGATTCACTGGACTTGGCGCTGAACGTGGCGCCGGGAACTCTGGATTTTGCCAAGCCGCTCCTCGTGGTAATTCTCGGACCGACGGCCAGCGGAAAAACAGCCCTTTCTCTCGCGCTTGCCGAAAAGTTCAACGGAGAAATCGTCAACTGCGATTCGGTCGCGATCTACCGTGAATTCGATATTGGTACAGCCAAACCCACGCCCGAAGAGCGGTCCCGCGCGCCGCACCACCTTTTTGACTTCTTTGATCCCACAAACGAGATGACCGCCGGCGAGTATGCGCGTCGTGCCAGGGAAGTGATCCGCGGGGTCAGTTCGCGACAGCATCTTCCCATAGTGGTCGGCGGCACAGGGCTTTATTTACGGGCGCTGCTCGAGGGCCTCTTCGCCGGACCGCAGCGCTCGGAAGAACTACGCGAGCGCCTCAGAAAACGTTCTGCGAGCCGTGGCTCCGGATATCTACATCGTCTGTTGACTCGGCTGGATCCTGCTTCGGCGGAAAAGATCCACCCGAATGATGCCCCTAAGCTGATCCGAGCCATCGAGGTCTGTCTCGCATCACGGCAGAAAATGTCAGAACTGTGGCAGCAACGACGCGATCCGATTCAGGGATTCCGAATTTTGCGCTTGGGGCTCGATCCGGACCGGGCACTGCTTTACGAGCGAATCAATGATCGCGCAAGCAAGATGTTCAATGCGGGGCTGGTCGATGAGACGAGGAAACTCATAAAAAAATTCGGCGACCGGGCTCGTTCCTTAGCGTCTTTGGGATACAAGCAAGCGAGCCAGCTTTTGCGTGGAGAGTTGACTGAAGCTCAAGCGGTGCAAGCCGCGCAGCAAGGACATCGCAATTACGCCAAGCGCCAGATGACGTGGTTCCGCCGCGAGCCGGATGTCCTCTGGCTGAAAGGGTTCGGAGATGATCCCCATATCCAGGAAACCGCAATCGCGACAGTGAGGACTTCTCTGCCGCGGATGCACCCGGATTAACATACCTCTGTCGTGAAGCCGAAAGCCGGGCGCCGGAAGCCGGCACTTCTGCTATCGTTCCTGCATGCAGAAAATCCTAACTGTCCTCGTAATAAGCCTTGCCCTCAGTGCGTCTTCATTTGCGAAGGAAAAACATCTGCGTCCCGCGCCCATCCACCACACAGAGGCCGATACCAAATGGGCGGAGAAGACTCTGCACAAGCTCTCGCTGGACGAAAAGGTTGGGCAGCTTTTCATGGTGTGGTGCCGCGCCGGATTTCTCAACGTGGAAAATCCCGAGTACCTGCAGCTGCTCGATGCCATGAAGAAGTACCACGTAGGCTCGTTCGCCATGACGGTCCACGTGGATGGCCCGCTCCTCCTCCGCAGCGAACCGTACGAGGCAGCCGATCTGCTGAACCGTCTGCAGCGCGAATCGAAATTGCCGCTGCTCTTCGCCGCGGACTTCGAGCGCGGCGTTGCCACCCGTTTGATGGGCACCACGAATTTCCCGCATGCTATGGCCTTTGGTGCCGACGGCAAACCGGAAGATGCCGAAAACTTCGGCCGCATCACTGCGCTCGAAGCGCGCGCGATCGGGGTGCATTGGAATTTCTTTCCCGATGCCGACGTAAATTCGAACCCTGCCAATCCGATCATCAATACGCGTTCGTTCGGAGAAGATCCGAAACAGGTTGGGGACCTCGTCACCGCGTACATCAAAGGCGCGCACGAAGGCGGCATGCTGACAACGGTCAAGCACTTTCCCGGTCACGGCGACACCGCTACCGACTCTCACCTTGGCGTTGCCAGCGTGAACGTCGATATGAACCACTTGCAGTCCATCGAGCTTCCGCCGTTCAGGCAGGCGATCGCAGCGGGAGTCGATTCGGTTATGGTCGCGCACGTCACCGTCCCCGCGCTCGACAGCGATCCCAACCACGTCGCCACGATTTCTCCGAACGTCGTGTCCAATCTCCTCGAACAGCAACTCGGGTTCAAAGGCGTTGTCGTAACCGATGCACTCGATATGGCCGGCCTTACCCACCTGTTCGCCAACGATATCGGCCGAGCGGCGGTCGAGGCATTCAAGGCCGGAAATGACCTGCTGATCATCCCCGCGGATCTGGGCGCATCGTACGATTCGATGATCAAAGCCGTGAAATCGGGCGAGATTTCGAAGCAGCGGCTGGATCGATCCGTGCTCAAGATACTGAAAACAAAGGCGTCTCTTGGGCTGAATGAGTCGCGGACGGTGGATCTGAACGCCTTGGCCAAGTCCGTGGGCAAGCCCGAAGATCTGGCCTTTGGCCAGCAGGTGGCCGACTCGGCCATCACCCTCGTCCGGGACTCAGGCAAAGTTCTTCCCTTGAAATCGAAGGGAACCGTGAAGGCGGGGCTTCCGTATATGACCAGAGAGGAGACGCACAATCAGACACTGGCGGTGCTCTTCTCCGAAGACGTGCGCAGCGAATCAGGACGTGCGTTCGGACGCGAGTTTCGCGCTCGCATTCCGGATGCGCGCGTCATCTATGTTGATCCCCGCATTGCCGCCGGAATGAGTGACGAAGTGCTCAAGGCGGCCGATGAGGCGCAGACCGTGGTTGCAGCCGTGTACGTGATCCCTACGGCGGGCAAGATCGGAAACTCGATGCAAATGTCGGACGCTAGCGGCACGCTTCTGCAACAGTTGCTCGATCACGCTTCACAAAAGACCGCCGTCATTGCCGTCGGCAATCCGTATCTGGCGAGTGATTTCCCGAAAATCGAAACCTATATGTGTACGTTTTCCAATGCGACGGTCTCCGAAGTAGCCGCTGTCAAGGCGCTCTTTGGCGAGATCCCGATTCGCGGCCATCTCCCCGTAAGTATCCCTAACGTCGCTCAGCGCGGCTCCGGAATGGAGCGCCCGGCGCAGATTGCAAAAAGAGGATCACCCCATGGGCAAAACTAAAATTGTGATTTGCTTTGTGCTGGGGCTGATGCTGCTGGCAGTTTCCGCGTGCAGCATCAATGTGAAGAAACAGCAGAGCGGAGAGGATAAGCAAGTCGACATCAACACGCTTGTCGGCGGCATTCACGTCAGCAAAGACGCAAATCCCGAAGACGTGGGCATCGCGGTCTATCCTGGCGCCCGGTTGCGAGAGAAAGAGGACGGGAAGGACAAGAGCGCCAACGTTAACATCACCAGCTTCGGTTTTGGAGTCCGGGTGGTCGCGTTGGAATATGAATCCAACGATGCTCCCGGCAAGATCGTCGCTTACTACAAGGACCAACTCAAGAAATACGGGAATGTGCTCCAGTGTCAAACCAGCGGCCTGAATGTGCACACGGACTATAAGGGGCACCACGACGATTCCCACGAGTTGACCTGCGAAGGTTCCGGACACGACGTCGAACTGAAAGTCGGCACGCGTGAGAACCAGCACATCGTCGCCGTGGAACCGTCAGGCAGCGGATCGAACTTTTCACTCGTTTACGTTCGCACTCACGGGAAAGAAGCGGACATTTAACAATTTCTGTTCGGAGGAGGACGCATGCTGCGCAATCTGGGACTTTGTTTGACTTTGGCTGCGGGGCTGGCCTGCCCGCTGATGGCGCAAGACGCGCCCTCTCACGACAAGAATGTCGACGTCCGCAGCCCCGCCGGAGATCTCCATGTCGGCAAAGATGCAGATGCGAAAAAAGTGGGCTTGCCGCTGTATCCCGGCGCGCGCCTCAAAAACGATGACTCGAACAGTAGCCAGGCGAACCTCAGTCTTCTAACGGATGCGTTCGGAATGAAGCTGGTCGTTGCGAACTATGTCTCCGACGATGCTCCGGCAAAGATCATCGATTTCTACCGCGGCAAGCTGAAGCGGTACGGCAAAGTGCTCGAATGCCACTCGCAAAAGAGTGGCGTCGATGTGCACAATGACGACAAGGATTCCAGCAAGGGCGATGACAAACAACTGACGTGCGACCAGGACTCAGGCCCGGTCACGGAACTCAAGGTCGGCACCGAAGACAACCAGCACGTTGTCTCGGTCGAGCCGGCGGATAACAAGGGAACTCATTTCGCCTTGGTGTATGTCCACACGCGAGGAAAGCAAGGCGATATCTAGGCCGTCGCGCTCTTCGCGTTGTTCTGTGCGTCCTTTGCGGTGAAAGGGCATCGCGCCCTTCGCGGTTTATGCCTTTGTGTGCGTCCGGCACCTTGCCTGTCGTGTCTCGCTGCGTTACCTTCAAGGCAAGCCTGGTCATGGCTTTGATGCACCAAGATGGAGCAACCTTGTTACAAGTGCGGGCAAGTTTTGGAGGAAGGCAGGCCGTTTTGCCCCCATTGCTTGGCCCCGCAGATTCGCGTCATCGTCGCTGAACCGGCTCCGGTCGCCGCCTCTTTTGGCGAGCCAGCGGCAACTTCAGGTATGGTCGCCACTCTTCCCGCAACCGAGACCGTGCCTGTGCTCGCCGTTCCCATCCGTTGGTCGCAGGCTCTAAAACCCTGCGGTCTGGCAGCACTTGTGGTCCTTGTTCTCATGTTTCTTGGCCTGAATCCTTTGGTAGCCATGCCCAGCGTAGGATTCCTGGCCGTGATTTTCGCGCGTCAGGGCCATCCGGGGAATGTGGTCAGAATCCCGGAAGCGATCCGCTTGGGTGCTTTCAGCGGTCTGCTTTCCTTCGGGCTCACAGTTCTGATCATCGCCTTCGCGTCCACCATGCCCGATCTTCGCGCGAAGCTTCACGATGGAATTCTGGCGAACGCGGAGAAATGGGCCGCCGCCCGGCCCAGCGATGCCCAAATCCAGGCAGCAATTGAGCAACTGAAAACGCCGGATGGCTTCATGGCCGCGATGATCGTCGGCGGCGTGATGCTCTTCGTCATCTCGATCGTCCTCGGAGCGTTTGGCGGGATCGCCGGCGCAACGATTTTCGGCCGGAAGCGCTGAGCTGATTACTTCTTTCCTGCCCTTGCAGCCATCTGACCGTCCCGCGTATGATGCACGGTTTGCATTTTTCTGAACGAACCGTTTCTCGCATGAACAAGCCCGTACGAGGTTCGCTGCTCGGTATCGAGCATCTTGAAACCAAAGACATCGCGGCCCTTTTGAACCTGGCGCGGCGCATGAATCCCCAGAAGGCGCGTCCCCTGCTTCGCGGCAAGCGCATCGTACTGCTCTTCTACGAGCCGTCTACCCGAACCCGTTCCTCTTTCGAATTCGCCGCCAAGTCGCTGGGCGCCATGACCACTCTGGTGCAATCCTCCGGATCGAGCATCGAGAAGGGCGAGTCCATCATCGACACCGGATATACCCTGCGCGCCGTCGGCGCCGATTGCATTGTGATGCGCCATCCTGCGGCCGGGGCGCCGCACCTCATGGCGGCCCATCTCGATATCCCCATCATCAATGCCGGAGACGGCATGCACGAGCATCCGTCGCAAGCCCTGCTCGATGCGCTCACCATCCTAAGGCGCAAAAAATCGCTCAAAGGCTTGCAGGCAACTATCGTTGGCGACATCTATCACAGCCGTGTTGCGCGCAGTGCCTGTCATCTCCTAACGCGTTTTGGTGTGAAGCTCACGCTGTGCGGTCCGCCAGAGTTTGTTCCCGACGTTGCCGGGACTCTGGCTCCGGGACTTCGTGTCACGCGCCATATCGAAGACGCGTTGCGTGGCACTGACGTGATCATGCTGCTGCGCGTGCAGAAGGAACGCTTGGCCGGGCAGAAACTCCGGTTGCAGGATTACATCGACCGCTACCAGATGACCGCCGCCCGTTTGAAATTGGCAAAGCGCGATGCGATCGTCATGCATCCGGGTCCGATCATTCGTGGCTTGGAGCTGACGGCTGAAGTCGCCGACAGTCGGCAGTCGGTGATCGTCGACGAAGTCCATAACGGGGTCCCCACGCGCATGGCAATCCTGGCGCGGGCGCTGGGGAAAGCGAAATGAGGACGGCAACTTCTTTGCCGCGGATTTACGCGGATAAACGCGGATTGAAATATAGGGATCTGACGGAGCGAATAATCGGCATCTTCTTCAATATCTACAACGAATTGGGACACGGGTTTCTGGAATCCGTTTATGAGCAGGCGTTTTCTGTCGTGCTTGCCGAGAATAAGATCTTTTTCGAACGACAAGTCGCTGTCCCGGTCTGGTTTCACCGAATTCAAATCAGCGAGTTTCGAGCGGACCTGCTGGTTGAGAAAAAGGTTCTGATTGAGCTCAAGACGGGTCGCGACATCGACTTGGCGTGGGAGAAACAGTTGCTGAATTATCTTCGCGCAACCGACATTGAAGTGGGTCTGCTATTCAACTTCGGGCCGCAGGCTCAATTTAGACGTTACGCCTTCGAGAATGCCAGAAAAAATCCGCGAGATCCGCATGTATCCGCGGAAAAGAAGTTGCCGGAGAGCTGCAGATGAGCCGACAACAATCGAAAAGCCTGCTCATCAAACGCGGCCACCTGATCGATCCCGCCGCCAAGATCAACGCCCTTATGGACATCCTTCTGCGCGACGGGCGCGTCGCCGAGGTCGCACCTCCAAACAAAATCCGTGGCGCCGCCGATGAAACCTTCAATGCCCGCGGTCTGATCGTCGCCCCCGGATTCATCGACCTCCACGTCCATCTGCGCGAGCCCGGTCAGAACTACAAAGAAACCGTCGCGACCGGTACCGCTGCCGCTGCAGCCGGAGGCTTCACCTCTGTCTGCACCATGCCGAACACGTCCCCCGTCGTCGACACGGCGGAGTGGGTCACGTGGTTACGCGACCCGCAACGGGGTGCGCTGGTTAACGTCTTTCCGATTGCCGCAGCCACGAAAAGCAGCGGAGGAACGAACCTCACCGATTTCAGCGCCCTGCAGCATGCGGGCGCCGTCGCAGTCACCGACGACGGCAAACCGATCCTCGAAGACGACATCATGGGCATGGCTCTTCGGCTCGGTGCCGAACTGAACTTACCCGTCGTCCAGCATGCGGAAGATACTCGCGTTACCGAGAGCTGCTCCATGCATGCCGGCCCAACCAGTTTCCGCCTAGGTTTGCGCGGAATGACTGCTGCGGCAGAGGCCTCCATCGTCGACCGTGACGTTACGCTCGCCCAGCAGATTCGCGAATCGCGGCTGCACGTTGCTCATCTTTCCACGGCCGACGCACTCAAGGCAGTCCGCCGTGGCAAACGCGCGAAAGCGCGAGTCACCTGCGAAGTCACTCCGCACCACTTCACGCTCATCGACGAGAACGTCGGCGAATACGATACCAATTTCAAAATGAATCCCCCGCTCCGGTCCGCGGCAGATCGCGAGGCGATCCTGGTCGCACTTGCCGACGGAACGGTCGACGCTATCGCGACAGATCACGCCCCGCACGCGGCCCATGAAAAGAAAGTGGAGTTCGAGCGTGCCTCATTCGGAATCACTGGCCTCGAAACTGCCCTGCCGCTCGCCATCACCCAGCTCTGCGTCAAAAACAAGATTCCCCTTACCCGCGTTGTCGAGTTGTTTACCTCAGGCCCAGCGCGAGTCTTCGATCTCAACGGCCGGGGCTCGCTGACGCGGGGCAATTGCGCCGACGTAACCATCTTCGATCCAAGAAAGCGCTGGACTTTCGAAGCCTCGAAGTCCCGCTCCCTTTCGCGCAACACTCCGTTTGACGGATGGCAGTTCACAGGTAAGATTGTCGCGACGATCGTCGGCGGAAAGATCGTATATCGCGCCGATTAGTCCACGGCTGTAGATACAAGAGTTTTTCGATTCGCTCCTTTCGAGTCCCAGAAGGAGGCTCACATGGCTCGGGTACTCCGGTTTGCTGTTCTCGTTTCTTTGTTCCTCAACCTGGTCGCGTTCGCGCAAACCACAACTCCGGCTGCACCGCAACAACTTGCCGCTGGCGCGGCACCTTCGCAATCTTTCGATATCCGTGCAGCGGTCGATGCCTATCTGGCAAAGATGCCTCCGCCGCAGCGGGCCCGCTCCGATGCCTACTTCGAAGGCGGATACTGGCTCATCTTGTGGGACTTAGTCGTCACCCTGATCATTATGTGGCTATTGCTGCGCTTCCGCTGGTCGGCAAAGATGCGCAATCTCGCCGAGCGCATCACTCGCTTCCGCCCTCTGCAAACGATCTTGTACTGGATTCAATTCCTCGTTTTGACGAGCATCCTGATGTTTCCTCTCACCGTCTACGAAGGCTTCTTCCGCGAGCGCAAATACGACCTGATGAACCAGACCTTCGGTCCATGGATGCGAGATCAGCTTGTGGGCACCGCCGTCGGACTCATCCTCGGAGCGATCCTCATGGTGCCTCTGTTCGGTCTGGTACGGCGGCTGGGAAAAACCTGGTGGGTCTGGGGCGCGGTGCTGATGATTTTCTTTTCTGCTTTCGTCGGCGTGATCGCTCCCGTCTACATCTCGCCACTCTTCAACCAGTACAAAAAGCTGCAGGATCCCAGCGTCAAAGATCCTATCCTCTCATTAGCCCGCGCTAACGGCATTCCCGCCAAGGATGTCTACGAATTCGACGCATCGCGGCAATCGAACCGCGTCAGCGCCAATGTCAGCGGATTTGCCGGTACCATGCGGATCTCCCTGAACGACAACCTGCTGAAGCGCTGCACTCCGGCGGAAATCGCCACCACCATGGGCCACGAGATGGGCCACTATGTCCTCAACCACATCTACAAAGGTCTGGTGATGTTTGGAGTTGTCATTGTCATCGCATTCGCTCTCTTGAATTGGGGTCTCAATTTCGCCCTGGCGCGCTGGGGTGCTGCCTGGGACATCCGCGGCATTGGAGATGTTGCCGTCCTGCCCCTCGCGGTCATCATCTTTTCCCTGATTTTCTTTCTCGCCACGCCCATCAACAACACCATCAGCCGGACCATGGAATTCGAAGCCGACATGTACGGCCTTAACGCCGCACGGCAGCCCGACGCGGAAGCGAACGTGGATATGTTCTTGGGCGAATATCGCAAGCTCGATCCCACGCCGCTCGAGGAATTCATCTTTTACGATCACCCCAGCGGGCGCACGCGGATAACAGCAGCCATGAGGTGGAAGGCAGAACATCTGGGGACAACTTCAGAGGAGGAAGTGAATCGCGTCCTGTTTCCGGCGAGTGGCACCATTCAAATGAAGTGATGTGAAGGGTACCCCGCCGGGCTTCTCCTCCGCGTGGGACGGTCGAAATCAGAGCGGAGGAGAAGCCGAAGTCTGGTTTTACTTCGCTACCGGCGGAGGTACCACCTCCTGCAGTCTCGGATTGGTCCGCAACTGGGTGAACTCTTCATCGCGATAGACATTCGCCAGATTGCGATACCCATCTTCTTTCGCCTTCTTCAGGCACTGCAGGCAGCCTTCCAGGTCACCGCGTTTGGCATAGGCCTTTGCCAGCGCATAGGAGAACTGCGCCCGCTCTTCCGGACTGGCGATCTGTGCGGCAATACCCGTTCTGTTGTCGTGCCGGAATGCATCGGGATCGATTTCAATCGCCCGCGTGTATTCCGCAATTGCGCGATCCATCTTCTTCTGGCTGAACCAGGCCGCGCCCAGGTTCACGTGATACGTCGCGTGAGCCTCATCGAGCGCAATTGCTTTCTTGAAGTATTTCGCGGCGCTTCCATAGTTCTTCTTGAGATACTCGGTTGCGCCAATGTTATTGATGGCCTCGGCATATTTCGGCTTCAGCTTCGATGCTTTGTCGAAGTCCATGCGCGCGGCCTTGATTTGGTCTTTTCTCAGTTCGGCAAGCCCGAGCTTGTTGTAGAGCGCTGCATTCTTGCGGTCTTTGCGGACCGCCGCGCTGAAATAGTCGATGGCCGAGCTGTAATCCTTCTGCGCGCGTGCCTCGTCGCCGGCCTTCTCGAGTTCGGCAGCGCTCATGGCGTTCAGGTTGGGGGCAGCCTTCTGCGGGTTGACGTCTTCTGCGGTGCCAAACCGCGACAGCGTAACGAGCAGCACCATCAGCGTAAGTTTCAATGTGGTATTTCGCATATTCAACCTCCAGGTTCGGAGTTGCCTCGCATCCGGTTGCCCGGCGTTCTTGCTCTCCGTCACTGGGTCAGTTATGCGCCGATTGGAGTTCTGCCACAACGCTATATCCGCTACAGGGGGGTTAGTGAGCCAGAGATGTCTCGTACCGGCTAGATATCCCAAAGTAAGTCAGCCACTTGGAAGTTGTGAGTAGAAACACAACAGTTACTTGGCCGGAGCGAATACCCTAGGGTTACAGCCGTTAAGTAACCGTTTGAATGAACCGAATCTGGCGAACAGGCGTATAAAGAAGCAGAAGGCGCGTGGTGTACGAACGCGGGAGGTTCCGGGTGCCTTCGATCACCGCAGAAACTACTTCCTGGGAAGGAGAACGGGCCGAACTCCAAACGGTCTTGCAGTCCCCCCTGTTTGCGCGCTCTCCCGCATTAAGCCATCTTCTTTCTTATCTGTGCGAGAAGACCTTCGCTGGTGAAACTGATCAGATCAAAGAGTATTCGGTAGCCGTCGACGTTTTCGACCGGCAAGATTCGTTCGATCAGGACTCGGATTCGATCGTTCGCGTGCATGCCAACCGGTTGCGCAAGCGCCTCACCGAGTACTACGGAGGCCCCGGCGCCTCCCACGAAGTACAAATCGTGATCCCGGTCGGTCAGTACGTTCCGTCATTTCAACGCAAGCTAGTCTCTGAAGAAGGCGTGAACGGCGCAACCCCGAAGGAACCACCGGTCTCACGATCCCTGACCAAGCCTGAAGATTGGACATCCCGGAACGCCTGGTTCATGGCGGTGGCGGTCGTGGTCGTCGCCGGACTTCTTGTTGCAGCTTACTTCATGCAAAGAAAGCCGAAGGCAGAGCCGCAGTCGGCTGCTTATCCGCCACCAACGCTCCAGCCTGCGCAACCCGTTGGCCTTCCCGTGGGCGAAGAAGTACACATACTGGCCGGTTCGAACCGGAAATATGTTGATCATGCTGGTAAGGTATGGGATCCAGACACCGATTTCTCAGGCGGCAGCGCGGCAATGAGCACAGTCCAGCATATCTGGCGCACACAAGATCCGATTATCTATCGCAACAGCCGCCAGGGAGACTTTTCTTACAACGTCCCGTTGAAGCCGGGAACCTATGAGCTTCACCTGCACTTTGCCGAGACCTTCTACGGTCCCGAGAACGAAGGAGGCGGTGGCGAGGGCAGCCGTACCATGACGGTTAGCGCCAATGGTCAACCCCTTCTGCGGGATCTCGATGTCCTGGCCGACGCCGGAGGTGACCGTACCGCCGAGGTCAAAGTTTTTCACGACGTCTCTCCGGCCAGCGACGGCCAACTGCATCTCAGTTTCTCTTCAGGAAAGAGCGGTAGCGCAATGCTCTCCGCGATTGAAATTCTACCCGGCGTGCACGGGCAGATCCGTCCCGTGCGCATCGTGGCCCGCGACGTGCCGTACTACTCGAACGACAGCCGCTGGTGGAGTCCAGACCTGTATTTCAAAGGCGGCCAGATCAGCAGCAGCCAGGAGCCCGCCGAGAACACCGACGATCCCGATTTCTACGAGACCGAACGCTGGGGACATTTCTCTTACGCCATTCCAGTTCCTCCAGGCCAGTACACCGTGACAATGCACTTCATCGAACATCATGCAGCTGACAGCTTCGACCGTATGACTCCGCCCGCCTCTCACGGCAGAAGCGCTCCGCAAGGACGCGTCTTTAACGTCTTCTGTAACGGCAAGACGGTGATCGACAATCTGGACATCGTCAAGCAGGTCGGAGAGAATCGCCCTCTCGTGCGCAAGATCTCAGGCCTCGAGCCCAATGCACAGGGCAAGCTCCTGCTGGAATTCGTCCCCGAAACGCGCTACGCGACGGTCACCGCCATCGAAGTCGTAGCAGAGTAAGGCCCAGTCAAATTGTCATCCTGAGCGCAGCAGGCGCGAAACGTAGTGAAGCGCCTGCGAAGTCGAAGGATCCCTACCAGTTCAACCAGTCCTGCCGTTTGGGCGAACTGGCGATGTACTAAGCCAGAATCCCCATCCGCTTGCCAACTTTCCTCAGCACGTCCAGCGCTTCCTGCAGTTCCTCTTGCGTGTGCGTCGCGGTCATGATGGTGCGGATGCGGGCTTTTCCTTCGGGCACCGTTGGAAATGTGATCCCAGTCCCGAACACGCCTTCCTTGAAAAGTTCGCGCGAGAAGTCCATCGTGAGCTTGCCGTCACCGATGATGATCGGCGTGATTGGCGTTTCACTGGCGGGCGTGGTTTTGCCACCGATATCGAATCCGAGCAGGCCCAGTTCTTTCTTCCAGAAGCGCGTGTTCTCCCACAGCTTCTCCATGCGCTCGGGTTCTTGCTCCAGCACTTCGAACGCGGCGATGCACGTCGCCGCTACCGAGGGTGGATGCGAGGTCGAAAACAGGAACGGCCGCGCGCGATGATAGAGATAGTCGATCAGGTCGCGCGTGCCGCAAACGTATCCGCCCAGCGCCCCAATCGCCTTCGACAACGTTCCGACCTGAATGTCCACGCGCCCGTGCATGCCGAAGTGGTCGATCGTTCCGCGCCCATTGCGTCCAAGAACGCCGGACGCATGCGCATCGTCGACCATCATGATGGCGCCGTATTTTTCGGCCAGATCGCACAACGCGGGCAGTGGGCCGATGTCACCGTCCATCGAGAAGACGCCGTCAGTGATCAGCAATTTCTTGCCGGGTTGATCTTTCACGCTCGCCAGCTGTTCTTCCGCGTGCGCGATCTCTTTGTGGCGGAAGACTAAGATCTTGGCTTTCGAAAGACGCGCACCGTCAATGATCGAAGCGTGATTCAGCGCATCAGAAATGATGAAGTCATCCTTGCCCAGAATGGCCGAAACGGTTCCTGCATTGGCTGCGAATCCTGACTGGAAGACCACGCAGGCTTCTACGTTCTTGAACCGCGCAATCTTTTCTTCCAGTTCCATATGGATCTTCATCGTGCCGGCGATGGTGCGCACGGCACCCGATCCGACGCCATACTTGCGCGTGGCCTCGAGCGCTGCCTCGCGCAGCTTGGGATGCGTGGTCAGTCCCAGGTAATTGTTCGAGGCAAGATTGATCACCTTCTTGCCGTCGAACGTGCAGACCGGCGCCTGCTCATCATCGAGCACACGCAACTTGAAGTGCGTGCCCTTGACTTTCAGTTCGTCGAGTTGCTCAGTGAGATAGGAGAGAGGATTAGTGCGGGTTGCAGTCGTCATAAGCCCTCGAACTTCTTTGCTACCGATTCACGCGGATCAACGCTGGATCAGAATATAATCTTAAGTCTAATACCCCTCAGGCGGCTCAACTCCTTCATTCCGTGGGCGTAGAAACCAATTCGAAGTGCGCCGCGGGCTATCCCCCTTGAAACAAGAAGTTGATCCGCGTCAGCCGCGTACATCCGCGGAAAAGAAGTTTCAGAAACCGATCGGATTACCGGTCCTCAGGCTGGCGTCGCAGAGGCGCCTCATGGCTTCAAAGAATTCGCGCTCGCCTGGCGTGAGGATGTCGCGTGAAGCCAGAACCATGTCCACCTCTTTCATCAACGCTGGCGTCTGCTTCGCTGGCAAAAAATCGCCCGTGTGGGTGCCGTCGTAGACGACCTTCTTCAGCAGAATTGGAAATTTCGGCCCGGGATCGCCTTGCAGACCTCTGAGAAAATCCCGGACATTTTTTATCCGCGTGATGTTGCCTAGAAACTCGGACTCAAGATAGCCCTGATGCTCGCACGAGTTCTGGATCCACTGATCGTGCGCCTCCCACTCGTCTTCATCGGGATCGCCGGTCAGCGACGGCGCGCCGCTATCGTCCCAGGTGAGGCGACCAGGGAACGGATGCGGCTTCGCAACCTTGCCATCGCGAATGCAACTGCAGCGGACATAGCCGTCTAAACTCATGCCTCTTAACTTCTTTTCCTCGGATTTCCGCGGAGGAACGCGGATTCATCCGATCTCACTCAGATCGAAAACTCCAATTCTTCTGATATTTCTCCAGTTCATGCACTCAATCAACCGGCATCAATCCGCGTTAATCTGCGCGATCCGCGGAGAAGAAGTCTCGCGCGCGGGGGCGCGCGTCACACAAGAAGTTACCGCACGCCATTCGGGTACACCAGGATCTTGCTCGCCTCTCCGGTTCTCAACCTTTCCATCGCAGCTCCGAAATCCTTCATCGAAATACGATCGGTGATGACCGGGTGCAGGTTGAGTTTGCCTGCTTTCAACAGCGCCGTCATCTGATACCAGGTCTGGTACATGCGGCGGCCGTTGATGCCCTGGATCGTGATGCCTTTGAAAATGATGTCTTCAGAAAAATTCAGCTGGATTGGCTTGGAGGTCAGGCCGAGAAGAGAAATACGTCCGCCACGGCGCACAATATCGAAGGCTGTTCGAATCGAGTCGGGATGGCCGGCCATCTCGAGGACAACATCAACGCCGAGACCTCCGGTCTTTTCCATCACGATAGCGTTCACATCTTCTTTCGCGGGATTCAGAACGTAGTCGGCCTGCATCTCGCGCGCAATGCGCGCGCGGTGCTCATTAACTTCAATGGCGAAAACGGCCGTCGCTCCAACAGCCTTGGCGACAGCGATCGAGAACAATCCGATCGGGCCGCATCCGGTAATCGCGACAGTCTTGGCCGCAATCTCTCCGGCAAGAACGGTGTGAACCGCGTTGCCCAAGGGATCGAGGATGGAAGCGTACTCCAGCGGGATGGCCGGATCGAGTTTCCATATGTTCGATTCAGGAATGACGACATATTCGGCGAATGCGCCGTCGGCATCGACGCCGATGATCTTGACGTTCTGGCAAATGTGGGCCTCGCCGGTGCGGCACTGCAGGCACTTGCCGCAGGCGACGTGCATCTCGGCCGAGACGAAATCGCCTTCTTTCACGCTGGTCACTTCATCGCCGAATGCAACGACTTCACCGCAGAATTCGTGCCCGGGAATGAGCGGAGGCTTGATCCGGTTCTGCGCCCAACGGTCCCAGTTATAGATGTGGAGATCGGTGCCACAGATGGACGCGACTTTGACCTTAACGAGGACGTCGGTGCGTCCAAAGGCAGGAATCTTTACCTCGCGGACTTCTGCGCCGGGTGCCGGCTCTGGCTTCACGACCGCCAGCATGGTTGCAGCCATAATTGCCACCTATCTTGATGCCAGAAATCTTATGAACACAAAACGTATGATTCTAGCACCGCCGGAAAGGAGATGACCGACCGAGCGGTCTGCCGATTGGCAGTCGACACGCACCACCCTTGTTGTCAATGAATTGCAAAAATCGCGCTAACTGTTGTTCGCCGAAACCGTCCGGCGCATCGAAGGTTTGTCCCGGATGGCGAATAGGATGAGCCGATTTTCTGCCACGCTGGCGTTGATACGTTTTTTCTGAGCGTGGTATGCGCGAGACCTTTTTTTCGCAGCGTCGATACTTCTCTCTCTGACTAAGTATCACCTGTCAGTGAATGGTCTGCTCGCTTCGGCGAACCGGAGGAGCCGTCGTCGACCCCTGGAATTTCGGCGCTCCCAGCTTGGTGATCCAAAGTCCGGAATGGATGTCGTTGAAATACATCAACCCATTCAACTCCGCCGTATCACACGTGACCGAGCAAGGCTGTCCGCCCCAGGTGAATGGCAGATTCGGACGATATCCCTTCGGATCGCCGGTCCAGAACCGCGCGATCTCACGGCCCTGCCGGTAGAGATCGCCGCGCAGTTCGCCCGAGATATCGAGCACGCGCGCACCGCCGCTGTAATAGCCCTCGTAGAGCATGTCATTCGCAGCCCAGAAATTATGCGAGCCGCCCTCGGGAGCCTCATACTGCGCGACTTCCTTCGGATGCTTTAAATCCGAAACATCCATTACGTGGCAGATCGCGCGCACCGGAATACGGTCGCGGTCTTCGATGTTGAAGATGGCCGGAAACACTTCGTCTCCGACGAACAGATAATTCTTGTAGCGGAAGACGCTGTGCGTGCCCGCCAGCCAACCGTCGCCGTAGAGTTCATAGTGATTGAAGTGATACTGCGTAATCACTTTCGGATTTTCCGGGCTTCCTCCCGCCATCCCGTTGCCCACATCGAGAATGACCAGCCCGTCGCGCCAGTACGCCAGATAGGCGATACCGTCTTTCACCTGCAGATCGTGCAGGTAGCGCCCGCTCGACATTGATCCCATCTCGGTATTGAGGGTGACGACGGTCGGATTTTCCACTTGGAACCGCGCGACTTCTTTGGGATGCTTCGCGTCCTGAAAATCGATGACCCGCATCGATCCGGTCGCGTCATCGGTCAGGTATACGTAGTGTCCATCAATGTAAGCGCTGTGTACGCCGCCGGTCACGGTAGCCGTGTATTCAGAAAGAACTTTGAGGTGCGACGCATCGGACGTGTCGATGAATACGATGCCATTCTTGCGATTCGAAGCGCCTTCCCGCGTAAACACGCCAATCTTTTCGTCCGGCGTCGTGCTGATGTCGTTGACCAGGCGTGCGTCGACTTTGAGCGAATCGAGCAGCTTCGGGTTTGCCGGATCAGCAATGTCGTAGACGAACACCTTGTCCGCAATAGTCGAGAGATATGCGTGATGCCCGATGATCCACTCTTCCGACATCTGCAGATCGGGCATGGGAACATGTGAAACCACTTCAACTTCGCGTTCCACATTGCGGGGCCGCACCACGACGGAAGCCGAAGCGCCGTGCTGACCGCTGCTGGCGGTGATCACATACGTCCCCGCTTTCTCGGCGACGAACGCGCCATCGTCGTAGATCGCCGCTCCACTGCCGCTCACCGACCAGCGGACCGATGCGACTTTGCCGGTATCTGCAGAAGCTGCGAAATGCACTACGTCTCCGGTACGAGCATCCGTTGTTGCAGGCTTCACGGTCAGCTTGCGTACGACATCGCGCACAACTTGCACCGTGATCTTCCCACTCGCATCATCGGAAGTGGCCTTAATCGTCGCATTTCCCGGGGCAACACCCGTGACCATCCCAGCGGCATCAACGCTCGCGACCGAAGGCTTGTCTGAGGTCCAGGTCATCTTCGCGTCCGTCCGCGGATTGCCGTTGCTCGTGCGCGCCGTCGCGCTCAGCCTTTCCGCGCTGCCAGCCACAATCGGCTTGGGCTGCTCGATCTCGATACTCGTGATCTTCGATGTGCCCACGTTGACAGTCGCGTATCCAGCTTTCCCAGCGATCACCGCGCCAACCGTCACAACGCCGGGGGCGTGAAAAGTGACCTCTCCAGAATCATCGGCCCCCGCCAGGTCGAACGGCGCAGCAAACCAGACCGACACCTTGGCGTCAATCGGATTTCCCGACGCATCTTTCGCCGAAGCGCTGAATTTCACCTTCTCTCCCACGTGCGCGTCGAGCGTCTTGGGGGTGATCTCAACGACGGCCGGAGCCACCGACGTGCTGGCAGCCTCCTGCTTCGGCGCCGATGCATCCTGCGACCACGCGACTGAAACGCTGAGAGATGCTGCAATCGTTAGAACGAACGCGCTGTGCTTGAACATGCGCCCTCCGGCGAACGACTATTGTTTAGACGATTCGGTCTTTACGTCTTCAGTTTTGCTGGAATTCGCTTTGCTGGGTTCCGTTTTCCAGAAATCGATTCCTGCGGCCTGTGACCCCACATCGATCGTTGCCACCGTCTTCAAAGCTGCAAGATCGATCACTTCCACAGTGCCTGGTTCCGAACCAACGCCCTCCACGCTAATGAACGCGTAGCGATCATCCGGCGTGACCACCGCCCCATGGACAACTTTTCGCTTGGTGGGAATGCGCGTGAGTTCCTTTCCGCTGACCGGATCAAAAATCGAAACTGACTGCCCGCGCTTATTGGTCGCGATGAGACGGCCGTCTTTCGTCATCGCGAGGTTGTAAACGCCATTCCCCGCAGGGAAGCGGCGAACCATCGTCCAGGAATCGGTGTTCACCGCGACGATGTCGTTCGATTGATTGCATGCGACATAGATCGTTCCACCATCGTTCGACGGCTGTGCCCAGGTTGGCGTGCAAGCCGGCTTGTGATCGTTCATGTGCATCTTCTGATTACTGCCGGCGGGATACGGCGCTCCCGTTATACCCATCTCTTTGCCCGGTGCCACCATGAAATACCGCGATACAGCAAACTTGCTGGTATCGATTTCGACCATCATGTCGTCCATCATGCAAGCGGAATAATGCTTAGTCCCCGCGTGATTCAGCCGCGATCCATGTGGCATGGTGCACGTCGTGATGCGCTTGACCTCGATCATCTGGTCGGTCGCCACCACCGAGATCGAAGACGGAACCATGTCGCCGTGGAAGTTGGCATTAGCGACATAAATGAAATTTCCATCGGGCGTGATGTCGGTCGTGGCCGGAAAAAGTCCAAGGCTCGTGTACTTGATTACGCTGTTGCTGCCCGCGCGATACTTCCAGGCCGAGCCTTCCGGACGCCCGTGGCCTTCCGCCACGTAGAAGTACTGCTTGTCAGGAGAAACCACAATCCCATGCGGTCCGTTGATATCCGTTGGCATCAGCCCGGTGCGCGTCTGGTTCTCGAGGGTGAGACCGTTAGGCCCGAAGCGCAGCAGCACAATTTTGTCCGCGGATTCGCAGACCACGTAAACGAGATAATCCTGCTTCGGAGGATCGCTGACTATGCTTGAGCTTTGCCCCAGACTACCGAGAGCCAAGGCCGCGCACAACAGCGCGCCGTAGGCGCACCTGCGCAGGCTGCCTGGTTGTAAGTCAGGAAAAACCGCGAACCATTTGTGCAAGCTTGTCGTTGCGTCCCGCTCGGGGCGCCCCCAGAAATCGAGGAATAATCTAACACAGCCCGTTAGTGCCTTTACATTACGGATCAGATCATCGGTTTTCGAGTATGATCCCTACCCATCTATGCGTAAGCTTTTATCGAGTGCGGCGATCGTCCTGCTGATTCTCTACTTTTCTTTCGTCGGGCTGATCTGGTGGGCCATGCATCAGCCTCCAGAAACCTTCGGTCGTGTCATGAAGCATGTGCCGGACGCAACCTTCCTCATCGTCCCGTTTGAGACCATGTGGATGCACGCCCGTGCCGGACATCTGCAAACCGGCGATCCCGCGCCAGATTTCTCCCTGACCAAGCTCGACAAGTCTGCCGCGGTGCAACTCTCTTCTCTCACCGCCAAACAGCCAGTCGTGCTCGTTTTCGGCAGTTACACCTGACCGCCATTCCGGCGGGAGGTTCCCGCCCTCAACAAGCTCTATGACCAGTACGGTGACCGGGTCGCATTCCTGATTGTCTATATCGTCGAGGCGCATCCCAGCGACGTCTGGCAGACGGAAAACAACTTCAGAGACAAGGTCGTTTTCGCCAGCCCGAAGGACTTCGATGAGCGCACGCAAGTGGCGGGAAGCTGCGTGCGGAAATTGGGAATTAAGTTCCCGGCAGTGATCGACGGTTTCGACAACAAGACGGAGAGCGCCTATACCGGTTGGCCCGATCGCATCTACCTGATCGATCAATCGAACCGGGTCGCGTACAAGAGCAAGCCCGGCCCATTCGGATTCAAACCCGACGACCTCGAGCAAGCATTAAAAAAGATTGCCGGAGCACCTAGCTCGGCTTCGTAATTGCTCCCTGGGAGGCCGATGTCACCAGCGCCACATACTTGGCAAAGACTCCCGTCGAATAGCGCGGCTGCGGCTTCTTCCATTCGGCCATGCGCTGACGCAAGACGTCGTCGCTGAGTTCGACCTCCAGCACGCGCTTCTTCACGTCGAAGTTGATCATGTCGCCGTCGCGCACCCCGGTGATCGGACCGCCACGCGCCGCTTCCGGAGCGACGTGTCCGGCCATAAGCCCGCGGGTCGCGCCGCTGAAGCGACCATCGGTCAGCAGTGCCACCGATTCTCCCAGCCCTTCGCCGACAAGCGCCGCCGTCACGCCGAGCATCTCGCGCATGCCCGGACCACCCTTTGGCCCTTCATTGCGGATCACTACGACATCTCCCGCTTTGATCTTCTTGGCCGTGACCGCCGCCATCGCGTCTTCTTCAGAATCGAACACGCGCGCCGGACCCCGTTGCTGCAGCCGCTCATGCCCGCTGATCTTCGCGACACACCCCTCCGGTGCCAGATTGCCCTTCAGAATGACGAGCCCGCCGGTAGCCTTCAGCGGCTTGTCGAGCGGAACGATCACTTCCTGGCCCTTGGTCTCGCTCGCACTCTTCGCCTCTTCGGCGATCGTTTGCCCGGTCACGGTCTTCGCCGATCCATGCAGATACCGACCATCCATCAGGCGTTTTGCGAGAAGACGAATCCCTCCGGCGCGATGCATGTCAGCCGCAACAAATCGTCCGGATGGCTTCAAATCTGTCAGAAACGGAGTGCGCTCGCTGATCGTCTGAAAGTCATCGATCTCGAGACTCACGCCCGCCTCACGTGCGATCGCCAGCAGGTGCAGCACTGCGTTCGTCGATCCGCCGCTCGCGGCGACCGAGGCAATCGCATTCTCGAACGCATCCCGCGTGAGAATGTCCCGAGGCCTCAATCCCTTTTGTAGAACGTTCATCACGATCTTGCCGCACTCATACGAAACCTGATCTTTCTGTGGATCCATCGCCGGCACACTGTTGAAGCCCATCGGCGACAGGCCGATCATCTCCATTACGGTCGACATCGTATTGGCCGTGTACTGTCCGCCACACGCCCCCGCTCCCGGACAAGCGACGTCTTCCAGCTCCTTCAACTCGGTATCTGACATCTTTCCGGCAAGGTTCGCGCCGATCGCCTCATAGACATCCTGAATCGTGACATCTTTCCCACGATAACTTCCTGCAGCAATCGTTCCGCCATAGAGCACCACGCCAGGAAGATTCATTCGGGCCAGCGCCATTGCCGCCGCGGGAATCGTCTTATCGCAGCCGACCACGCAAACGACAGCGTCAAACATCTGCCCGCGGCAGACGAGTTCAATCGAGTCCGCGATCAGTTCACGGCTGACCAGCGAGGCGCGCATCCCCTCGACGCCCATCGTCTCGCCGTCGGAGATCGCGATGGTGTTGAACTCCATCGGAGTGCCCCCGGCTTCGCGAATGCCCTCTTTCACCTTGGCTGACAGCCGCCTCAGGTGAAAGTTGCATGGCATGGTTTCAATCCAGGTGTTGGCCACGCCGATCAGCGGCTTGCTCAGATCAGCATCGGTATACCCAACTGCCTTGAACATCGAGCGAGCGCCCGCTCGCGAGCGCCCTTCAGTAATAGTGCGACTGATATGTTTGAGATCCATGAGAATTAGTCCCGCTGAAAGGTTACAAGACAGAAGAGCAAGTTTCAAAGTTTAGAAGTTTCACAGTAAAAAAACTTGCCGGGTTTGTCTTTGAAACCTTGAAACTTTGAAACTTGTTTTTGACAAAAACGGGGAACCCGCTCACCGCAGGTTCCCCAAGATGCATGACGCTGCCCAGGAATCGTCATGCTTGCCCAAACTCAAAGCTCGAAATTACGCCCGCGCTGCGGCGCGCTGCTCGATCGTCACCCCCGCCGAAGGATGATGCGTCGCCCACGAATCCTTCTGTGCGGCCCCAGGCCCGACGTGGACCACATCCGTAATCGAGTACCACTCCCGATAAAGCTGGCCGACCTGCTTCGCGTTCACATCCAGAACCACGGTGACCTGATGATCGGTCTCGCCCTGCTCGGCCTGCACAAACGGCAGATCCAGCCCACGGCGCGAAGCCGCGTTCAGGATGCGCATCAATGTTCCCTGAGTGTTGCGGTAGCGGATGTGAAAGCTTTGCATGTTCGTTCCCCCACTTACTGCGTCGGTTCTTCTTCCAGCAACATCTCTGACAGTGCTGCGCCCGCCGGGACCATCGGAAACACGTTGGCCTCGGGCGCACAATCAAACACCAGTAACTCCGGATCCCGCGATTGCAGGAAGCGATCGATCTGATCACCGGTCTCCTGCGAAACCGGAAACTCGCGCATTGCATCTTCTTTCATGCGGAAACTATGAATCTTGTAAGCCTTGGCGATGTCCACAAAATCCGGGTTGTCGCTGAGGTCAGTCTCGGCATAATTCTTCTCGTAGAAGAGCTGCTGCCACTGCCGCACCATGCCGAGATATTTGTTGTCGATGATCACCATCTTGACCGGCAGCCCAAGACGATGAACGGTCGCCAGTTCCTGGATGTTCATCTGGAATCCGCCATCACCCGAGACGCACAGAACGCAATTGTCGGGCTTGGCGAGCTGCACACCGACCGCCGCAGGCAAAGCGAACCCCATCGATCCCAGTCCACCCGACGTGATGAAGCCCCGCGGAGAATCGGAGCAATACCGTTGCGCCGCCCACATTTGGTGCTGGCCGACGTCGGCAATGATCACACTGTCTTTTGGCAGGCGGCTGAAGACTTCGTCCAGGAATCGAATCGTCGGCTGTGCCAACCCGCGAGGATCGAGTTCCGCACGGTCCGGACCGCACGCGACCGAGCGCCATGCCCCGAAATCAGGCAGCTTGTGCCGCCGCAGTTCCGACTCGAATGCCGGAATCGTATCCGCAAGATTGCCGATCACCGACAGGTCGCCGGGACGCACGCGATCCAGCTGCGCCGGATCAATTTCGAAGTGAACGATTTTGGCATGCGGCGCGAAACGTGTTGGATCGCCCGTAACACGATCGTCCAGACGCGCCCCCAACACCAGTAGCAGATCGGTCTCATGCAGCGCCATGTTCGCGGCGCGAGTTCCATGCATGCCCACCATGCCCAGGTAATAAGGAGCTGCTTGAGCAACTGCACCCAGCCCGTGCACCGTCGCAAACGTCGGAATGTTCAACGTATCGAGCAGCCGTCGCAGGTCGGTGATGGCGCCCGAGAGTTTGGCTCCCGCTCCCACCAGCGCAACCGGCTTCGACGATTGCTGCAGCATGGCAACGATCGTGTCCGTAAATCCGCCGTCCGCCTTGGCGTCCGCAGGACGCGCATGCGGCGTAAACTTCACCGGCCCCGAGAATTCTTTCTTCGCCTTCAACATGTCGGTGGGAATATCGATCACCACCGGTCCGGGTCGTCCACTGCGAGCCCAGTAGAAGCCTTCGGCAATTACGTCAGGAATCTCGTCAATCGTGCGGACGAGCCGGCTCCACTTCGTCAGCGAGAGCGTCACCCCAAAAACATCGGTTTCCTGGAACGCATCGGTGCCGATCAGTGCGCTGCGGACTTGCCCGGTAATGCAGACGAGTGGAACGGAATCCATCTTGGCGTCAGCGATTCCCGTAACCAGGTTCGTCGCACCCGGACCGCTGGTCGCCATCGCCACGCCTACGTTGCCGGTCACACGCGCATAACCTTCGGCGGCAAACACCGCGCCCTGCTCGTGCCGCGTCAAAACGTGACGCACGCCGCTGCCCTCGAGCGCGTCATACAACGGCATGATCGCGCCGCCCGGATAGCCAAAGACTAGATCCACGCCTTCGGCCCGCAGGCACTGCAGAACGATGTCGGCTCCCTTAAGCATTCACCACCTGTTTGGGCTCTTCGGCCGCCGGAGCGGCCTTCTTGCCTTCCTTCGGCAGCCAGCTCATCATGCCGCGCAGCTGCGCACCCACGATCTCGATCGGGTGCCGCTTCTCGGCCTCGCGCAATTTGTTGAAGTTCGGACAGCCGTTCTTGTTTTCTGCAATCCATTCCTGCGCAAACTTACCCGACTGAATATCGGCAAGCGTCTTCTTCATCGCCTGCCGCGTCGCATCGCCAACCACCTGCTCGCCTCGCGTCAGATCGCCATATTCCGCGGTGTTCGAAATCGAATAGCGCATGCGGTCTAGTCCACCTTCGTAGATGAGGTCGACGATCAGCTTCATCTCGTGCAGGCACTCGAAGTAGGCAATCTCTGGTGCATATCCGGCTTCCACCAGCGTTTCGAATCCCTTCTTGATCAGCGACGTCAGGCCACCGCAAAGCACGGCCTGCTCGCCGAACAGATCGCTCTCGGTCTCTTCTTTAAAGCTGGTCTGCAGAACGCCGGCGCGCGTCGATCCGATGCCGTCCGCATAAGCCAGCGCAAGTTCGTGAGCGTGCCCACTGGCATCCTGCTGGATCGCGATCAGCGACGGAACGCCACCCCCTCCGGCATACACCCGCCGCACAAGATGTCCAGGGCTTTTGGGAGCGATCATCACCACATCAACGTCGCTGGGCGGAACGATCGCCTTGAAATGAATGCTGAAGCCGTGCGAGAAGCCGAGAACTTTTCCCGGATGCAGATAGGGCTTGATGTACTGCTCGTAAACGGTCGCCTGCGTTTCGTCAGGAGTGAGAACGTGGATCCAGTCGGCGCGCTTCGCAGCCTCATCCGGCGCGACCACTACCATGCCGTCCGCACGCGCTTGCTTCGCGCTCTGCCGGTCCGGCTGGAGACCAACAATGACTTTGTGTCCGCTGTCGCGGAGGTTCTGTGCCTGCGCGTGCCCCTGGCTGCCATAACCAATGATGGCAATCGTCTTGCCCTTCAACGCTTCGGGCTTTGCATCACGTTGGTAGAAAATTGGTACCGCCATTCTGCTCCTCTCGTTCCCTGCTGTCGTATGCCCGGGTAAACAATTCCCCCGAGCTCTTGGAAAGGGATTCGGCTGAAAACTGGGGAAGCCGCCCTGCAAACCGACCGGTCGGTCGGTATATCCTTTAATGGTAAGCTTTCCTTCATTTTTATGTCAAGCGGTATTCCTCCCTTCCACTAGCTGCCCGGCATCAAGCAAACCAACCCTTATTTCATCTCCATGCGCCCAAAGCAAAACCCACCGCCTTTTCCTGGCGGTGGGCTCGTAAGCTTGCTGTTATCTATTGCTTACACGTTACGCCCCAGCCAGTCGCCCGCGATCCGCAGTCGTACCGCTACGACCACGACGCGAATTCTAGTTACGTTCTGGCTGAGCTGCATGAATGTCCCTCAAGCGGGTGACGAACAGTACCACGCTGAGCCCACTCGATGTCAAAACGATTTCTCCGATAGCTCTCATCTGAGGTTTCGATTTGATGTGAGCCCCGGAGGCTCCGGCATCCCCGCTGTGGCAATCCGGCGCACAACTGTTTACCATGGCACGCGATGCCCCGTGAGACCCTGGTTGATTCCCGGCAGGAAATCCTGCGGACCGCTGCCCGGCTATTTCAGCAGCGCGGATACGACGCCACATCCATGAACGACGTCGCTGCCGCTCTGAAGTTGAGCAAGGGCGGACTCTATCATCATTTCCAGAGCAAAGACGAAATCCTGTTCGAGATCATGAATCATGCCATGGAGATCACTGAAGAGCGCGTGCTCGCACCCGTCCGAGGCATCACCGATCCGGTCGAGCGGCTCAAGGCCTTGATCCGGTTACATATCGAAGTCGTGCTCAGCCCTCGGGATCGTGAAATTACCGTCATGCTGCACGAGAATCATCCCCTCCCGCCAACTCTGCGCAAGCGCATCAACTCACGGAAAAAGGAATACATTCATTTCGTCGAAAGCCTGATGGCCGAGGTGCAACGCATCCGCCATGCGAAAGGTGCTGTCAGTCCTCGCGCTGCCGCCTTTGCCTTACTGGGAATGATCAACTGGATCTACCAGTGGTATAAGCCGGAAGGAAATTTGCAGGCGCACAACCTCGTGCCTCAATTTACGGACCTGGTCTTCGGAGGCATTCTGGCGTGAACGCAATGTTCACCACCGTCGCTGAAATCAATCAGCAGCGAACGAAAGCCGGGCAATTCTACCGCGAGTTCCTGCGGATTCCCACCATGAGCGCTGGCCTTTACGTGCTCTCCGCGGGATCCATCGATCCCCAGCTTCCGCACCATCAGGACGAGATGTATTACGTCGTTCGCGGCCGCGCTTGCTTTCGTGCCGGAGATGAAGATGCGCCGGTCTCGGCCGGCACTGTGCTTTTCGTGGCCGCCGAACTTGAGCACAAGTTTTACGACATCACAGAAGAACTCTCCGTCCTGGTCTTCTTCGCTCCAGCGGAAAGGTGAACTTTAGGGAATCCAGCATTGTCATCCTGAGCCGCGTCTTTTGCGGCGAAGGACCTCTGCACCGTGCCGGCACACGCATCAGTTCCTTCGATTCCGCGAACAACACGGGCGCAACTGATCACTGGCCACTAGCCACTGCTATTGAGCACTTCGGCGCGATCCAGTAGGTTTCCTCTTTCACGGTCCCCTTCTCGAGGAAGCCGCGCCGCTTCAAAATAGCCTTGCTGTTCTCGATCATGTCGGGATGTCCGCACAGATAGGCCATGGTGTTCCCTGGATCGAGTTCCCACTGATCGGCATACTTCCGCAGAATATCGTCCGCCCTCCCGACCTCGCCCGCCCACTGGGAATGGTCCCAGGCACGGCTCACCGTCGGCACATAGGTGAACCATGGCAACTCCTTGTCGAGTTGCAGCAGTTCTTCGTTGTACCCCAACTCCCACGGCCGGCTCGCGCCATTTAAAAGAAAAAGCTTGTGCGAGCCATCGAACCGTCCTTCCTTCCAGTTCTTCGCCAGGGTCCGCACGTAGCTGACGAACGGAGCCACACCGGTGACCGTCGAGACCAGCAGATGATTCGTTCGCCCTTTATTGGTTTCCAGGAAAAACTTCCCCTTGGGCACTTTCCTCATCAGCAGCCGATCGCCCACCTGCAGCTTGTACAACAGTGGCGTCAAGGCCCCGTTCGGCACCAACTCGAGGAAGAACTCAACCTCGTCCTCGGAAGGCGTCGACGCAATCGAATAAGGACGTTCAATCCGCTTCTCGTTTTCGATGACCCCGAGGCTGGCGAACTGGCCAGGCACAAAGTTGAACTCGCCTCCACTGCGCACGCGAATCATCCAGAGATCAGGAGCGAAGTCGACCCGCTTCGTGATCGTCGCATCGTAAAATCTCTCGTCGGGTTGTGTAATATCTCTCGGCCTCAACAGGCTCATACGAAAGTCCGTTCAAAGACAGGTTTCGCGCCCAGCAAACTGGACAATTTCGCCTAAATTCACCGGATACTAATTAGATGAGATAGCACGCGTGTATGACTCAGCTGAACGCCTGGGATAATCGGGAGATGCCTTCCGATCATTCGGATGTTCATCTCGAATTTTCGGGAAATCCGTATAACTCATGGGGGAACCGTGGAAGAGCGGCCTTTCACGGCCGCGTCAAGTGAGCAAAGAGGGGGGCTTCAGCCCCCGTATCTGATCGTGATTTGGATTTGACAAGTCCGGCGGGAACTACTTTGCTGGAGAGGTTTGTTCGGCCGCGAGTTGCTCCAGCACGGTCCGCAGCCCGCGCAGCACGTCATCGGCTGCATTGGCCTTCAATCCAAATCTCAACATGCCGTCCGGCGTGAACTGCGCCCCACGTTGCGATGAGACGAATCGCGCCAGGTGCTCCGGATCGACCGCCGCATTCTGCCGGAACTTGAACGTCACCACGTCCCGCTTGCGATCGATGGCATTCACGCCAACCCGTATGCACAGCAGCTTCAGCGAAGCGTAATCGAGTAGATTGCGAACGGCTTGGGGCGGCTCGCCGTATCGGTCCTGCAGCTCCGAGGCAACATCCGTGAGCTGCGACTCGGTCTCGACTCCCGCCACTCGCTTGTACATCCGCAGCCGCTGATTTTCTTCCGGAATGTACTCCGCCGGAATCCGGATGTTGAGCCCAAGATTGAGTTGCGTCTCGGCTTCTTCCGCCCCAACCTCACCCTTCATCTCGCGAATCGCGCGGTCGAGCATCTGCGTATAGAGTTCAAAGCCGATGGCTTCAATGTGCCCGCTCTGCTCTCCGCCAAGTAAATTCCCTGCGCCGCGCAATTCCAAATCCAGAGCCGCAATCTTGAATCCCGCTCCCAGGTCTGAGAATTCCTTCAAAGCAGCGAGCCGCCGCCGTGCAATCGGCGTGAGCTCAATCTCCCTCGGGATCATCAGGTACGCATACGCGCGCCGGTTCGAGCGTCCCACGCGCCCGCGCAGTTGATAGAGTTCGGACAGTCCAAGCCGGTCGGCGCGATTGATCAAAATCGTATTGCACAGCGGAATATCGAGCCCATTCTCGATAATCGTCGTCGCCACCAGAATATCGGCTTCGTGATGCATGAACTTCAACATCACTTTTTCCAGCTCTCCCTCCGACATCTGTCCGTGGCCTACGATGATCCGTGCCTTGGGCACTAGTTCCTGCAGTTTGGCGGCGATCTCCCAAATACTCTCGACGCGGTTGTGAACGAAATAAACCTGGCCTCCGCGTTCGAGTTCCTGCTCAATCGCCGACTGGATCAGCTTGTCATCCCAGCTCGCCACCACGGTTTGAATCGCCATGCGGTCTTTGGGAGGCGTCTCGATCACGCTCATGTCGCGCAGCCCCACCAGCGACATGTGCAGCGTCCGCGGTATCGGCGTGGCCGACATCGTCAGCACGTCCACCTGCTTCCGCATCTGCTTGATGCGCTCTTTATGCCGCACACCGAATCGCTGCTCTTCGTCCACGATCAGCAGCCCTAGATCGGTGAACTTGATGTCCTTCGACAGAATCCGGTGCGTCCCGATCAGAATGTCGATCTTGCCCGCTTCTGTCTTCTGCAGAATTTCTTTCTGCTGCTTCGGATTGCGGAAGCGGCTGATCATCTCGATCGTCACCGGAAACGGTGCGAACCTTTGCTTGAACGTCTCATAATGCTGGAACGCCAGCACGGTCGTCGGCGCCAGCACGGCGACTTGCTTGTTGTCGCTGACCGCCTTGAACGCCGCTCGCATTGCGACTTCGGTCTTGCCGTAACCAACGTCGCCGCAGAGCAGGCGGTCCATCGGCTGCGACCCTTCCATGTCGTGCATCACGTCCGCGATCGCCTGTGCCTGGTCTTCTGTCTCGCTGAACTCGAACGAATCCTCGAATTCGCGCACGAATTCATTTCCCGCCGGGAACGCGTGACCTTGCGCCATCTTCCGCTGGGCGTAGAGCTTCAAAAGCTCTTCGGTCATGTCTTTCATGGCCTTGCGCACGCGAGCCTTGGTCTTTGCCCACGCTTGCGTGCCCAGATGGCTAAGTGCCGGCTTCGCTCCTTCGGAAGACCGGTACTTCTGGATAAGGTCGAGTCTCGTCAGTGGAACGTAGAGCCGTGCGCCTTCCGCGTATTCGAGCAGCATGAACTCCGCGTTCCCGTCGCCTTGGTTGATCTCCTTCAGCCCCTGATACTGTCCAATGCCGTGCTCCACGTGGACGACGTAATCTCCGACCTGTAGATCGCGGAAGTCCGAGAGAAATGCCGAAACCTTCGACTTCGACCGCTGCGGCCGCGCCGCAACCGCCTCTGATTCGTCAAACAAATCGCGAGCACCGAAAATCGCAAGATGCGCATCCGGGAAAATGACGCCATCGGGAACGTAAGCCTTCGCGAGAGTGGTGGTGTTGACTTCGCCTGCGAAGTAGCTGGTTTCATCGGCATAGCTCTCCCCGCCACGCGTACGGCTGCCCAGGCGGAAGCTGACGTTGTATTCCGTGAAGATGTCCGCGAGTCGTTCCACTTCTCCAGTATTCGGAACTGAAAATAGAACCTGATTTCCCGCGCCCGTGAGCTTCTGCACTTCTTCGAGCATGGTGGGAACGGCTCCGTGGAAACGCGGTGTCGGCTGCGTTTGGATCGTCACGTTCTCCGCACCATCCCCGCTGGCAATCCCGAGGTGCTCGATGTCGGCTCCCGTCAGCGATTGGATCTTCTGCCACCAGCCTTCCGGCCCCAAATACAAATCGTCCGGACGCACCAGATTGCCCACGCCGCTGCGCTCGTGCATTTCGTTGACCCGCGACCAGAAGCGGTCGAATTCACTTCGTAGTTGATCCGGTTCATCGAGCAGCACGCCAGCGTTCGGCAGCAGGTCAAACACTGTGCGGTCAGAGCCCGCGACGGGCGCATAAAACTCCCATCCGGGAAACACGGTGACTCCGCCCGAACGGACCGCCGCTTCGACAATTTCTTCGGTCGTTCCCGAAATTCGTTTGCCCGAAAGCCGGGTGTGGATCGCGCCCAGCAATTGATCCGTCACGGGCGTTTCCGTCAGCGGCAGCAGCAGCGCCTCATCAATCGGATTCGAAGATCGTTGCGAAGTCGGATCGAAGCGCCGGATCGAATCCACTTCATCGCCAAAAAACTCGATGCGCACCGGACGCTCTGCTTCAGGCGAGTAGACGTCAAGAATCCCGCCGCGCAAGGCATACTGCCCTGGCATCTCGACCACGTCGGCCGACGCGTATCCCACGGTATTCAGGTGGGCCAGCAACTTATCCAGATCGAATGATTCGCCACGCCGCAGCGTCCGGGCCAGATCTGTGTAGTAATCGGCCGAGCGTTGCAGGATTGCTGTTGCCGCAATCGGAGAAACCACGATCGACGCCTTGCCCGTCGCAATCTTCCAGAGAGCCGTTGCCCGTTCTTCCTGAAGTTCAGGGTGCGGCGAAAGATTTTGAAATGGCAGCACATCGCGGGCCGGAAGAGAAACCACCGTCTCCGGTTCGCAGGCATTCGTGAGCTCGCAGAATCCGCGCAGCACCGGTACAAACTCTTCGACCGCGCGGTTATCGTTCACTACTACGATCAGCGGGTGCTCAGACGCTCGCCGCAGCAGGACCAGCAGTAGAGCTTTGGCGGCCGGGGACAGTCCAGAGACACGGATTCGCCCCGTGCCCTCTTTCAGGTGGGAGGCTACACGCAAGAAGCCGGGAAGCAATTCGACGTCCGCAAAGAGTTCGCGGACGAAGGGAAGCAGCATCGCATTTCGATTTTAGCAGGAACCGAGATGTCCAAAAACTCCTTCCCGCCCTGCCAAGGAGCAGGAATCGCAACTCCTGCGCCCACATTCGCGAGCCGCTCCGGGAGCAACCAACTGCGGCGGAGACACTGGTGGCTTTCTGGTTGGCACCACTCCCGGTGCGGGACGATCGAGCGAACAAATCTAGCGGTCGAGCTCGTTGCGGAGATGCTTCGAGAGCTTCTCGATGCGCTTCAGCTTCTGCAGGAGATCTTTCTCCAGCAGCCCCTTGCTCGCATTCTGCACGCCCCGAGGAACGGACGCCGCGAGCTCGGCAAGCTGGTCCGCCTCACTTTTCAGCTGCACGACATTGTGTTGTCGCGCAGGGTTTGGAGGCACGAGATCCTGTTCATTTTGCGCCTCCAGTTCCTGTGCGTGCCGCATTCCCGGCGGAACCGGCCTGGCACTCTGTGCTGAACACAACAGCCCCAAAACAAACACTGCTACAGCAGTACTTCGGGTGAGTTTCACGGTGCCCCTCCTGCCCGTGCGCGCCGAATTGTACTGCCGAATGAAAAATACTGGTAGAGAATTTTGGGGCGCGCCGATCCGGGTCGGGGCTCAACGGCCGGGCCGCCCCTTAATCGTCAACTCGGTTTCTCGTGCCTGATCGGCAAGGCTGACATGGAGCGCGTGCTGCCTGGGATCGTACATCGTTTTCAGCGGGTAGGCGCTCCCCGATACCTTCGCTTGAGCCGACGGAGAGGACCAGTCGTACACCACGATTTCAATGATCTTCCACCAGGCCGGGTAGGAGCCTTCCCGCGCGTGGAACCTCACCCGCATCGAGTCCTTGGCCGCCTCGCACGTGATCGCCTGCCGCAGAAATTTGCCCTGCTGATATTGGAACGTGTGCCCGTCGTCAAGATATAACGAGCCACTGCAGTGGTCGCCGGGATAGACTCGTAGTTCGAGCGGACCTCCCGGAGTTTCATCCGTACTCTGGATCAGCGGCTGCATTGGCAGTACAGTCCCGCCGCGAACATATACCGGCAACGTGTCGAGCTTGGGATGCACCTTGTGCGGTCCTGTGTACTTCTCTCCCGTCCAGAAATCGAACCATGGCCCTGCTGGCTGCGAGATTACATAATCGTCCTGTTTTTCGCCGAACGGGGCCGGCGCTACGAGCAGGCTGGGGCCAACCAGGAACTCGGTATCCCAATGCTCGAAGTTGGCGCTGGGCGCGAGAGTTTCCGGGAACTCCAGGAACACCGGCCTCATCATCGGCAAACCCGTGCGCGATGCCTCTTCGGCCAGCGCGTAGAAATAAGGAAGGAGCTTGTAACGCGTTTCGATGTAGCGGCGCCGGACGGCCTCCTGCTCGGGCCCATTGGCCCACACCTCATGTGGCCCGCTTCCCTTGTCATAGTGATCGCGGAAAAGCGGAGAGAATGCCGCCTGCTCGACCCACCGCGTCAGCAGTTCTGAAGACGGCGTGCCGTTGAATCCGCCGACATCTGCGCCGACGAATGTAATTCCGCTGAGCCCCAGGTTGAGCACCATCTGCGTCGCCAACCGCAGATGATTCCACGTCGCGGAATTATCTCCGGTCCACGTAAATCCGTAGCGCTGTCCTCCGGCAAACGTCGCGCGGGTGATCACAAAAGGCCGCTCCTCCGGACGCAGCTTCAGCAGCCCTTCGTACGTCGCGCGCGCATTCTCCAATCCGAAGATGTTGTGAATCTCGGCGTGCGTCGCGGTTCGCGTGGTGAACCCCGGTTCCTCGATGCGGTGCACTGTATCCAGCGGCATGGTTTTGGTGGGAACGTTGAAGACCGAGGGCTCGTTCATGTCGTTCCAGAATCCAGCCACGCCGTCGTTGACGAACTCTTTGTAGAGAGTTCCCCACCATTCGCGGGTCTGCGCGCGGGTGAAATCCGGAAACACCGCCGGCCCTGGCCACACAACGCCGACAAACTCGCTGCCGTCCGGATTCTTCACAAACTGATCGCTGGCATGTCCGGAATCGTACGGCGCATATCCCTGGTTCACGACGTGAGCGATGTGCAGGTCGGTGATGTTCACCAGGTGCAGGTGCTGCTTGCGCAGGTCGGCAACCAGCCCGGGAAAATTCGGAAACGTCATGGCATCGACGGTGAACGGACGATCGCGGTCCTGATAATCGATGTCGAGGTAAACGGCGTCGGCAGGAATGCGGTCGTTGCGCAGCCGCGTAGCAATATCGCGCAGGCGCGATTCCGGCGTGTAGGTGTAATGCGACTGCTGGAATCCCAGCGACCACAGTGGAGGCAGCGGAGGTTTGCCGGTCAAATACGCGTAGGCCTCCACGACCTGCTTCGGGCTCGGACCATAGATAAAGTAGTAGTCGAGCGGTCCGCCTTCGGCGCCAAACGCGATCGAGTCGCGCGACTGCTTGCCGAAATCGAACCACGTGCGCCACGTGTTGTCCAGATAAATCCCATAGCTCTGGCTGCCATTGATGGCCAGGAAGAATGGAATCGATTTATACAGCGGATCGACAGCTTCCTGCGGACCGACGTCCGTGTTCCACAGCGTGTAAGCCTGCTCTTTGCGATCGAACGTCCCCGTCTTGTCGCCGAGGCCGAAGTAGTGTTCCGGCCCGGGCATCTGCTTGTAGATGGAAAATCCGCTCAGCTGAAATCTTGTCGGACGGCCAACCGCATCGGCCGAGATGACGTTGCCTGAGAGATCACGAATCACCAGCCGCAAGGGATTGCGCTCGACACGGACATCAAGTGCGGCCGTGCGGAATCCTACCGCGGAGTTATCCTGCATCGGCTGCACGCCGACCGACTTGCCTCGCGCTTCGGCCAACACTGCCCATGACGCATCCTCAGGCAAGGTCGACTCGGGCGAAATCCGGATCCGGATGATGTCGTCTCGCAGCGCCGTGATTCGCATTGTCGCCGAACCCGACTGGACCTGTATGCCGTCATGCAAAGCATCCGCAGACGTGACGGCGTCGAGAGTGAGGGCAGGTGCGCTGGCTGTCGTCTGTGCTGGCGCGGATGCGACCAGCACAGCAAAAATCAACAAATATCGAATTCGACAGCGAAGTAGATGCATCACCACCCTCACCCCAGTCTCAAGTGTTCGATCGAAGCAACATCATATCAACGGAAGAGTTGGTTCCGTAGCTGGAAGAACTCATCCGGCAGTGGCGCGCGTGGGCTCTGCCGGGGTTTGTTTCACATTTGCGGACGGCTTTTTCGACGGGGTTTGGGTTGCGTGGGGGCGGTTAGCTGCTTCACGGACCGGCTTTGCCGGTCCGGGGCGGACGGGGGCGTCCGCCCCTACATTGGCGGGGGTGGGCGTTATTACAGGAGCTGTGTTTACGTTGGCGTTCTGGTTCGCGGGCGTGGGCGGCTGATCCACACGTTTTGTTTCGGCTTTCTTGGCGGCCAGGGCGGCGGCGTGGGCTTCTGCGTTCGGGTAGCCGAAGTATTGCGCGATCATGTCGTCTCTCTCTTTTTTCCGGGTCGCGGGATCTGCATGGCGCGGCTGGACGACGCCGT
>DASYZA010000016.1:0-28299 GCA_035946775.1 Candidatus Sulfotelmatobacter sp. | reverse complement strand
ATGACAAGGGTGTCAGCGTGAGCAGCCGCGAAGGCGTTTACAACCTGCTGGTCAACTATCGCTCGGGTGATATGTGGGCGCCCAGGCTCGAACGTGCAGAAGCCTTGACCCGGGAGCTGGCGTACTTTGTCGATTGCATTGAGAAAGGTGAGACACCGATGAACGACGGCAAGGCCGGCTTGCGCGTGGTCAAGATGCTCGAGGCGTCATCGGAGTCGATCCGCCAGCGGGGCTCTCTCGTGTACCTCTAATCCTCCTGCTTACTAATGCCAGTGAGCACCACAATCTCAAAACCTACAGTTCTCCTCGCGACCACTGATCGGTGGTATCCGACTGCGCGGTTGGGCATGGCCCTTGCCGAGGTGGGTTGCATCGTAGACGTGGTCTGTCCCTCTTCGCATCCCATCCAGTTGACTCATTCGGTGCGGCGAATCCACAGGTACAACGGTCTCCTTCCGATTTCCTCCTTCGAGCGTGCGATTCGTGAAGTCAGGCCCGATCTGGTGGTCCCCGGGGACGACCTTGCGACGTGGCATCTGCATGAATTGCACAGACGGGAACTCCGGAAGAATCCGACCGGCAGTGAAATCTGTGACTTGGTTGAGCGCTCGCTGGGTTCGGCCGCGAACTTCGGAGTAATTGCGGCACGCAACACTTTCATGCAGGTCGCGAAAGAAGAAGGGATTCGTGTTCCGCAGAGTGCGGTTGTGGGGAACCTGAGCGACCTTCATGAGTGGGTCGCACGCATCGGCTTTCCGATCGTGCTGAAGGCGAACGGCACGTCCGGAGGTGATGGAGTTCGGGTCGTGCTCACAGTCGAGGAATCCGAGCGGGACTTCCGTAAACTGCAGTCACCTCCGCTGCTCGCGCGAGCGGTTAAGCGGGCGGTCATTGATCGCGATCTGACTCTGTTGTGGCCCTCCCTGTGTCGCCGTCGTCCCGTGGTCAGCGCTCAAACATTTGTCGCTGGGCGCGAAGCCACGAGCGCTCTTTTCTGCTGGAAAGGCAACGTGCTCGCGAGTCTTCACTTTGAAGTCATTCAAAAGACGGGCGCAACGGGACACGCAACGGTGGTTCGCCAAATCGATCATGAGGAGATGTCGAGTGCCCCAGAAAAGATCGCGCGCCGTCTGAATCTCTCCGGGTTTCATGGTCTGGATTACATGATCGAAGACCAAACAGGCAATGCCTACTTGATCGAGATCAATCCCCGGACGACTCAGGTCGGTCATCTGGCGCTCGGGGAGGGAAGAAATCTACCGGCTGCGTTGTGGCAAGTCCTGACGGGGAAGCGCCACGTATCCAAAAGCTCGATTACAAGCAGAGACACGATTGCGCTCTTCCCGCAAGAGTGGAAGCGAGACCCGGCGAGCCTGTTTCTTGTGCAGGCTTACCACGATGTCCCCTGGCGGGAGCCGGCATTGGTAAATTCCTGTGCGGCAAAAGTAAGGGTACTGGGGAATCCTAAAGTGACTGTAATGCGTTCCAATTCGAATGAAACCAGATCTGCCGCAATGGCTGGTGCGACACCCTCAGTCGGCGACTAGGCCGATCTACCACCAATCTTTCCTATGAACTCATTCTTGTGTATTGCTGATGACGTCAAGCTTGGACGAGATGTGAAGCTCTCCAAATTTATCAACTTGTATGGCTGCGAAGTTGGAGACGAGACAAAAATCGGAGCCTTCGTCGAGATTCAAAAAAATGCCAGCGTTGGAAAACGCTGCAAAATCTCCAGCCACACTTTTATCTGCGAAGGCGTGACGATCGAAGATAACGTCTTCGTCGGTCACGGAGTCACTTTCATCAATGATAGCTATCCGCGTGCAACGACTGTCGACGGCGGGTTGCAGACAGAAGCTGATTGGAAAGTCGAAAGGACCCAGATAAAAAGGGGGGCATCGATCGGATCCGGATCCACGATCCTTTCGAACGTGATCGTGGGTGAGAACGCGATTGTCGGAGCCGGAAGCGTTGTTACGAAGGACGTTCCACCAAACAGTATCGTCGCAGGTAATCCCGCCAAACTCTTGCGCCATATCGAACAGCCTTTGGAGGCTAAATGAGCACGCACAGCAATATTCCGTTTCTTGATCTGGTTACGCCGCACGTAGAACTTGAGAAAGAACTGACTGAGGTTTTTCAAAAGGCGCTTCGGACCGCTGGGTTCATTGGTGGCCCGATGGTTGAAGAGTTCGAGAACGCCTTTGCCGAATTTTGTGACGCGAAGTACGCGGTCGGCGTAAGCAGTGGCACAGACGCCTTGCGGTTCGCCCTGATGGCGAGCGGAGTTCAGTCGGGCGATGTTGTAGTCACCGTACCCAACACATTCATTGCCACCACCGAAGCCATCTCGCAAGCAGGAGCTACGCCGGAGTTCGTCGACATCGACGAGCGCACCTACAACATGGATCCGGTTAAGCTGAAGGAGTACCTGGAGAAAGGCTGCGAGGTGAATTCCAACGGTCGGCTGACAAGTCTGCGGAGCGGCCGCCCGGTAACCGCCGTGATTCCAGTCCATCTGTACGGCCAGACCGCCGAGATGGACCCAGTTCTGGAATTGGCCGAGCAGTACGACCTAATCGTGATTGAAGATGCCTGTCAGGCGCATGGAGCTGAGTACTATTCGCGCAAGAACGAGCGATGGATGAAAGCGGGATCGATTGGCCGCGCGGCAGCGTTCAGCTTCTATCCGGGCAAGAACCTAGGTGCCTGCGGCGAAGCGGGCGCGATCACTACAAACGATGCCGAGCTCGCCGCAAAAATGAGAATGCTACGGGACCACGGTCAGGCGAAAAAGTACTATCACGACGTGGAGGGCTACAACGGCAGACTGGACGCGATCCAGGCAGGAATCCTGCACGCGAAATTGCCCCATCTGGCAAAGTGGAATTTCCAGAGAAGGGATCATGCAGCAGAATACTGTCAGATGTTCAAGATTGCCGATTGCGGAGTGAATCCGCCTTACGAGCCTACCTGGTCGAAAGCCGTCTACCACCTGTACGTGGTTCGGAGCGAGAATCGCGAGGCATTGATGGAGCACCTGAAGAAAGCTGCGATTGGAAGTGGTATCCACTATCCGATTCCCCTACACCTGCAGAAAGCGTACGCGTTGCTCAACTATCGGAAGGGCGATTTCCCCGCGGCAGAAGAGTCGTGCTCGAAGGTTCTTTCTCTTCCAATGTTTCCACAACTCGCTTCGGCGCAATTGAAACGTACGGTAGAAGAGATCCGAAGCTTCCTCACGAAGCTTCGCAACAATGCTGACGCGCAGGTTGTCTCTCTCGTCTAGCGTTCCAGTAACAAACAGACTGCCACAGAATTCCAAAGAAGAGGAAAGCACATGAAGGTCTCAGTAATCGGCGCTGGTTATGTCGGATTGACCACAGCAGGCTGCCTGGCACAGATTGGGCACGATGTGTTCTGCAGCGAGAGTGATCTCGAAAAGCTTGGCAAGTTGCGGAATGGTGAGTTGCCGATTTTCGAGCCTCACCTGGATAGAGTTGTCGATTCTGCGCACAAAGTGGGCCGGCTGCGCTTTGGATCCACAGAAGATGCCATTGGCTGGGGAGATGCAATTTTCATATGCGTGGGCACGCCACCTCTCCCCAACGGTGACGCAGACCTCTCGGCAATCGAAGCTGTTGCACGAATGATTGCAAAGCGTGGCTCAGGCTATCGCTTGGTCATCGAGAAGAGCACAGTGCCGGTCCAGACCGGAGCGCAATTAAGGAAACATCTCTCCGTCCACAATACCAATGGATTACGGTATGACGTCGCCTCAAATCCCGAGTTTCTCCGCGAGGGAACCTCTGTTCAGGATTTCCTGCACCCTGATCGTATCGTTGTCGGAGTGGATTCGCCGCGAGCGGAAGAGTTGCTACGAGAGATCTATCGTCCCATCATTGAACAACGATTTACCTGCCCGGTTCATGAAGCATGCGGGGAGCGGAAGGAACCAAAATTCCTCGTCACTGACACGGGCTCTGCAGAGCTCATAAAACACGCGTCCAACTCGTTTCTGGCGATGAAGATCTCGTTCATTAATATGGTCGCCAACCTGTGCGAGATCGTGGGTGCTGATGTGACGAAAGTTGCTCAGGGGATGGGATTGGACCCACGAATTGGTGCCGCATTCTTGAATCCTGGAATTGGCTTTGGCGGATTTTGTTTCCCCAAGGATGTGCAGGCCTTCATACGCATTGCGGAAAAATCGGGCTGTGATTTCTCTCTACTGAAAGAAGTCGAGAAGATCAACCAAGCCAGGATTCAGCTCTTCGTAGAAAAAATTCGACAAGAGCTTTGGGTCATACGGGGCAAGAAAATCGCCCTCTGGGGTCTGGCATTCAAGCCGAACACGGATGATGTACGGTTTGCTCCATCAATCGCTCTTGTGAAGGCGCTTCTTTCCGAGGGAGCCACGGTGAGCGCCTACGATCCACAGGCAATGAAGAAAGCCAAGACCATTGTTCCGGAAATCCAGTATTGTGCAGACTCCTATGAGGCGGCAATCGGAGCTGACGCGATTCTAGTTGTGACCGAATGGGATGAGTTCCGCGCCCTGGATTGGAAGCGGTTGCTTTCAATCGTCGAGCAGCCATTGATCATCGATGGCAGGAACCTGTTCCAACCCGAAGAAATCAGCCAGTGTGGGTTTCGTTATGTCAGCGTCGGCCGGACCGACATTCTGCCTCGACGGTCAACGGAAGCTGCCCAGCACTCTCATGCCTTGCAGACGGAAACAAACCCACAAGAGATATCTGCCTGATGTACAGATCGCCTCAGCAACAAAGCATGAAACTGCGCCTCGATCGATCGCTGACCCTGTATCTGTTTTCTCCAGGACGGCAGATCTTCGGTTCGGGGTCGAAATCCGTCCCGATTCTTATGTACCACAGTGTCTGTGATCAGGACGAATCCGGAGTGCATGCTTATTATCGGACGAGCACGACGCCTCAGGTCTTTTCGGAGCAAATGCAGTTTCTCAAGGCGGAGGGGTATCTTAGTTGCTCATTAGATGCTGCCCTCGGCTATCTCAAGAATGACGCTGCTATAGAGAGGAAGCTCGTCGTGATCACGTTCGACGACGGCTACTCTGATTTTTACCAACATGCATTTCCTGTTTTGCAACGGTACGAACTCACTGCCTCAATGTTTTTGCCCACAGCATACATCGGAGACTCACCCCTCCATTTCAAAGACAAGGATTGCCTCACCTGGCAACGAGTTCGTGAACTGAGCCGTTACGGAATCTCCTTCGGTTCCCACACCGTGACTCACCCCCGGCTTGTCGAAATGAACGTGGACCAGATTGACAACGAGTTGGCGACTTCGAAAAACACAATCGAAGATCAACTGGGGATCCCGGCAGAATCTTTCGCCTATCCCTACGCGTTTCCCCAGACCAACACCGAGTTCAAGAGAACACTAAAAGACTCGCTGCTTCGTGCCGGATACCGCAACGGAGTTTGTACCGTAGTCGGCCGGGCGGACTCTCAGAGTGAGCCACTCTTTCTGGAACGCCTGCCCGCCAACTCCGACGACGACCCCGCCCTGTTCGCCGCCAAGCTGGCCGGCGCCTATGACTGGATTTCGGCCGCGCAACAGATTTCCAAAACGGTAAAAGGCCGCCTGCGCGGCCTCGCCAACCGGCCTAAGCTCAATTTCAACAAGGAGTTGCCGACAGTCCAAGGCCCTTCCTAGGTCCGGGTCATGTCCCTCTGAGACCTATTGCCTTCAATCCCGAGTCGTTATAAGGGGAGAGTCATCCAGTAGATCGTTTGCCACTCCCCTACTGGCAGGCTAGACCGACCAGCGGACCCGCTTACAATAGCGGATCCAGCACACGATTCGTGGAGGAACGCGTGAACGGCCCCCGCAAGCTGCTGCTCGCAGTGATGTTCGTCATTCTCGCCGCAAGTTTCTCTGCCGCCAGCGACATTTATATTGCCCAGAACGCCGCCGGCGCCAACACCGGCGCCGATTGTGCCGACGCTCACTCCGCGTCCTGGTTTAATACTTCTTCCAATTGGGGTACCGGAGCTGGACAGATCGGGCCGGGGGATACCGCTCACGTTTGCTCGGGAACATTCTCCTTTCCGGCAGGAACAGTCTGCGGACTGAGTTTTCAAGGGAGCGGATCGAGCGGAAGCCCCGTCACATTAATTGCAGACCAAGGAGCAGTAACAATTACGGCTCCCTATTGGGCCGGCAGCCAAAATGGAGGCCCGATCTGCTCGAGCGGCTTCAGTTGGATCACGATCAATGGTGACAACAACCTTACTCTTCAAGCCTCTGCTAACGGCACGAACCTAGCGAATAAGGCCGACTATGGGTTTGGGGTGTGGGCGTACACCGGGGACAATGTGACCATTGAGAATTTGACAGTCTCCAACATTTACGTCCACGCGTGCGCGGAGCCCATATCTGGTTGTACCGACGAGGGAGGCCAAAACACAGGAGGCATCGCGGCTCAGGGCAGCAACGTCACAATCTCCGGCAACACCGTCCACGATGCGAAATGGTGCATCACTGGAGGAGTGGGCGGCAGCGTGACAGTAGCGAATCGCTCCATCCACGACAACACGATCTACAACTGTGATCACGGGGTTGCCGTCGGAGTCGGAGGAAACAACGGCGTTCTGAACGGCCTGTCTATTTACAACAACACTATCCACGACTTTCAGAACTGGGACGATGCGGCCAACAACAACCATCACGACGGAATCCATATTTGGTCGTACAATGCCGGTGACTCGATCACGGGAGCGCTCGTATATAACAACTACATATATGGGAACTGGGGGGCGGGCATGAACTCAGCCCTGTTCGCTGAGGCGATGACAGGACTTCCAGGGGCTCACTACTTCAATAACGTTATCGTGGATCAATCAACGGTGTCCCACAACGGCTGCGGCGATATCTGTCTTGAGGTCAACGGAGTTGCCGTGCTTAACAACACAATCGACAATAGTGGAGCCGTTGGCGGCGGTGCCGTGGCAATCAACAATTACGGCACAAACGTTCTCGTGGAAAACAACACAATTAATGGTGCATCCGAGGCCCTCGGATTTTCTAGCGGAGGCAGCTGGACAACAATCGACTACAACAACTATTACAACATTGGCGGTTCGGGATGGAACCAGAGCGGTAGCTTCTCAGGCTGGCAATCGTCCTGCTCCTGCGATTCTCATTCGGCCGTCGCAAATCCAAGCCTCGGGTCGAACCACATTCCTACTTCCAGTTCGACGGCTCTCATTCAAAAAGGGGCCAACATGTCCGGCCTATCGATTTCGGCCCTCAATCTAGACAAGGCTGGGCTGACGCGACCCTCGGAACCGACGAATTGGGATATCGGAGCGTACCAATACAATTCGGGCAGTACGGCTCCAAATCCTCCCACAGGACTCGGGGCAATCGTGCAATAAGTAACCCCTTCACTCCAAATCATAATCAAAACCGGTCTAGGGCTGGCCAGCGCCGCTGCGCCTCGTGTCCCCCTAGTTTGAAATATACGGCTAGAGCTTGATTCCCAAAGTTCTACATTATTGCTTCGGCATGTCACCCGATTTTGGTGGTAAGCCTTGGAGCTTAATTCATTACGCTTGCCTCCGAAGCGCCATTGAGCGCATCAGGCCAACGGATGTCTTTTTTTATTGTGAATATGAGCCTACAGGACCGTGGTGGGAGGTCTCCCGACCGTTCGTGACAGTGGAAAGAATAGATGGCCCACGTGAGGTGTTCGGCAATCCCCTCAAGCATGCAGCGCATCGAGCGGATGTCATTCGATTGGAGAAGCTCCTGAGCCTTGGGGGGATCTATCTGGACGCCGACGTGTTTGTTCACCGGTCTTTCGACCCCCTACTGGGAAGGCGTATGGTACTCGGGGAAGAGCTTGTAGACGGGAAAGCAGTTGGACTGTGCAATGCCGTTATCCTGGCCGAGGCTCAGGCACCCTTTCTCTCAAGGTGGTACTCCGAATATCGGTCTTTCCGCTCCGGAGGACACGACAATTATTGGGACGAGCATTCAGTCGCAATTCCATATCAGCTCTCCAAGAAATATCCCGACGAAGTTACAGTACTGCCGCATTACACGTTTTTCTGGCCCACTTTTACGGAGCACGGTATCGCTAGAATTTTCGACTCGGCCGAACCCATTGATACCTCACTCGCCTATGCCAATCACTTATGGGAAAGTCCCGCATGGGATCGATATCTGAAGCATTTGACGCCCAAACGGGTGCGCAATGTGTATAGCAATTTTCACGAGTGGGCTCGGCCGATGGTCGAGGCACTGCCCGACGACTTCGGTGCTCCCGGAACTGTTATCCGTATCGCACACGGCGCTCAGCAAACCGCACGACGAGTGCGAACTGTCTTACGAAAGAAAGTTCTGCGATGAGTCGAGAGACTGCAAACAAGGCTCTGAGGAATATATTCTTCAGCGGTCTCCGTCTGGTCATCAGCGCGGGCGCAACGATATGCGTATCGGCTCTCTTGGCTCGTACCCTCGGCCCCGGGAATATGGGAGTATACAGCTACGCAATGTGGCTCGTTGGCACCCTGGGCGTCCTTGCTAATGTTGGCCTACCTTCGGCGCTTACGAAGTACGTCTCGGAATACGTTGGGCGCGGAGACAGTGCAACCGCCGCACGACTTGGCAAGCGACTGCTGCTCACGCAACTGGCGATAGCCGGGGCCGTTGCCGCGTTGACCGCGTGTTTCTGGTTTCTCAAGACACCATATCGCAGCATTATTCTGGTCGCGGCTGCCATGATTTTGCTACAGGCTCTCCAGCAGGGACTGCTCGCGGCGCTGGCCGGCGTTCAGAGGTTCGATCGGATTGCGTTGATCAGTCTCTATGTCGCCATCGCGCAAGTGGCCTCAGTAGGCCTTGCGGCTGTCCTCCATGCTGGGGTGATCGGAATGCTATGGGCGACCCTTGTGGGCCTTGCGCTAGGAGCCTGGTTGTCCTACCGCGCCGTTGACCGATTGCTGCTGAGGGCGTCTGCACCTCCCTCCCCTGCCTTACCCGAGATGCCAGATATCTTCAGACGGATAAGAAAGTTCTCGATCACGATCTCTTACGTCCTTCTCCTCGATACGATTGTGTGGCAAAGGTCGGAAGTGCTTTTCCTGAAGTGGTACTCGACGCTGCCTCAGATTGCCTTTTACGCCCTCGCATATTCCATTGCGGCAAAGCTGACCGACATTTCGGGAACCTTCTCCAGTACACTCCTGCCGCTGTACTCCGAGAGCTATGGTCGCCACGGCCTGCGGGAAGTTGGGACGGTTCTTACAAAGGCGCTGAAGTACCTGCAGATGGTAATGGTGTTTCCCTGCCTGTTAGCAGCGGCGATCTGCAAGCCTCTGGTTAGCTTGCTTTATGGTCCGGATTATGGTCCGGTAGTTCTTCCTTTACAGCTGCTGCTCGTTAGTCTGGCCGTTACGAGTATTGGGGTGGTTTGCTCACCGCTTCTCGTCGGAACAGAAAAGCAGAGTTTCATCGCCAAGTATGGGACAATTGTGGCCGTCCTGAACATCACGCTGGACTTTATTCTGATTCCGCAGCATGGCGCACTCGGCGCGGCCATCGCCAACTGCACTGCCCAGATCGTCGGAGTCGCAGGCGGCACCATTTACGTAATTCACTACGCTAAGGCGACTTTTCCCTGGAAAAGCTCGGCTGCAATCTATGTGGCGGCTGCCGTCTCAGTAGCTCCCGTCGCTTACTGTTTCTCCCAATTGTGGTCGGGGGCAGTCGTGCTCGCTGGATCCGTTGCCGTCGGAGCAATTCTATACCTTGCCCTGCTGATGGTATTTGGCGAGCTGGGAAGACGCGATGTTGATACTTTGAGAAACGCCTTTCTAGCAAAGGTTCGCTCTCCAAAGTTAACGGAGGCCGGCGAAGTTGCTTGATTCGCAAGGCGCGTTCGGCTGTCTGCGACCAATGAGTGATGCAAAGGAGCGTGGCTCACATGCCCAAAGTTAGCATCTTGATGCCCTCGTTTAATTACGCTCGATACCTGCCCTTGGCAATCGAGAGCGTCTTGTCCCAGTCTTACTCCGATCTGGAGTTGATAATCACGGATGACTGCTCCACGGACAATTCCCGAGAGGTTGTTGAGCATTGGAAGAAACTCGACAAACGAGTGGTGAGTGTCGACCACCATACTAACCGCGGATTAGCGGGGGCCCGAAACAGTGGGTTCGCAGTTAGCTCCGGAGAGTTTGTTGCCCTCTGTGATGCTGACGACATTTGGTTCCCCGACAAGCTGAAGGTGCAAATGGAATGCTTCAATAAATCGCCTATTGTAGGTGTTGTGCACTCCGATAGCGAAATAATAGACAGTAACGGCAATACAACCGGGAAGAGGTTCAGTGCACTAATGCACGACGCGAAACAGAAGACATCCGGGAATGTGTTTGAGGCCCTGTGCCAAAGGAACTTCCTGTGTGTGCCCACGGTCATTCTACGACGCGAAGCGCTCCAGTACGCTGGCGGTTTCGACGAAAGACTTCGATCCCTGGAAGACTGGGTTTGCTGGACTAGGGTTTCGCGAAAATATCCCTTTGAATACGTGGACTATCCTCTAGTGCAATATAGAATCCATGGCGCTAGCTTATCGCACAACAGGAATGGAATGGCCGCGAACCGAGTTAAGGCGTGTCAGTTTCTGTTGGACTCATATCCTGACATTCCTGCCCCTGTCATGTCGCGGATGTTTTACTCGTTGGGGATGAGCTACTCGGAGATGGGGGACGTACAAGGGGCCAAGAAAGCATTCATCAACTCAGTGAGACGGCACCCGTTGAGTGCTCGTAGCTGGGTGAGACTGTGCGAGTCGCTCTTCACGAGCCCTCCCGCGCGGCGACTGAGAGAGCTCTAGGACGTGGGCGAGCATTTTCATTTCGGCGGTGGGGCGGCCGAATCCACTATGCACCCTGTGGTGTTCGCCGCGACGCTGCTCGCTGCGCTAGCGGTACTTTTTCTACCCAGGAGGTACGCTCTCCTGCCGGTGCTAGCGGTTGTTTTCTTGACACCGACCGGTCAACAAGTGCTTATCGGCGGCTTTCACGTTTTCGTCATTCGGATAATCGTCGTTACCGGGCTCGTTAAGATCGCATGGATGAAAGTGTCGGCACGCACCCTGGTGTTTAGTCATGGAGTCCTGTGGATTGATAATTTGTTCTTTGCGTGGGCGCTCCTCCACGCAGCCACATTTATCCTGCTGTTCAGAGACACCGGGGCGGTCACATACGAGATTGCCTTTTTGTTGGATGCATGCGGGTATGTGCTGGTCAGACACTTCGTTCAGGATCGGGAGGACGTTCTCCGGATAACCAAGACGCTGGCGCTGGTGGCCGCCGTGCTGGCGCTGTGCATGGGCTACGAATATCTAACGCGTGTCAATGTGTTCAGCTACATCAACGGCTTTCCTATCGTGCCGTGGGTCCGGGACGGGAGGGTTCGAGCGCAGGGCACGTTTTCGAACTCCATTACGGCGGGAGTATTTGGCGCGACACTCCTTCCGCTGTTTTTCTGGTTATTGAAGGGCGGCAAGGCAAAGCTGTTAGGGATCGCGGGCCTAGCGGCGTCAACTACGGTCGCTGTTACGTCCATGGCAAGCACAGGAGTCATGGCCTACCTTGCAGGTATCCTGGCGCTGTGTCTGTGGCCTGTTCGAAGCCACATGAGAAAATTGCGTTGGGGCATCGTTCTTACAGTGCTCGGGCTGGCGCTCGCGATGAAAGCGCCGGTCTGGTTCATCATCGCCAGGGTTGATTTCATTGGTGGGCACGGCTGGGATCGAGCTGCTCTCATTGATGCAGCCGTGCGCCATATCTCAGATTGGTGGCTACTGGGAACCAAGAGTAATGCAAGTTGGGGAGCCGACACTTGGGATTCGTGCAATCAGTTCGTCTATGAGGCAACATCCGGTGGTCTCGCAACGTTGATCGTATTTGTTGCGATCTTAACTCATGCTTTTAGGGTCTTCGGAAAGGCCAGGAAGAGCGTTGAAGGTAGTCGTCGACAAGAATGGTTTTTTTGGTGCCTGGGTGCGGCCCTGTACGCACACGTTATGGGCTTTTGGGGAATCGACTACTTCGACTCGGTACGGATCTGGTGGTACATCTTTCTTGCTATGATTCCGGCATCGACGATGGCGCTTCGAAGCGAAGTCGCCAAGAAAAGAGCGGCAGCACGACTTGACGATATAACTGTTGCGGCTGCACCGCGAACGGGGCGAGAAGTTCCAGTGTTCTCGCCCAGCTCAGGGCAATGGTATCGGTAAGCATGCTTCGAATCGCGAGTTCGGACATCCCCCTACTTCCATCGCCGTACCGCCAGCCTAAAAGTTGCACCTAAGTACAATATTTATCAATATTTTACCCGTAAGTTGTTGAGTCCCATAGATTATTGCGCATTTTTCCGCTAAGTTATTGATTCCAATAGACCGAATACCGGGGGGGGGAGGGGTGGGGTATTAAGAAAGTAACTGCTTCCCAAAATGGGAATTCCCGGTCACAATCGGTCCACGCTCCTCCGAATACACCCATGAAACTCTCTATCGTCATCATCTGCTGGAATGACTGGAAGGTCATCGAGAACTGCCTGCGCTCAATCCTCCAAGGCACCCGGAAGATTGAGTTTGAGGTGATCGTGTCTGACAACGGATCCACTGACGGTTCGGTGGAGAACATTCGGGCACAGTTCCCGGCCGTGCGCATCGTCGAGAATCGCGCCAATCTCGGATTCGCCAAAGGCAATAACGCCGGCATTCGGGCAGCGACTGGAGAATATGTCCTGATTCTCAACCCGGACACAATCGTTCACGAAGGCTCGCTTGACCGCTGGATCGAGTTCGCCGACCAGCATCCAGAGGCGGGCGCGTTTGGCTGTCGTGTGCAAAACCTGGATGGCAGTTATCAACGATCCGCGCGACCCTTCCCAACAATCTTGCGCCACCTCGTTTCGGCAGCTGGCATGCGATTCCTCGGGCACCTCAGACGTCCTGTCTTATCAGACGAGTACGAAGGCTGGAAGGGCGATACTGAACGCGACGTAGACTGGCAATCGGGTTGTTGCGTAATGCTAAGAGGTAGCTTGCTGCAGTCGTTGGGCGGCTTTGACGAACGCTTTTTCTATCAGTTCGAAGAGGTAGATCTTTGCAAGCGGGTGTGGGACGCAGGTTTCAACATTCGGTTTACGCCCATCGCGTCCATTACGCATTTGGGCGGCCAGTCAGTCGGTCGATTTCCGGTGCGATTTGCTGTCGAGGTATGTAGGAACGGCTACCGGTATTTCTATAAGCATTATGGAAGCCGAGGAGCCCAACAGTATCGACGTGTATTACTGCTGAAGTTCCGCTCACGACAAATTGGCTACTCGCTGCTGAATGTAATCCGACCCAATGAAACCTTGAAGCGACGATTGGAAACGTATCGAGCCGCTATCCGATGGAACCAGCAGATTGATCCAATCGAGTTCGTTAAGACCGGGGAAGAACACCCGATCGAGCAGACTTCAGTTCAGACAATCTAACTTTAGAAGCATTTGAGCATGACTTGGAAGGAATCCAATATGAATCAAAAGCCAAAATCGCTCGTTACGGGAGGCGCCGGTTTTATGGGGTCTCATGTAGCCGAACACTTATTGCGTATGGGCCACGATGTCGTGGTCTTGGACGACTTGAGCGGAGGGTTTGTTGAAAATGTGCCCAAGAATGCAACCTTTGTGGAAGGGTCTGTCATGGACCATGAGCACGTAAACCGCTTATTCGAGCACAATAAATTCGATTACGTGTTCCACTTGGCAGCTTATGCTGCTGAAGGGCTGAGTCATTTCATTAAGAGGTTCAATTACAACAATAATTTGATCGGCTCCGTCAACCTGATCAACGCCGCAGTGAACAATAGCGTTCGGCGCTTCGTGTTCACATCCTCGATTGCCGTATACGGCGCAGGGCAGAGTCCGATGTCGGAGGACCTGCTCCCGGTGCCGGAGGACTCTTACGGTATCTCTAAACTTGCGGTCGAGCAGGAACTGCGAGTCAGTCATGAGATGTTCGGTCTTGATTTTGTGATCTTTCGTCCTCACAACGTGTACGGAGAACGGCAAAACATTGGCGATCGATACCGCAACGTCGTGGGCATTTTCATGAACCAGTTGCTACGTGGGGAACCAATGACCATTTTCGGCGACGGGTCTCAGCAACGTGCGTTTACCCACATTGACGATGTGGCTCCCATCATCGCTAGCTCCGCCGAGTTACCGGGCGCAAGGAATCATATTTTCAACGTCGGAGCCGATGTACCGTATACCGTCAATGAACTTGCTCGACTCGTTGCAGAAGCAATGGAATGTCCGTGCCGGACGGTACATCTGGATGCACGGAATGAAGTGAAGATCGCGTTTTCCAGTCATTCGAAAGCAGACGGGGTGTTCGGAACACGAGACAAAAAATCTCTTAAAGCGGGCATCACTTCGATGGCAGGTTGGGTTCGTAAGCATGGTGCTAGGGAAAGTAACATTTTTGAACAAATTGAGGTCGCAAAGAACATGCCTGCCAGCTGGGCTAAGGTAACGCGACTTCATGTCTGAAGGAGTCGTTCCGGTGAACTCCTGGCCACCGCCCAAATACGTAGTCATTACCCCAGTTCGCGACGAGGAAGCTTACCTTCGTTTCACGCTGGAGTCGATGATAAGACAAACCGTACGCCCGTCCGAATGGATTATCGTGAATGATGGTTCCACGGACAGAACGGGCGAAATTATCGATGAGTATGCTCGCAATCACAGTTGGATTCACCCATTGCACAGGGCAAATAGGGGCTTTCGAAAGTCCGGAGGTGGAGTCGTAGAAGCGTTCAACGAAGGATATCAAGCAGCTCAGATTCGGGACTGGGAGTTCATTGTCAAGTTTGACGGAGATCTCTCATTCGGACCAGACTATTTCGAAAAATGTCTGCAGCATTTTCTCTGCGACCGACATCTCGGTGTTGGTGGAGGTGTAATCTGCAATCTTATACACGGACAACCAGTACTCGAGAAGACCCCGCTGTTTCACGTGCGCGGAGCCACCAAAATCTATCGTCGTGAGTGTTGGGAAGCGATAGGTGGTTTTTGGCCCGCTCCCGGCTGGGATACCATGGATGAAGTAAAAGCTAATATGCTAGGTTGGAACACTAGGAGTTTCCCCGAATTGGAGCTGCTTCACCATCGCTATACGGGCTCGGCTGATGGTCTTTGGGGGGGGCTCGTAAAGAACGGCAAGGCCAATTACATATGCGGCTACCATCCGCTATTCATGTTGGGAAAATGCATCAACCGTGCGATTCGGAAACCATATCTTATTGGTTCAATAGCGCTAATGTACGGCTTCGTAAGCGGATATATACAACACGTTCCGCAGGTTGATGATCCAACTACAATTTCATATCTACGTCGCGAGCAGTTGCGAAGGCTCACAAAGCGGGAAACCATATGGCGCTGAACCTCGACTGAAATCCGAAGTACCGTCACATCCTATGCTTCCAACTAATAAGCCATCAAAAGTTCAGCATGTCAGGTCTTGGTTTGAAGTCCCTGACCGTTACCTGAATGTCCGTAGGTATGATATCCAGATACGTAGGGAAACCGTTCAAGAGTTTGTTCATTCGGTTGCGCCAGAAACTGTCCTGGATATAGGGTGCGGTGATGGCTCAATCTCAATTCCATTGCTCCACTCGATAAAGAGGTTAACGTTACTCGATATCTCAACTAATATGTTGTCGATGGCCAGGAACTCCATTCCAGACGCATATTCCGATCGCGTAAGTTTAGTTAACAGTGCGCTCATCGATGCCCAGCTGCCGGAAAACTCATTTGACCTGGTTCTCTGTCTTGGAGTGATGGCACACGTGGACTCCCCAGCGGCGCTGATTGCTGAAATAGCGCGACTAGTGAGACCACAAGGTTCCATTGTTCTCGAATTCACTGATAGTCGTCATTTTTGGGGCTTGCCGGTCGTTGCTTATCATCGCGCTCTGAAACTGTTGAGGCCAGCCCCGTACGAACTCAATCGTCTTGACCGTAATACTGTCGATGGTTTGTTGAGACCGCACGGGCTGCAGAAAATAGGAGTGTACAGATATGGATTGCCCCCAATTGGTGCAGGCATGTTTTTGGGACAACAACAGAGGTATGATCTCACGCGATATATTTTTGGCCCAGCTAATCGAAATCGAAATGGATGGCTGGGGAATGAATATATATATCATCTTCGAAAATCCTAGCTAAAGTTCGCACCGGGGGTACAAAATGTACGAATCTGAGGCTAACGCTGCAACAGCGCGGGGAACTTGTCTTCCTGCCGAAATACTTGCGGAGTTTGCGGACCTCGCCGGCAAGTTGCGCGGTCGTACGGTATTGCCGTGGAGTGAACACTGCACGGAGTGTGTGTGGCCTACATGTTACTCGACATGCGAGCTGTATGCGGCTCGCAAGGACGGAAGGTGTAGGCGATTTGTGGAGGGAATGGCCAGAGTTGACTGTCCGGGCTCTGTGAACTCATATGTGTTGAAGATACGGTTCAAGCGCTGGGCCAAGCTATGGGCGCCGGGGAACATCCGAATTCGTTCTCTAAGCGAAGCATCAAAACTGGAGAAGCAGGATTTTCTCGTGGGCAGCGCCATTTATCACATCCCACTGCCCCGGCTATTGAAAAGCACTATTACAAATGAACGATACAGGATGAAAAAGAGAGCCGCTCACAGGATCTTGACCGGCCACCACCGCCCGACATCGTTCATTATAGAGTGCTACAATCCGACCGGTACAGCCGTTACAGCGACACTCACGATGAGATCCGTGGATGAAAATGTGAAATTGTCGTTCCAGCGGCTAATCTTTTTTCCTCCAGGTTTTTATCGCGGACGGGTCGCTATCGAAAGTATTGAGAGAATGCTCGACATGAAATCCCCGTTCAATGTCGAGCTGACTCCAAATGACGCGGCAACAGATGAAGACACAACTCTGTATTTTGGACTGATGGAATTTGTCCAAGAAAAAGAGGGCAATTCTACTGTTGTGCTTCCGACGAAGAGGGTCAAGTGCGTTGTTTGGGATCTCGACAATACAGTATGGGACGGGATTCTTGTCGAAGATGGTTTAGAAAACGTGAGGCTTAAGCCGGGGATCATTGAGGTTCTTAAGGTCCTTGATAGCAGGGGAATTCTAAACTCCATCGCGAGCAAGAATGATCCGGAGGATGCTCATTCGGCCCTTAAGAAATTTGGAATCGACGAGTTGTTCTTGTGTCCGCAGGTTTCGTGGTCACCGAAGAGCGAAGCATTACAAACAATCTCTCGGAAGCTAAATATCGGAAGAGATAGTCTTCTTTTCGTGGACGACTCACCATTTGAACTCGAAGAAGTGAAGGCAAGATGCCCAGATGTCTTCAGAGTTAACGCCAAAGAGTATTTGCGAATTCCAGCGCTTGATGAATGCCAAGGTGAAATCACTTCCGAAAGCGCGAAGAGACGAGAAATGTATCGCGTGGAAGCCGATCGTCAAGCTGCAGCAGATTCTTATGGCGATAACTACACAGCATTTCTACGCGATTGCAGTATTCACCTTAACATACGCTCAATGGATGAGTCTAATCTAGATCGCGTACATGAACTCACACAGCGAACGAATCAGATGAATTTTTCTGGCAATCGATATACTCGAGACATGCTAAAGGAAATCGGCCAGTCGGCACATCTAGATGCCTATGTGCTTGATTGCGAAGATAAGTTTGGGAGTTATGGGATTGTTGGCTTTTGCGTAATCGACAATCGGGAGCCAAGACTAGTGGATCTGATGTTCAGTTGTAGAGTGCAGTCGAAGCGCGTAGAGCACGCGTTCCTCACTCATATGATCCGTCAATATATATCGGAGAGCGGTAGGGACTTTTATGCAAGCTACCGTAGGACCCCGAGAAACGCCGTGCCGGGTCGAGTGTTCACTGAGGTAGGGATGCGAGAAATCGGGATCAGCGAAGGAGTGATAACCTTCGTCTTCGAGAATGATCGGCCAATTGAAAGTGACAATCTCGTCAGCGTGGAATCCTTTGTACGACCTGAAGCGACGGCATGAACATAAGGCTTGGATCTCTTAATAGAGCCGTGCACCGGAGGGTGGTTTCAAAGGTACATCAGCGACCAATCGCCGTACGGAGTGGTAGCAGTTTCATTTCGTTTACATTTGATGATTTTCCTCGCTCTGCATATTCTGTCGGTCGTCCCATTCTCGAGGAGTTCGGTATTAGAGGGACTTACTATGTCGCTTTGGGATTGACAGGAACCAAAGGTAATTTGGGGCACCTCTTTCATCGAGAAGATTTGGAATATCTTGTAGACGCTGGGCACGAAGTGGGTAGTCACACGTTCAGCCATATTTCTTCGCTAAACATATCGACGAGCGACTTTCTTTCCGATGTGGAGAGAGGCATTTCACAGTTGGAGTATTTGCGACCTAATAATAGGCCTCGCAATTTTGCCTACCCCTTCGGAGATGTGACGATGAAAGTCAAGAAGGCCATTGGTGCAGTAGTTGCGAGCGCACGCGGAATAATACCTGGGTTGAATGGCCCCCAAGCAGATCTGAACCTTTTGCGCGCGAATAGACTCTATGGAGGTCTTGAAGGCAGGCATCGACTTGAAAGGCTAATAGTTGAGAACGAGGTCACAAACCGCTGGCTGATATTCTATACACATGACGTTTGCCCTAACCCCTCGCCGTACGGGTGCACACCTGACCTTCTTCGGGCAACCCTCTCGTTCGCTGCCCAAAGGAACACGAAAATATTGACGGTCGCGAGAGCGCTCGAGGAATTCGGCGCCGCATAAATGTAACGACTAATTGTGTCGTCTTTCGCGCTATGGTGTTGACCGATATCTATTACCTTGTTAAACCACTTATACCTTGGCGTGTGCGGCTAGCATTACGGAGGGCACTAGCAACACGGAAATGGTATTACGCCCGAGCGAAATGGCCAATCGATCAGCGAGCAGGCGAGTTACCCCCGAATTGGCCCGGATGGCCGAATGCAAAGAAGTTCGCTCTCGTTCTCACGCATGATGTTGAGGGAACTAAAGGACTAGCTCATGTTGTGGAGTTGATGAGACTGGAGACGAAGTTTGGTTTCCGTTCAAGCTTTAATTTCGTTCCCGAGGGGCAATATCGAGTTCCAGAAGACCTTCGAACACTCTTAACCCAATCCGGATTCGAGGTTGGCGTTCACGGTCTCGATCATGACGGTAAGTTATATAGATCCAAGACGAAATTTGCTCGAGATGCGGCAAGAATACAAAGCTACATCCGGCTCTGGAAAGCTTCAGGTTTTCGCTCCCCTCTCATGCAACACGAGTTAGGGTGGCTGCACAAGCTGGAACTAAAATACGATGCCTCAACATTCGATACCGATCCATTTGAGCCTCAGTGCGACGGAGTCGGGACGATATTTCCGTTCTGGGTAGCGAATCCAGACGGAATGGGATATGTCGAGCTTCCATACACACTTGTCCAAGATTTCACGTTGTTCAAGGTCCTTCAGCAATCCGACATAAGCATTTGGAAGAGAAAACTGGATTGGATTGCTTCGCGTGGTGGAATGGCCCTCCTCAACACACATCCGGATTATATGTGCTTCACTGCGCAATGTGATAGCGATCAAGTACCCTCCGCTCTCTATGAGGAGTTCCTGACGTATGTCCGAGACAATTATCAAGGCTCGTTTTGGTCAGCGCTGCCGAAAGATGTTGCGAAGTACTATTGCGAAAGCCTGCCGGTCGAGGCTCGTAATACGCGGAGAAGAGTCTGTATGGTTGCGTACACATTTTACGAGCTTGATAACCGAGTACGGCGGTATGCGGAGAGCCTCGTCAAGCGTGGTGACCAAGTCGACGTGATTGCACTGAGTGGATCTCAATTTAAAGAGTCCGTAGAGCGGTTTAAGGGAGTTACTGTTTATCGCGTCCAGCATAGAGAATACAATGAAGTAAGCAAATGGACCTATGCTCGGCGTCTAACCTCATTCTTGGTGAGGGCATCAGTTGTTCTCAGTCGGCTTCACAAACACCATCGTTATGATGTCATTCATGTACACAATATGCCGGATTTTTTAGTTTTCGCGGCATGGTACCCTAAGCTCCGCGGCGCAAAGGTCATTCTCGATATTCATGATATCGTCCCCGAGTTGTTTCGGAATAAGTTCAAGACTCAATTCAGTTTGATGTACGAGCGAATACTCAAAGGAGTCGAACGAGTGTCGGCTGCTTTTGCCGACCATGTGATTGTGTCAAATGATCTTTGGCGTAACACCCTGGTTCAACGCTCTGTTGATCCGGAAAAGTGTTCAGTCTTTATTAATCATGTCGATCTAGAACTGTTCTATCCACGGCATAGAAATAGAACGGACAATACGTTTATAGTGTTATTTCCGGGAAGCTTACAGTGGCATCAAGGACTAGACATTGCGATTGAAGCATTTGCAAAATTCCATACTCAGGTGCCAAGTGCAGAGTTCCATATTTACAGCGGTGGTGGCGGCGATATGAAGTCGTCGTTAATGAAATTAGCGGAGACTTTGAAGGTTGCCCCGAGTGTCAAGTTTTTTGATGGCGTACCGCTTGATGAGATGCCACAAGTGATCGCAAATGCTGACCTAGGTGTTGTACCGAAGCGAGCGGATTCCTTCGGAAACGAGGCTTATAGTACAAAGATCATGGAATTCATGTCACAAGGTCTTCCGGTAGTTGCGTCTCGGACAAGAATCGACGAATTCTATTTCAACGACGGGACCGTTCATTTCTTCGAGTCAGGTAACAGCGGAGACATGGCGAGGGCGATGTTAGATGTATTCAATGACAAGCTATTGAGGGCGAACTTGGTGGCACGAGGGTCAGAATACTCAGAGCGAAATAGCTGGGATCATAAGAAAGAAGAATACCTGAGGCTGATCGACCTGTTATCGACTGAGTCGTTTGACAATGTGCAGCTCCCGGAAAACTCAGCTCTTGAACATGCAGTGTCGGAGGCAGGAGGATTGGATTCTGGGTGTGAACCAATCGGTCAGCTACCCAGTCGGACGGAAAAGTAGTGTGGCCGTGGAGCGTTTAAAGAATTACCCAGATTCTCAACAATGTTGTCCGAAATAGCTTGAGCCAAATACATCGCATGAAGTCAGACCTACAAAATTGCTATGTTGTGGTGGTGGGAGCCGGGCCTTATGGACTCTCGGCGGCGAGCTATCTGCGCGCAGCGGGCACAGAGGCAAGAGTATTCGGTGAACCTATGGAATTCTGGGAGAAGCAGATGCCCATAGGCATGTGCCTGAGGTCAAACTGGGGAGCCTCTCAAATCGCCGATCCAACGCGGACTCTTACACTGGATGCATATTGCAGCCAGAGCGGGAATCGCGTTTCGAAGCCGATCCCCCTGGAGAGGTTCGTTGCTTATGGAAAATGGTTCCAGCAGAAGGCTGCCCCCCATGTGGAGAACAGGCAAGTTGAGAAGATCCAGCGCGCAGGTTCGGGATTTGCGGTAAGGCTAGCTAGCCGACGGAGAGGAGACTCATTGTAGGCGCGTCGTTGTCGCGACCGGCATTCATGCTTTCGCAAACCGCCCCGATGTGTTTAGAGGCATTCCTGCGAAACTAGCTTCGCACTCAAGCGAGCATAGAGACCTAAGCAAGTTCAGAGCACGGCGCGTCATAGTAATAGGATCTGGGTAAAGTGCTCTGGAATCGGCAGCTCTTTTACGAGAAAGGGGAGCCGAAGTGGAGGTAATCGCGCGAAACGAATGTCTTAACTGGGTCGGGCTTCATCCTAAGCTCCATCATCTAGGATTCATTTCAAGGCTCTTGTATTCCGATCGAGACGTTGGACCGGGGTATCGACCTCTGGAAGATGCAGATCGAATTGATCATGGCAAGGCATGGATTGATGAACTTCATTATCCATCCCGATTACATTGTTCGGGACGAAGAAATGAAAACCTACAAGAACTTGCTGCATTACTTGACGCAATTAGCGGCAGAGAAGAACGTATGGGTGCCGCTTCCTCGAGAAGTCGCGTCCCGGTGGCGGGACAGGGCAAGCATGAAGTTAGTTCAGAAGGGCGGGGCGTGGAAAATAGAGGGAAGGGTCAGTGAACGGGCTCGGATTGCTTACGCCAGTGAGAAAGATGGCGAGCTCGTCTATTCGTTCCATTCACAGAACCTGTCGTTGCATCCTGTGGGTACGACGGAACCGCGGCAATACTGATCCAGCGGTAAAGCGGTTTAGAACCTGAGAAAGCCGAAAACCTATCTGCATAAGAGCCTGCAATAAAGCGGGGTGGTACAGATATGTCTGTTCAAGTAAACCAACGCTCGATCCAACAAACCTCAGTGGCGGCATGTGACGTATGCATTGTCGGTGCCGGCCCCTACGGGCTTTCAGCTGCTGCGCATCTTCAAAAATCAGGGATGGAAGTCCGCGTTTTCGGCGAGCCGATGGATTTCTGGGCCAGCAAAATGCCGGAAGGGATGCTCCTGCGTTCCCCCCGAGTGGCTTCCAATCTCTCGGATCCAGATCATGCCTTTACTCTTGACGCATATGAGGCTGCTTCGAAGACGCAGGCCTGCGCACCGCTTCCGCTAGACACTTTTGTCGAATATGGCCGCTGGTTTCGCCACCAGCTAGGCTCGGCATTAGATAGGCGTTCGGTTCGCCGAATCGATTTGGACACACCGGGATTCATACTGAAATTGGATGATGGCGAAGAGATCCGAAGCAAGTTCGTCGTGATCGCGGCCGGCATTGGGCCCTTCAGAAAGAAGCCAGATGTGTTTGCGGGTTTGCCCCCGGAAAAGTCGCTGCACTGCTATGAGGGACGAAGTATCAAGAAGTTTGCAGGGAGGCGGCTCGCAGTAATCGGAGCTGGGCAAAGCGCCCTGGAATCTGCGGCTCTCTTGCATGAAGCGGGGGCAGAAGTCGAAATCATCGCGCGACAAAATGCACTGCGGTGGATCGGGCAACACACCTGGCTACACAAGATGGGTCCGATTTCTGCAGCCCTGTATTCTTCGCATGATGTTGGACCGATTGGAATCAGCCGACTGGTCGCCTACCCAAAGCTGACGCGGATAGTTCCTCTGGGATTACGCGATAAGATCCGCAAACGTGCGGTTCGAGCCGCCGGCTCGCGCTGGCTTCCGGAACGACTCAAGAATGTCAAAGTAACAACAGAACGTTTCGTCAAGCACGCCCAAACTGTTCAAGATGAAGTCCAGTTGCTGCTCAACGATGGCTCGGAGCGCCGGGTTGACCACGTATTTTTGGGGACGGGTTACCGCGTTGATATTTCGCAATATGATTTCCTTCCCGCCGATCTCGTAACGCAAATCCAGCAGTTTGATGGATATCCCAAACTGGCGAGCGGATTCCGGTGCTCAGTTCCAGGATTACACTTCATCGGTGCGACAGCAGCGCGAACATTTGGACCGCTTCTATATTTTGTAGCTGGAACTGAGTTCGCATCACGCGAACTCAGCTCTCATCTGCAAAAGCGTCGCTGAACCTTGAATCGCGTATACATCTAAATGGATAAGCCGGCAGTAGGCGCTGTCGTTGTTGGCGGCGAACATCCCGGATTAGGTATTGCGCGTAGCCTTGGACGCCGCGGTATCCCTGTTTGCGTAATCGACGACCAGTATTCAATCTCTCAATTCTCGAAGTATGTGAGTCGAGTCATCAGAGTCAAGGATCTCAGAGATGAAAATCAGACAGTTGAGAGTGTATTGGAAATCGGCCGACAACTCGATTTGAAAGGCTGGATTCTCTATCCAACGAGAGACGAAACCGTCGCTGCTTTCTCGCGGAACCGTGAACGTCTTTCTGAGATATTTCGCGTCACAACGCCGGTTTGGGATTGCGCCAAGTGGGCGTGGGATAAGAAGAACACGTATGAAAAGGCGGAAGCATTGGGGATTCCGGTCCCTCGCACATTTAATCCCAAATGCGAAGCGGACCTGACACCTCTATTCGGACGATTACCGCTAGCCCTCAAGCCAGCAGTGAAGGAAAATTTCTTCTATGCGACTGGAGCAAAGGCTTGGAGAGCTGAAACATCCGATCAACTCGTTGACGTTTTCCGCCGTGCGGCCAAACAGATTCGGCCCGAGGAGATTCTCATCCAAGAGATCATTCCAGGAGATGGCCTGTGTCAATATTCTTACTGCGCGTTCTTCCGCGATGGCGCAGCTCAAAGCACTCTCGTGGCACGGCGCATTCGTCAACATCCGCGTGAGTTCGGTCGGGCGGCAACATATGTAGAAACGGTGGATTCGCCGGAAGTTGAGGAGCTTTCGGCTCGTTTCTTGCGGGATATCGATTATTACGGGCTTGTTGAAATCGAATTCAAACGAGACCCACGAGATGGCCAGTTGAAACTCCTGGATGTCAACGCAAGAACGTGGGGTTTCCACTGCCTTGGGGCAGCAGCAGGCGTTGACTTTCCGTATTTGCTTTATGCGGACCAGATCGGACAGGATGTAGCACAGTGCAGTGCAAAGCCGGGGGTGGGTTGGCTGCGGTTGATAACCGATATTCCGACTTCAGGAGTAGGAATATTGACTCGAGACTTGAGTCTGCAGGCGTATTGGCAATCGATCCGCAGAACGCGGGTTGAGTCGGTTTTTTGTGTAGGAGACCCGATCCCATCTCTCGCTGAATGGGGAATGCTTCCATATCTGGTCTTCAAGAAATACATCAGGAGGTCAGTCCCAGAGCCTGATATGAGCCAACGCTCCCATCCCGCAAGGGTGGATTTGTCTCAGAAGACTCCTTCAGATCGGTGATGCAGCGGATGAAAGGGCCCCTGAATCAAGTACACCCTTTATTCATCAAGCACTGCGAATAGGTACGCGGAGAATTGCCGAATCAGTTCAGGACCGGCGGAGTCGAAGGGCTAGAGTTCAGAAAGAGGACGGTGTCTCCCTTACTCTCGAAACGATATCCACGCATTGCGTGGTGGACGATCTCACTGCATCCGGGCCGAACTCTATCATGGAGTTCGATAGCGAGGATTCGCACATTTGCAGTCCACTGACAGTTTTGGAACACTTCTCGCTCCGCACCTTCAATATCGAGTTTCATCAGGTCGACAGTTGTTATCCCTGCTTCCTTCATCAGAGTATTCATTGTAATGGCGCGGACTTTTTCGGCACCCTGTTCGCTAATCTCGAATGCTCCTTTCGGATGTGCGTTTGAAGGACCAAGGGTTACTTCTCCGTCCTGTTTCCACAGGGCAGCTTGCATACAAGTAATGTTCTCGTATGCTGCAGTATTGCGTTGTAGTGCGGCGTAATTGGAAGGTTCTGGCTCGATCGCGAGAATCCTAGCTTTTGGGTACTCGCGCGCAAAAAGGATCGCCGACATGCCGATGTGAGCGCCCACATCAATGATCGTCCGTGGATCACATTCGATGTTGTCAGGCCTGTACGATTTTGTTCTGAAAATCAAAACGTCCCGATAAGAGCAAAAATCAGAAGTATCAATTCGAAGATAGATCGGCTTGTCACGGCTGAACGGAAGAACCCTTAATTCTTTCGGCCGTTTGAATACTCGAAAGAGCGCGACCGCAAAAATTCCCCGAACTCCGCATAGTTCGAGGTACCACTTTATGCCCTGCCACTGTGCCATTACTTTTCGCAACTGGCCCTCTATTCTATAACGAAAAAGCCAAGGAGCCCGTCACTTTCCCCTAGCTCGTGTCGACCGATAAAGGAGTCACTCTCGCCATGCCCAACCTGCCGCCGCTACGACGATTTTTCCAACCTCAGGTTCCGCAGTTCTTCCGACCTACGATGAGTTCCGTGCTATCGAAAACCCTCGGGAGGGCTAATCTCGAGCGTCCAACGACAGGTTTGACCGCGATTGCATATTGGCTCCGGTTTGCCCAGTGGTGCAGAAGATACCCTGTTTCCGGTGCACTGAAGCTGAATAAAGGTGGAAGGGAGTGGCTTTATAACTCGGTCATTGAGCGCGAAAACCTGAACCGAATCCCCCTGCTCTATCTGGAGTTCGGTGTATATCAGGGTGCGTCGATGCGGCATTGGGTGTCTGAAATAACACATTGTGAGTCCCTTTTTGTAGGTTTTGACACCTTTACTGGACTACCTGAGCATTGGAGATCAACCGAACCATTGGGGCATTTCGATGCCCAGGGGCAACCGCCCAATATCATGGATCCTCGTTGTTCATTTGAAGTGGGGCTATTTCAAGATACTCTGCCGAATTTCATTAGACGAAGTGATCTTTCGCGCCGAATTGTCATCAACTTAGATGCAGACATGTTTACATCGACCCTCTTCGTGCTTGCGAGTCTTGGACCTTTCCTAAAAACTGACGACCTGATCTTCTTTGACGAGTTTTCTTGCCCACTGGATGAATTCCGAGCCTTCGAAGGGTTTGTTAAAGCTTTTCGATTGAATTACCAAGTTCTAGACGCGGTGTACGGCTACACGCGTGTTTGCATTAAGGTTTGCTAACCGGGCCGGGTCCACTCCAGATCGAAAGCGAGTTAATCCCATCGTCCCACAATAGCTGCTACGGATTGTAAACGGTTGATTCAATTGAATTTGTCTGTTTTCTTCGCTCTGGAAATAGAGTGTAACGTGTGATATAAGTTCTGGGTGGCTCATATTTCCCCCGAGCCTGCCCGTTTCTGGCTCCCCCGCATAACTGAAAGTGGTTCTGGTGCTCTGTGCAGAGCCGCAGGAGTCTTTTTCGACTATGCACGAAGTTGCAATCGTTGGCGCAGGTCCTTACGGGCTTTCCATCGCTGCTCACCTGCGGATGCGGTCTGTTCCTTTCCGTATTTTCGGCCCTCCGATGGACACCTGGATTTCCCACATGCCCAAAGGGATGTGCCTGAAATCCGACGGATTTGCGTCAGATTTGTACGATCCGGCCCGCTCTTTCACGCTGAAGACGTTCTGCGCTGAGCGAGGAATTCCGTATAAGGACATGGGGCTGCCGGTTCGGCTTGAGACATTCACTTCCTACGGCGTCGCCTTCAGCGAACGGATGGTCCCAGAACTCGAGAAGAAGATGGTGTTGGGAGTTCAGCGCGAAGGCGATGGTTTTGTGCTGCAGCTCGAAAACGGAGAGACTTGCAGGGCCAAGCGTGTGATCCTTGCGGTCGGAATTACACATTTTGAGTACGTTCCAGAGGCGCTAGCGAAACTGCCTGCAGAATTTGTTTCACACAGTGCCAGGCAGAAGGATCCCGCAACGCTCAAGGGCAGAGACGTGGTAGTTATTGGAGGCGGCGCGTCAGCGCTCGACCTCGCTGGGCTCCTGCATGCATCTGGCGCGAATGTTCAACTGATTGCTCGGAAGCCAGAGCTCAACTTCCATAGCAAGCCGACAGGGAAGCCGCGCTCATTCTGGAAACGACTTCGCCATCCCGACTCGGGGCTGGGGCCTGGAATGCGGTCTCGATTCTACGCGAATGCGCCGTGGGCGTTCCGCTACCTCCCGGAAAAGCTGAGGCTCGATGTTGTAAAGCGAGCACTTGGCCCCTCTGGAGGCTACTTCGTTCATGACATGGTCGTCGGGAAAGTGCCACTACTGCTCGGATACACGACGTATCGGGCGGAAGTTCAAGGCAACAAAGTCCACCTTTTTCTGCGTGACCAGCAAGGAGCGGAAAAAGAAGTCATGGCTGAGCACGTCATCGCGGCTACCGGTTATAAAGTGAGCATCGATCGACTCAAGTTTCTCAGTGAAGAAATTAGGGTTCGGATCCGAACCAGAGAAGGTTCGCCGGCGCTTTCACGGCGATTCGAATCGACGGTTCCCGGGCTCTACTTTGCGGGGCTCGCTTCTGCAAACAGTTTCGGGCCGGTCATGCGATTCGCATTCGGAGCCGGATTTGCCGCGCAACGCATTTCGGACGCCGTTGTGCGCTCAATCTCAGTTAGCCCGGCGAAGGTGGGCGCAAGTCAATGGGCAGTAAGTGAAAAGTGATTTCAGTGGGGCGTTTGTAGTTATGAAAAGGGAGACAATCGCAATTCACGCAGGCTGGGACGGTGATCCGGCCACGAAAGCTGTGGCTGTCCCCATTTACCAGACGGTGGCGTTCGAATTCGATAGCGCCGAGCACGGAGCCGCGCTGTTCAATCTCGAAGTACCTGGGAACATCTACACCCGTATTGGTAATCCGACCAACACAGTGTTGGAGAAACGTGTCGCAGCACTCGAAGGCGGAGTTGACGGTCTT
>DASYZA010000015.1:0-1604 GCA_035946775.1 Candidatus Sulfotelmatobacter sp. | reverse complement strand
TTGTCTCTCGATGTCCCGGCCAGCTGTATTTGCGGTGGCAACACTTCAATGGTCCGTGCAGAAGCGTTAAGAACCGCGAAAGGCACAGCCATCTGCTCCGCTTTCTCCGTCGTTTGTCCTACTGCAACTCGCAACAGTTTGCCTTCCCAATGCGGATTTTGAAGCTGTTGCGCCTTCAGCAGTTGTTGCTCTTGGCTGCTGGGTTTCTCTTGGGGAGCGGCGGCTGGCGGGCCTTCTGGCGCAACGTTCTTTGTTTCGCCGACTACAAAGCTGGGATGAGCTGCAGTGATCAGAAAACTGTGCGGACGCTCGCAGTTGAGGACATAATCGACCACTTCGCTATGGTCTGATTTTCCTTGGCTCACCAAGCTAAGTGAGATCTCATGGCCGCCTCTAGTCGTGATCAGAGCGTTGGTTTGGGCGGGTTTTGGGCTGGTTACCTTGAAAAACACGAGCTGCGGCTCGGCTTCGGAGTGTTCGGCCTTAAAGGATCCCGGATCACCCAAAACGATCGAACTCACTTCCTCCAGCACTCGCACCGAGCTGACGTAACCCGGCCGCACGTGCAAGACCACGACCTGTTCCGGGTCAATACTCAAGTTCACGATTCGCGCTTGCGGCAACTCGATTTGCGCCGAGGCCATGCAGAAAGGCAGGAAGCAGATCGTTATCAGATGCACCAAACTCAAACATTTGTTCATCTCACATCTCTTTTCCTGGCGGTGTTCATGCTTTCTGATTCAATCCCCGCTTCTCGAAGATAAGTTGTTCTAATTGTTGAGACATATCCGACGACGTCGGAATTTCGGTAAGCGAAGCCTCGTCTGTTGATCATGTCTTCGCCGGCGTAATAAGCGCCAGCCACGAGCCTGAGATCGTTATGAAACCGTCGCATCAACCAGGCGAGATAGCGCACGCCACCTGAGACGTTTTGGTCGAGATTGCAGCGATCGGCCACTCCTAGCCGCTTTGCTGTGGCAGGCGTCAACTGCATGAGCCCCACAGCGCCTTTGGGAGAGATCACGCAGGGTTGCCAATTCGATTCGCGTTCGACAATGGCACGTACCAAGGCGACGGGCACGCGATAATGTTGGGCGTAGGCTACGACGTAGTATTCGGCTTCGAGCCGTAGCTGTGGTTTGGGCGATTGCGCCCAGCAGATCGAGATTGCACAGAGGGCTTGAGCCAAAATAAGTACCGGCTTCATGCCGCTTTACCTCGCAGAGCCTCGGCGCTGTACTGCTGCGCGTCAAAAATCAAGCTGGCAAACCCATCCCGCAAGAGCAGCTTGCGTCGATCGGCCTCGGTTTTGGCCAGCAACGGCAGGAGAATGTCTCTCATCTCCGGCGTAATTTGTTCACTTCCCAGAACTTTGAGTGCCTGCGCGAGGTCGAGAATCTCTGAGACTGAGGGTGGCTTTTCCAGGCTCCAGCCGCGCAAAGCCTTGGCGAGTCCCGCCATATCGGCATGGAATTCGTGTGTGGAATCAGGCGTTCTCAGCGCAACAATCTCTGCTTCTCGCTCCGCGGTGGGGTGTTCAACCCGAAGGTAAAAACTGCGCCGGCGCAGGGGATCGCCGATGCGCCTCTCTTCATTCGATGTCA
>DASYZA010000014.1:0-2785 GCA_035946775.1 Candidatus Sulfotelmatobacter sp. | reverse complement strand
CTGGAGGCCGTTGCGCTTTATCCCAACAGCCAAAAATCCAAGTATGAGCGGTTCCGCGAAGCCTGGCACTTACTTAAGGATCATCGCCAACCTTCGCCCAGGAAACCCATCGACCTGCAAGCCAGCGCCGACGAGCGTCCTAGCCCCGACTTCCCCATCTTCTGGGTTGAAGCCGCTCAACCCGTCGCCGCGCGGACTTGAAGGGAAATTGGCAGCACATCAGCCCGTCATGCTCGAAGGTGCGGGTTCATTCCCTGGTTCGATAGGGAAATTCGACGAGGAGTCTCTGACAGGCGGATTCCTCAAGTAACCTTGACTTCTGATTCCTAGCTTCCGATAATTGTGCTGAGCATGACAGGCTGATGCTGACCCCGAGTGGAATATATGCTCGGGGTTTCGCTTTTAAAGACTAAGAGATTTTCACGCACGACCGATTACAGACCGGAGATAGACACTGCACTCTCCAGCCAGGGAAAACTTTCCCGTGACCGTCTCCGCCGTGAGTTATCTCCCACCCTGCTTTTTTTCCACTTTGGCCCAGGTGTCTTTCAGGGCTACGGTGCGGTTGAAGATTGGGGCGCCCGGTTTCGAGTCGGGATCGACGGCGAAGTATCCGAGGCGTTCGAACTGGACGCGCGTGCCGGCGGCTGCGTTGGCCAGTGACGGCTCGACTTTCGCATCCGCGATCACTGCGAGCGAGTTCGGATTCAGATAGTCGAGGACATCTTTTCCTTCTTCCACGTCTGCGAGATTTGCCTTGGTGAAGAGATTGTCGTAGATGCGCACTTCGGCATTGACGGCGTGCTTCGCCGATACCCAATGGATCGTCTTCACTTTGCGTCCGTCGGGAGCGTTGCCGCCGCGCGTTGCCGGATCGTAGGTGCAGTGGATTTCGACAACTTCCCCCTTGTCATTTTTCACGACGCTCTTCGCGGTGATGAAGTAGCCGTAGCGCAGGCGGACTTCTTTGCCGGGCGAGAGGCGGAAATATTTTGGTGGAGGCACTTCGCGGAAATCGTCCTGCTCGATGTAGAGTTCGCGGGAGAACGGCACCTTGCGCGATCCGGCGCTTTCGTCTTCCGGATTGTTGGTCGCGTCCATCTCCTCGACCTGGTCCTCGGGATAGTTGTCGATAACGATCTTCAGCGGGCGCAGGACGGCCATGACTCGCGGAGCGCGCTTGTTCAGGTCTTCCCGGACGAAGTGCTCGAGCATGGCGAGATCGACGATTCCGTTGGTGCGCGAAACGCCGACGGCCGAGACGAAGTTGCGGATCGCTTCGGGCGTGTATCCGCGGCGGCGCAGGCCGGAGAGCGTTGGCATGCGCGGGTCGTCCCAGCCGCGGACGGTGCCCTGTTCCACGAGCTGGCGCAGCTTGCGCTTCGACATCAGCGTGTAAGTCAGGCTGAGGCGGTCGAATTCGATCTGCTGCGACGGAAAAATTCCGAGCTGCTCGATGAACCAGTTGTAGAGCGGCTGGTGATCGGCGAATTCAAGCGAGCACATCGAGTGCGTGACTTTTTCGAGCGAGTCCGACTGGCCGTGCGCGAAATCGTACATCGGATAAATCGGCCACTTGTTGCCCGTGCGGTGATGTTCGGCATGCAGGATGCGGTACATCACCGGGTCGCGCATATTCAGGTTCGGCGAAGACATGTCGATCTTGGCGCGGAGAACGCGCGATCCGTCGGCAAACTCGCCGGCACGCATGCGCGCGAATAGATTTAGATTTTCTTCGACGGAACGGTTGCGGTACGGGCTGTCCTTGCCGGGTTCGGTGAGCGTGCCGCGGTGCTTGCGAATCTCTTCGGCGGAGAGATCGTCAACGTAAGCCTTGCCGTCTTTGATCAGCTTGATCGCCCACTCGTAGAGCTGACCGAAATAATCGGACGCGTAGAAGAGTCCGTCCCAGTGGAAACCAAGCCACTTGACGTCCTCCATGATGGAGTCGACGTACTCGACGTCTTCCTTCTCGGGATTGGTGTCGTCGAAGCGGAGGTTGGTGTGGCCGCCGAACTCGTCGGCCATGCCGAAGTCGATGCAAATGGCCTTAGCATGGCCGATGTGCAAGTATCCATTGGGCTCGGGAGGAAAGCGGGTCTGCACACGGCCGTTGTACTTGCTGGTCTTGAGGTCTTCGAGGAAGCGTTCGCGAATGAAGTTGGAGGGACGAGACTCGGGAGTGGAATTGGCGCCGGTCTCAGTCTCAGCGGCAGAGGGATTCATAATCTTTGATCTTACCGCAAAGTCAAATAAGCAACGCAGAGGACGCTGAGGGCGCAGAGGGGAAGGGGGTTAAAAAAACACAGGGGCCGCAATTTCGGTTTAAGTCAATTCCTTGCCACCAGATGCAATTTCTGCTCGTTACGGGTTTTATCCTTTTTTCCCTCCGCGTCCTCTGAGTCCTCTGCGTTGTTCTTTTGCTCCTGCTTAGATTTCCTCGGTCGTCCACAGGGAAGTCTCATCGTCCACAGTTTCTTCACAAGGGGGCACATTTTTTATGTTGCCGGGCGCAACAATCTGGCTGAGAGTGGGTTCAGCGAAACGTGAGAGTTCCTGACTTAGCCGGATGATTGCGGCAGAGCCAGTGGCAGCGGTGATTCTCGAGAGTGAATTGCCGAAGGGGAAAACATCCAGAGCCGCGCGAAAGCGCGACTGGTTGCCCGGGCGTTGCGGCCTCCTCCCCTGTTTGCGAAAGCAGGCAGGCCGCTGACCACCGCAGGCGTTGCGGAACGATGATCGCGAGATCACGAATCCAAGACGCGCTTCGGCCCTTGCGGCACTC
>DASYZA010000013.1:0-7000 GCA_035946775.1 Candidatus Sulfotelmatobacter sp. | reverse complement strand
CGAATCGTACTGAGGAGAGGCCACACCGAGACAGCTTCCCATCGGCTGTCTCCCAGTTCCTTCAGACGCTTTTCAGACGACGAAGTATCGACCCCGATTTCGACGATCATGTATTCCCACTTCATTTAGGCGGCTCTTTCTACTCTCCGTTCCTCGTTGAACTCCCGAGGGGCTAAGAAATCCTCTGCGCACAGGACAGTTGCACGATTATCTTTTAGCGCCACGGCTATATGCCTTTGTAAGGCTCGTAAGGAGACTCATCCACAGGATCTTCGGCGTAGGGCTTGTAAGGAGGCTCGGGCAGCGCAGGCGTTTCGGAGTAAGGCTTATATGGATTGCTAGGCAGCGGTGGCTGTCTGATGCTTTCGGAGTTGGGTGGTGGTCCTGGATGCGCCGGTGGCTGCTCTGCGGATTTATCTCCGTTCGTAAATTGTTGATTGAACATTGGATTCTCCGGAGAAAAGGTTCAAAGGGGTGCCGCCGCGATCATCGGATACATTACTTCTACAACTTGAGGCCTTAACCCTCCACCTGTTCTTCCAGTAACCATGCGCCTCCGACAGGGCAGAGCGATGGTCACAATTGACCATCTTGTTGGTTCGCAAGCGCGCATTCTGTAGGCATGAAAATCGAACCGAAGGACGCGCTGGCGGTACGTTGCCCCACATGCGGCGCGAAGCCAGGGGAAAAGTGCGAACTCAGCACGGGCCTGGCCCGCACAGAACCACATCGAGATCGGCGTTTAGCCGCCTCGGAAACACGGAAGAGTGCTTAAGCGTGGACAGGCTCAGGCAACCATAGGCTGCGCGAGCAGCGAACCGAAACTGTCGATGGCTTCGTTTACCATGATTGCTGCGGCTGCGCGCTCTTTTTCCGTAGGCGTTGGAATTTGCAAGAGTCCTTGCCGGCCGAGGTTCGCTGGTAGCACGAAGGAGTTCTGATGTTGCATCACAAATTCCAGAATCCGAGCCAATTCTTCGGATTGGTATCCATTCTCGAAGCGGACGCCTATGTGGTGAAACGTGTTCGCTGACATCCAGTACTCACACGCCAGAAGCCAATGACCCCTGGTAACGGACGTCCAAACCTTCATGTAATCCAGAGTACCCGTAGGAGCAAAGGCATATTCAATATGGACCAAGTTTACGTGAGTACCGCGCATCAAGTCGGACCACGACGCGACAATTGCTGATTCCAGGATGTGGTCTAGAAGTATGTTTGGTTTCATTGTGGCTCACTTTCTGTGGGTCGCCGGGACTCAACCGGTAGCCAACTTCGCTCAAGTCCGCGCTTTTCAAGTTGTTCACGAACATTCAAGACAATCAGGAAAAAGCTGGACAAGAACATCAAGGTCACAACTATCGCAAGGTTCAGATCCATTTGTTTGGTCACGGTTGGCGTACTCGATCACGCTCGAGATTGTGGCCGTGCAGCCAGACGAGTGGAGTTGAGCCGTACTCATAATTGCTGCAGGTTGTTGGTTGGGATCAAATGACGCCTTAGCCCACAAAGCGTAATACAAAATCCAGCCGAGTAGGATTAAGCCAACAGTAAGCAAGAGAAGTTTCATCCGCTTTTCGGTAAGCCGATCCAGGCGGCGATTTTTCTCTCGCCACGTAAGCCAGAGGAGCTTCTGCTCGGTATTAAGCGTGTTATCAGACATCCGCACGACCTGTTCCCCTTCCCCAAGAACGTTTGAAGGGATTCGTAGTGACTCTTTCATTTCCTCTTTCAAAACAAACGGTAAATATAAATAAGGGTGGTACCGCCACGGCGTCCATTCAGAGGATCAGCGTAGATCTTAAGTTAGCAAACGTGGTCACGGAAAACTGGTCAAAACTGACCGGATTCCGAGCTCCATCCACCGCATCGGACACTCCCAATCCTTCAGCTTCGAAAAGTGTGCGCAATTATGCTTCTAATGACTGCGTGATCGTCAACGATCAGAGACAATGCTTCTGACATAACCTTCCGGTTCGTATTGCGCTCTTCCTTTCTGCGAATACAAACAATGGGTGGAACCCGTAAACCGTCGACCGAGTCCCGTCATTATTGTTACTGAAACTTCGGACGCCCGGAACAAATCACGCATCATAGTCCTTACGACTCCTTCAATTTCCGAGTTGTTCGGGCCGCGTGACTGACTGGCAACAGGAAACGCGCGGCTCGGTTTGTGCAAGGGACAGTCTTTTGAGCGAGGTTTCCGAGACTTGCGACCCAACTGACAGTGGATGAGCGCTTCCAGTTCGTCGCCAGCACTATCTCATAACTCGCATGCCTCAGACTCTGGCCACTGCCCCCTAGCTAGCTAGAGCTTCGAAAATCCGGACAAGAGAAAAGAAAGAAGGGATAGATTTGAATCGGATATGGATTCACAGCAAGGAGAAGGCAGCGACGGACACCGCAATGCGGTTGCTTGTTGCTTTCTTGGCTGGGTTGACTTTCATCGCCGCGACTGCGCTATTCGCAGTCTGGACGAGCGTCTGCACTATTGAAGCGGCCGTAGGTCGAAAGTTGCGAAGCTTGAAAGAACCTTACCAATGGTTCGTCGTTCCGGAAGTCCAAGGGATCGAAAGATGCAATTGAAGGTCAGATGTGTCGTGCAAGCCAAGTAGGGTTCGCCAGTGTGACATGAGCTAATGGCACAGCAAGTCTCATTTAGGCGCATTACATTTGAAACGATTCTTCTGACGGGATAGGAAAGGCTGGCCCTGTGCTAAACACCGAGTCGCTTCATGGCTCCTAATTCCTCCCTTATTTCTTTGAGCCTGAGGCCCCTGGATAAGCTGGCTTGGAGGGCAAGTTCACTCCGACGAGAATCTGCTTTATATAGTGCGTTTAACTTAACCAGGGCAGCGATCTCTTCTTTTAGTTCACGAATCCGGTCGATACTCGGAATTCGATACATGCGTTTAGTTTCCCTCGGTATCTCATTTTGTCGCCTTGCAGTCTTGGAAAGGCTGCCATTTGTTTCAGGAATGAACATTTGTCGCCCTTTCAAGCTCACAAAAGCGAGTCCTCAGGCGATGCGCTCAACTTCGAGCCCATTCCGAATCATGTTGGAACGTTCGTCGTTTCTCGGTGCTCTCCAAGTAGCAACTCTGTTGCAGATGACGCCAATGCGCGGAAACGGTCACGTAAGGTATGCCGAGGAAATGGCGGGCGACGATGGCGGTGATCTCAAGACTGTTGAAGTTCTGCCGGTTCACTTTCGTCACGATCCGCTTCAACGCGCTGCGTACCTTAGCCGCCGTAAGTGGTCCGAAGAACATCGCCTTGACTTCCGCAGCCATGTAAAAGAAATTCCATCCGGCAGCATGGATCGTGCGATCAAGAGTGAACGAATCCGGGGACCCCTTGACCATGCTCCACTCACCCAATCCAGGCTCAGTTTCAAAACCTACAAGCTGCGGCATTCCGGGCCACTCTTTCATCAGAACCGTGCCGACTTGAATGGTTAATGGCATAGCACTCTCGGTCAGGAATGGCGAGATTGCGTCTCTCTGATGCCATTGTGTTGCCGGAGGCCAAGGAAAACTGCTCAAAAGTGATCACTCTTGGAGGCCTTGGCTGCCGAGAGCTGGACTCTGCGCAAGAAAACCATGCGACGCTCGTATAAATGGATTCCTGTCGGAGGACTATACTTGTAAAAAGATGAGACCCAGGTTAGTAGCCAAGAAGAACGAGGGATTCGACCCCAGCACCTTCCTTGCGACCATTGGGGAAGGCAGGAAGATTCTGTCTGTTCCGAAGAAGAAAATGATATTTGCGCAAGGAGACAGAGCAGACGCCGTTTTTTATGTGCAGAAAGGAAAAGTGAGGCTCACCGTCGTATCCAAGATTGGTAAGGAAGCAACCCTAGCGATCGTGAGCGAAGGGAACTTTTTTGGAGAGGGCTCGTTGGCAGGTCAGCTTCTACGTATGGGTTCTGCGGTCGCGATGACCGATTGTGAGATTCTGCGAGTGGAGAAGAAGGCGATGGTCGATGTACTCCAGCGCGAACCCGCGTTCTCTGAAAGGTTCGTGGCCTATCTTTTGGCCCGAAATATCCGCTACGAAGAGGATCTAGTCGACCAACTGTTCAACTCTAGCGAAAAGAGGCTGGCCCGGGTTCTTCTCTTGCTTGCTCATTTTGCCAAGGACGGCATTCCTGAGACCGTGGTCCCCAAGATCAGCCAGGAGACGCTGGCCGAAATGGTTGGGACAACCCGTTCGCGAGTCAGTTTCTTCATGAACCGGTTCCGGAAGCTGGGATTCATTGATTATGCTGGCGGTTCGGAAGGCGCCCTGCAGGTCCACAGTTCGCTGCTCAATGTTGTTTTGCACGATTGATTATTTCTGCAAGTTCTTTTCTTCCTGAGAACGTTTATCGGTTTTCTGCTACCCCATCGTCGCTTAGATGACGCGAGAGCCACAACCGGCTCAGTGCAGGTCCGCGCGATTCAGGGCCTCCACAAAAGCAGTCGTCAAATTACGAAGATCGATTCCATCCCCAGGTTCCCATTCCACGGGCGAAAAATGGCGGACAGTTGTCGTCCCGGTTGATCTCGGTTGCCGATGGCCACACGACAGGCAAATGGCCCCGACGGGCCTGATATCGGTCTCTCTTGAGATTACATTCTCGCGAACAGCAAGCGATGCGGAAACCACAGGGCCGTGACACTTGTCACATGAATACGCGGAGAGATGAAGGTACTGTTTTCCCATAAATGCCCTCCCGAAAGTGAAGGTACAGTCCTAAGCGCGACATTTCTGATCACGGTTGCTCGAACCAGGGTAGCGATCCAAGCATTCTTCGGATCTCTACCCCTACCGTCACTGTGGTCAAGATTGACCAGCAATCGAAAATGCAAGGCTCGATACTAGTAGTGACCATCAAGAGAATGGCGGTCTTCGGGCGCGAACCACTAGCTGTCAGGGCAACGGTTTCGCAGAACTCCTTACTGGAGCACTTCCGAGAACTTAGAGGAGCAATTATGAAATCGTACCTGACTTTTGCGGGTGCACTTTGCGTGGCTATCGTCTGTTTGCTCACGCCGGAAGCCTCAGCCCTGGCGGCGTCGGCTCAATTCATGAAAACCGGCGGTTTTCTGGCGATAGCTGCCGTGTTAGGAGCGGTGGTGCTGTGCCTGATGATTGGTGTGGCGCTGCGATCTTTTTCCAAACCGCCGACTGATCTAAGCCTTAACCAGCGAACAAAGTAAGCCAGCCTAACGGGGGATACTCCAACGACTTTTCAACGACTGCGCTCAAGTATAGCCCACCTTATCGTCTCGCTTCCATTATGAGCAATTGTGAGCAGACCCTCCAACTGGTTGGCACATATGCTAAGGAAAGAATGTCAAGCCCCAGATCATTGCTGTGTATACATCGCGATCCCACCCAACTGAAAGTGTTGCAGGAAAAGGGATTCTCGCTAATCACTGCAACTCATTGGGGCCAAGGCCTGCGGCTATTGGTGTCGAAGCCGGTAGATGCAGTTGTTCTAGAGTACTTCCTGGGACTTCTGGATGGCGCCACGGTCGCGGATGAGATTAAAAAGGTTAGACCGCGACTCCCGATCGTCATGCTCGCCGAAAGTCTGGAGTTGCCTGAGGGTGCTCTGAAATCAGTGGATGCTCTCGTTACGGGTGCCGATGGTCCTCGTTTCCTGTTGGAAGCCATTCAAACCGTTCTGCGGACAAAGGACAGTCAGTACTTCGACCCAGCTTCTGCAGAGCAGCCGGCGCCGCCGGGAGAAGAGACCATGCCGACTCCTGCGAAATGCCAGATCCTCGTGGTCGACGACAACCCCAGTGTCCGTGACAGTGTCACAATGATGCTGGTGGCGGCCGGTTACGATGTCGTGACTGCAGAAGACGGATTCCGGGCGCTCTCGCAGCTAAGAAAGAATTTACCCGACATGGTGCTCTCCGATCTCGATATGCCTGGCATGTCAGGGTTTGAGCTGCTTTCCGTGGTGCGTCGTCGTTTTCCCCAAATATCGACCATCGCAATGAGTGGCACGTATGGAGGCGATGAGATTCCCTCTGGCGTGATCGCGGACGGCTTTTTCGCCAAAGGTAGCCAATCCAAAAAGCTGTTAAGGACCATTCAACGGTTGCTTCGTACCGCTCCAGCCCGAAGCAGTGAGCACCACCGGGAGTGCGCCCCGGCCTGGATCCCGCGTAACGGCAACGATTCCAAAGCAATGCCCTACGTCGTGGTAACGTGTGCGGAGTGCCTGCGTGCTTTTTCGATGAACTTAATGGAGGGGAGCAGTGGGGAGGTCCTTGAAATACAGTGCCGCTCCTGTCACAGCATGAACCGTTACATCATTCAGCCATCCAGTCACTGCGCGCTTGAAGCGTCTGCCTGAGGCTGTGCGGTTGTGGCCTGTCTAAAGACCTTGCCGCACTCCAAACAACAGGTTTCGTAGCGCGGTGTGATGAGCCCACAAAACGGACACACTCGCTGCGACGCGAAATCGCCGTCATGTGCTTCCATTCCTAGATATTTTCGCAGCGATGCGGCCAGGAAGGCGCCCAGACTTCGAACACGTACAAGAAACTGGTGCGAGATTGCGGTCATCGTTAACTCCTCGCTCCTGCCCCCAATAGTGCTACGGCGCAGTCCAACGATTCTGTGCAGGATTGCTCGCTTTTGCACGGTAAATGCAATTTGCCGAACGGGATCACTCCAACGGTGAATGCCTGCGAGGTGAGCAATACAGACCAGTCATTCCTGCATGATGAGCTCATGATGATCCATGAGACGAGTACTTCCTCCCCCTCTTTCGCGTCCTCTAATGCTAAGTCAGCTAGCTTGGTTTCCTGGAGTTGAAGAATCGTCAAGAGTTGGCGCACTACGCTTCAACGGGAGCTTGCTCTTTCTATCGCTCGAAAGGTGCATGAACATGAAACTTAACTCAAAGAAGTATTTTTGTGCGCTGGCAGCTTGTCTCACTTTCTGGCCGATTCTGGCATTTGCCCAGTCCTCTGATATTGCGCAAAACCTGGCG
>DASYZA010000012.1:0-6143 GCA_035946775.1 Candidatus Sulfotelmatobacter sp. | reverse complement strand
GATCGGAAGCGCGGTGCCCACCTCCGTGGTCAGCTTTCGGCTATCGAACAACCTCGACAGTGTGCCGAGCCTGGCTGCGGTAACGTCTACCAGGAAGAATGCTGAACGAAAGCCCGCGGTCTGTGGCGGCGGCGAAACCGAGGACACAACGATCCCGCCCGGTTTTAGAACACGGAATGAACGATGCTGCATCTCTCCTCCGACCGTATCGAGTACCGCATCGACGGGAGGCACGGCATCTTCGAACTTCGTGGTCTGGTAATTTACGACCATCTCGGCGCCGAGGGTGCGCACGTAGTCGAGGTCAGCGGGTCCAGCGGTTGCGAAAACCTGCAGGTCTGCTTGCTTCGCTAATTGCACTGCATACGCGCCAACATTTCCAGCCGCTCCGTGGACCAATACCGCCTGCCCAGCCTTCAGCCGCGCATAATCGAACAGCATTTGATACGCCGTTACCGCCACAACTGGCACAGACGCAGCCTCGACAAAGCTTAGCGAGCTTGGCATTGCGGCTACCAGAGGTGCCGAGGCCACCGCATATTCGGCATAAGCACCACAGAACTGCTTGTTGGTGACGCCGAAGACCTTGTCACCCGATTTGAACTGAATGACTCCAGTTCCCACGGAGTCGACGATCCCCGCCAAATCTGATCCGAGAATGATCGGAAGGGACAACTGCACAACGCTTTTTCCCTCGCGTATGAGAGCGTCCCATGGACCCACGCCGGCAGCGGCCACCTGTACCACCAACTCGCCATCCTGCGGCGTCGGACGTGGTATTTCGTCGATCAGAATCGCCTTCGGAGGGCCAAAGTGGTGGATTCTTCCAGCTTTCATTTCTTCCTCCCGAAGACGAGTGCGCTTGGGGCCAAGGCAACGTTGGTTAATGCATTTTGAAAGAGACTCTCAAGCCACCAGCAAGATCTTTCCGGCAGCACCCTTTTCTGCCGCTGCTTGAGCTTCGGCCGCGTCACTGAGTGGCAGCCTCCGGCTAATGGGGATCACCAGCTTGCCATCTCGTACTGCTTCGGCCATGAACTCGAGGGTTTTCCTGTCGAACTTGGAGAATACTTTCACCGCCTTCACTGATGGATATTCTCCGGCGTTCTTCGGCACCTCGATAACCGACGCAAAGATTGCACCGGGCTTAACCTTGGCGATCAGCTTTTCGGCGGTTCTGCCGCCGACGGCATCCGCCACAGCATCGAGCGGCGGAAGACTCGCAATCGCGTTGTCGTCGTCGGTTGCGACGGCCCGATCCGCGCCCAGAGTCTTCACCTCATCCATCTGTTTCTTCAGGACTCCCGCGAGTACGGTCGCGCCGCGTTGCTTCGCAGTGAATACCGCTGAACGCCCGACATTTCCAGCAGCGCCCAAGACAAGGACTGTCTGACCCGATTTAATTCCCGTGGCGGACATGAGTTGGTTGCCGGTCACCGTCACCAAGGGCAGCGCCGCGGCTTGGATCAAGTCGACTCCCTTGGGAACTTTCGCCAGAGCGGCGGCTTTCACAACACAAAGCTCGGCGTAAGTATTGTCGGCCATAGCAAAGACCTGGTCGCCGACGGAAAAGCCGGCCACTCCCGGGCCAATCTTGACGACAGTGCCGGCCATGTCGACTCCGATAAGGCCCGGGAAATGCATCGGATAGAAATCCTGCGTCAATCCAGCACGGCGCTTGTAGTCGATGGGGTTAACGCTCGTGGCGGCGACCCGCACCAGCACCTCACCCGTACCCGGAACCGGGTCGGGGTAATCCTCAAACCTGAGTACTTCAGGACCACCATATTGATGAACAACAACGGCTTTCATATTCATTCTCCTTCGATTCGGCTAGCGGTTTAACGGAGTTCACGACCATTGGTCCCTTAAATCCAAGGGCGAGTCGTTTATCTTGCGGTTGATAAATGCATTTCGTCGGATTTCATCTGACCATTGAAGAGCTTCAGTCGGGAACTCACGACTTGCTTCACGGAGTCCTCGACCGGCAGCAGAAGTTTGTACGGCACTACTTCGTTAGGGTGACTCGATAGGCTGCCTTCCAGAGACCGGCGCCAGGCGACCCGCAGTTCGGTGTTGATGTGGATGATGTTGATTCCAGCGGCAATCGCACGTACAAAATCTTCATCATTTGTCCCAGACCCGCCGTGCAGCGTGAGGAAAAGTCCAACGGCCTTCTTGATCTGCGCGATTCTCTCGATATTCAGATGTTTTTTTGTTTTTCCCTCGACCATGCTTTCCAGCATCCCGTGCATGTTCCCGACTGCTGGAGCAAGGATGTCGATTGCAGTGGAGTCCACGAATTGTCGAGCTTCCTCAGGGGTGGTGAGGTTCAGAAATTCATTGCTAACGCTTTGGTGGATCTCAGAGCCGGTTCCGATATGGCCGATCTCTCCCTCCGCGAGGATAGCGGGGTTGATCGCTTTGATGGCTTCAACAGTTTCCTTCGTGCGAGAAACGTTCTGATCGAAGGGGAGCGCGGAAAAATCAATTACGACCGCATCGAACCCAGCCTTGGCCGCCTCCACTGCTTTCTCCAGTGAATGCGTATGATCGGCGTTCAGGAAAATGGGGACGTCATGTTCAGCGCGGATTACTCTCACAAGCGCTGCAAGTTCGTATGTCCCCAAAAAGTCGCGCTCTCCTTCTGACGCGCCAACGAGTACGGGAACTTCGACCTCAACCGCGGCCGCAACGACTGCCTTTAGCAGCACGAGATTGGCAACATTGAAATGGCCTAGTGCCGCGCCTTGTTCTTGCAAACGAGTCAAAACATTCCGTAGTTCATCCATGAGTACCCAATCTCGCTTTTGAGGTGTCCGAATTTCAACCGATGCCAGCGATGGAAAGATTAGACGCGAGGTGTTCCGGCGAATCAATTGGACGATGGTATTGGGCGATACGTTGGTATTTGGATTCTTGAAAAAGAGCGCGAGAAGCACTTTGCCTTAATGTCCAATCGGTTCTCATCGATACCTTCGTCCAATAGACTCCACGGCGCGCGTCTGTCAATCTCGGGTCGAGCGGTCATTCGATCTCGGATTGGAAGGGGAACAAAATGGCGATAGAAGGAAAAATCCTGGTGCTAATCTCAAGCGGCCATGGCCTGCCCTTGAAAGATGGAGGGTGTTATACGGGTGCGGGCTACTACCTCAATGAGCTCACGGTCCCGGTGCGTGCGCTGATGAAGGAGGGCTACGAAATCACTTTCGCCAACCCCAAAGGCAACACGCCGCAACTGGATCTTCATTCAGCTGTCCCCGACTTCTTCGGCGGGAGCGAGGCTAAGCTTCAGGACTACCTGAAATTCCGCGACAGCCTCACTGGTCTCAAAAATCCAACTCCGATTTCTGATGTGGTTGCATCGGGACTGGATGAATATGACGCGGTTTTCGTCCCCGGGGGCCACGGCCCGATGATCGACCTTCTCGACGATCCGGGTGCGGGCACCGTGATGCGACACTTTCACAAAATGTCGAAACCGACGGCAGTGCTCTGCCATGGCCCGATTTCACTTCTCTCGGCACTGCCGACTTCGAAGGAGTTCGTCGCCGCGCTGGCTGCCGGCGATGTCGTGGGAGCGCGGGCAAAGGCTCAGGGTTGGATCTATTCCGGGTATAAGATGACTATCTTTTCGACGGCAGAAGAGCAGCAGCGGGAGCCAATGGAGATCGGTGGTAAGGTTCTCTTCTACCCGGACTTCGCTTTGCAAACAGCGGGCGGGGACGTGAGTGTAGCTGCTCCGTGGAAAAGCTATGTCCTTCAAGATCGTGAGTTGATCTCAGGTCAGAACCCATTCTCGGACGAAGCGCTTCTGAAACTTCTTCTACCGGCACTCAATGGGAAAAAGCAGCGACTTGCTTAGATGGGCTCGCCCCTCGTATCGAGTGTTCATTGCTAACCAGTAACCATGACTCATCCATCGCGCTTTTCGATGGGTGGAGGCTTGGATCTTCAACGCCCACATCGAATTGGAGTCGCGCATGAACACAGCAACGAATGCCGTACAAATCGACCAGAAAAGCTTCGAGATGCCCCCGCGAGAAGGGATGAGCATCGCGCATTTTCTCACCGTCGCCGACGTCGAGCGATCGGCTCGCTACTACGAAAAGGTGTTCGGCGCTCGCATTCTGACTATGGGTGACGGCAACGCCCCTCCGTACCTTCAGCTTGCGAATATCTGGATGATTCTGAACGTGGGGGGCGGGCCGACCCCGGACAAGCCGACGGTAACGCTCAGCGTCCCCGACCCGAATCACATCAACAGCTTTATGAATTTCCGCGTTGCGGACATTCAAGCGTGCTATGAGCTATGGAAAAGTCGAGGGGCGGAGTTCATCACCGAGCCCATACCCAAGTACGGCGAGATTCGCTGCTACATACGCGATCCAGACGGTTACATCATCGAAGTCGGACAGAGCACGACGCTCACCTACGGTTAGCGCTCGGCCCACGATTTAGCAGGAATCTGGATTGAGACCCCCTAGCGTCGCGACGGTTGTGGCCGGGAGCCCAAACGAACGATGGTTGCGGCCGCTGTGTACTTGACCTCCAGTTTCGAGTCCTGCAGCAAAGGCTCAATTTTGTCCGAGGCGGTAGAATCACCGCGCTCCGCGATCGCTTCCAACGCAGCCACACGAACGACCCAGTTGCGATTGTGAGTAGCATTGAGCAGCGCTGCGGCAGTGCGTGGGTCGGGATCAGACACTAAATTGGTAGCCGCTGCTGCCTTAACCGGTGAGCCGTCGCTTCGATCTTTCATAATTGTCCGCACTGCATCCCATCCAATCCCAGCATAGGGCACGTAACCGATTCCTTGTTCGAATCCCATTTTGGCCAGCTCTTTGGGATCGTGGAACATTTCTGTTTGCTCCTTGAAGAAACCTTCGCTGCTCTTGCGTTCTCCCGTCAGGATTGCGTAGTACACCTCGTAGCAGGCTGGATCCTTGAGCTGATGTAGCGCATGCGCCGCGGCGAGGACAACGCTGAATTCCTTATCGGCCAGAGCTGCCTTCAGGTGGGCGATAGAACTCGGCGCGCCCATTTTTCCTAGGGCGGTTGCGGCCGCCGCCCGCACCTGAGGTTTGGGATCTTGAAGTGCGCCTTCCGCAAGCTGAGCGGCACGGTCGTTGTCGGGCAGCAATCCCAGCACACGTATTGCCGTAACCCTTTTCTCAGTCTTGGATTGGCGTGCACCCGCTTCCAAAAGCTCCCATGCCTTCTCTTTCGTAGATTGTCCGAAACAGTGAGGGGCTGAGAGTATTGCGCAAACTGTGGAAAGGAACACAAATGAATTTCGCATGGCCATAGGATTTCCGAAGCTTCCAGCGAGGATCAGCTGAGTGCCCAACTGAAGTCGGCGCGGGTGTTAGGTCACATCGATGCCTGCTGCGGATGGGAATCGAAATCTAATCCGATGCGCCCGGCTCGTTCGAGGTGAGATCACGCGGCTGCAGTAGCCAATCTCCGTGTCGCCAACGAGAGCAGGACGCGAGTGATGCCGCTGACTATCATGCTCATGCCCACCAGTGTGCCGATCGCCCAGACGGAACTTGAAGGCCATTGGAGGTAGATCAATAGCGCCAACCCTAGTGTGGCAATCCCGTCTAAAAGCACCCAGGCTGATCCTCGCTCGGATCGCATGTGGAAGAAGAGGACGATGTCCAAGATACCCTCGACCAGGAATAGTAACGCGACCACGAGAGTAAGGGATGCGACGCCAAGCAGCGGGTGCAGCAGCAGATAGGTGCCGAAAAGCACATATGCGGGCCCTACGAGCAGCTTCCAGATCCTGCCAGTCCGCTGCACATGAAAGGCGAGGATGAAGTGGACTACTCCCGCCAATATGACGAGCCACGCAATCAGTACACTTACGGCCACTGCTGCCAGAAAAGGCGAAGCGATGGCCAAAATTCCGAAAACGATCAGCGTGATACCCCAGACGATTGACCACGTGGAAACGCGCAACGTGACATCTGCTGGAGTGCGTCCGGTCATAGAAATCTCCTTCTTTTGCTGTCCGATTCGAAGTCACAGAAAACTAGTAACGGACTGCTTCCTCGTCTCACGTTGACTGCGTGCGCTGGCTGCGGATCTGGCTGAGCAGGTGCAGAATCTCGATGTACATCCACACCAGCGTCACC
>DASYZA010000011.1:0-74366 GCA_035946775.1 Candidatus Sulfotelmatobacter sp. | reverse complement strand
ACGTCTTGTACTTTCATTGCCCGCTCCATCGCGGCCCTCGGATAAGCTTCCATGCTCCGCATGGTCGCTTATCCTCGCCGTCCGCAAAGCGGACATTTCATCTGCTATCTCAACCGGACATATCATGTGCTACCGACACTCCCGCGTGGCTACGGCTCGTCCGTAATTCCGAAGGATCCGGCCGAGAGCGTCGACGAGAAAGTGCTGCTTAACGTGCCGTCGCTTCCGATCACAATGGGGAACGTACCCGCCACTGGCGCATTCGACTCTTCTCCGTTGACGATCATGTAAGTGCCGCTCTGGTCAATCAGACCAAACTTCGATTGAAATGTCGTGAAGGGCGACCCTGTGATGGGGGTCAAGCTCGAAGGTAAGCTCGCCAGCGTGAAGCCCTGAATGGCTTCTTCCATCGGTTGTTGGAGGTTCTGGATATTCTCGTTGAAGGTGTACAGGAACTTTCCGTCCGGAGTAACGGCCATCCAAGCAACCGGCTCTCCCGTGGGAAATCCCGTGGTGTTCACCGCAGTCAGCGATCCGGGATTTGCACTCGACGAAATCGTGAACGCATACACGTTGTTGTCGAGCGTCCCATTTTGGCCGTTCTGCACTGTGCTCCCCAGCATGTATTGGCCTGAGGGCTCCGAGACAAGCAGGTTCATGGGTGACGTCAAAGTACCGAGCGACGTCAATACACCCGTCGCTGAGTCGTAGGAAAATTGGGAAACTTGGACGCCATCGGTCGCGTACAGGTACCTGCCGAGCCCATCCGTCGTTAAAGAGGTGGGCTGCAAGCCTGCCACCGCAAATGGGGAGCCGAAAACTGGGGTCAGGGCCCCACTACTCGGGTCAACCCCGAAAACGAAAATTCCGGCGGAATCGCCCACAAAGATAAAGTTGCCCGCCGGATCAAGCGCAAGCGGCGATACTGTAGCTGGGGGCAAACCGAGGGCAAGCGGAGTTCCGATGATTGGCGTCAGAGCGGCTGAGGTTGGATCGATCGAAAAGCCGAAAAGATTGCCGTCGGAGTACGGGATGTACAGGAACTGCTTGTGAACAATCCCGATCCCGCCGTCACGCGCATACGTGCCCATACCCTGATCGAGCGTCGGGCCTTGAAAGCCGGGAATCTGCCCAAACGTTGTGGAACCATTGAAGTCCAATGCGTCGGCCGTCATGTTCGCGTTGGGGTCGTTCAGGAAATAGACAAGTACAGTCTGCAAGGATGTCCCGCCGCCCTGCGAAACGCTGCCGTTTCCACCTGAGCCGCACGTCGATGCTCCCAAGCCTGAGTGGCAGTATGGATGTCCACACCCCGCCAGCCAAATCGTAGCCCCTGTCACCACCGCAAGCGCCAACAGCGCCCGAAACTTCTTCTTCATGAACCGCCTCCACCCCCGAGGGCTCGCCCCGGGCACATCTTTCAGGATCTCTTTTTGCAGGAAGGTTTCCGAGCCAGACCTTTTGCAGAGTGCAAAAACACTCTTATCCCAAGGCGATGCTAGGGCTCCTCGTAATGCAGTGACAAGGTTACGAGAGTCATTGTCCTCACCAAAGTGTCGAATGGAATTGGATGGCTTCATTCCGGAGAGCCGCAGGTGAACTCAGCGGCTGGTTGCGGTCAGGTGAAGAACCAGGGAAACTCCGGGCATGGACACCCGCGCCCGGTATTTGGTTGCGAGAAAGATGACCGGGTCCTCGGTCGTGCCCGAGCGGTGGACAAAAATCTGTTCGGGCATCAGGCGTATTCCGTGCTCTGCCGCCTTGTGAATCACCGCTTGCCGGAGTTCGGTATCCGACAACGGTTTCAACAGCCCAATCTTGGATCCGCCCATGGCCGCCACATCTTTCAAATCATCTTTGAGCAGGTAATTAGCAAATTCGCAGGATGCGAACTGCCATGCGATGGTCATGAAGAGCGCGAAGAAGAGAACACCGAGGATAACTTTAATCTTGCCCACAACGCCTGCACAGAGCTTTTGCAAAATCGCCAGGTGCGAACGAGCGACACGCGGCTTCTACATCCCGCGATTTCCGCTGGAAGGTGTGAAATGCAACGTGAACGAATACCCGGGCAGCGTCACCGGAACGCTATAGTCGGCCGCCACGTAGACCGCCGGCGCGCCAGGTGTCCCGATCCGCTGCACCGTAACTTGCTCCGGAGCCAGAGTAATCTGGTGTTCCTGCGCCTTCTTGATGATCGAATCAATAAGTTCTTGATCCGTTTCATGCGGATTCGATCCGCCCACCATGGCGATATTGTGCAGATCGTCCTGGAATGAGTAGTTGGTTAGTTCAGGCGGAATAATCTGAAAAGCACAGTAGACTACCCCGATGATGACTAGAAACCCGATGATCGCTTTTACTGTTCCCATGTCCCACAATCTGCCTAGCAGAACGTGGGACTCGCGTCACGACGCCCGGCCAAGCACTCCCTGAAAGTGTTCGACTATCGCGGAAATCGTAACATCGCGTACTTCGCGAGTCTCGCGGAAAACGACTTCTACAGTGCCTTCGGTAACCTTCTTTCCCACCGTGATTCTAAAGGGGATACCGACCAGATCCGCATCTTTAAACTTCACGCCGGGCCGCTCATCCCGATCATCCAGCACGACATCAAATCCCGCGGCATCGAGCCGCTCAGCGATGTCTTCTGCAGCGTTCTTGACCGCTTCATCTTTCATGTTCACGGGAGCCACCACGATTTCAAACGGCGCAATGGACCTCGGCAACCAGAAGCCGTTTTCGTCATTTCCCTGCTCTACAGCCGCCGTAAGAATGCGCTCGATCCCGATCCCGTAGCACCCCATGATGGGCATGACTTCCTTACCGTTTTTGTCGAGCACACGCAGCCCCATGGTTTCCGAATAGCGATATCCCAGTTTGAAGATGTGCCCGATTTCGACCGCCGTATCAATTCGCAGCGGCTTTCCGCAATTCGGGCAGGGCTCTCCGGCAGTCACGCTTCGCAAATCCGCGTAAGCGGTCGGATAAAAATCCTTCTCCGGCGTCAAATTCTTCAGGTGATAGTCCTCTTTATTCGCACCCGCGATCAGATTAGCCCGCCCTTCGAGCGCTTTATCGACAATCAGGACCGGCTTGCCATCCGGATTTTTCAGATCGCGTGCCCACTCGATTCCGACCGGGCCCAAATATCCGGCAGGAGAATTGAACAGCGCCTTGATTTCCCCTTCGTCCATCGGACGGGTCGCCACCGCAACCGTGCCGTTGAACTTCGCCTCGTTCAGTTGATGATCGCCGCGCATCAGCACCACAATCGGACGCGATGTCTTCTTTCCCTTCTCATCGATCTCGTCCGCCATGTAGGCCAGTGTCTTGATCTTATTCTTGGGAGAAACGCCCAAGAACTTGGCGACGTCTTCAATCGTCTTCTGTCCCGGCGTATGAACCAGAAGCGGCTTGCCATCGCCAAATGCCGAGAGATCCGGAACCGTATCCAGCTTTGAAGTCGCTTTCTCCAGGTTCGCCGCGTAATTACAGCTGTCGCAGCTTACAATCTGGTCTTCGCCCGCGTTAGTCCGGACCATGAACTCGTGGGATTCCTTTCCGCCCATAGCCCCAGAGTCGGCCTCAACCACCATATATTTCAATCCACAGCGGTCAAAAATCCGACAGTATGCCTCGTAATGTTTCTTGTAAGAGACATCCAGTCCTGCGGCGTCGATATCGAAGGAGTACGAATCCTTCATCATGAACTGCCGGACGCGGAGCAGCCCCGACCTTGGCCGCGGCTCGTCCCGAAACTTCGGAGCAATTTGATACCAGATTTGCGGCAGCTGCTTGTAACTCCGCAACTCCTTCAGCGCAATCGAGGTCATCACTTCTTCCTCGGTCATGCCAAGAACCATCTCCGTGCCTTTGCGGTCTTTCAGCCGGAAGAGGTTCTCGCCCATAACGGACGCGCGGCCCGAAGCCTCCCAAAGCTCCCGCGGATGCAAGGCCGGCAAATAAAACTCCTGCCCGATCCGGTCCATCTCCTGCCGGACAATTGCCATGATTTTGTTGAACGACCTCGTCCCTAAGAAGAGATAGGAATAGATTCCCGCGGCGAGCTGGCGAATATAGCCAGAGCGGACGAGAAATTTGTGGGAAGCCACCTCGGCATCCGCCGGCGCCTCGCGCAATGTGGGAATAAACAGCTCTGACCAACGATGCATAGTTGAGTTCTCGATCGAATGCAGAATCCTAGATTGTAAATGATGGGGCGGGGATTCCAGGCCGTGACTACTCAGGGGCGACCGTCCGGGTTTTCTTCGCGTTTAAGCATCTTGGTGCTCCCAGCCTGTCGGCGTGGGTCGGCGTCCCTTCGTTTGCCTTCGTGTCGCTTGTGGTTGGGTATTGGTTTGGTTCTTAAGAAGTTCTAAGCGCACAAGGATTTTCGATTGCCCTGCATAGCGTTATCGCAGACGTCTGTGAATGCGCCAGCGTCATGCCGAAGGAGCAATCATGAAACACGGAATTCGCCTTGCACTGGCTCTAAGCTTTCTGGGATTTGTATTCGCCACAACAATGAGCGACTGCCAGGAAGCTTTTCCCGATGCAAAGGCAGTCCGTTTTCCGAACGCTCCCTCCTCTCAGAGGACCAGCTGCACCGAGAACAATGGCAAGCCATGCCCAGAGTGGGTACACAAACTGGTTGGGCAGTATCCGCCGTTGACCGAGTCGACAGAGCTTCGCGAGCACCGGGATCCACAGTCGGTGCATTTCTGGACGTACCGAGGCTGGGAAGACCCGCCTCTGCGCAGCAATCGGCAAGTCTTCCGTTCAAAGCTGTTCGTGGCGGCCCACGTCGGGGGCGCGATAGCCATGATCGTGGCCTGTCACAGCAGGAATTCCGGTGAGACCCGGGGATCAGAAGTACCGGCTGTCACCGCAATGTTCGGAATGGACTACCTGCAGTTCCGTTTCATCGGCGGCCCGAACGCCATTGGGGCGCCCATTTACGAGATGATTCATTACGGTCTGGCCAGTTCCCGGTGAATGGAGTCATCCCGAGCGGATCCGCATTTCTGGTGAAGTGGGGAATCGCCTCGAATCGTCCTCTCGGTACTCGGTACTCGGTACTCGGTACTCGCGACTCGCGACTCGCGACTCGGGATTACCCGACCAACTGCTTCAGGATCTCTTTCCCCAGCTTCTGCGTCGCCCCGAAAAACTTCTGATACTCGACAAACAGACGGTTCAATTCCAACGAGCGGTCGGCCGTCAGCTTCTTTCGCAGGATCATGTCCCGCACATGCACAGGGTTCGGCAGGGTCGCATCTTCGTTCAACTCTTCCATTGCGGTCTTCGGATCATAGTGGTACATAGAAACCCCATTTCGTGATTGGGTGATTGAGCCATCGGGTGATTTCCAATCACACAATCACCCAATGACCCAATGACTCAATCCCTTACATCATCTCCGTTCCCCACAAATCGTGCAGGTGCACGATTCCTTCCAGCTTCCCCACCTCGTCGACCACCATCAGTGACGTGATCTTCTTTTCTTCCATGATCGCGATCGCAGTGGCGGCGAACTCGTGCTTGGCAATGGTCTTCGGTGATCTCGTCATTGCCTCGCCCGCAGTCAGGTCCATGACATCTTTCCCACGTTTTTCCAACAATCGGCGCAAGTCGCCATCGCTAATGATTCCCACCAGCCGATCTGCCTCGACCACGGCCGTCACGCCTAGTTTTTTGCGCGACATTTCGTAGATTACATCCGGCATGCGCGTGGAGGGCATGACACAAGGCAGGGCCTCGCCGGCATGCATCAACGACTCGACCCGGGCCAACCGCTTGCCCAACTTCCCGCCGGGATGCAAGTTGGCAAAGTCTTCTTCCTTGAATCCACGCCGCTCGCTCAGTGCCACAGCCAGCGCGTCGCCCAGAGCGAGCATTGTGGTGGTCGAAGCCGTAGGTGCCAGCCCCAACGAACACGCCTCCTGCGCCACAGAACAGTCCAGAGCCACGTCGGCGGCCGCAGCCAATGTGGAAATTGATCGGTTGATGGCTTCTCCAGTCTTCGCGCCTCTTGAAGAGGGGGAATTCCCGCGATCTGGAGCTTCACAAATCTCATCCCCCGTCATCGTGATCAGCGGCACCTTCAGCCTCTTGATCGTCGCCAGCAACGCCAGGATCTCTTCTGTCTCGCCACTGGCGGAAAGTGCCAGCACCACATCTCCCCGGACCACCATCCCCAGATCCCCATGCAGAGCCTCGACGGGATGCAGATAAAGTGCGGGAGTTCCCGTGGAACTCAACGTCGCCGCAATCTTCCGCGCGATCAACCCGCTCTTCCCCATGCCGCTGACGACCACCCGGCCCGCGCAGCAGTACATCAACTCGACCGCGCGCTGAAAGGCAGGCGCCATGGGGCCTGCAATCCGCTCTGCGAGAGCGATCAATGCGGAAGCTTCAATTCGAACTACATTCTCGCCAATATTCTTCATTCGCGTTTTTCTTCGCGACCTCGACGGTTTTCTTTGCGATCTCCGCGGTTAAACGCTTTTGCATATCGCAAAAGGTCGCCCAGGGAACGAAACAAGAAATGGTAACAGGGACAGGCCTTCAAAAATGATCGCCATCGACTCGTTGAGTGAACGGCGTCTTTTGTCCCAGAACCGCCAATCCACGCGCCTGGATCAAGCGATCCCACGGTCCGGCCTTCCAGTTATCGCGCGTCTTTTCCGGATGCTTAAACGGCGGCAACGTCAACATTAGATTGCGCGCCGTTGCATGGACGTACGGCTCATACATCCATCGCAGCTTCGTCAGCTTTTCCCGCGCATACTCGTCATTTCGCAGGCGCAAACCCGCGGCTGCTAGCGTGCTCTGCAAGGTTTCAAACTGATCCGGCGGAAGACGGTCCGGCCACGCCGCATCGTACCTGGCGTTCACCACCTGCGCTAGATCCACGGCCGCATGCCGCGCCATGGCAAACGTCAGCTTCGCCTGTCCCGGCTGGACTCCATCAATTCCGGTCAATACCAACGAACAAACATCCAGCATTGTCGTCAGCGCAGCCAGCCAGGACTGATTGCTGTGCTGCGATCGAAAGAACGTCAGCACCGGATACGAGATCTGCGACTCCAGCAGCTCCGCCGACCAGTGCTCCCAGTCTCGCAATACTTCGTCCAGCACGGGCTGATCCATCCCCGGGTTTTCCGTTCTGCCTGCCAACCGCACCAGCAACTCCGCCGCTGACGGGGGCGATCCCGCGCGCGCGTCGAGCATCGAAATCTGAATCTCTCGCCGCGAAAACGCCGAATACACCACCGGGATGTATCCGATCACCACGCCAAGAAACGCGAATCCCATGCCGGCCTCGAACACCGAGAGCGCCCGGGCCGCACCCGAGGTCGGAATGATGTCGCCGTACCCCAGCGTAAAGAATGTCTCGCCACTGTGATAAAGAATCTTGCCGAAGTTGAGCTTCTCTCCGCTGAGCTGTTCATGGCCTCCAATGCCGTATTGAATCAAGGCAAATCCGAAGATCAGCCCAACCGCCCAGAATCCCATTAGCAGGATCAGCGAGAACGGTCCGAAGTACCCGAGAAAGTTCTGCTGGCGGGAAGGTTTCCGAATGCGGCGGGCGATGCCTCGCCAGGGAATCCAAGTTCGGCGGTAGAAATAGGCTGTAAGCTTAAAATTCCGCAATACCCTGCGGGGCAGTATCGCGGTCTCAAACGCGTCCAGCAGCACCACCCAAATGATGGCGAGACCGAACACCACGCCGGCAATGTGCTCTGAATTCATTGTCAGGAAAGCAGCCATGAACAATCGTGCGATGTAGATGCGCCGCAAAGCTTAACAGATTCGGAAGGACTTGTTGCTGAGGCGCATCGCAGCCGCCAACGGAGCACGAAAAAGCCGCCAGCTTGTGGCTGACGGCTGAATGCTGAGTGATGAACGCTCGCTAGTTCTCGTACAACAACACGCCCTCTGCTTTTTCCGAATCCACCGGACGGTAGAAGAGCTTGTTGTCTTCGAGGAAGACCTCGATGAACGCCGGACGCGTGGTGATCGTGCCTTGAATCAACGCTTCCGACAGCGGGTCTTCGATGTACTTCTGCAGCGCCCTGCGCAGCGGACGAGCGCCGTAGCTGCGGTCGGTCAGAGTCTGATTGAGGATCCACTTCTTGGCGTCATCCGCAACCGTGACCGTGATCGACTTCTGCGCCAGGTTCTGGTTGAGCTGCGTGACCATGAGCTCCAGAATCTGGATCAGGTCGTTCTCGCCCAGAGCGTTGAAGATGATGATTTCGTCGATCCGGTTCAGGAACTCTGGATTGAAGGTACGCTTGACCTCGTTCTTCACGAGTTCCTCGACTTTGTCGGCGATATCGTTTTCTTTGGTTGAAGCGAAACCCAACCCCTCGCGTTTCTGCAAGTGGCGGGCGCCGATATTCGACGTCATGATGATGATCGTGTTTTTGAAGTCGACCGTGTTTCCGAGTCCGTCGGTCAACTGGCCGTCTTCAAACACCTGCAGCAGGATGTTGAACACGTCCGGATGCGCCTTCTCGATTTCGTCGAGCAGAACCACGCTGTAGGGCGCGCGCTTCACGCGCTCTGTCAGCTGTCCGCCCTCTTCGTAGCCGACGTATCCCGGAGGTGAACCGATCAGCTTCGAGACCGAGTGCTTCTCCATGAACTCCGACATATCGAATCGGACAAGCGCTTTCTCGGTGCCGAACATGAACTGCGCCAAGGTACGCGCGACTTCGGTCTTGCCGACGCCGGTCGGTCCGAGGAACAGGAACGAGCCGATCGGCCGGTTCGGATTCTTCAGGCCAGCACGCGAGCGGCGGATGGCTCGAGCCAGAGCGCTGATCGACTTGTCTTGCGAGATGATCCGCTTGTGCAACTCTTCTTCTATGCGGAGCAGCTTCTGGGTTTCTTCTTCCTTGATCGAGGTGATGGGCACGCCGGTCCACCGCGAGACGACATCTTCGATGTCCTCGCGGTTGACCACGCCCGTCGAAGATTCGTCGAGATGATATTTCTCGCGCAGGGCGCGCAGGTTCTCGCGCTCCTTACGTTCTTCGTCGGAGTAAAAACGTGCCTTCTCGAACTCGTGATTCGCAATGGCATTCTCCATGCGATGCACGATAAATTTGATTCTCTTCTGCACTTCGGTCAGCTCTTCCGGCAGCGAAGTCTGGCGCAGCTTTACGCGCGCGCCGGCTTCGTCGACCAGGTCGATCGCCTTGTCCGGAAGGAAGCGATCCGGGATGTAGCGGTTCGAATGCGAGACCGCGAAGTTGATGGCTTCATCCGTATACGTTACCGCGTGGAATTTCTCGTACCGATCCTTGATCCCAAACAGGATCTTGATCGCGTCCGACTCATTCGGAGGCGGAACCTTGACGGCCTGGAAGCGGCGCTCGAGTGAACGATCTTTTTCGATCGACTTCCGGTACTCGCCCGGAGTAGTTGCGCCAATGCATTGAATCTCGCCGCGAGAAAGCGCGGGCTTCAGGATATTCGCGGCATCGAGCGAACCCTCCGCCGATCCAGCTCCGACGAGCGTATGCAACTCATCAATGAAGATGATGGAATTCTGTGACTCCATCAATTCCTTCATGATCGTTTTCAATCGCTCTTCGAACTGGCCGCGGTACTTGGTCCCAGCCACGATCAGCGAAAGATCGAGAGCCAGGATTCTCTTATCAGCCAGGAACGAGGGAACTTCACCATCCGCGATTCTCTGGGCAAGTCCTTCCACGATCGCAGTCTTCCCTACACCGGGCTCGCCGATCAGAACTGGATTGTTCTTCGTACGGCGGCACAAAATCTGGATAACGCGATCGACTTCGCCTTCACGTCCGACGAGGGGATCGAGCTGGCTGTCCATCGCGGCCTGAGTCAAATCGCGCGAAAATTCGGCCAGCAGCGAACTTTCCCGCTGACGCTGCGGCTGGGCCTTTTCCTGGGTTGTGCGCGCAAGCTCTTCCCGAATGGTCGAGAGTCTCAAACCACGCTCATGCAGGATTTCCGCGGCAAAACACTTCTCTTCCCTCAGTAAACCCAACAACAAATGCTCGGTGCCGATGTGTCGATGCGAGAGGCGCTCGGCCTCTTCCGCCGCATACGCCAAAACTCGTTTGCATTCATTGCTGAGCGGCAGATCGACCGAGGTAGAAACCTTCTCGCGGATCGTGGTATGCCCTTCGATCTGCTTCCGGATCGACTCGACGGACGCATGGGAGCGCAGGAAACGGTTCGTCAGAGCCTTGTCTTCACGCAGCAGTCCCAGAAGAAGGTGCTCTGTCTCGATATAAGGAGACCCGAACTGGCTGGCCTCGTAGCGTGCGAAAAAAATGACGCGCCTGGCTTTCTCCGTATAGCGTTCAAACATAATGCCCTTCCCCTTTGACCTTCCTGGGTGAGGAGGATTCTCCCGACCCCGCTGAAGACTCGGCCCCCCGAATAACCTGGCCCATGCAACCTTATTGTTATTATGCAATCAAAGGGCCAGGAAACCCAAGCTGAGAATCCGGGCTCCATCCCCTTGACCACGTTACCGAAGGAATTCTCGCGTTACCCTCCGGCCTTGCCTTCGACCGACTCCTTGCACTTTGTCTTACTAATCTTGCCTAAGGGCCTTTCACCCTTATGCCGGCAGCGACTCCGGTGCAATCTCCTCTACCCTTCCCCGTTGCAGCCGGAGTACCCGCTGACAACGTCTGGCAAATGACAAATTATGCGTTGCGATAAGGGAGGTGAGTTGATGCTCGCGATGTAGTCGCGCAATCAAAGCGAATACGGCTTCCGCCGTCTGTCCGTCCAGGTCTCCCGTGGGCTCATCGGCCAGCAACAGCTTAGGACCGGTAATGAGCGCCCGGGCTAGAGCGACTCGTTGCTGCTCGCCTCCCGAAAGCTCCCCGGAGCGGTGATGCGCACGCTGCTCCAGTCCGACCTCACGCAACCAGCGTAAGGCTTCCGGCTCGGCTTGCTGCCACGTCTGCCCTCGAACCAGCAGCGGCATGGCAACGTTCTCTGCCGCCGTAAACTCCGGCAGCAAGTAATGAAACTGCCATACAAAGCCCGTTTCGCGATTGCGAAAGTCCGCCGCCTCGTCGTGGGACAGAGTATTGATTCGCAAGTTGGCGCAGTATACGTCACCTGCGGAAGCACGATCAAGAGCGCTCAGGATGTGCAACAGGGTACTCTTCCCTGCTCCTGACTCGCCCACGATGGCGAGCATTTCTCCTCGCTTTACCTCAAACGACAGATTCTCAAAGAGCACCAGATCCGACTCGCCGGACCGGAAAACCTTCTTCAGACCTTCGACTCGAAGCATTCGATCTTCACCCTTTAGATGCATACCGCTGGGGTTTCGTTCCAATGGGCTGCAGCGGTGCAGGTTTGTAGATCATTTCCTACAGTTCGGCCAGTATCCATCGTCAGTTTTGCCGGTCCTTAAAACCATATAACCCCGCCGCCCTCATTCATGTGATGTGGATCACCACAGTTTGGGCTCGCTGCACGGGGCTCGAACAGCATCAGCGTCTTCATGGCGCTTCGCGCCACCCCGGACGAGGCGTCCGGGGCTACACAAACCCGTTTACTCATAGCGCAGCGCCTCGGCGGGTAAAATTCTCGACGCCGACCAAGATGGATAGAGCGTCGCCACAAACGATACGATCAGGGTGAATCCTGCGATCCAGAGACCGTCCAGCAGTCGCGGGGCGAACGGCACATAATCAATCGAATAAACCTCGGGAGACAGCGAAATCACGTGATAGTGCCCACCCGCATAGGCGATCGCATAGCCCAGAACCAGCCCAATCGCAGTACCGATGACGCCGATCAGCATTCCCTGGGCGATAAAGACATTCCGCACCTGGGCCTTGCGGGTTCCCATCGACAGCAGCACGGCTATGTCTTTGGTCTTCTCCATGACCATCATGATGAGGCTGATCAGGATGTTCAGGGCTGCTACAAAGACGATCAGGCCAATCGTGATAAAGGTGACAAGGCGTTCCAGCCGCAGTGCTCGGAACAGGGCCTTGTTCTGCTGCATCCAGTTGGTAGCCATGAATCCCTGCCCGGCCGCATCTTCGAGTTCGCGCGAGACTTCCGGAGCTTTGTAGATATCGTCAATCTTGAACTCAATCACTGAGATCAGATTCCCCAGGCCGAACAATTGCTGCGCATCCGCCAACCGGACAAATGCCCAACTGGAGTCGTAATCAAAGAATCCCGAGTTGAAGATTCCGACGACTTTGAACCGGTTGTATTTCGGAACCATTCCAAAAGGCGTGAGTTCTCCCTGGGGACTAGTGACCAGCACCGGGTCGCCGATTTTAGCACCGAGCCCATCGGCCATGTCTTTGCCCAGGACGATGGGAGGCATCGCCGCCACGCGCGTCTGCACGCCTTCCAGCGCATCGGGAGACTGATCGGCCGGCGGTGTGGAGCGGGCGCCCCCGCCCGCTGCCTTTGACTTGGATCGTGTAGGGGCGGACGACTCGCCCGCCCTCGCCGAAGGCGACATCGTCGCCTGTCCCGTAGAAGAACTGTCCTCTTCCAAAGGCGCCGCCGATCCCTCAGTCACCGAATTCAGCAGATCCCCGACCTGCCGCTCGTACCGAGGCATCATTCCCTTCAGCACAGCCCCACGGGCACGCGGCCCCCGAGAAATGAGTACTTGTTCGAAGATCGCCGGCGCCGCCGCCACAACATGCGGCTCCTTCGACAACCGCTCCATAAGCGGACGCCAATCCCTGATCCCATCATCGGCCACTCGCTGCAAACTAATATGCGAAGTCGACCCCAGCAGCCGCTGCTGGAGGTCCTGCCGGAATCCGTTGTTGATGGCGAGCGCGACAACGAGAGAAGCCACTCCAGCCGCCACTCCAATGATGGAAATACCAGTAATGATCCCGATGAACGCCTGCCGGCGTTTGGCGCGAAGATACCGGGATGCAATGAAAAGTTCGAAGCGCATTAGAGCTTTCAGCTGTCAGCCATCAGCTTTCAGCTAAACCCGGATTATACGTGTAGCCGCAGAAGTAACCTGGCTCGAGGTTGGGTAGGACGGACGCCTTCGTCCGCCCCGAGTCGCGAAACGGGTGTCTGCTGCCTCGGTCAGACGGACTTTGTGTTTTTCGCAACGGCATTCAACGCGCGACACCCCTAGATCGTTATTCTCGGAAGTACGGCAGGCACATTCGCCTGGTACTCGCGGTACCGGTCTCCGAAGCGCCGTTTCAGTTCTTCATCTTCCATCCGAATCATCACCGCGCCGGTTGCCATCGCGAACGCGGTCAGCACCCAGCACACCAGCAATCCGGTCCCGATGCTCCAGGCGAACATCTCGCACAAATGCGCGAGATACACCGGATGCCGCACTCGCGCGCGAATCCCACTCGTGATCAACCGATCGTCATGATGGTTGTTGCGCACTTCTGGCAACCCGCCGAGTTGCGCCCAGCTGAAGTGCGCTCCCGATCGCGAATACAGAAAGATACCCGAGGCAAAAAGGAACATGGCTGGAACCCACGTCCAGCCCATCGAGTAGAGCGCGACGTGACGCCAGTGTCCGGTGATCGCGCCCATCCCCACCCACATTGTCAGCCAAGCCGGAACCAGCACCCGAAAAGGCGAGCGCTGTTTCTCTCTCCACCACTGCGCCCGCGGATGCACCATGAACCAGAACAGCGGCACGGTGGAATAGACCACGCACGCCAGCCATCCCAGAGTGCGGACGATCTGCATCCTGCAATTTTACAGATCGCAGTGCGGTAGTTCGGATAGCTTCGACTGATCATCCTGAGCATGACACTTCCGTGCTCTACCCGATTCCCTCCCCGTCTGCCATAATGAAAAAATGGGAAGTGGTTTCCTTAGCGAAAGTTGGCTTCCGAAGTCCGTCCTTTTATTAAGGACGTACGATCGGCACAAGTTCCTCCTCGACCTGATCGCCGGTATCACCGTCGGTCTCGTAGCGCTGCCGCTCGCAATGGCATTTGCCATCGCTTCTGGCCTCACCCCCCAAGCCGGCATCTACTGCGCCATCGTCACCGGATTTCTGATCTCCGCTCTCGGCGGATCGAAGACACAGATCGGCGGTCCTACTGGCGCGTTCGTCGTTGTCGTGGCCGGCATAGTCGCCGCTCACGGCGTCGATGGGCTTTTCATGTGCACCGTAATGGCCGGGGTGTTGCTCATCATCATGGGCATCACGGGCCTCGGCACAGCGGTCAAGTTCATCCCCCGCCCGGTCGTTATTGGGTTCACCAACGGTATCGCCGTCCTCATCGCCAGCACGCAGGTCAAAGATTTCTTCGGACTTCATCTCGACAAGGTTCCGGGAGTTTTCTCGCTTCGTATGGAAGCTCTGGCGAAAAACTTCCACACGCTCTCGTTTGAAGCCACAGCGCTGGCCGTCTTCACGCTTCTTACCCTGATCATTTGCCGCAGCCTATCTGCACGGATTCCCGGACCGATCGTCGCGCTCTTGCTCGCCACCGCCGCCGTCTATTTCTTCAAGCTCCCCGTCGAAACGATTGGAACCCGCTTCGGCGGAATCCCTGGCGGGCTGCCGCACATGCAGATCCCCAAATTCCATTCAGACCTGGTTCACGGACTGCTCGGACCGGCGTTCACCGTCGCCATGCTTGGCGCAATCGAGTCGTTGATGTCAGCGGTAGTATCCGATCGCATGAGCAACGACCGGCACAATCCAAATGTGGAACTCATTGGTCAAGGTGTCGCGAACGTGTTCTCCCCGATGTTTGGCGGACTGCCGGCGACTGGCGCAATCGCCCGCACCGCAACCAACATCCGCTCGGGCGCCCAATCCCCGTTCGCCGGAATCATCCACTCTTTGACGCTTCTTTGTATTCTGCTTTTCGCAGCACCGCTCGTCAGCTACGTTCCCATGGCGGTGCTGGCCGGAATTTTGATGGTCGTGGCCTACAACATGGGCGAATGGCGCGAGATTCCGCAACTCCTGAAGCTCACTAAGACCGACATCAGCATCTGGCTTGTCACTTTCGCGCTGACCGTCTTCGCCGATCTGACGGTAGCCGTCGAAGCGGGCATGATCCTGGCTGCGCTTCTCTTCATCAGCCGAGTGGCTTCAACCACAACGGTCTCCCAAGTCACCGAAGATTACGTCGAAGACGGACGCGTGCACATCCTGCAGGACAAAGACATCCCGTACTACGCGACAATTTTCCGCATTCATGGACCATTTCTTTTCGGCGCCACGGACAAGATCCATGCCGTCACTGAGAATCTGCACAAGCTCCCACCGGTCGTAATTCTGCGCCTGCGCAACATGACTGCGCTCGATGCGACCGGCCTGTTCGCGATCGAGGAAGTCGCCCGGCAACTTCACTCGACGAAGCGCACCTTGATCCTCTGCGGAGCCCGTGAGCAGCCCTCGCAACTGATTCATCAGGCCGAATTCGCCGAAATCATTGGGGAGGAGAACATCTGCGAGAACGTGCAGTCGGCGCTGACCCGCGCCGAAGAAGTTTACGAAAGGCTCGAAACAAGGGCTATTACGGCGGGCAAATAAAAACGTGCAGGGGCGGCCGCCTCGTCCGCCCCGAGTCGCGCAGCCACCTAGCCCGCATAGCCCCGAACCGACACTCGCAAGTGAACAACACTTCGCGCAATTCCTTCAATTCCTCTAGACTGTTGCTGGCAGCCGACTCCACTGCATGATCATCAACCACGCCGAACGCGCCCATAACCATAATTGGGAACTCGATCCCGTCATCCGCTCGCTGCTCGACACGGATTTTTACAAGCTTCTGATGCTGCAGTTCATCTGGAAGCACTTCCCGAATACCCGCGTACAGTTCTCGCTGGTGAACCGGCATCCCGCAGTACGAATCGCCGACATCATTCACATTGAAGAGTTCAAAGTCCAATTGCAGCACGTGCGCGGCTTGCGTTTCCGCAAATCAGAACTGGTCTGGCTTGCCGGTAACACGTTCTTTGGACGCCGCGGAATCTTCGAGCCCGCATTCCTGGAGTGGCTGGAGAACGACTTCCGGCTCTCCGATTACCAGTTCCGCGTGCGCGACGGCCAGATCCACCTCACGTTTGACGGATCGTGGAAAGAGACCACAATGTGGGAACTCTATGCGCTGGCGATCCTCGACGAACTGAAGACTCGCGCCCATCTGAAGACACTTAGTGAGTTCGGCCTCGACATTCTGTACGCGCGCGCAAAAACGAAACTCTGGAACAAGATCGAGCGCCTGCGCGGTGTCCCTGGACTGAGCATCGCCGACTTCGGCACGCGGCGCCGCCACAGCTTCTTGTGGCAGGAATATGTCGTCAAGGCGATGGCGCAGAATCTCGGCAAGGTCTTCATCGGAACATCGAATGCGTTCCTTGCCCGTAAGCATGATCTCGAAGCCATCGGAACCAACGCTCACGAGATCCCCATGGTGATGGCTGCGCTCGCGCCCGACGATGTCGCCCTGAAAGCTTCGCAGTATCGCGTCCTCGAATTGTGGCAGCAGACTTACGAAGGCGTCTTGCGAGTCATGCTCCCGGACACCTTCGGGACGACACAATTTCTGGCGGGCGCCCCCGAATGGGTCGCGGACTGGACCGGCCAGCGCGTCGACAGCAAAGATCCGTTCGTTGCGGGAGACGAGTACATTGCGTGGCTCAACAAGCACGGCAGAGATCCAAAAGAGAAACTCCTGATCTGCTCCGACACGCTCGACGTGGACCCTATTCTCGCTCTCCACTCCTATTTCAGCGGAGATATCGCAAAAGGCGCGAACCCTTATGACTTCCGCAATGCCGCTGACTTTCAGGATCGCAACAAGTGGACTCCCAATCGCCGCATTCGCTTCAGCGCTGGATGGGGAACGTTGCTGACCAATGACTTCCGCGGCTGCAATCCGAATGACGGAGACGGCTTCGACCCCATCAGTTTGATCTGCAAGGTGTCTAATGTCGAAGGCCGCCCCGCCGTCAAGCTATCCGACAATTACGCGAAAGCTCTGGGACCACAATCGGAGGTCGAGCGCTATCGCCGTGTATTCGGCACCGAAGGAATCACCAACGTTCCTCTCGTGGCCTGAGTTCCAGCATCCCAGAAAACCAGCGGTACATTCGTAACTTGTTGCCGGGTTACCTGCATGCCACTATCCAAGCGGGACATGCATGAAGATCCTTCTGGTAGAAGACTCCTACATCGAGCGCACAAAGCTCGGCTGCTTTCTCACCGACTGGGGATACGAATGGGTCGGTGTGGGCAGCGGTACCGAGGCGGTAAAGATCGTTGAAGGGGCAAACGCTCCTGATCTCGTGTTGCTCGATTGGTTGCTGCCGGGGCTCGACGGGATCGATGTCCTGCGGCGAATTCGAAAACTTGGCCACGGAAGCTACATCTACACCGTCATGCTGACGGCAAAGATCGCCAAAAAGGATCGGCTTGCCGCCATGGAAGCTGGCGCCGATGACTACCTTTCCAAGCCTGTTGATCCACTTGAACTGCGTTCCAGAATTGCAGTCGGGAAGCGCATTCTCGATCTGCAGCAGTCGTTGCGCTTCGCAGCAACTCACGATTTTCTAACCACTCTGCTCAACCGCTCAGAGATTCTGGCTGCCCTGGAGCGCGAAGTTGCGCGTGGCGGGCGCGACGACAAACCCGCCAGCATCATTCTCGCGGATATCGATCACTTTAAGCGCGTCAACGACACACTCGGGCACGCCGCCGGAGACGAAGTTCTGAAGGAAGTTGCCCGCCGTCTGAAAGCTGACTTACGGCCATACGACGTCGTTGGCCGTTACGGTGGAGAAGAATTTCTTCTGATCCTTCCGGGATGCAATCTGGCCAACGGCGTCCGTCGAGCAGACGATATTCGCAAGATCGTTGCCGCCCAACCGATCTCTACACCCGCAGGAAACGTTCCGGCAACCGTGAGCATGGGCGTCACTGCGAGCGACTCTTTACGGTACTGCTCGCCCTCCGAGTTCCTGCAAGAGGCCGATACAAGCCTCTATGCTGCCAAGAAGAACGGCCGCAACCGCGTTGAGGTTTTCACTGGCAGCGAAAAAACAGACACTACCACAAAGGTAAAGACCAGCGGCGCCGCCCAGAGCTAAATCTGAAGACAGCTGACCGCGCTCCGTACCATCGCTACTAACCTGCAGCGAAGAAATATTCCTGCCCTCTGTTAACCGACTCCCGCCGTCATTCGTTGTTAGTCCAGAGAAGTATTTAAATACTCAAAAAGGGGATCTACATGGGCGGAAGTCGCCGTTTCCTGACATTTCTGGCAGTCGTTTCACTGTCGTTGGTACTCTTCACCCCAGGCACTTTGGGGCAAAGCACGCGGCCACCAGCGACTCGCGGAGACGCAGCGTCCGCCGAGATGAGCGCAAAAGATCTCGCCGGCCTTCAGGACCAATTTCTCGAGCTGTTGCGGATGAGTCCCACTTTGGCCGAGGTCGTGGCGCGCGATCCTTCCCTGCTTGCCAACCAGGAGTACGTCGAGCGCAATAACTCGGCGCTGGCCAGTTTCCTGAAGGAACACCCGGATGTCGCGCAGAATCCGGATTTCTACCTTTTCAACAACCTGCATCCTCAGGACGAAGCGCCGAGCCAGGCGTTGGAGCGCAAGCTGTGGCCGCAAATGTCCCAGGGGCAGTCCTCGCCAATTACATCGGAATTGATCAGCGATGGCGCTCCGTTCCTGGTATTTGTTTGCGTTCTCGGTGCGCTGCTCTGGCTGGTTCATGTTCTGCTCGAGAACCGCCGATGGAACCGCATTTTTAAGCTGCAGACGGATGTGCACGGCAAACTGCTTGAGCGTTTTGGTACCTCCCAGGAAGTCCTGACCTACATGGGAACCGAGGCGGGCAAGAAGTTTCTGGAAGCCACACCCATCGCGGTCGGATTTGAGCGGCATGACCCCGTACCCAGCCCAGTCGCAAGGGTTCTCACTCCACTCCAGATTGGCGTTGTCATGACACTGCTTGGTTTGGGATTGATCGCCTTGCGGCACAGTGTCAGCGATGCTGGTACTCCACTGCTCGTACTGGGCACGGTCATCCTGATGCCGGGGCTTGGCTTTATTATTTCTGCGGGAATCACGTGGGTATTAGCCAAACGCCTGGGGCTGATGCCCGAACATCAACAAAACTAAGCCGGCAGACCGCAAATGCCTGAACGAACGCAATCCGGTTCAGGCAGAATGAATCTGCAAGGAGAGAGAATCACGACCGCGGAATACACCATTCCGAACATTGAGGCCGGGCTAGCCTCGCGAACGGATGAGCTACCCATGGACCGCGAGGCCTTTGCCGGATTCTATCAACGATCCTCACCCGGCCTGCGCGCCTATCTGGTGCGCGTCTCCGGGAATTGGGCGCTGGCGGAAGATCTGCTGCAAGAAAGCTATTTGCGTTTTCTGTGCAGCACTTGGCCCGAAGGCGGCGAAGTCAATTACCGGCGTTATCTCTACCGCATCGCAACCAATTTGCTCCGCGATCACTGGCGGCGGCCGGGTGTGAGTTGCCTAGAGGATGTTCCCGAACAGTTTCTTGCTATTCAGGATTCATCGAACCAGGTGGACCTGCAAGCCGCGCTCGATCCGGCAATGGCGCAGATGCGCCCGCGAGACCGGCAGCTGCTCTGGCTTGCGCATGCCGAAGGATATTCGCATCGCGAGATCGCAGAGATCACCGGCTTGGGACTGGCGAGCATCCGGCTGCTCCTTTTTCGTGCGCGCCGCAAAATGGCTCGCCTGTTACGGCATGAGATGAAGGCGGACCGGAGCAAAGCATGACCTTCCGCACTTGCGCATACGAGAATGAAGTTCGCCAGGCGCTGAAGGATGGGCACTGGCCGGCCGGATGCGCCCCGGAACTGCGCGACCACGTTCAAAATTGTGCAAACTGCAACGATCTGGTCGTCGTCACCGAGTTCTTTCAGGTGGCACGACACAGTTCCGCACCGCAAGGTTCGCCGACTCCTGACCTGATCTGGTGGCGAGCGCAATTGCGCCGGCAGAGAATCGCTGCCGAGCAAGTCGGCCGTCCCCTTACCGTAGCGCAGGTCTTTGCATGGGTCGTCAGTCTCGTCACAGCCGTCGGACTTCTGGCGTGGCAATACAAACATGGCCTCCACTGGGCGTCGTGGTTGGCCGAGGTCTCTCCGGCTCGCGTCCTGCGCGTTTCTGTCTTCTTAAACCCAAATTCCGATTGGAATCTCGTCTTGCTGATTCCCACTCTGGCCGCGTTAGCCCTGATGAGCGGCGTTGTGGTGTATCTGGTCTCCGAAAAATCCTAGCTTCAAAGCTGATCACCCTCCGTGCGCGCCCGCACGATTCTGTGGCAAATTAGACGTTCATGCCTTCAAACCCCGACGCCAGAGCCGGACGCGCGGCATTCACTCACCCGGGCTTTGTACTCTTCCAGATAGCGCGCTTTTTGATCGTGGCCGCGGTCGAGATGCAGGCCGTCGCTGTGGGATGGCAAGTGTATGAGATCACGAAGCGTCCGCTTGATCTCGGCTACGTCGGACTGGCTCAATTCCTGCCGGCAATTCTTCTATTTCCAATCTCCGGCCACGTATCAGACCGCTTCGAGCGACGCCACGTGCTCTCGGCCTGTTATGCCGGGTACGCCGTGTGCTTTGCGCTCCTTCTACTGCTCACTTTGCGCGCACCCTCGATCGAGTTGATCTACGTCGTTCTGGTGCTGATTGGAGTTGTCCGCTCGTTTAACAGCACGGCCAGCCGTGCCATTCTGCCCCAGTTGGTTCCGCAGGAGCATTTCCCCAACGCGGTGGCATGGAACGCCAGCATCTTCCAGGCTGCCACGATCCTGGGACCATCGTTTGGTGGGATCGTCTACGCTGCCTTTCGCGGTCCAGAGGCCGTCTATGCGATCGCGATGGTGACCGCGATCGGAGCGACTATTTCATCATTCCGGATTCGGCCGGAGGTCAAACCGCGTCCGCGCGAGCCTATGACCCTGAAGACGGTCTTTGCCGGACTCCATTTCATATGGAGCAAGAAACTGATTCTAGGTGCGATCTCGCTGGACCTTTTTGCGGTGCTGCTGGGGGGAGCCGTGGCGTTGCTGCCGGTTTATGCACGAGAGATTCTTCACACTGGCCCTTGGGGATTGGGTTTACTCCGGACCGCCCCCGGAGCAGGCGCCGCGGTCATGGCCGTCATGCTGGCGCACTGGCCCTTGCGCGGGCGGTCCGGACCTACGCTGTTGTGGGCCGTCGCCGGATTCGGTGTCTTCACAATCATCTTTGGTCTGTCGCATAGCCTCATGCTCTCGCTCATCGCGCTATTCCTCTTGGGCGCCAGCGACATGATCAGCGTCATCATTCGGGCGACGCTTACGCAACTCGCCACACCTGATGAAATGCGCGGACGCGTCACTGCCGTCGACATGATCTTTATTGGGACTTCGAACGAGTTCGGGCAGTTCGAATCGGGTGTAACCGCTCAATGGTTCGGGACCGTACCCGCAGTCATTCTCGGCGGAGTTGGCACACTGATTGTGATCGTGCTTTGGGCATGGTGGTTCCCTGAATTGCGCAATGCAGGGGAACTACATGAGATCACTGCAGGCGCGGAGAGCACTACGACTGCCGATCCTGCCTGACGATCCGGCCCCGAAAAAGCACGAATTGCCGCGGCACGCGCCTGATGTCTTAGAATGTCGCTTTCATTTCGGACCTCATTCTCAGTGCTAGAAGGCTCGGGCGTGATCGAACGCTATTTTCGTCTCAAAGAAAATCAGACCACAGTCCGCGCCGAATTCCTCGGAGGGCTGACCACGTTCATCACCATGGCCTACATCGTGGTGGTGAATCCACAGATTCTTTCCAAGGCCGGGATGCCGGTCGAAGGCGTGGTGTTCGCGACCTGCGTAGCCTCGGCGGCCGCCACGCTCGTCATGGGGCTGTATGCGAACTATCCGATCGCGCTCGCTCCCGGCATGTCGTTGAATGCGTATTTCACCTATTCGGTCTGTCTCGGCATGCACGTGCCGTGGCGCACTGCCTTGGGCGTGATCTTCTTCTCCGGCGTCTTCTTCCTCATCCTGACCGTGAGCCGCGTACGCGAGCAGATTGTGAACGGAATTCCGTCGGCGTTAAAGCATTCCACCGCCGCTGGGATCGGCATGTTCATCGCTTTTGTCGGGCTGCGCAACGCAAGTCTGGTCGTGGCAAATCCCGCAACTTTCGTAAGCCTGGGCAGTTTTTCGAATCACGAGGCGCAACTGGCCTGTGTGGGACTGGCAATCATCCTCATTTTGATGACCCGCAAGATCACGGGAGCCATCCTGATTGGAGTGCTCGCAACCACCGTGATTGGAATTCTCCGAGGCATGAGCACTTGGCCCGTCGCAATCTTCTCGATGCCGCATCCCTCAGCCACGTTGCTGCAACTCGATCTGCGCGGAGCTCTGCATCTTGGGCTTTTGGAAATCATCTTCGTCTTCCTATTCGTGGATCTTTTCGACAATGTAGGGACGCTGGTCGGCGTGTGCGAGCAGGGAGGATTTGTAAAAGACGGCAGGATCCCGCGAGTCGGGCGCGCCCTCATCTCCGACGCCGTCGGAACGATTCTTGGCTCCTTGACTGGAACGTCGACCGTAACGAGCTACATCGAGAGCGCAGCCGGTGTGGCTGCTGGGGCGAAAACAGGATTGAGCAACGTTTTTGTTGCAGCCTTATTTCTGCTGTCCGCTTTCTTCGCGCCACTGGCTGCAGCCATTCCGGGGTATGCGACCGCTCCAGCGTTGATTGTCGTAGGAGCGCTGATGACCGAATCGATTGGACGTGTAGAGTGGAATGACTTCACCGAAGCAATCCCAGCCTTTGTCACCATGCTGGCGACGCCCCTCACGTTCAGCATCGCGACCGGCCTGAGCCTTGGACTGATCTCTTACACTCTGGTCAAAGTTGCCGCAGGAAAGCTGCGCGAGATCAGCCCCGTGATCTGGATCCTGACGCTGCTTTTTATCTTGCGATACGTGTATCTGGCGGCGGAGTAGAACTACGGCACGTTGACCGTGACGGTTGCTGAGGCGCGATCGTACTGGTTGGTTGCGTACAGCGTGTACGTCGTCGTGGCGGATGGATTTACGCTCACGCTCTTCCCCCGCACCGCTCCCGGACCCGGCGAGACAATCACGTAGTCTGCACTCGAGACGCTCCATGACAACGTGACGCTCGATCCCGCAGAAACATGAGTCGCGGATGCCGTGAAAGAGGAAATCGTGGGCGCCGGACCCGTTGGATAATTCGATCCCGTATACACAGGAGTCATCTGTACCACTTCAAATGCCGATGCCGGGACAGTCTTCAATGAATCCAGATCGGATCCCCATCGGCTGTCGGAAACGCCGGTGACGAACAGCGAACTCCCGTTATCCGCCAGAACCAGGCCGTAATGCTTCATTGCAGTCAGAATGACCTGCATCTGCGTCGAGAATCCTGAAATGTCGTAACTCGATTTCAGCCGCAACCGCATGCCCATGGGTGGAGCCGTCGCGTCACTTGTGTTGGAGGCATAGTGCGACGCAGGAGGTGTGAATGCTGCACTGGTCTTCGGCAGCGTAAAGCGGAAAGCGTGCTGGATTTTCCCGGCCGCAACTTCGTCGTAGCGTACGAGGCCGGGGAAGATTGGCAGGCCGGCAGCATCAGCCGAGGTCCATGTATAAGGCCGCTGCTCATTGCCCAGAAGATCCCAGACCGCAGTTGAATCGGCAGTCCAACTTCCGTCTGAATTTTGCGAAGAATTGTAGAGTTCGTAGAGATAGCAGTTGCCGCTATTTAGCACGAGCACGTGCCGGTCGCCGCTGCTGGACGATCCGCCTTCAACCGGGGCCGACGCAGGAATCGGCATTGGTCCCGGATCGCTCTCGCTGCCGTACGCGTTCAGATTTACATTGACGAGCGGCTGCGTTCCATCGACCACAACGTAGGGGATCCCATACGTCGGATCTGTTCCCCAGTCCGGGTGCAGGTTCACGGAACCCACCCAGTTGCTGATGATCGTGCCGGAATTTGGATCAACCGGTGCCGCAGAAATGTCGGTATTCCAGAGGCTGGAGCTTGTGAAGGGAATAAAGCTGTTCAGACTAGCGGTCTGCCCCTTGGACATGACATCGCAGGCAAGATGGCTATTTCCGCTGCCTCCGCCACCCGGGCCTCCGGAGTTACTGACCATCTTAGACGCACCCGAGCAGCCAGTGAGAACCACTACAAGCTCCAGAAGGAGGGCCGCAGCGCACGCTCTTGTCGCGGAATCGGGGTAGTGCATGGTGCCGCTATTGTTACGCCGAAGAAGCCGCCACTAAAGAGGCCGTCGGGACATGTCCCGATTCACATCCCGTCCGTGGACGGCGACTTCACTTTCCCTTGATAACCGTTTTCGCCGCGCCCATGTTGTCGTACTTGTCGTAGACCCGCACGACGACCACATGTTCCGATGCCAAGTCCTTGCTGTGCTCAAGGCTTACCTTGAAATCGTAATTCTCGACGCGCGAATCGGAAAGTTGTCCGACCGGCTCGACATACTTCCAGTCTCCTGCATCAACCGAATACTCGGCGCGCTTGATCGTTGAAAATCCGTCTTCCGCGCGCAACCGGACGTGAATCTGCGTTCCCTCAATCGATGCAGTCAGATTGTCGATGCGCGGCGGCGTAGTATCGACTTCGAAGCGCCGGCTCTCCCGCGATGCCGTCAGCGCCTCTCCCGGCGAATGCGACGGCGCATCCGACGCCACGACTTTGATCGTGTAGCCTCCATCCGGTAACAGGCTCGCGTCGAACGAATATGCCTTATCGGTGAGGTCATCTTTCAGTAGCAGCCATCGGGTCTCGCCGTCTCCCCGGTAGTAGACCGCGTACACGAGTTGATCGTCATTCTCATCGTGCGCGCTCCACTTCACCCCAATGGCATCGCGGTCATGCGTGCTGGGCACCGGAGAATCGAAATGCACACCTGACGAACCGCTTACGTCCGTGCCCAGATTCAAGCCAGTAGATTTTGCGATCGGTTGATAACGCGTTCCCATCTGCACCGAAACGTCATCGATTTCCGGCGCCACGTTCTTCGAAAGATAGTTCAGCGTGACCGAATCCACGGAGGGCTTGATGTTCCCGGCATGAAGCACCGCCTTCCATTGCGCATAGCGCGCCGCCGGCACGCCCATCTCAGCGCCCTTGCTCAGATCAACCTGCTTCCACGGACTCCAGTTTCGGTCGGGATTATCGACGTTGCCACTTCGCGCCAGCAGTTCGATGTTTCCCGCACCGCGCAACTCCGCGCGTCCCCAGCGGGAGAAGATCTTGGCGTCGAACACGTCGCTTTCATACGAACCTTCACTCTCCGGCCCCGGACCAAGGACGAAGACCTTCCCAAGGTTGCTGCTGACCGCGTACAGCGCACCACCCGGCGCTTTCGCGAATCCCGTCACCTGCGACGCTGGAGCCTTCAACAAATCCGAGTACTCATCGGGACCATCGATCGCGAAGATGTGGCCGCGATTTCCTGTACCGGCGAGCAGACGATCATGCGAATCAAATGCCAACGAATAGACGATATCGTCGTGCGAAGACCATAAACGGGTCGGCGAACCATCGGCTGCAATGCGGTACACGTCGGAACCGCCGCTCGCCCCTGCTCCGGCTACCGGAAATGACCCAATCGGCACCGCAGCCGGAGGCGGTGTCATGGAGACGCCTCCCGTTGGAGGGGCAGGCGTTGGAGAAGAAGTCTGAATGCTCATCAGCATGGAGGCGGCTGATGCGATTCCTGAATTCGCGCGCTTCTCGCCTACTGCTGCCGCATAGATGTTGCCTTCGCGGTCGAGCGCCAGCGCGGTGATTTCCTTCTTGGGCGCGCTGTAGAGCACGAATCCTTCGCCCGCCGGAGAGATGCGGTAGACCAAGCCGCTGCCATCGGTGCCGGCGATCAGATTTCCCTGAGAGTCGAGCGCCAGCGCGCGGATGTGTGTCTCGTCGCTCTTGAAAAACAAAGAATGCTCACCATTGGCAGTGACTTTGTAGATCTCGCCCCGGTCACCCGTCGCGACATAGAGATTGCCGGACTTGTCGAGCGCTAGATCCCATATGTATTTCGTACCCGGAGCGAAGTATTCCGACGAACTCCAGGAGGCATCCACTTGCGGCTTGGCGTCTCTCTGCGTGTCCGCTTTTTCTGCTTTTGCTTCGGCCTTTGCTCCCGACTTGTGCTCCACCTTGTAAACTTTGCCGTCCGGAGCCGTGGCCGCGTAGATCACGCCACCCGGGCCGACTTTCAGAGCCTGCACCTGCAGTTCCTGCGGCTGAAAGATAATCGCCGACTTGCCGTCTGGCGCGATTCGATACACCCGCGCTGGAGAACCTGTCGCGACGTAGACATTTCCCGCATCATCACTCGCCACCGACCATATGTAGGTCGAGGGAGTCGCATAGAGCAGCTTGAATGACGGCGCCAACTCGAGCCCGCCCGCGCTGCGGATCGCCACGCCGGATGCTGTGCCCTTCACCAGATCGTCAAACTTCGACTGCTCCCAGCTACGTGTGCCGTCAGCGAGCAAGGAGATCGACAAACTCGCGATCCCGAGCATCACGAAAAACACAATGGAAATGGAATGACTAACCCTGCGCAGGATTTGCAATTTCATACCTCAATTCGGAATCCGGGAAAACGCCGGTTGGGACGACGGTTGTGAAAACCGGAAAGATCAGGGTAACACGCAGAGCAGGCATTCTGGGCGGCTCCGGCGCATTTCGCGTGGCGTTAGAGATCGCGCACTCGCCGTGATATCGTAGATTTTCATGCATCCTGCAAGAGAACAGTTGCTCTCGATTCTCGCCCACAAGTCATTCCGGCTGGGAGAATTCAAGCTATCGTCGGGTGGAACGAGCGACTACTACATCGACTGCCGCACCACCACGCTCGATGCCAAAGGATCAAAACTCACGGGCGAAGTCTTTCTGGAAGAAATCCGCAATCGTGGATGGAAGCCGCAAGCGATTGGCGGCCTTACCATGGGCGCCGATCCTATCGTCGTTGCCGTCTCGGTTGTCAGTGGAGACCTGAACGGATTCCTCGTGCGCAAAGCCGAGAAGCAGCACGGCACGGGCCAGCGCATCGAGGGTTTCCGCGAAAAAGGAGCGCGCGTCGTGATCGTGGACGATGTCTGCACAACCGGGGCCTCGACGGTTCAGGCGATTGAAGCTGCGCGCGATTTCGGATTCGAGATTATTGGCGTGATGTGCCTGGTGGAGCGTGAAGAGGCCAAGGGGCGCCCGAATGTGGAAAAAGCCGCGGCGCCGGCTGCTTTCGTTACAATCTTCACTGCGACCGACGTACGCAACCAGCACGTCCTGCAGAATGATGAAACGCAGCCCAACGTCTTCGCCGTAGCAGCAACCTGTGAATTGTGTGGAAGACCTGCGGTAACCAACAATCCCAGATCGCGCTGCGAAGCGCACAAAGCCTGAACATTGAATCATTGAGCGATTGTGTGATCGGGCGATTAGTCTTTTTTCAATCACTCAATCACCCAATGACTCAATCACTCAATACTTATGATCCAGACCCTCGAATGGACTGATAAAGGCGTGCGCTTCATCGATCAGACGAAGCTGCCGACCGAAGAAGTGTATGTGACCTGCAAGACGCACGAGCAGGTTGCTGATGTCATCCGCAACATGGTCGTCCGCGGAGCGCCGGCTATCGGTGTCGCCGCAGCTATGGGCATTGCACTGGGCGTGAACAATTCCAAGGCGGAGACCACTGGCGATCTCAAACGGGACTTCGATGCCGCCTGCGATCTCATCGGCAAAACTCGCCCCACGGCGGTCAATTTGTTCTGGGCCATTCGGCGCATGCAGGAGAAGTTCGAGCGCATACGGATCCGTCCGATTCCGCAGATCAAGCGGGAACTCATCGAAGAAGCGCAGCGCATGCACGCCGAAGACATCGCCGCCAATCAAGCCATGGGACGTCACGGCGCGACTCTGATGCCCAGCAACGGCGGGGTTCTCACGCATTGCAATGCAGGCGCACTCGCGACAGCCGGCTATGGCACCGCGCTCGGAGTCATCCGCGCCGCCGTCGAACAAGGCAAGAAAATCCACGTCTACGCCGATGAGACCCGTCCTTTCCTGCAAGGCTCTCGTCTTACTGCATGGGAGTTAATGAAAGACGGCATTCCTACCACTGTCATTTCCGACAACATGGCGGGAGCCATGATGCGACAGGGCAAAATCGGCGCGATCGTCGTCGGCGCCGACCGCATTGCAGCCAACGGTGATGTCGCCAACAAAATCGGCACGTATACGGTCGCAATTTTGGCGAAAGAACACGGAATCCCGTTCTATGTAGCCGCGCCCATTTCCACCGTGGACCTCGCTTGTCCCGAAGGCAGTCAGATTCCCATCGAGCAGCGCAATCAAAAAGAAGTCACGCACATCGCCGGCAAGCAAATGGTCCCTGATGGCGTCGGCGTCGAAAACCCGGCATTCGACGTAACACCTGCGAAGTACGTGGCTGCGATCATCACAGAGAAGGGCGTCGCTCGCGCGCCCTATGACGAATCGCTGCGAAAACTGGCAGGACAGGAATCTTAGCCGCGCTCGAATCGCATCTTATGGAATAGATGATTGTATGGACTGGAATTTGGCCATCTGTAAAAAGATGTAAAGCACGGCAAAATCCGTCCCCTCCCGCTACTTATTTCCGTGGCTCGGGTTGACTCTAGCAGCTACATACGCGTGTTACTCTGAGCCCGGAAATCGACTCTGTGGACAATCCTGTCAGGGGGATGTTATGTCGTTCAGCAATCGCATCATTCTGCCCGTAATCGTTTCAGCGTTGGGAATGCTGGCTGCGTGCGGGGGCGGCAACACAGGTGTTACCAATCCGACGCCACCTCCAAGCGGTGGCTTCAGCAACAGCAATCTGAAGGGCACTTACGTATTTTCAATTACGGGAGCCGATTCTTCTTCTGGCTTCCTCACCGTCGCGGGCACATTTGTGGCCAATGGAAGTGGTGGAATCACCGGCGGCTCCATTGATATGAACGATCCGAACTTCAGTGGACCTTTGACCAATAGCGCAGTCTCCGGTGGCCAGTACACAATTAGCGCCGATGGCCGTGGGCAAGCTTCACTGACAACTGCAACACCCTTCTCCACTCCCCTACAGGTCGATTTCGTCCTCTCGTCCAGCAATAGTGGTTTGATCACCGAGTTCGACAATAACGGCAGTGGAAGCGGCACGCTTGACCTGCAGACGTCAACTGCTCAGCCCACCGCTGGAACTTACGTTTTTGGACTTTCGGGAATCTCTGGTTTTAACGCGGCGACCGGAGGTGGTATTCCAGCAGGCGCTGTCGGGGCCATCACCCTCGATGCTAGCGGCACTGCGACCGGCTCATACGACTACAACAACAATGGGACGCCATCTCTTTTGACCTTGAACTCCGGCACAGTCACCGCCGGTTCGCCGGGCACAGCCACGCTGGCTACGAGCAGCGGAACACTGAATTTCGACGTCTACTCGATCGACGGCTCGCACATGAAAATGATCGAGGTCGATAGTACGGGCTTGATCCTTGCCGGAGATCTGTTTTCGCAAACCAGTGCGTCGTTTCCCTCGGGCCAGATGGTTTTCACCATGGCGGGCTATGACTCTGGGCTGGCGGCACCTCTGGCCGTGGGAGGATACATGACATCCGACGGCACCAGCGCCATCACTGCGGGTGTCGAGGACTTCAACGACGGCGGCACGTCCGATTCGACTCCGATTTCCTTTACCGGCGCGCTGAGCGCCGCAAATGGCCGATACCAGGTTCAATTCAATAATTTCGAGAATGGCGGGAATGGCGCTAACGGCACATACACTTTCGCCGCGTATCCATCGAGCGGCGGAATCGAGATGATTGAGATCGACGGAAACGGCGTTACAAGTGGTGTCGCTTTCGCGCAGAGTAGCACTGCACTTGCCGCATCTCAAGGCTACGGCATGAACGTTTCGGCCGAGAATCAAAACCTGGGTCTCGAGGAGGATGACATCGCCGAGTTCACCACGACGAACTCCTCGTTTAGCGGAGTCGTAGACGTCAACGATGAGGGTCAGCAAGTGGTGCCCAATCAAAGATTCACCGGCACCTACTCCCCCGACACGCCGCCCACGGGCCGCGGCATATTCAACTCCAGCAATTTCGGCGGGGTGTACTACACGGTGGACAATGCGGACGCTCTATTCCTGGAACTGGATCAAACTCAGTTAGGACTCGGGACGCTCGAAGGTCAAAACGCATCCGCGAAGTCGAGCCTGACGGCCTCGCACTTCGCGATGCTGCGCTTGAAACCTGGCGCGAAAGGGGCCTGGCGTCACCACGGTGTCTCTAAATAGCTCCACGGTGACAAAGAGTATGCAGTTTTGATGGCGCGGCCGGAAACGGTCGCGCTTTTCTTTTAACTTTCAGAAGGAACAGGCGCCTGCGCGACACGGCTCGTTCTTACGCGGGCCAGAACCCATGTGATCACCCGATAGGAAAGCAACAATCCAAGAACCGCCGCATACTCCAGCGGCTTCTTCAGATCGGCTTTGACCAGCCATATGTAATGAATCACTCCGGCAGCAGCGCTGAAATAAATTAAGCGGTGCAGCGTTTGCCAGCGCTTGCCGAGCTTGCGGATTGACCACTTCGTGGAAGTCAAGGCGAGTGGGATCATCAGTGCAAACGCCGTCATGCCGGCCGTGATGAACTTCCGCTTGGCGATATCGTGCAGCATCGCGTGAACATCAAAAAACTTGTCGAGCCAAACGTATGTCATCAGGTGCAGGCAGCCATAAAAGAAAGCAAAGAGCCCAATCATTCGCCGGTAGCTGATGAGCCAATACTGCCGGCTGATTTTGCGAAGTGGAGTGATGCTGAGTGTGGTGAGCAGGAAAATCAGGGTCCAATCTCCGGTCGAGTGAGTGATGAACTCAATCGGATTTGCTCCTAGCCCTCCATGAAACCCGAGCCACACTAACCGCGCAACAGGTATGAGGGCAGCTAAGAAGACGAGCGGTTTGAAATTACGATGCATGCAAGAAAAATGGCGGTCCGTCGAATCACAATAGACGTCAGGGTTCACCAAGAAACTTTGTGGATTTCCTTCGTGTACATTCGTGCCCTTTGTAGTTGATAATTTCTGACGATCGCCGCTGACTCAGAACTCCTTCCTCAAGTCCATCCCGCTATACATGCTGGCGACTTGGTCGCCGTACCCGTTGAACATCAGCGTAGGGCGTTTGAAGAATTCGCCCAGGCGGCGCTCCTTTGCCTGGCTCCAGCGCGGGTGATCGACATTCGGATTCACGTTGGCGTAAAAGCCGTATTCCTGCGGCGCCGACAAATTCCAGCTATTGACAGGCTGTTTCTCTGTGAACTTGATCTCTACGATGGCCTTCGCGCTCTTGAATCCGTACTTCCATGGGACCACGATGCGCAACGGCGCACCATCCTGGTTCGGCAAGTCTTCTCCGTACATTCCAAAACACAGCAGCGTCAACGGATTCATCGCTTCATCCATCCGCAACCCTTCTACATACGGCCATTGCAGCACTTGCCTCCGCTGCCCCGGCATCTGGGTCAGGTCGTACAAAGTTGTGAACTCCACATACTTCGCCTTGCTCGTGGGATTCACGCGCTTGATGAGTTCACTCAGCGAGAAGCCAACCCAGGGCACAACGATCGACCATCCTTCGACACATCGATGTCGATAAATGCGCTCCTCCGGAGGAGCCATCTTGAAGATCGTATCGATGTCGAGCTCCTGCTTCTTTTGCACCTGGCCGTCAATCTTCACCTTCCATGGCCGCGTGCGGAAATTCCTGGCGAGATCGGCAGGCTCATCTTTCTCTGTCGAGAACTCGTAGTAATTGTTGTAGTGCGTGACATCTTTGTAGGGAGTGATGGTCTCGGTCGTGCTGAAAGGACTTTTCTTAATCCCGTCAATCTTGTTCCCCGCCAGAACCGACGAAGATGGCGAAATCAAACGACGGGAACCTGCGCCAATAGCCACGGCCGCTCCAGCCAAGCCCGCTTGCGCGAGAAACTTGCGCCGGCTCGAATACAGACGCTTGGGAGTAATCTCCGACGAACGAATATCATTTGCTTTCTTGATCAGCATCAGAACCCCATCTTTTCCGCGCGTTCCGCCCACACCGGATCTACGGACTACTGCTTGTATTTTCCTCTAATGTGACGCGCAAAAACGATAAAAGTTTCAGATTAACGCGGAAGACGAAGCGGAACGGCTCTGACGGTCAAAACTTTTGAATCTTTGTCACTTCAGCTAAGAACTTCTCTGACTTTTCGGGAAAGAATTTGCAATGTAAAGGGCTTCTGCAGGAAGGCGGTGCCCTTTTCGGCAGATCCCCCGCTGACGATCGCGTCTTCGGTGTATCCCGACAGGTAGAGCACCTTGGTTCCCGATCGAGTCGCGGCCAGTTGCTTCACCATCTCGCGTCCGCCCAGGCCGGGCATGACAACATCAGTGATCACCAGATCGATCTTGCCTTTGTGCGCAGCGGCGGCGGCCAATCCGGCTTCGCCGTTGTCTGCCTCAATCACGTGATACCCCTTTGCGGCCAGCGTATCTCGCACCAGTTGGCGCACTGACTCTTCATCCTCAACCAGCAAAATCGTTTCCGACCCGCCGAGAGCAGCGTCGGGCGTCGCGACCGCATGCGCTTCGACCGCATGTTCGGAAAGCGGGAGGTAAATGTGGAACGTCGTTCCGCGTGCGATTTCGCTTTGCACCATCACGTATCCACCGGTTTGCTTCACAATGCCGTACACGGTCGAAAGTCCGAGTCCGGTTCCTTTCCCTTTTTCTTTCGTGGTGAAGAATGGCTCGAAAATGCGCGACTGCGTCTCCCGATCCATGCCCATGCCTGTGTCGCTGACGGAGAGCATCACGTAGCTGCCCGGCCGGATGAACTGTGGTCCGCCATGATGGTGCTCATCGACGACGATGTGGTCGGTTTGGATCGTGAGTCGTCCACCCGTCGACATCGCGTCTTTCGCGTTCACCACCAGGTTCATGATCACCTGCTCGAGCTGTCCTGCATCCGCACGCGTGTGCGTTGCCAAGGGCGCGAGCTTCGTGACCAATTCGATATTTTCCCCGATCAACGGCCGCAGCAGGCGCTCCATATCCTGCACGATCGCGTTCACATCCACGACTTTCAATTCAAGCAACTGCTTTCGGCTGAAAGCGAGCAACTGCCGCGTAAGCGTAGTCGCGCGGTCGGCCGCCAGCTGGATCGCATGCCCTTTCTCATATAGCGGGTTCTTCTCGTCCATTTGCGAAAGAATGACTTCCGCATAGCCGCTGATCACCATCAACAGATTGTTGAAATCGTGCGCGACACCACCCGCAAGACGCCCAACCGCTTCCATCTTCTGCGCCTGCCGGAACTGATCTTCGAGCGCCCTCCGGTCGGTCACATCTTCGGCGATGGCTTCCAGAACATCGGCAGGTTCGTCGGCGCTGCTGACAGCGCGTCCGCTAATTCGCACAGTGATGACCCGGCCGTCGCAGCGCTTCCACTTCACCTCAACTCCGTCCAGCCGGCCGGTGCGGCGGAATTCGTCTACCAAACGCGAGTGCTCTTGCGGCTGATCGAACACGTCCTTCTCTGGATCGAGCAGCAGCACTTCTTCCGGAGAGGAGTAGCCCAGCATGGCGATCAGGGCGGGATTGACATCGAGGAAGCGGCCCTCCAGGCTCGACCGGTAAATTCCGTACACGGAACTCTGCACCAGTGAGCGATAGCGCGCCTCCGAGCGACGCAGCGCCTGCTCATTTCGTTTGATCTCGACTGCGCTCGCTAGTTGTCGGGCTACGAACGTGAGAATCTCTTTGTCTCGCACCCCGTACCGGATATTCTTCGAATACGTCTGCACAACCAGGCCGCCAAATGTATGGTTGTTCACCTTCAGCGGAACTCCCATCCAGTCCAGCGAACGCGAACCATTGCGGGAGACGTCTCCGCGATCTTCCATCGCCTGCAACACCTCGGGAGTTGCCAGCAGCGGCTCTCCAGTTCGAATCAGGTAATCCGTCAAGCCACGCCCCAGCTTCTTGGATGGCGGTGCGGAATCCTGCTCATCTACGAAGTACGGAAAGGTCACCATGTCGGTGACTGTGTCATAAAGCGCGATGTAGAAATTTCGAGCGTGCATCAACTCGCCGACGATGCCGTGCACCGCTGCAAAAAATTGCTGCAGATCGTGTGCGCTGCTGCTCTTCTCCGCAACACGGTACAGCGCCGAACTCAAAGCCTCTACACGTCTGCGGTCGGAGATATCGTGGTAACCCGCATAGAACCCGTTGACCTTTCCGTCCAGAAAAAGCGGAGCGCACGAAACCGCGACGTCGACCAGAGTGCCATCTTTCCTTCTCCGCTTGGTTTCGAGCGTAATGCGCTCACCTTTCTCCAGCGCCTCCGATACCCACCGGGACTCGGCCATTCTTTCTTCGGGAACGACCAGCGATTCCAGTTCTTGCCCGACAACTTCTGAAGCGTCATACCCGAACAGGCTGCTGAACTTCGCGTTCGCCCACATCACGCGATGATCGCTGCCGGCGATGCTCAGCCCGTCAGGATGCACCTGGAACATCTGGTCAAAAAACTGAAGCCGGATTGCTGCGGCGTCTTTGGCTGGCGCCTCGAGAGTTGACTTAGGTTCAGAAGTTCTGACGGAACTGGAGCCGTTCGCAGGTTGCGAAGGATGCGGGGTGACGAATGCGGGTGGGGCTCCGCTCTCCAAGGCTTTTTTGAGCCGAGTGGCGCGAGCTAAATCTTCCCGACCGGGCCGGGTGACACCTTCACCCATCCGCGAATCCCCCCTCCGAATGCGCAGTGCACTAAGAATGGTAGAGGTGGGGTCATCTCTGTAAAAGTTACGGGGGTAATGGCAATACTCCCGGTTTTGAACGAGTTCCAAATTGTTCCTGCTCGGCGGCGATTGTTACCTCCGTGCGGCTGCAGGCTGGCGCCGCTTCCCATGCCGTGGGAAGATGGCTTCAACCTCACGCACGTTACAAACCTGAAACCTCAGCGAGTGTGGCCCGGTGCGGGGGAAATACTTGTCGCGAGGATGTTGCGCATGAACGACCGGAAGAAGTTCGTCCGTCTATTTGCTTGTCTTCTGCTTTTTGGAGCGGCAGTTTCTTCGGCTCTGGCCCAAACTTCCGGCGTCACCGATAGCTCAATTCTCATTGGATCGTGCTCTGCGCTCGATGGTCCGGCACATTTTCTTGGACGTCAGACGGTCCTTGGCGCCTCGGCCTATCTGCACATGATCAATGATGATGGCGGCGTCTACGGCCGCAAGATTCAGCTAGAAGCTTTTGATGACGGCTACGATCCGGAGCGTGCCCCCGCGTGTTTCAAGCGCATGACCAAAGAGGCAGTCTTTGCGCTTGGATTTTTCGTGGGGACTCCGACAGCGAAAGTCTATGTCCCGCTCGCCCAAGAAGAAAAAATTCCCGTCGTCGGGTTGTTCACTGGCGCCCAAATGCTTTACGAGCCACTGAAGCACGAAGTCATCAACGTGCGCGCCTCCTACTACGATGAGACCCGCGAACAGGTCGACAAACTGTGGAAAAACAATGTTCGCAAGGTCGGCGTCATCTATCAAGACGATCCATTCGGCAAGGCCGTTCTCGATGGCGTCAAACTCGCCTTACAAAAGCACGGCGCCAAACCCGCGGGACTGGGTACATTTGCCCGCAACAGTGTGGACATTGAGGCGGGGCTCAAAGATGTTATGGGCGCGCAACCACAGGCAGTCATCATTGCTGGCCCTTACGCCCCTGCTGCGGCAATTATCAAGCAGAGCCACATGGATGGCTGGAAGCCGCAGTTTCTCACTGTGTCTTTCGTTGGCACCGAGGAATTCATCAAAGAAGCCGGCAACGACGCGGAAGGGACGATCATCACGCAGGTGATGCCCCCCTATGATCGCTTTGAATACCCGACTGTCTCGCTGTATCGCAAATGCCTCGCGAAGTATTCTCCGGGCGAAGCACCGACGTTTGTGAGCCTTGAAGGGTTCGTGGACGCGATGGTCTTTGTCGAAGGGCTGAAGCGCGCCGGAAAGGAATTGACCCGGGAGAAATTCATCGAGGGAATCGAATCCATTCACGAGATGAATATCGGACTCGGCCCGAAGCTCGTCTTGAACTACAGCGCTTCCGACCACAAAGGATTGCACAGTGTCTATCCCACGGTCGTGAAGGGCGGGCAAGCTGTCCTGCTGACGGACTGGTCGCAGTTGCAGAAGTAGGAATGCGGTTCTTGCAGGCTGACACAGGGTACGCTACGTCGTGCCTTTTACTCCATGTAATAACCCAGCTGTGCGTACAAAGTTGCGCTTCTTGACCCTTGGTTCGCGGCTCGATTGCAGGCCTTCCTCATGCATCTTCAAGGCCTGGAGGCGCATCTATTAATTAACCAAATAGTTAATTCGTAAAGATTCGTCAATGGGTTGGGAGGTGACCTTTATGACTGGAAAGCAAGCATTCAAAAAACTGGCAGGATCGCTGTTAGCGGTTGGGCTTCTGAGCGCCACCTTGCTGGCGGAAACCGCCACGGCATCCCGCTACGACAATCAACTGCAGACTGCGGCGACGCAAAAACTGGCGTCGAAAAAGAAACTCAGCAACGTCAAGGCGTCGGTCGAAGACGGTATCGTCACGCTGACGGGAACGGTCGATCTGTATCAGCAGAAGCTTGACGCCGCCAAATTGGCGCGCAAGCTTCCCAATGCGCAGGGCGTCCGCAACCTGATCACGGTGGCTGGGCCGAATGTGCCCGACGAGCAGCTGGAGCAGAAACTGGCGACCAAGCTGACCTATGTCCGCCAAGGGTATTATGACAGCACGTTCGACTATTTTGCGCTCGGGGTCAACGACGGAGTGGTGACTGTCGAAGGCCAGGACCGCACTGGAGTCGGCAAAGACGAAGCACTGGCTGACATCGCCAATATGCCGGGCGTGAAAGACGTGATCGATAACGTAACCGTGGCACCGGTCTCGATGTTCGATGACGGCATCCGCCTGCGTGCGCTGCGCGCGATCTATGCCGATCCCGCGCTGAGCAAGTACGCGATCGATCCGGCACGTCCGATCCGCATCATCGTCGCCAACGGCCGCGTCACGCTCTACGGCGTGGTCAACAGCACAATGGACAAGCAGATCGCCGGAATGCGCGCCGGCCAGCTCTTCGGCGCCTTCACGGTGGACAACAAGCTGGAGGTCGTAAAGAGCTAACGTGGTTGCGTAGGGGCGGACGCCTCGTCCGCCCCGAGTCGCGACAAGCGAGTTGCAGTCTGACAGGGCGCGCCGAAAAGCGCGCGCTTTGTACTTCTGGCGGTACTCACATCAGCCATATCACGCGCAAGATTTTTTCTCGCCACTTTTCACAAAATCTTGATTTCAAAGATCTTAGGCCCGAAGGGCCTCTCTCTATCCGCGCAAAATCTTCAATCTAAAGGTACTTAGAGGCAAAATCTTGAATCCATGTGACTTAGCTGCACGGTCAAGCCGCTGAACAAATGCGAACTGAATTGTGGCGGTCTGGTAGCGCACGTTGCCAGTTTGAGCTTTTCATTGGCTTAGTCAAGGTTGGACGTCACAATGCCGCAGAATTTTCTGTGGAAAACTCGACGTCAGAACTTACCTATCCGAATGCTGCCGCTGGAACTAGAATCGGATTTCGTTAGGTGAAGGTCATTGCGCGCAAGTCGAAGGAATTCGGCCATGCTGAAATTGAGAACCTACCTGGCTGATTTTGGACAGGACATCAGCCGCTCCGTACGAGGTCTTGTAGGCTCCCCGGGGTTCACAGCCGTTGCTCTGCTGTCGCTCAGCATGGGCATCTGTATTGCGGCCTGCGCATTCAGCGAGATGAATGGCATTGTGTTGCGTAACTTGCCCGTCGTCTCCAAACCGGATGAACTGGTGGCGCTGGAATTGCCGGTCACTTATCCGGAGTTCAAACGCTACCGCGAACGCAGCGATGCATTTGTGGGAGCTGCAGCCTACATTGCACCAGTACCCTTTACGCTTTCGTTTACCGGGCACAAAGAGCGAGTCTGGGGACATCTTGTCAGTAGTTCCTATTTCTCAACCCTTGGTGTCGGGCCCGCTATGGGGCGTCTCTTCGGAGCGGCAGAAGAGGAGCCGGGAACCACGCCAGATGTAGTCCTCAGTTACCGGTTTTGGGAAAAACAGCTAGGACGTGCGCCCGTTGTTGGCAAGACCCTGCAGGTGAACGGACGCCCTTGCACCGTTGTAGGAATCGGGCCAAAGAATTTTCTAGGCGCATCTCCTGCGCTCTATGTTGCCGACTTGTGGATACCAGTCACTGTGGGTAGCCAGTTGGCCCCCGAGTTGGAAAATGATGCGCTCAATCGCAACGATCTGGCCCTGTTTCACATGATCGGACGATTGAAACCCGGCATTAGTAGTGAGCATGCCGAGTCCGAACTGGACGCAGTTGCCAAACAACTTGAACGAGATAACGGTCTTCCGACCAATTTGGAGAAAGGACGGCTCGTGACGTTGTCTGAAGGAGGGAAACTTCTCCCTCTCCGCAAACAGGACCTGCCGTTCTTTACCTCTTTCTTTCTGATCATGGCTGGGCTCGTCATGCTGATCGCTTGTGCCAATGTGGCCAACATGATGCTTGCACGCAGTACCCGGCGGCGTAGAGAAATTGCAGTTCGGCTGGCTCTTGGTGCGGGGCGAGGACGCATTCTCCGCTTATTGGCGACCGAGAGCATGCTGATTGCCGGCGGCGCAGGCGTACTCGGTTTCGCCATGTCGATCTGGCTCATGGATCTGAGCTCTCACCTCAGAATGCCCTTTCCGATTCCCGTCAGTTACGACCTGCGGCCTGACTGGAGAGTGCTGTTGCTTACGCTCGCAATCAGCGCTTTAGCCGGCTTCGGATTCGGGCTGATACCCGCGATCCGAGTTACGAAAGAAAACCTGGTGCCGGCACTGAAGGAGGGCGGAACAGTTTTGCTGCCCCGTTTCCGGCGCCTGACTATGCGGAACGTGTTAATGGTGGCTCAGGTTGCCGGATCGCTGACTCTGCTTGTGATTCTCGGTTTGCTTTCGCTCGGTATCCAGACGACGCTTGGGATTCAGGCGGGCTTCAATCCTCGAGGTTTATACATGGTTTCGCTCGATCCGGTGCGCGATGGCTACTCCGGAGGTCAAGCCGCAGCTTTCCTGCACAAGGTACTGGAGCGAGTTAAGACGATGCCAGCTGTAAGCTCGGCAACTCTCACTGAAACCGTACCTGTGTCTCTAGGCGTCAGCGCACTTCGTTTCTGGGACGGCGCCTCAGAAAGAGATAATTCGCAAGAGCTCCACGACGCTTTGAAGTACACCGTCGGCAAAGAATACTTTGATACGACCGGCATCCCAATTCTGCAGGGCCGCGGCTTTCGCAGCGGGGATGACAACGACAGTTCGACGGCTGTGATTGTTAGTGAAGAGGTCGTACGTGAATATTGGACCGGGCAGAACCCGCTTGGGCGAAGAATTCACGTCGAGAACGCGGAAGCGTTTGGGCCAAAGATAGTGCCGGGATCTATCGACTACCGTGCCGCGGTACCGAAGGGTGCGCCACGAAGCTATGAGGTCATTGGAGTAGCCGGAGACGTTGCAAATGATCTAGTGATCAACAAGAAGCGCCCCGCAGTTTACTTCCCCTTGCGTAACACAGATGTTTCCAGCCCGTCACTGGAGGGAATAACTTTACTTGTGCGCGCCACTCCCGGAAGTAAAGTCCTTGACATGCTGCGCCATGAAATCTCGACGGTCGATGCCAATGCGGTGCTATTTGATGCGCGGAGCATGAACGAACATATCGCGGACTTCATCGCTCCTTTGCGCTCGGCTGCCTGGACCTATGGAATTATCGGAATATTCGGGATGGTACTTGCTTCAGTCGGCCTGGCGGGGATGACGGCCTACTCCGTGGTGCAACGGCGGCGCGAGATTGGCATCCGTATGGCTCTCGGTGCACGCAAAGGCGATGTGGTCAGGACTGTGATGAAACAGGGGATGCTGCTAATCGCTATTGGTACAACGATTGGATTCGGGTGCGCATGGGCAGGTTCCCGCATGCTCTCCGCAATGAATGCGAGCGTTGGGCAGGTGACGGCGAGGAATGCATCGGACCCGATTGTGCTGTTCGGAGCGCCGCTGCTCTTGGGAACTGTGGCGCTGTTAGCCTGTTATCTGCCCGCACGTAAGTCGAGTCGAATCGAACCGCTCTCGGCACTGCACGAAGAATAGGGCACAAACAAGAGGCACGGGAAATCCTGTTTTGTCCATAGACTGCGGAAGCCCTCTACGGAATCAAACGTAGGCCCAACTACCGCATCGACCCCAACAACATCCACGACCGCGTAACCATCTGAGATGTGGGCGCGTGTACGGGTGCGCGGGCCGCTTCGTGCAAATCCATTCGGAGGTCATGCGTATGACACGGGTATTGCAGTTGATCGCACTGATTGCCGCCCTGGTGTTGCCGGTCTTATGCCAGAACGGCCGGCTTTCCCCGGACGACCAGCGCGATTTCGATAAGGCTTACACGAAGTGGGTAAACGACAGCCGCAAGAATGACCGGGACGACATTGATAAAGATGTCCGCAAGATGCAGGACATCATGGCGCGGAATAATATCGCGCCCAACGTTCCGTACGAGCAGATCGCCAGCAGCGGATACGCGCAAGACAACCGCTACAACAATGGCTATCAGCAGGACAATCGCAACAATGGGGCGTACCAGCAGAATGCGCCATATGATTCCAACCAAGGCCGGCTCTCGCCGCAGGATCAGCGGGAGTTCGACCAAGCGTACGGAAAATGGATGAACGACAGCCGCAGGAATGACCGTGACGACGTCGATAAAGATGTCCGCAAGATGCAGGACATCATGGCGCGGAATAACATCCCGCCCAACGTTCCGTATGATCAGATCGCGTCGCCGGGATACAACAATGGGCCGGCATACAACAACAATGCTCCCGCTTACAACAACGGTCCGGAGTACAACAACGGCTACCAGGGAAATGCGCAGAGTAGGCTGTCGCCTGGCGACCAGCACGAGTTCGATAAGGTCTACGACAAGTGGCAGAAGGACAGCCGCAAGCACGATCGCGATGACATTCGCAAAGACGAGCGCAAGATGCAGGACATCATGGCGCGTTACAACATCCCGCGCGACGTACCATACGATCAGATCGCGTCGCCGGAATACAGGCACTGATTAAACGGAACATCTTCACCACGGAGGCACGGAGACACGGAGAAATTTCTTAGAACTTTCTTTCTGTGTCTCTGTGTCGCAGTGGTGGAACGGGTCTGCGGGATTAATGCTGGACTCTCAATCACACAATGACGCAATCACTCAATCGCTCAATAGTTAAGGCAGCCGGTTGATGAGCGAGGCTACGTATCCTGCGCCGAAGCCGTTATCGATATTAACGACGCTGACGTTCGAGGCGCACGAGTTCAGCATGCCAAGCAGGGCGGCCATTCCCTTGAACGACGCGCCATAGCCAATGCTCGTCGGAACGGCGATCACCGGAACTCCGACAAGACCTCCGACAACGCTGGGCAGAGCACCTTCCATGCCAGCACAAACGATGATCACGCGTGCGCGGGAGAGCGCCTCGCGATTGGCCAGCAACCGATGAATTCCCGCGACGCCGACGTCATAGAAGTGCTCGACTTCGTTGCCCATCATCTCGGCGGTGACAACAGCCTCTTCGGCAACAGGAATGTCGCTGGTCCCAGCTGAGACGACGGCGATCATTCCAGTTCCATATTTGTTGGGATCTTTCTTCAGCACGATCGCACGCGCCAGCTCGCGATATTCAACGCCGCGCACTTTCTTCTTCACCGCGGCAACCTGCTTTTCGTTCACGCGCGTGGCGAGAATGTTTCCCCCGTGCTTGGCCAGCCGGACGAAGATTCCAGCGACTTGCTGCGGGGTCTTGCCTTCTCCGAGGATCACTTCCGGCATTCCGTTGCGCAGCGCGCGGTGATGATCGACCTTGGCGAATCCAAGATCTTCAAAGGGAAGATGCCGCAGGCGCATCACGGCGTCATCGGGTGTGATCGCGCCCTTGCGGACGTCGTGAAACAGCTTGCGGATGGATTCAGCGTTCAAAGAAGCACTCAGCGAAATTGAGTCATTGAGCGATTGCGTGATTGTGCGATTGAAACCCGTTGGCTCAAGAGACCTAATCGCCCAATGAGTCAATCTCTCAATGACTCAATTCGGCAGTCAGCCAACCGAAGTCTAGATTAGCTGAGTGGAACTCTTTTGGGCAAAGTGTCCATCGCGCGAGCTTATCTCGAAGTTCATTGCCCAGTGCTCGAAGCTCATTGCCCGTTTACGCTTGTGCGGCTTTCGCTGAGAGCTGCGAGATCGCACGCAGTTTGGAGATGACTGCGACGCAGACTTTGCGGGCGATCCCCGGTTCGTGGAGATGTGCAAGGAAGAGACGCCGCAATCCGCTCGGCGAAATCTTGCCAGCAAGATAAGCCTCGTAGATCTGGCTGCCCAGGCGCTGTCCGAACTCTTGCGCAGCAGATTCGCAGCCGCCGTTCTCGGACCGGATCGCCAACTGGGCCAATTTGGTGATTGCTGCGCGGGTGAGCAGCACGTTCTCTGAAGTGGGTGTCAGGCGCGAAGGGTAGAGGATGCGCGATCCGAAATATGCCACCGCATGTTCGATGACACGTGCGTAAAAGCGATCCTCTGCACTCGGAGAGCCGAAAGCCTTTTGTCCATCCAGCCGCTGGGGAAGTCCCTGGCACGCCTGATGCAGAAAGCGCGTGGCATCTTCGGCGGCATGCACCATCTGGAATTCGCGGACATAGAATGCATTCACTTCCGGCAGGTACGCGCTGCCGCACTCGTCGATGCGAGCAACCAATTGTTTCAGATCAGGCTGGCCGACGTTCTTCCGCAGCAGCAAGCGTCCAAACATTTCACCGGCGGATCCGCCGTAGACTTCCGGCAGCAGATCCACCAAGAACTTCGGCTGCGTGGTGTTGTGGGGCGAATAGCGGTTGATCTGGAGGAAGCTGGCGAGGCTGTCGATCAGGTTATAGATGGTGGGAGCGTAATCGGGACACTCGCCGCACCGGCTCCACTGATCGAGGAAAAGCCGATAACTCTCGTACTTTTCGAGGGGAGTCGCGTTGAAGATGCAGATGACATCGTCGTTGACGCGAACCGCTTCGACTTTGTCGGATTGCTCTCCGGCAGCGCGCCAGTAAAGCGAGTCGACGTTCTGCAATACCGTGACAACTTTCGCGTCGGGATTCTCTCTGCGAACCGCACGCGGCAGGTGACTTGGCGCCATATGCGACTCGCCAAACAACACGAAGACGGCGGCGTTTGGATGGCGCTGGCGGATCTCGGCAACCTTCAATGCCGCGTGCCGATCGCGGGCGCCGATCTTGCGCAGATCTTCTCTGGGCATGCAATCCAGGCCATAGAGCGCCTCGGCGTTGTCGCGCGCGCTGACCAACAATTCGTAGAACGGGGCCCAATCGTATCCCCAATCGAGATCGAAGCGAATGCGCTGGCGCAGTTCGGATTCGTCAATGTCGCGACGCCACCATTCGTCCAGAATGTGCTGGTCGCGAGCAAAGATCGTTTCGACTCCAAGGACGACCGGACGATCGCCGGCGAGCGCTCTCTGCTCGAGGAGCGAAGCGGCACAGCGCTGCGAAGCTCCGAGTGCGTGGTAGTCGCCAATCAGCACAACGTCGGCAGCGCGAAGGAAGGATTGAACATCTGCTCCAGCCAGAACAGCCTCATAGTTGCGAAAGGCGCGGTTGAACTCGCGAAGGTATTTGCGGCGGCCATTCGAGTCTTGCGAGCGGATCTCGCGCTCCACCTCGGCCAGCGCGTGTAACTGCGCCGCGCTGCGTCGGGACCGGAGATTGGCCGTTGATGCCATTTAGCTTCTAGCTCCTAGCTACTACTTCTTAAGCTCTTGCTCTCCTTGACTTCTGGCGGCGCGGCTCCCTATGCTCCAGAGTTCGATCAGAAAGTCAGAGGCAAACTTGCCGAACCATCCACCACGAAATCTCACTGTTGCCACCACTGGAGCGAGTGGCGCCATTTTTCTGCGGCACTTCCTGCGTGCCGTCGAACGCGAAGAGCGGATCGAGACCGTGAACTTCATCGCCTCCGACAGCGCTCTCCGGGTTATGGCCGAAGAACTCGATCTGAAAGGCCGGAACGATCTCGTCCGCCAAATCGTTGGTTCTACGAAAACCGGTTCTGCTAACGCTTCAAAGAGCAAAATCGTGGTTCAGTCAAACGCCGACATCGGAGCCAACGTGGCCAGCGGGTCTTATCCCGCTGATGCCATGGTTGTTATCCCGTGCAGCGTGGGCACTCTGGCCCGCATTGCCAACGGAGTCGCGGCGCAACTGATTGAGCGCGCGGCTGACGTTTCGCTAAAGGAAAAGCGCCCCTTGGTCCTCTGCGTTCGAGAGACTCCCCTGAACAAGATCCACATCCGCAACATGTACCGGGCAGCTGACGCCGGAGCCACCATCTTTCCGTTGATCCCGGCGTTTTATTACCGTCCTGCTTCTTTAGATGAGATGGCGCGCGAATTCGCTTATCGCGTGCTGGCTCATCTGGGGCTTCCGCAGCCCGACGCATTCCGCTGGAAAAGCTGAAAGATCAATCGCTTAGCTGCCTCAGGAAAATACTCAGCCTCGATCAGTAAATCGGCACACGAGGGGCAGGATTTCAGTGTAGATACCCAAAAGTGCAGGCGTCAGATATCCGGCGGACATGTCCGCGCGGGGGGCACGAGTTCGATGTGGCACGGAAGGTACTGCAGTCGTCGCTTCGCTCCTCGGGTCGGACGAGGCGTCCGCCCTTACACAAGATTTCCAAAGGTGTAATTTCCGGCCCTTGGCGTAGAATGCGGCCATTCCTGCGGGGGTTCTCTTGAAGGCTTTGTGGCTGGGGTGCTTCTTCTCTGCGACGCTTCTCTGTGTTGCGCAAGAACAGAATCCGGTCGCGCATGATCCGAAGGCGGCCAAGGCGGGCGAGTACGAATTTCGCATCAACTGTGCGCTTTGCCACGGGCTTGGCGCGCGCGGGGGTGGACGAGGGCCTGATCTGACTCGCGCTCAGAAGAAGCACGCGCACAACGATGCGGAGATGTTTCAAGTTATCAGCAACGGCATCCCCGGAACAGCGATGCCGGCAAACGGTACCAACGGCCAAGGCGTCGGCATGACCGATACAGAAATCTGGCAGATCATCACGTACATCCGCAGTCAGGAGGTGAAAGCTCAAGCAAAAAGTTCAGGTGATGCGGCACACGGCAAGCAGCTTTTCTATGGCGATGCGAACTGCTCGATGTGCCACATGGTGGAGGGCAAAGGCGGGAGGCTCGGGCCCGATCTGACGGGAGTGGGTGGATCGCGTACGCGGGAAGCGATCATCGATTCCATCCGCAATCCGAGCCGCCGGCTGGCGTGGGGACTGACCGAAGCGACCAAGGAATTTCCGCAGGAATACGAAACGGTGACGGCGGTGACACAGGATGGAAAAAAGATCCAGGGCGTTACGCTCAACGAGGACAGCTTCACGGTGCAGATCATGGATGCGGGTGAGCACATTCACCTGCTGGAGAAAGACAAGCTGAAATCGTTTCGGAAGAGCCGCGAATCGATGATGCCGAAGTACGATGCGGAGGTGTTGAGCGACAAAGATGTTGATGACCTTGTGGCCTTTCTGGTCGGAGTGGGGGCGAAATGAAGAGCGTTCGTTGTACAAACGCCAAACCTCTTAACCGCGGATTTGGCGAAGAACTGCCGCGAAGAACGCGAAGAAAGTCGAAGTGTGTGCTAGCGGTTGTTGCGTGCTGCACCTTCCTCATCGTCGGTCACTCTGCCGCCCAGGTCACGTCCGACCTTCTCGTGAACTCGAATAAAGAACCGCAGAACTGGATGACTTATTCCGGCGACTACTCCGGCAAGCGATTCAGTACGCTAAACCAGATCAACACTACGAACGCGGAGAGCATCACAGCGAAATGGGTGTACCAGACCGGCGCTACCGGGAAATTCGAAACGACTCCGTTGGTTGTCGATGGAATTCTTTACGCAACTGGGCCTGACAATCGCGCCTTTGCGCTCGACGCGCGCTCCGGACGCCCGATCTGGATGTACCAGCGGCAGGTTCCGGCGGATATCCGTCCGTGTTGCGGTCGCGTGAATCGCGGCATGGCGATCCTGGGCGATAAGGTTTTCTTTGGAACTCTCGATGCGCATGTCATTGCACTCGACGCGAAGACTGGCGCTGTCCGGTGGGATGTCACTGCCGCCGATTACCGCACCGGATATAGCTTTACCGTGGCGCCACTCGCAGTGAAGAACCTGATCGTGATCGGAGTTTCGGGCGGCGAATACGGGATACGCGGATTTATTGATGGGTATGACGCTGAAAGCGGAGAGCGCAAATGGCGGTTCTACACCGTTCCGGGTCCGGGCGAACCGGGGCACGAGACGTGGGAAGACGATTCATGGAAAGTCGGCGGCGCGCCTGCGTGGAATACGGGCACATATGATCCAGCGACGAATCAGATCTTCTGGCCGACCGGAAACCCTGCGCCGTCGAACCGCGGTGAAGGACGAGCCGGAGACAATCTGTACTCAAATTCCCTGCTCGCGCTCAACGCGGATACGGGCAAGCTGAACTGGTACTTCCAGTTCACCAAGCACGACGAGCACGATTGGGATGCGACGCAGGTTCCCATACTGATCGACAAAGATGGCAAGAAGCTGATCGCGCAGGCCGACCGCAACGGCTACTTCTACGTCATCGACAGGACGAATGGGAAGCTGCTCTCAGCGACTCCCTATGGGAAGACGACATGGAGCGACTCCAAAGATGCCGAAGGGCGTCCTGTTGCAAACAAGAACGCAGCGCCGACGCTTCAAGGACATACGGTCTGCCCCGGCGCGCTCGGCACAACGAACTTCATGCCGCCCGCGTACGATCCGCAGACGGGATTGTTCTACGTTACGGCACGGGATCAATGCGACATTTTCAGCACCGCGCCGCAGCCGTATGAACCCGGACACGCCTTTTATGGCAGCGCGTACTTTCCGTCGGAAGATGCGGAACCGTATCTGGGATTCCTGAAGGCGATCGACCCCACGACAGGGGAAATCAAGCAGCAGTTTCAGCACACTTCGCCGACTTGGTCGGGCGTGCTCTCGACGGCGGGAGGCCTCGTCTTCAGTGGAGATGCGGAAGGGAACTTTATTGCGTTCGATGCGGCATCGCTCAAGCCGCTGTGGCATTTCCAGATGGGCGGGGCGGTTTACGCTGGGCCCATGGCATACGCGATCGGCGGAAAGGAATACGTGGCGATTGCGGCCGGCAGCGCGATTTACGCGTTTGGATTACCGTGATCGTGCGACAGCTGCCGGAACGTGAAAAGTGTTCCTGCAGGAACACATCGTCATGACTAAATCATCTAGATATTTTTGTCATGACACGCAAGCCTATGAAAAGACGCGCCCGCTCTGCTTTTTAGCTTGTTGAAATATTTTGACGGCTATCGCTGCTTTCGTCAGCCATGCAGGTTGCAGGCAAGTTGTAAAATTCGGTAGGCGTAGGTGGCTCCATGTTTCAACGACTTCTCGCGTTATTTTGTGCGCCTATTCTCTCGCTGGCAGCGATTGCCCAATCAACAGGAACTGCCCCTGGTTCTCCAGTTCTGATTGAGAACTCTGAGGCCAACCATCACCTGCAACCTTGGATGGTGGACGGAACGCTACCGATCCAGCTCGCTGCATACTCAAAAACTTGGTCAGTCATTATCGCAAGGTTGCAACATGATTTTCGGGACACGACGATTCCATTCGCCGAGAGGAGTAAGCTGTTACTTCCCAACGTCGACCATGTTGAGCTTGCGTTGCCTGGATACGAACAGTCGGTTGTTATTGAGACTAAGTACTACGCCCAAAAAGGAGGGTGGGTATTTAGGCTAATCAGGGGGCTGAAGGGAGATCAATCGAGGGCCGATCTCTTGGCCTTTGGGCCTCGGTCTTGGTCGCTGCAGCGTGAGGAGCCCCGCGAGAATATTGGGAGCGGTAAAATCGCAGCGATGCCGAAGGTGATCGACTTTCCGATAGATGAGAATGTGGAAGCGCAATCCACTGCAAAGCACCAAGGGAAACCGCCTCACTAGTCGGCTATGCTGATTTCCGCAAGACAGTCAACTGATGCAAAATCCCGATTAAACTCGTAACCCAATGGTTACAAGTGTAATGGCCTGATTTCGTCAGTCCGGCGTGGTGACGCTAGTCACTGACGGTTCACAAATACTCGCCAATGATTGTGGACATGTTCAGGAGCCAATATCGCGGCTTTGTCCCATCGGCCCGCATTGCGTTACTGCTGTCGCTGTTGTTCCTTCTCGCTACGCTGGCCTGCAACAAGGCGGTGGTTTTTAATCAGCCGAAAAAAAGCCAACGTGTAACCTTGCGAGAAGGGGATTATCTTTCGACCGTCTACATTGACCAACTCAAAAAGACACTGTCGCCATTGGCAGCAGGTACTGAATACGGAGCGCATCAGTTTGTCGTGAGAAAGAACGGCGATCTGTTTGAACTGGAACCGATCTTCAATTTCCATGAAGGCGGAGACCCATTCACCCTCAGCACAGATGGCTCGATTGTTCAGCCCTTTCCGGCGTATATCTCGCACATCACTGTCTCAGTTTTAAACGAAAGTTCTTTCAGAATTGGTTTTGATCTGAGCAGCCAGTCGTTCAAGCCCACCGATTATGTATTTGTGGGGGATGCGGCTTCATACGTGGTTGGAATCGTGTTGACGGGGCAATACAAAGATCGGCATGGCCTTCATTATGAATTTCGAGAAGATGGTTTTGCTGTTTTCCCTAGCCACAAGTTTCACTGCGAGATCGGTTTAGATCACGTTCTCACAAATTTCGATTATTTCATGGAGATGGGTCCCAACCACATCGCGTCGTCGCTTACAGCGTTCAAGCGGGAAGGCAAAGACCTACAACTATTCAAGACCAAAGAGGACGAGAACGGATTCGATCAAATAGTTGACCGTCGTCCTTACCTCCAGCTAACGGCGCAGCGATAGTTGGCGAAAAATCGCCATTACACTTAAAGCCAAGCCGCGATGCAAAAACTACGAGCGGATAATCAGTGGCTTCAGGTTGCATTCGCCGTGATTTGGACTGGCGCTTTTTCTCAGTACTGGATACGCATAAAAATGAGCGCCGCCTTTCAATCTCTTTTGGCGATTGGAATACGCGAGCCATTTCCGCTGTCGGTGGTTTACGTGACATTCGTCTACGTCGTTGCCATCACAACAATTCTTTGGGTAGGGCTATGCATTTATCTTGCAATCGCGGACAGCCTCAATCTGCGGAGGCTCTTTCGGGGGCTGTGTCTGATTGCGATAGTGGTTCTTCCTTCCATCAGCAGCGGAATTTTCCTTAAGCGGCTATCGTTTTCGCCTCTGGCCGAATATCTCATCTTGTGGTTGCCGTTGTGTTTTGCTTTGTGGCTGTCGATACGACTACAGCGGTACGAGCCGCGAGAATCGCTGTCGTAAAATCGCGGTTGCACTCATTGACCAGTCATTTGGCTTGACTTGCAGCAGATTCCGCCTGATCCTTGCCTTGGGCTTGGAGACACAAAATGGAAGGATTCTTTCAACCGTTCCACCTGCTAATAATCCTCTTCATTAGCACAATGATGTTCGGCATCGTGCCATTTATTGCTGGCTACTTCGTCGGCGGCTACGTGGAGCGGAAGAAATCAAGAAAGCCCTGAACCAGACGCAGAGGCGGGCCATTCAGGTCGTCCCGAAGCTCTGCCGCACCTTTGGTTGGCGTAACATCGCCATTTCACTCAAAACGGCCGAAACGGGCGAACAAAAGCGCACGCTTGTGACAAGACCTGCCAATTTCAACTACTCAAGGCATAGGCTTTCGGCAGGTACGAACGTAAGGTTCAAATAACAGAATGCCGTCTTAGAATAGCAGCATGCGCGGTCCAGTTGCGTATCTCGTTCGAGTCTTCGCCGGGATACTCGGAGTTTGTGCGGCATGCCTCGCGCTGGTTACTCCTTTGCTGTTTTTGGCAAATATACCCAAGCACTCAGAATCGCTGCCGGAGACCATAGGCGGAATCGCTTTGGTTCTGTTTGTACCCGGCTGGCTCGGGGTAACGGCGTACTTTCTTCTTCGCTTCTCGTTTCGCAGTCCCAAGCCAATCGCCGTCGACCAGAGTACGCAGGACAGGTGTTAACTGTTGAAACATCCCCATCACTCATCGACCACGCCGGAGGCGATCTTTCCTAGACCGCGCTTGGTGACGGGCATTCACGCCACGTGCATTTTGTTGCCTGAGGCGGTTCCCCGATTGACGCGGGATTCGGTTTCATATTAGTCTGCGCTTACACCGGAAAGGAGGTGGTCTGATGACAAGTTCTGAAGGCAGTTGTAGAAAGACCCATAGACCAGGTGAGGTGGCTGAGACTTAGAGCTGGTTGCTCTAAGCGGGGCTTGGAGCGCGGAATCTGCAAGGACCGCGCGAAGAGCTACAGCCCGCGTACTTACGGTGAGTAAGGATTGAGTCCGCCCGGCGGGCAGGTCGCGTCGGGAGCCCGGAGTTGCCGAAGAGGCCACGTAGAGTGACCACCTCTTGGTCAATCCACAACAGTCCACCGGACGGCCCGCAGCGCAAGCTGCGGGCCGTTTGCTTTTGAAGCGTAGGATTTTCCGAGACTCAGCAGAAACTCACTTGCGCCCAACGACGAGGATCATGAAACTGCCTGGCTTGGACTTTGGACGCTCGCCTGCCTTTGCTTCCTCAAACTCGGCAGTCGGGGAATAGATCTTGTGAGCTGCGACATCGATGTCCATCGTTCTGGCGCCTGATGCGGTCGTGACGGTTTGCGCGACCTCCCACTTGCCGTTCTTTTCTTCAATAACGGTGAGATGGCCGTCGCGGCAACTCGCGAATGCCTGGTGACCGTCCCAGCGAGTTGCATCCACGCCGGCTCCAATGGGCAGGTCTGCAATGACCTTTCCATCTTCCGTGCTCATGACAATCATCTTTTGCGGCTTGCGGCATCCGATGAAGAGCCTGTGATTCTTGGTATCGATTGATAATCCCACCGGAGAACCGCCCGGGGCGACCGGCCAATGCGCCAAGACTTTTCGAGCCTTCAAATCCACAACCGCAAGCTGGTCCTTGTCTTCGAGATTGACGTAAACCTTTCCGGCGCCGTCTGCGGCCAGATACTCGGGTTTTCCGCCGAGATCGATGGATTCGATGGCGGCCGACTTTGGATCGGCATCCGCTTTAAGGATCACGAGTGCGCCGGCGTCTCCTGCGCCTGACAGCACCAGACCGGTCGACTTGTCATAAATAATGCCATCGGTGTCGTCCTTGGAAGCCACGGTTCCAAGTACAGCATTGGACTTGAGATCGAAGATCACGATCGAACCCGCGCCGTCGCTGATAAATCCGCGTCCGAGTTCCGGAGCCAGCGCCACGCCATGATTGTGTTTCTGGCCGGGAATGTCGGCGACGGTATTTCCAGACATTGCATCGATGACCATCGTGTGCGTGCTGCGCGGGACATAAAGGCGATGGTTCTGGGCATCGACCGTGATGTAGTCGTATCCGCCCTCGCCGCCGACGTGAAACGTCTTTTCGACAGCCCAGTCTCCTTGGGCAAGAACACTTCCGCTAAGCACAACCGGGATTACGGCGGCCAGAAGCAACGCAGATATTTTCCGAATAGACATAAAACCTCCAATCAATTTTCCGCATGAAGCCAACCCAGGAATCACCGCGAATCCACTCTAGACTCGGAATATGAAAGGAACCTGAAGAATTGAAGGGCGTCTTGCTGTGACGCTCTACAGTCGCGCAAGCGCTGCCTTAGCGGCGTGATAGCCGCACATGCCGTGCACTCCGCCGCCCGGCGGCGTCGAGGATGAGCACAGATAGATATTTGGGGCCGAGGTTGAGTACAGCTTTCGGGTGGGGCGAAACAGCATCTGGCGAAGATCGATGACTCCTCCGGAAATATCGCCGCCCACCAGATTCGAATCCATACGTTCCAAGCATGAGGGCGACAGGACATGGCGCGCCAGCACCGTGTCGCGAAATCCTGGAGCGAAACGCTCGATCTGATTCTCAATTCTGGGAAGCATATCGAGTGTAGATCCGTTGGGAACATGGCAGTAGGCCCATGCCGTATGCTTGCCGGCTGGTGCGCGCGAAGGATCAAACAGTGTGGGCTGTGCCAGCAGAACAAAGGGCCGCTCAGGGTGGTGGTCGCTTCGGACGGCCTTCTCCGCTGCTGCGATCTCTTCGAAGCTGCCGCCCAGATGCACCGTAGCCGCACGCGCACATTGGGGTGCTTTCCAGGGGATCGGCGCGTTCAGAGCGAAGTCGACCTTGAAGACTCCGGGACCATATCGAAACTTTTCCAGTTGGCGTTGGTAGGTTTCGGACAGCTTGCGACCAGAAATCGCGAGGAGTTGCCGGGGCGTGAGATCGCAGAGAATCAAGTCGTATCCCGCGAGCGCATCGAGCGACTCCACTCGCGAAGAGGTCATGACCTTGCCGCCGAGCGTTGCAAGATAGCTGCACAACGCAGTCGTGAACGATTGCGAGCCTCCGCGAGCGATAGGCCACCCCACAGCGTGGGCCGGTATTGCCATGAGCAGGCCAAAGGCACCGCTGAGGGATTCGTCGAGAGATAGGAAAGAATGCGCAGCGAGGCCTGCGAACAACGCTCGCGTACGCTCGCTCTGGAAGCGTTCGGCGATAATCTGGGCCGGGAGCAGCGCGCTCATGCCGAAGCGTGCCATCAGCCAGGGATGCCTGGGAATCTTCAGCAGAGGACCGAGAACCTGCGGAGCAAACTTGTCCCAGTGCGTCACGTACGACTGCAGCAATATCCGCCACGCGTCCCCGTCAGAAGCGAGTTCTGCAGCCTCAGCCTGCAGCTCGCGTTCTAGCAGGACCGCAGTACCATCGTCGAGAGGGTGAGCCAGAGGCGCCGGAGAATGTACCCATTCGAGTCCGTGTTCATGCAAGGGCAGGGATGAAAAGAAAGGCGAGCCCGCGCCCAGCGGATACACCGCCGATCCGAAATCGTGGATGAATCCCGGCAGTGTGAGTTCCATGCTGCGAACCCCGCCTCCGGGGATGTTCTCGGCCTCGAAGACTTCCACCTGCAAGCCTGCCTGCGCCAGCACGATCGCCGCCGACAGCCCGTTGGGGCCGGATCCAACAACGCAAGCCTTCAGGAGTTTTGGCATAACATTTCGTTGATTCGACCCGTTGGAAGAAGTCGCAATCTATTGTCTTCTCGCTAGTCTCTAGGCGGAACGTCGGCCCACTCGACGACCCGGATGTCGCCGTTCGGGGTTTTCTCCAGCGTGGGCGCGTATCGTCCGATGAGCGCCCTTTTCCACCACATTCCTGTCTCACGCTTTTCCTTCATCGATGTGAACCAGTATTGCCAAAGCAGTGCACGAATCTCATGCGGCGGCGCTTGCGGGAACGGATTATCGGCAAACAATTGAAGCACATCTTTATCGTTGGAGAGCAAACGCACCTCGGTGTTCGGCACGATGGGATATTCTCGCCACGTTCCGAGCGAGGCGAACCACAAGTTCCAATCAAAGCGCGGCTGATACGGAGCATAAATGCGGGGCGCCTCATTAACCTTCTGCGGCTTGTAGCGGAAGTGATACGGCTTCCAATTCTCCCCGTCATCGGAGCCTTGAAATTCGATCTCGTATCGTCCGCGAGTCATCACCGCAAACAACCCGTAGCGGTTGGCGACGCGGAATGGCTCGAGTGCAATGACCGGGAAGTTCGGGAAATGGTAGGCAGCCAGCATCTCGGCGGTGGTGGCGTAGAAGATCCAGGTGAGCATGATGGCGCTCAGGGCCAATCCTGCCTTGTTCCAGACACTTTGAATAGCATGCCAAGGTGTCGGAGTAGGCGGAACTTCGGGAGCGCTTGCGATCATTTCCCTCTTCGCCCATCGGACCGGAATGAATCTTTGCAGGAACCGGTCGTCAAGCAGAAGCACGCCGAGCGAGAGCACGAGGTAATTGAGAAAAGTGTAGTTCGCCGTGAGGATGACGCCGATTTCCCACGGAGTCACGATGAAGAAGCAGACGATGCGCCAGCGGCGGGGCAAGAGGAACATCCAGACAATGCCGAGTTCCATCACCAAGGTGGCGCCTGCGGTGACCGTGTGAAACCAGTGCGGCAGGTGCTGCGCATACCAGCCGATCCATGTGGGCAACGGGCCGTTCTGGTAATACTCGTCCATCGCGGTGAAGTTGCGCCATTCGGGATCGCCACTCAGGAGCTTGGCCATCCCGGACTCGAAATAGATGCGGAACCATTCCCACTGCAGAAGGAAGTAGCTGGCGCGCGATGAGGGATGGGCTGCTCCGAGTCCTGGGCGAAAGCCGGGCGGCGCGAAGAATAGCGAGATGAATCCGGCTTCGAGCAGCATGCCGTCGGATTGATAGCTGGCGAAATCCTGGGCGGCGGCGATGAACGAGAGATAACAGACGAAGCAGACGGCTAGCGTACCGCGGGGCCACAGATTCAGGATTAAAAGCAGCGAGGCGATCATCCCAACCCAGCAGAGCGCCATCAGCATTCCGGAACTGCTGGAAAGCCGCAGGACAGTGGGCGCATACCAGAGTCCCTCCCAGCATCCGAGCGATTGCGCAACTGAGCGGAGGTAAGGACCAGCGGGAAGAATGCCCTGTGGACCGATCAGGCCTTTGATCTGAAATACGAGCGAATAAAAGGCAGAGAAGTAAATGGCTCCGAGTGCGCGGAGGAAAAGCCAGCGCGCGATGAGACGCTTATCGTTTGCCTCCGTAGGCGCGAACAACCACCGCAGAACAGATCCGGGCGACTTGCTCATGACTGCGCCATTATAAGTATGAAACTGGTGGCGAAAGGTGTGGGCTCAGCACTCCGGATGTAAGTTGACAGGGCATATGAGCTTTCAGGCAGCCTTGGACGCCGAGTCCTTCTTTTAGAGTTGCGTCCAAAAACACAAATCTTTCACCACAGGGAACACAGGGGGCACAGAGGATTCTGACTGCCCTGCTGGATTCCTTATTTGCTTGAATCAGCGCTGCGCGACGGTCTGTGCGGGATGCGGATTCTTCCTGGGCACACCATTCTTGTGGCAGTCGATGCACTTCACCGTGTGGACGTTGTGAGGGCTCTTGGAGTTCTTGAAGGTCGTGTCCATGGTCTCGACATTGATGCCGCAGTTGGAGAGTTGCGGGTGGCATGTGGTGCAAGAGGCGCGAGTAGTTTGGCCGTGTTTTTCGTGGCACGCGAAACAGCTCAAGCCTTCGTGGACGCCGATAGGGGTGCGGTCATCGCCGGAACCGACCTGGGCGTAGGCGTTGGGCGCGTGGCACTGATAGCAGAGCGCCTGACGGGGGTCAGGACTGATTTTGACCGGGCGCGGGCCTTCGTGCATTTGCGGAAGGGGAAGGCGAGACAACGAGATGTAGTCCTGCTGGCGCCGATCGAATAGAGCGAGAGACGGGCGGGTGATTTCCTGATGTGGTCCCGCATCGTTGGGCTTGGTGGCAGGCGCCGGGGCGAGTGGATCGCCGTGATGGTGCATCTGGTGACAGGTGAGGCAGGGCATGGCCGGTTGATTCGCAAGGCGGGAATCGATGAGGTGCCAAGGTCCCTGGCGATTGGTGGGCGTGACCAAATCGCGGATGCTGCCCTGAAAATGCATGGAGTGGCAGCGGAGGCAGTCGTCCATCAATTGCGTCTGATGGTTGTGATCTGTGTTGAGAAAAATCTTCGAGTAGGTGGCGCTGTGAGGGCCCGAGGCCCAACTAGCGTACTCTTCGCGATGACATTTGGCGCAGCGTTTTTCGATGTTCAGGACGTCGTCAGACCTGAGATGGACCTGCTCGGGGATTCTTCCGCGTAAGTGCGCTAGAAGTTGACGAAGATTCTTCAGGTGATAGCCTGCGTCAAGGGTCATGACGTCGCCGTGGCATTCGGAGCAGGCGATGCTGCGATGCGACGATTCGTGCCAGTCGCGGTAGGGCTTCCAGATTTCGTGGCATTTGGTGCAGGACCGCCCGCCGGAGTAGCTGTAGTAGAGGCTGGCGCCCGGGAGCAGAAAGATGGCGAACAGGATTATGAAAAGCGGCGCGAGTATGCGTGGGCGGAAGAATCTGCGGTTTGGCGTCGTCATATTCTCACCCATCTCGTCTTGCATGTCTCATGATTCGACGTGCGTTCCTTTCCACGTTTTCACCAGGTTCGCCGAGGCGTAATACGCGATGGCCATGATCGTAAGCACCGGGTTGAAACCGCCGTTGTTAGGGTGCACGCTGCCATCGATCACGTAGAGGTTGTCGGCGTCGTGCACGCGGCAGAATTTATCGACAACCGACGTTTTCGGATCGTTGCCCATGCGGCAGGTTCCAGCCTGATGCTGTCCGCCGCTGGGAATGCCGAGGAACGTCCAGTGGAACGGAATCGTCTGGAAGGCGCCGGCTTCCTTCAGCCACAACACGGCTTTTTGGGTCATGAAATTCGTGCCGAGCAAATCGTTTTCGTGATGGCGTCCGGAGATGCGGGCGACCGGAATTCCCCAAGCATCTTTGACTTTGGGATCGACCTGCACGCGGGAATCGAAGACGGGCATTTCCTGCATCGGGCCCATCACGGTCATGTTGCGCTTGAAATACTTGCGCATGAAATCCTTGTGCGCCTGTCCCCAACGTGGAATGCCTTCACCGGAGAGCCCAGTCACCATCTGATAGGGCGTGCGGATGAATTCGTTGGCGAGCAGCCCTCCAGCGACAAATCCAGCATTGTTGTGGTTGAAGTCGCAGATGGCGAGAGAAGCCCCGGGGCCTAGGTCGTCGTAGACATCCTCTTCAAATAATCCGGCAGCGCCCGTATACGCGTGACCCTGCAGATTGCGGCCGACCCAGTCGTAGCGGTTGCCGAGACCGTTGGGGAACAGGCGGCTTTTGGAATTCAGCAGCAAACGCGGGGATTCGACCGCAGAGCCGGAGACGACGACGAGGTCAGAAGTTTGCTCCTGATAACGTCCGTTGCAGTCGTAATAGGCGACACCGCGAATCTTCCCGCGATCGTCCGTCAGAATCTCTTTGGCGATGCACTCGGTACGCAGGTCGCAATTCCCAGTTGCGATGGCCGTGGGAATGACAGTGTTCTGTGTGCCGCATTTGGCATCGACTTCGCAGGCATGTCCGACGCACCAGCGGCAACGCATGCAGGCGCCGCGTCCCTTGTAAGGGACGGAGTTGCGCAGCATCGGAATGTGGAACGGGTGCAGCCCGAGGCGTTTGGCGGCTGGCTCGAGAATTTGGAAACTACGGTTAGGCGGTAGCGGCGGCATGGGCAGCGGCCGCTTGCGAGGCGCGCGGAAGATGTTGTTCGAGTCGTCGCCCGAGACGCCGACTTCCCACTCCGCTTTCTCGTAGTAAGGCTCGAGGTCCCAATACGTGATCGGCCAATTGTCGAGCGTGCTGCCGGCAACGGTGCCGTACTTCGTGCGCAGGCGGAAGTCGTCTTCCATGAAGCGCCAGGCCATGGCGCCGTAGCTCAGCGTGCCTCCGCCAACGCAGGCGGCGTTATTGCTGTACGCCCAGTGACGGGGATCTACTGTGAACTCTTTGCCGGAGCTGTCGACGTAGACGCGGGGACTGCGATTATCGGGACCAAAGGAGTTTCCGAGGACGCAGGTACGTTGGTTGCGGAGATCGTCTTTGCGGTCGTCGAACGGCGTGAACCATTTGCCGCGTTCGAGGAGAACGACGGAAAGTCCGGCTTCGGAAAGTTCTTTGGCGACGACGCCGCCTCCGGCGCCGGAGCCTACAATCACCGCGTTGACGTGTTTCAGAGACATCAGGTTGTCCGAGGCTTACCTTCGTCGGGGCGCAGGCGTCCGCGGATCGGCGGATAAGGAAGATTCAGCATCTTCCAACTCACACCGTCGCGATTGCCGCCGTGCCGCGGATCTCCGTAGAAGCCTTGCATCGTGTGATCGACGACCGTTCCGAAAAACTCGGAGGACTTTATCTGTTTCCAGATCGCTCCGGGCGTTTTGTTGTCTTCGAGCAGATGCAGGAGTTCGAGTTGATTCGCCGAATCCAGATCGGCAAAGAGTTTCCCGTGGAGCGCGCGGCTGCTCTGATCCACTCCAGTTAAGCCGACGCGGTAGGTCGACTGCAGATTCTGGTATGGTCCGCAGAGCTGGCGGTCGATGTAGTTCACGACTCCGGCCCAGGAGGCTCCAGGATCCTGATCCGGCGGAATGATCTGGTCCGCCATTGCGGCGAGGGCACGGGCCTCGTCGATGCTGAAGAAGCGCCAAGGGCTGGGATTGTGGCTACAACCCACCGTTGCGCCTGCAGCAGCGGCTGCCGCCGCGGCAGCCTGCAGAAATGCGCGCCGATTCAGCTTGGCAATGGAGTCCATGCTCGGTTGGACTGTATAGGACGTGCTCCGGGCTATCTGTGACTGGCATCACGAGGGTTGGTGACGGATATGCCTGCGGAATGCCCATGCCCGGCAGGAGTAAGATCGAATGCCATGACGATGGTTGATCCTGAGCAGGAACGGCAGAGGCTCGCGGAGTTTTACGCCGGTCAGCACGATGGCGAACTGGCGAAGGTCGCCAGGGAGGCGTATGACCTGACCGATCTGGCGCGCGAAGTTCTGCGGAACGAGATCTTGAAGCGGGGCCTTAACCTAAAGTTCGTCGAGGAGCGTCCGGCGCTTCGGATTCGCAAGCCGGAGCCGATGCCGGGAGATCCGCCGCCAGTGCCGCCAAAAGAGGTCCTTCCGGCGGGCGAACTCGACATGCGACCGATGGTGACGCTCCGGCAATTCCGCGACGTGCCCGAGGCCTTATTGGCGAAAGGGAGCCTGGAGTCGGCAGGAATCGAGTGCGCTTTCGCCGACGACAACCTGGTCCGGCTTGACTGGTTCTATTCGAATGCGATTGGCGGGATCAAATTGTTGGTCGATCCGGATGATCTCGAGGATGCGGAAAAGGTGCTGACGCAACCGATTCCGGAGAACTTTGAAGCGGAAGGAACGGGCCCTTACGAGCAGCCGAAATGTCCGAAGTGCGGTTCGCTGGATGTGAACTTCCGGGAAATGGATCCGGCGGCGTATCTCACACTCGCGGTGAATGTGCCGATTCCCATCCGGCGGCGAGCATGGCGGTGTCACGCGTGTGATGCAGAGTGGGAAGCGGATGAAGCTGCGAGTCCGGAGCAATCACCGGCCTAGCTTTGTGAAGCCTCTTTGAATGACTTCAAACGTATCTTCTGCGAGGTTCAGCGCAGGCAATGCTTCGCGCTCGAACCAGCGGACTTCGGCGGCGTCGCTGGCGGCACGGAGTTCGCCTCCGACGTGGCGGCACAGGAAGTCAATCAAGACGTAGTGATACTGCACGCGCTTTTCGGCGTCGCGAAGGATGCGATCGAAGACTCCGAGAAGCTCGCCCGGTTCAACGATCAGTCCTGTTTCTTCTCGAGCTTCCCGGATAGCCGCATCGCGCAAGAGTTCTCCGACCTCGAGGACGCCACCGGGGATGGACCACTGTCCTTGGATGGGTGGATGGGCCCGTTTGACGAGAACGACCCGTTCGTTTTCGATGATGATCGAGCCTACGCCGATCAGCGGGCGTTCTGGGTATTCGCGGGGCATATTGAGCTGCGAGCTTTGAGCTTCGAGCTACGAGTAAGCATAGCTGAGTTTGTTCGAGGTCGTAGCTCGCGGCTCGCAGCTTGTTACAATTTTCCGGCGCTCCCAAAAAAGCTGACAACCACAGAGGTCACAGAGGGACACAGACAAGATATGGCTCTCGAAGAATATAAGCGGAAACGCCGGTTTGAGGAGACGCCGGAGCCTCCACCGAAAGTAGAGAAGAAGCGGGGCAATCGCTTTGTCGTGCAGAAACACGAGGCGACCCGTCTGCATTATGACTTCCGATTGGAGATGGAAGGCGTGCTGAAGTCGTGGGCGGTGCCCAAGGGCCCGTCGCTCGATCCGGCAGACAAACGGCTGGCCATGCAGGTCGAGGATCATCCGGTTTCATATTTTGATTTTGAGGGGAACATTCCTGAGGGCAACTACGGCGCGGGTAGCGTGATGGTGTGGGACGTAGGCACATGGCAGCCGCTGTCGCCCATTCAGAAGGACGGAAAGTATGTGCCGGGAACGGAAAAGGAAGCCGCAGAGATGCTGGCCAAAGGGGATCTGAAGTTCCGGCTGGATGGGAACCGGCTGAAGGGGGATTTTGCGCTCATCAAAATGAAGGGGCGGCGTCCGGGGAGCAAGGGCAACGAGTGGTTGATGATCAAGAAGCACGACGATGAGGTGGTCGAGGGATACGACGCCGGAGATATCGATGAGTCGGTACTGAGTCACCGGAGCATGGATGAGATCGCGGGAGACGCCCGGTCGCGAGAATGGAAGAGCAGCCGTCCGGCGTCGCGGGGCAAGCTGAAGGCGGCTTGGCTGGCGGACGCGGTCGCCAAGCTCGATCAAAAAAAAAAACAAAGTCAAGAGCAAGGTCAAAAGATAACCGCGAAGAACGCGAAGGCCGGCCTCGCAAAGGACGCAAAGAACGGGTCGGGCGAGCACGCAAACGCGGAACCCAGTAGGAAGAAACCTTCCTCTTCAGCCCAAGTCGCCGTTTCTCAGGATACTTCAGCGAACGGTAAGAATAACGGTTCAGACGAGTCCTCTGAAAAATCGCCTCGGAAAAACGCTTCGAAATCGTCCGGCGCTATCGCTTCGGATCCGCCCGTGAAGCGGGCTATGCCCACGGTGATCCATCCAATGTTGGCGGAATCCATTGAAAAGCCGTTCGACGACAAAGACTGGTTGTTTGAGATCAAGTGGGACGGGTACCGAGCGATCTCATTTATTGAGAATGGGAAGGTGCGACTGGCTTCGCGGAACCAGAATGAGCTGACCGGGCGATACCCGGAGTTGAAAGACATGGCTTCGTTCGTCAAGGCGAAGACAGCCATTCTTGATGGCGAAGTAGTGGCGCTCGACGAGCATGGGCGAGCTTCGTTCAGCCTGATGCAGCAGAGAACCGGGTTCCGGCCGGGCGGACACCGAGCAGCGGCCAAGGCCGATGTTCCGGTGCTGTATTACGCGTTCGATCTGATTTATCTGGATGGCTACGACTGGCGTCGCGTCAACCTCGTGGATCGGAAGAGCAAGCTGCGCGAAATCTTAACGTCGGGCGATTCGTTGCGGTATTCCGATCATTACGAGGAACAGGGAGTTGCGTTGTTCGAGGTTGCGCGGGAAAAGAAACTGGAAGGCATTCTCGCCAAGAGAAGCGCGAGTTGTTACGAGGAACGGCGCAGCCGGGATTGGTTGAAGATCAAGATACGCCATCGAATGGAGTGCGTGGTTGGAGGTTATACCAATCCGGAGGGCAGCCGGTCGCATTTCGGATCGCTTGTGCTTGGGTTATACGACAAAGAGGGACGGCTCGTGCATGTGGGGCAGGTCGGGAGCGGATTCGATCAGAAGTTGCTATCCGAGTTGTTCAAGACCCTGAAGAAGATTGAGACGAAGAAGAATCCGTTCTACGGCGATGTCGAGGCTCTGCGGAAAGTCACATGGGTAAAGCCGGAGCTTGTGGCTGAGATCGAGTACGCGGAGTGGACGGAGGGGGCGAACACGGGCAGCGGTCCGAAATTGCGGGCGCCTGTATTTTGCGGGCTGCGGGACGACAAGGAGCCGCGGGAGTGCACGTTGGAGCAGGCTTCGTGAGACGGGGCCTAAAGGGGTCTAATTTGCCGCGCTAACGCGGCCCTGAAGGGCCGCTCTTCCACGATGCTACTTGATGTCTTTCATGGCTAGCAGCGTGCCGTAGTCGCGGCCGCTTGGGTCAACTGCTCGGGCCACCACAGCGGTGAAGGCATCTCTCAGTTCGGGATATTTTGTGACCATTGCTTTCATCACGGCAACGTTGTCCTGATACGCCAGATTGGTGTTCGAAACGTTGGCCGACTGATATCGAACGATCAAGTCCAGATCGCTGCCTACCACTTCCGGAAAGACAGCCGTCAATTTGTATGTGGACGTGCCGGCCGGCAGGTCGGCGGTTTTGCCGCCCGCGGGGAGATCCGGCGGCTGCGCGCTTTGCGACTCATCGTAGAGCTTGTCAGTGGCAAGGGTGCTCATGAACGGTAGCGGAGAGATCAGATTGCGGGCTTCGAGATAGTAGAACCAGGCATTGTGCAACTGGCCCTTGCTCTTGTACTGACGGGCCTGATTGAGAAACCAGTCGCTGTCGTGTCCGTTGATTTGCGCTGGTTTGATGTATAGGCCGCCTAATTTCCAATCGTTGCCCATCTGCTGCAGAACCTCGGAAACCATGGTGCGCCCTTTCGAGCCGTTGGCGTCGAGAAGGACGACGGCATATTTCCCGGGCGGAAGGTTATCGAGATAGAAGGCTGCGCTATTCGCCGTTTGACCGTTTTTCCCGAACACACCGCAATAGAACTCGTCGCGCTGTCCGGGTTGCGCCTGATCGTTGTCGAGCAGGAAGGAATTTTTGATGGTGGCCTGGGCACCGGCGAGGTCCGGCTGGCGCTCTTTCAAGAGCGACTCGATACCAGAGAAATCTGAAGCAAGGCTCGGGATGGCGTTCTGCTTGAGTGAAGCGGCATCGCCTTTGACTGCCATGTCGAAGTAGCGCTGGCCCGCGTTGGTGATTGCCGTACGCGCGGCAGCGTCCATATCGGTCGAGGTCTGGCAGGTCTGGGCTGAGGCATGGATCGAGAGGAGTGCCAGCGCACAGCTGGCGAGAGACAAGGCAATGGCGTAGTGGCGGAGCGGAGTCGGTTTCATGTTCATTCTGCCTTTGCTTGTTAAGTCTGCCTTTTGCTTGCAGTAACTTAGGAGCCTCGGCTTAAGCTTACGCCTGCTTTGGCTTGCCTACTTAAGATTTTCTGGGGACGGAAATGGTTGACTACAATCGTTGCCCCTAATGTCCATCGCTAAGGACTGCAATGGCATCCAAAGGCGCGCAAGATTTCTCTGGTAACCCGTTCTAAATCCAGCGGGGAACCTTGCAGGCAGTTCTTTCCTGGCTGTGCCAGTGCTAAAATTCAAGGAAGACGTCCCTGAACTTCCCCCAAAAGCGAACCCTATGTGGCTGAAGGAGCGGTTATGAGCACGGTAACTGAATGGAGGAAGGGCGGAGTCTTGCTCGCCGTCGCCGTTTTATGCATGGGAAGTGTCAGCTCCGCGACAGCTCAGGGCCACAAGAAAACTGCGAAGAAGGCGGCTGTGGTGCAGCCGACACTTCCTTCGGGTCCAACCGGGCCCGTGCAGCAGATTCCGCTGGATTCGATTGCGGCCGTACCTCCCCAAGTCAGTTTCCAGAACAATCAACTGACGATTGTTGCGCCGAACTCAACGCTGGCAGACATCCTGAGGGCCGTAAAGAAGACGACTGGAGCGGAAATCGATGTTCCAGCAGCACCCGAGCGGGTCGTAACCCGGATTGGCCCTGGGTCCGCACGGGAAGTGGTCGCCGAACTTCTGAACGGTTCGCGCTTCAATTATGTCTTGCTGGGGGCACCGGGCGATGACAACTCGCTGACACGAGTGGTGCTGGTGCAAAAGAATGGCTCGCAAGAGATCCCGGCGCCGGCTCCGCAGGTTGATCCTTCATTGGGCATCCCGCAGCCGGGACAGCCCAACGTTGCTCAGGGGCAAATGGAAACTCCTCCGGATTCGGCGGATGCTGAGCCCACCGACGACAATCAACCGGACGACAACTCCGGAGATCAGAATGGCAACGAGGCAGAACAGCCCGCGGATGGGCCTCCGGGAGTCAAGACGCCGCAGCAGATGCTGCAGGAGATGCAGCAACGGCAGCTACAACTGCAGCAGCAGCAACCACCCGGACAGCCGCCGATTCCGGGATCGGGCATGCCGCCGCACCCGCCACAAGAAAACTAAGTCAGGGAAAGCTGAAGGATTTAAGGGCTGTTGCCCCTCAGGGTGGACTGCGTGGATACGTTCGCTCTGAGTCCAGATTCGGTCTTCCCTGAGGCCTTCTGCAGGAGATCCCAATCTCGGGCGACCTCGGTCTCCGAAATTCGATGAGGCGAACGTTGCAACTCCAATTGCAGGCGAGCTTCGAGCAAGTGCCGGACAAGTTCTGGTGACGCTTTGCTGGTCAACACATTTTCGGTCGAAAGCCCAACATCGACAATTTCTGAGCCCACTTGCATGCGAAGAACAGGATGGCCTTCGGCATCAACGGCGGGCTTCGCCCTGGACTGCAGTTTTGCCCACGTCTTCTCTACGTTCTCTGTTTGGTCCGGGTAAGTGCCCGCCAGATAGTGCTTCAGTTGCTGCTGGTAGGCGCGAATGTCTTCGTGGCCGAGAGGTTTCTCCGGGTCATTTCCGGCGACGTAGACCAGCGCACCCCTCGCGGGTGAAAAGTGACTGGCTCCTGAGCCGACATAAACGGCGGCGACCGATGCGGCGAAGATCGGACTGATGATCGCGCTGGGAACGATGTAGATCTTCGTCGTGAAGAAAGCGTCGACCGCGCCATGCACCGTGGAACTGCGCGGCATGTTGCCCGGTACCTGCGGGATGACCACACGTGAGAATTGAAGGTCGGGGTGATGCTTGCCGTATTTGATGAGCCTCTTGGCCATCTGTTTCGGCGTGGTCATGCCAACATCGGCGATGATGCTGCGGTGCAGGGCATGCGGATAGTAGAAGTTGATGATGGCCTTGGCGAAATCCGCGCAGTTTTCCGAGACGGTATGGAAATGCGAGACGTTCGGCGAAGAGTTGAGCTTGCGGATCAGCGCCGCATCCTGCTCAGGCGTGGTCTCGATATCGAACGCATAGATGGTGCGGTCGTACGAAGAGCCAATGAGTTGGTACCAGTTGCCGCCGGGCGTTCTGCCGTCCGCCAAATCGGGCGCGACGTTTTCGAGATATGTACGGCGGTAGCGGTCGCGAAGGAAAGCCGTCATCTTCGCATCGGCAAATAGCGGAACATCTTCCGGGCGATCGACTGCGTAGAGATACGGAATCAGGGGGATCGCGACCCAGTCATACTTGGCAATGCCGTCGTAACGGCTGATGACGACGCCGGTCTCGCCGGGGAGACACGGACGCAACACGATGGGAGTCTCGGCACACACGCCGGAAAGATAGACGGCTATATGTCCCGTCGCGCTGAAGAAACCAAGCTTGCCGTATGGCTCTTCCAGCAGAAGGGTAGCGGACGACGCGCTCGCAAACGTCAAACCCAGCACGGTGAAAACGACCAAAATCGCCAGGTTCCGCCGCAGAGCACCTATGTGGCCGGAAAACATGAAAACCTACTGCCCTCTCTGTAACCCGCTAAATAAGAACCCCTTAGCGGAAGATTAGTTGCTCTGTAACAAGAAAACCAGTTACGGAAGTTCAAAAGCCGCAGGCGAAATATAGGCGAATGCACAGCGAAATCAAATCTTAGGTGAAAGTGACTTTGCATTGGAACTGTCATGCTTGACAGGGTCTTTCAGACGCTGGCTGGACCAGCGCGCAGCATCTGCCACGTCGGTGTCGGGATCCTGTATTAGCTTCTGCAGCATCGGAAGGAACTCTTCCCTACCGCTGTTTCCCATCGCGATTACGGCGTTGCGGCGCATGCCAGAATATTTGGTGCGGCGGATGGGCGATTTACGAAAAGTCTCTTGGAATTCCTCGGCAGACATTTCAGCGAGCCAATCGAGAGCGGGATTGACGAGCCCAGCGCGCGGAGCGAACTCCGGCACGCCGGAAACTGGAGCTTTGCGGTTCCACGGACAAACGTCCTGGCAGATATCGCAGCCGAAGACGTGACGGCCCATGCCGGGGCGGAGCTCCTCGGGAATAGGTCCGCGCTTCTCGATCGTGAGATAGGAGATGCAACGGGTGGCATCGAGCTGATAAGGCGCACGGATCGCCTCGGTGGGACAGGCTTCGATACAGCGGGTGCAGGTACCGCAGCGATCGGGTGTGGGAATGTCGGCTGTCAATTCGAGAGAGGTAAGGACCACTCCCAGAAACAGCCACGAACCCTTCTTCTGGTTGATGATGCAGGTGTTTTTTCCAATCCATCCGATACCCGCGTATTTCGCGACGACCCGCTCGACAATTGGGCCGGTGTCGACGTAACTGCGCGTCACCAAGTCTGGATGAGCGGCGGCGGTGGCGCAATGCAGTGCTGACTCAACCTGCTTCAAGCGACGTAGGACGGCATCGTGGTAATCCTCGCGGCTCCAGGCGTAGCGGGAGATCCATCCGCGATCTGAGTCTCGCACCTCGGTGGAATATGGATGGTTCGTGTTGTAGTTGATGGCACAGACGATCACGCTCTTCGCCCACGGCGCGACGCGGGACAACGAGGCGCGTTTCAATTCGCCCCGATCCTCGCGCGACTCCATGTACTTCATGTCGCCGGCGTGCCCCGCGGAAATCCATTCGGGAAAGTATTTAAGTTCGGGAGAATCCTGGACCGGAGCGATTCCGGAGAGGTCGAAGCCTACGTCGGCTGCGGCCTGCTTCACAATGGACTCAATACTTGGGCTGGAACTGGACAACTGTCGCCTCTAAGAAGCGGGACGGCTAGACGCCGAGCTTCTTGACCTCTTCGTTGTAATACTTACGATAGAGGATATCCCACTCCTGAGAACCTTCGAGGATGGTTCGCTTCTGGGTATCGATCTTCTGGCGCGCGGCCTGATCGATCTTGGCTTCCTGGTTCAGCAGGTCTTCGAGAATTTTGCGGGTTTCCTGACGGATCGTATTAGGGTCTTCGATGAACTCGACCTGATCCATTTCTTTGAGGACGTCGGCGACGGCGCGGGCGAGCACGTTGACTTTATCGCGGCTCAGCCTCACAGCACCGCCTTGTATTTGCGAACGAGTTCGCTCTTCACCTTGCGGAACATCTCCTGATAGTTGGCGCCCGTCTTACGCATTTCTTCAGAGTAGGCCTCGAGAATCACGCGGACTTCGTCGTTGATGCGATCTTCTAAAGAGAGCTCATCGACCATCGCGGCGTTGACCCGCTCGTTGACGGCAGGCAACGACGAAGTTTCGATGAACTTGCCGGCAATCAGCTTCTTGGTGACTTCGCGGGCCAAGTAGCCCACATATTCTTTGGAAAAAAGCATGTACGGGTAAGACTGTCCTGGGCGACTGATTTTTTTAGGATGAAAGAAAAGTGTAACACAAGCCGATGTTGCAGGCGCAGGCTCGCAAGACGGCTAAGTGCCTAATGCCTTAAGGGTTTTGAGGGCTTTGAGGTGGCTTCTGGTCGCGAAGAGTATAAACAAATTGACGGATCTCTCGGCGCTCGCGGTCGACTTGCTGAGCGTATTGTTTGGAGAGTTCCTCGTACTTGTGAAGTTCGTTTTTTGCCTTATCGGTTTCGCCTGTGCGGCGATACGCCTGGGCCAGCCGGTAATGAGCTTCTTCGAGTTGCGGGTTTATGTCGATAGCGCGGGTGTAGTGCGGAATTGCCCTCGCGTAGTCGCCCTTTTCGGCATTGAGGATTCCGAGTTGCAGTTCGGCAGGAGCACACTTCGGGTCGAGGCGGATTGCGTTTTTTAGCAGCGACTCGACCTGAGTATCAGAGCCGTTGTCCGGTGCAGTCCTCTTTTGCTTCCAAAGCGCAACTGCGTAGAAGTAGTTGGCTTCGGCGTTCTGCGGTTGCAAGGTCACGAATCGGTGCAGGCGATCGACCAACTGGGGCGATGGAGCATTATCAATGTTCAGGATCTTGCCGAGAAAGAGATACGGGGCAGAGTTGAAGGGATCAAGTTCCGAGGCCTGCCCGATTTGGTTGATGGCATCGTCGATCGAGCCGCGGGCGAACGAGGCGGCTCCGAGTCCGATGCACATGCGGATCGAGCTCGGGAACAGTTCCCTTCCCTTTTGAAATACATCTGCGGCCGGCTCAGGGGCATGATGCAGGAGCAACTCTGAACCCCAGTCGAATATATAGGGCTCGGTGGGTTGCATCTGCGCGGCGCGTTGGTACTCCTGAACTGCCTCGAGAGAATCACCGAGTTTCTCGTCAATGTCGGCGAGCAGGTGATGGAACTCAGGCTTCTCGGATGCGGAAATGAGGTGTCGGACTTGTTCTCTGGCCTGGGCGAAGTCGCCGGTACGGATGGACTTTTCGACCTCGGGAGGAATGCCGGAAGGGGAATTGTCGGACTGGGCGAGGGTGGCTGTGTCTTTCGCGATCGATTCGCGCGTGCGTGCGACGGTGTCGGAACCGTGGCCTCCCAAGGCCGTAGTATCGACAACGCCGGAGACAATGAATTGCGGTTTGTCGAAGAACAGGGGGGCGGCGATTGGGTCGATCTTCAGCACAAGGTCTTGAGTCTTCGACTCGTGCGCTTGGATCACGAGCGCGTCAGGTCCGTTTTCGGTGTAACCTGCGACTGTTGCGTGCAGCGAGTATTCTCCGGCGGAAAGCCCGGTAAACGAGTAGATCCCGTGAGCATCGGCTGTAATCGTAAGTCCCCTGGGAGAGTTCTTGTTCTGGAGCAGGAGACTCACCCCGGGTACTGGAGATCCGACTTCGTCGCGCACGACGCCATGCAGGGAAGCATCCTTCGGTCCTTTATCTTGGGCATTGAGAGAAATGGTGTAGAGCAGCAGCAGGAAGAAACTGGCGTGTAGCACGTGCCGCAATCGTCTTTTGGCGGTCTTTCGGGCTATAAGGCGTGCTCTCATGCGACCAGGGAAATCGACGCAGGCTGGATTCTAGTCCGCTGTACTCTGGCTATCAAGGAAGCCAATCATTATTTGGCAGGAATTGCTGAAAACAATACAATGCTTCCCTTCGCAACCAAACAGCAATGAAAACATATCGGAAATTTGCATTGTGTCTGGCTCTAGCACCTACGTTTGTCCCAATGGCTCTCTCCGGCGCGCTTGGGCAGCAGGCTACTGATAAGCGCAAGATCATCATCGATCAGGACGCCGCCGGGCCAGCCGGTACGGATCAGCAATCGATGCTGCTGCTGATTCAGTCGCCGCAGACCCAGGTTCTGGGCATCACCGTGGTCACCGGAGATGCGTGGCTGAAGGCGGAAGTGGCACACACGCTGCGGATGTTGGAAATTATCGGACGTACGGACATTCCCGTGGTTCCGGGGGCGGAGTACCCGCTGGTGCGCCGCAAGGACGAGACGGAGTTGTGGGAGCAAGTGTATGGATCTGTCGCGTGGCTGGGGGCTTGGACGCCGCGCATGTACCATCCGGCCGATCAACTCGGTGAAATGCCGGAAGGGCTGCCCAGTACGAAGCCGCTCAATGAGGATGCGGCACACTTCATGGTGCGGATGGTGAGAAAGTACCCGCACGAGGTAACAATTTATGAAGGCGGCCCGATGACGAATCTGGCATTGGCGATGGCGCTGGATCCGGATTTTCCCGCTCTCACGAAGGAACTAGTCTTCATGGGCGCAAGCTTGAATCCGACGACGGACAATCCGGAGTTCGTGAATACGCCGCGGCGGGAATTCAACTTGTGGTTCGATCCAGAGGCCGCGCACGCTGTCTTCATGGCGGCGTGGAAGAGAGTTATTTGTACGACGGTGGATATTTCAGTAAAGACGCAGCTTACGCAGGACTTGATTGACAAGGTCAACGCGAGCAACGCACCGGCGGCGCAGTACATGGCCAAATACGCTCGGCTGAGGGGCAAATACAATTACCTGTGGGATGAACTTGCGGCGGCGGCGTGGCTCGATCCAAGTATCATCACGGCGAAGGACAATCGCTACCTCGATATCGATCTGAATCACGGCGCGGCTTATGGCGACACGCTGAGTTGGTCGGAGCAGGACAAACCGAAGATTGTTGGACAACCGGTTGAGATTCAGGATGATCTCGATCTGCAGAAGTTCTACAAAGAGTTTGTCGAACTGCTTTCGGCGCCTACACCGAAGCCTTAACCGCTAAGATCGCGAAGAACAGCACTACCGCGAAGAACGCCAAGGCCATCGAGAAACTACTGCTGGAGTTGTTGCAGCATCTGCTCGGCCTGCGGATGGTTGGGGTGCTGTTGGAGAAGAGCGAGTAGAACCTCGCGGGCCTTATCTTTCGCCCCTTCGAGTGCGTACACGCGAGCTAGATTCAAATACGCCTGGTCAAACTCCGGAGCTACTTGAATGCAATTCTCGAAACTGGCAACGGCGTCATCGAGGCGGTTGGTGACGAGATAGAGAATTCCTAAATTGTTCAGCGCTTCGGGGTACGCTGGTCGGGATTTCAGCGCCCCCCGTAGGTACTCGTAGGCTTTCTCTGTCTGGTTCGTTTGCGCATAGACCATTCCCAGGCCGTAGTTTGCTTCTGCATCATCAGGGGCAACTTCGATGGCTCGTACAAGAATCGTGCGCGCGTCGTCCCATCGCTTTTGAAGACGATAGGCATTCCCGAGATTATCGAGCGAGAGAAGATGGCGGGGATTGATGCTGAGCGCCTGCTGAAAATTCCGGATTGCATCGTCGATACGGTTCTCGCGCGTGGCGAGGACTCCGAGATTATTCCATGCGTCGGGGAGCGTATCGGGATAAGCGGGCTGTAACTTTACGCAGCGTTCGAACATCTCGCGGGCAGGGGCGTTCTTGTTCTGATTCAGATATACCGCACCGATGCCATAGAGCGCTTCGGCGCTCGCGGGATCATCACGTACCGCCATCTGGAACGAGACTTCCGCTTGTTCAATGTATCCGCGCTGAAAAAACAGGGCACCTGTCGAGAGATGATTGCGCCCGAAGGCCAGGGTGAAATTGCTGGTGGGAAACGGCAAGGCGCGTGCCAGGCGTTGGGCCTCGGTGCGAGGAATTCGGGAGAAGTCTTGCGTGATTTGGTCGGGATTGATTGCGCCTTGGTAGACCTTCACGATCCACCCATTCTCATCGATCAGGAAGGATGTCGGAAGGCTGAGATCGCGGTGGCGATCGAACAACTGGCGGTAGAGAATGTTGTAGACAGCGGCAGTATCTGCCGAGCCGCGCAGGATGGGAAACGAGAAATGCTGCCCTGCCAGGAGGGCGTCAACATCGATTTGATTCTCCGTCGACGGCCCTGATCGCAAATTATCTAGATTGATCGGGAGGGTTTGCAATCCTTTCGAAAGCCATCGCGAGCAGTTCTTCTCGAATGTCACCAACTGGGTAAGGCTGTCTTGGGATCTGGCAGTCCAGAAAACGAGCAAAATTTGTTTGCCCTTGAATTCAGAGAGTGTCCGCATCCTGCCAGATAGATCTGGCAATGAAAAATCCGGGGCTGGAACAGGTGCCAGCAGCCACGTTTCGACTGTGGTCGGAAGCGTTTCGCCCGTGGGTTGCGGTGCTATTGCCAATAAGTCTGGATTGGCGCCCCGGTTGTAGGGCTCGATCCGTTTCACGTCCGAGCCTTCTACGACCCAGACGCGGTGGTTCATTGGTAAATCCTGGAGTTCTTGAATGTGACCGCTGGGCCATCGAATCGAGGCACGAACCGGGCCCTTGGTTTCTCCCAAACCGAAAAATAATACTTTGCTGTGCTGCGAAAGAAATCCTGATCCGGCCTGCAGCATGCGTGTTTGGCGCCCGCGTGAAGTCTCGATCGTGATGACCGCTCCGATTGCGTCCCGATTGCTTTTTGTTCCTTGAAGCCGGAATGAAATCGAGGGCGGAAGATCGCTGGCAACGTTTTTCAGCAGCCGGAGTTGGGGTGCGTTGCGATTTTTGAGAACTATCTCAAGCCTGCCGTCTTGATCGAAGTCGCCGACCGCGAACGAGCGGCCGTCTTCCGGGAAATCAAGACCAACTGCTGCGGAGACATCGGAAAAAGTTCCGTCATTATTGTTGGCGAGGAAGACATTGCGCTCGAAGCCGCTCCAGCTTCCGTCGGCCCGGATCAACTCGTTGATGGCATTCCATCCCTGCTCGTAGCCGCGGGAAGAACCGGCTTGATCCGGTGAATTGGCCACCACCTGACGCCAGAAAAAACTGTTGAGGTCCGGACTGTTTGGGCCAGAGACCATGCCATTCACGACGTAGATATCCGCAAAGCCGTCGTGATCGAAATCGAATGTGTCGCTCGACCAGGCCCAGCGCCCGATGCCGACTCCCGAAGCGCTTGTGACATCCTCGAACGATGTTCCTTGATTGCGAAGGAGCGAATTTCCCATGGCGTGCTTCTGGTAAAGTGCTCGAATCTCCGGAGCAGAATCGCTCTTGAAATTGTCCTGCATCGAGACGCGAACTCCGGCGGCCGTCCACATATTCGCGACATAGAGGTCCTGCGCACCCTCGTTGTTGTAGTCAAGCCAGCAGACACTCATGCCGGCGCCGACGTCTTCGGCTTTTGCTTGTGGTGCGATATCGGTAAAGGTGCCGTTGCCGTTATTCCGATAAAGATTCTTGCGGCCGAAATCATTGACGACGTAGAGATCGGGCCATCCGTCGCCATTAAAGTCGCCCCATCCGCAGCAAAAACTGTAACGGGTATTGTTTTTGTCGAGGCCGGTCTCGGCGGTGACATCGCGGAACGTGCCGTCGCGGTTGTTGCGCATGAGGAAATTCGGCGGACCGTTTTCCGCTTCGTGATAGGGCGATGGATATTTGTATTGCCCGGTGCCCTGGTAATAAGAGTAGAGACAGAAATAAATGTCGAGCCATCCGTCACGATCGTAGTCAGCTACAGCTGCTCCTGTGAAAGTGCCTTGCGGAATGTTCGCGAACTGAAAAGCATTGGGCTTTTCTTTGAATTTCCCGTCGCCTTGATTCAGAAACAGAAGAGGCCCGTTGTTGCGGACGAGAATGACATCCTGTCGGCCATCGTTGTCGTAGTCGGCGAAGAGCGCGCAAACCGTATTCTCGAGACTACCGAGGCCGGAGATCTCGGTGATGTCTTCAAACGTTCCATCGCCCCGATTCCTGTACAGACGATTCGGCAGGCCTGCCGTCTGGCAGACGTAGAGATCGTCGAGGCCATCGTTGTCGATATCCGCGAGCGAAACTCCGTTATGACCATAGACGTCGATACCGCAAGCACCATCCATGACGGTCCGCCAATAATCCGCCCCATGCAGCAGTTGATCGGAATATGAAGAATTGGCGCCAATCGCGGCCGAAGTCACGTCCACGTAGGTTGGGGATTTGGAGCGGGCGCGCGTTTCGTTGAGACATTGCCAGTTCACAATTTCGAAGCTGGTTTTCACCGGCCGCCAGGTAAGTGTCCAATTTCCTATCCGTTGTTCACGGTAAAAACCGGGACCAGATCCGATGATCTCGTAGCGAATCTGAGTCTGGATTTGTTTAGGAACTTCACTGGGCGCGCTTACGGGCGAGGCTTCGAGCCGGATGATCTGAAATTCGGCAGCGTGGACATTGGAGAACTCGGCAAAGTCGCTCCGCCATGACTTAAGAAACGAATCGCGAGACAGAACCTGCTCCGCGAACATACTCTGACGCACATCTAATCCCAGTGAGGACCTTACAATTTTGGAGTTCTCAGGTTTTGGCGGAGTGCCAGAAAAAATCGCTGCAAGATTGTTCGCGATGATCTGGAGATTCGGCGTCGATTGCACGAGACTCGTACGCCAGCGGTGAAGAATTTGGCCGAGTTGCTCGGCATAGACTTCACTCACAAAACGGAAATCGAGGCGGGGATCCACTTTGGCCAGAGTCGCGTCAAGAGGGCGCTCCGTGCGGTAATGCGGGTGAAAATAGAAATTGGCGGATGAGTCTGTTGGCACAGGCTGACGTGGAATGGCCGGGAGAGTTAGGCCCCAGACGCGTGCCGGAATGAGAGTAGCTCCCGCCACTTGGCAGAACTGGAACAGGAAGTTCCGCCGGCTCACAAATCGAGGCGTCCGCTCTGCCCGGCTCAGAGTAATTTCTCCCGCGAAGTCACGTGTAGGGCGAAGCTAACATCGGTGATGCACGGGGTCAAGGCAGGCTGGCGGATGGTGTCGGTAGCACATGATATGTCCGGTTGAGATAGCAGATGAAATGTCCGCTTTGCGGACGGCGAGGATAAGCGACCATGCGGAGCATGGAAGCTTATCCGAGGGCCGCGATGGAGCGGGCAATGAAAGTACAAGACGTGA
>DASYZA010000010.1:0-3148 GCA_035946775.1 Candidatus Sulfotelmatobacter sp. | reverse complement strand
ACGTTTCAGAGCGAGAAGTGAGTACGCAGTAGGAAACACCCAACTGACCGTCTCCGGCATCCAGGGCCAGCCGAACTTGTCGGGATCGAAGCGTACGTGCCGATCGGCCGTGCGGAACTTCCATTTCCATAGCCAATGGGACTCCCGACCTCGGGAGCGCAGAAGCCAGCGAACCGCCCGACAGGTTTTTGGTCCTTGTTCTCCACACTTGCTGAGAGCATAGACGGCCAGTCCCGTGCAGCCGGATCCGTGCTCGTCGTCCCCAGAGAAAGCCGGCCAGCTACCGTTGGGGTTCTGCGTCCGAAGTAGGGACTCGATGGCAGCAGATTTTTTGCGCCCAGTGCTCGATGGCAAGGCAAGAAGGGCCAGGGCGGTGGGTTCGACCGCCATCTGCTTTGTGTTCGCAGCGAATGGCCATCCGCCTTCGGGCAGTTGGCGCTCGACGAGCTCCCGAACGACAGTGAACCTGACTTGTTGTGCGTTCCGCACGGCTCGGGTTCTCGGCGAGAACTCCGGGATTGTCAAATTCTCGCGGAGGGTGGAGAGGGAATCGCGGCGAAAGGCAGCTATGAAAGATTCGATTGGCGGAAAAAACTTCAGGCCGGCCTACAAGCCGGGAAACGAAAGTGAATTTCACGACGAGCGACAGATGCAGCAATGGATTTCGGAGGAATTCTCCCGAAAGTTAGCTACAAAGCGTTCGATTGGTGAAATTGTTTTTGGCTTGGGGATCGCACGGAATCCGCGACAGAGCATTTCCGATCTTCATAGAACGGCTGACGCGGGCACAACGGTAGCTACAAAGCGTTTGATTGGCGAAATTATTTTCCTCCTCCTGCTCCAGGACCCAATGTTGGGCGCTAGGAAGTCCGCGGGGGCTATGCGATGTTTCCGTGAGGCATCGGCAGAGGCTCAGGTAAAAGCTAGCTATAAAAGGTTTGATTGGCAAAATTTTTTAATCCCCACCCTTACTGACATCCGCACATGGGACCCCAAACGCGAACCGGTATCGTATCGGCGACGCCTGTGTGTCTGACCAACGGCAGCCAAAGAAAGTTAGCTATGAAAGATTCCATTGGCCAAAAAGTTCTCCGTGGAGGCATCTCCCGAATTCGAGGAATCTCATGACGAACACTTCCTAGCGCTGAATCGCCTTGTTCTTCAATGACCTTACTCCTCGCAATGAACGCAACACAAAGTCCGATACCAACCCGAAAGTCACTTATTTTTCTCGCATGGCCGGTGAAGACGGGCCCTGTGGCACGAGTGCGCGGCCGGCGATTCTGGGCTATGTTCCGCGCGCACCAAGGAGAATTCGTGTTCGTGTCGGTCGAAAAGCTGGCGAGTGGACTGCGCGGCGCAGGGTACGTGGTTGATCCTGTGACCCTCGAAGTGGTGTATCTCGCGGCAAAGCTGAAAAAGCCGCTGCTGGTTGAGGGGCCGCCAGGGTGTGGAAAAACGGAACTGGCTTATGCCGTAGCGGAGGCGGCGGGCACGAAGGTTGAGCGTCTGCAATGCTACCAAGGAATCACCGAAGATAAGGCCATCGGCAAGTTCGACGAGGCCCTGCAGAAGCTTTTCCTGGACACCCAGAGAGAGCGGCTGGGGCAAGAGTGGGACTCGATTGAGCGGCGACTGCACGCGATCGACTTCTTCGCTGAAGGTCCCCTGTTGCGAGCGCTCCGCCGCAAATGTGCAGCGTGTGTCCTCCTGATCGACGAACTCGACAAGGTGGACCAAGGCTTTGAGGCGTTGCTCCTGGAGGTCTTGAGCGCATGGCAAATCACGGTGCCGAAGCTGGGCACGATCAAGGCAGAAACAGAAACGATTCCTTTTGTCGTCCTCAGTTCGAACGAAGAGCGGCGTCTGGGCGATCCGCTGCGTCGGCGGTGTTTGTATCTGCGCTTTGATTACCCCACGGTCGAGCGGGAGGTTGAAATCCTCGCGGCGCGAAGCGCCAATCAGGAGCCTCGACTGTTGGGCCAGATGGCAGGCCTAGCCCATGCGCTGCGCGGCTGGAACATGGAAAAACCGCCCTCGATTGCGGAGATGCTGGATTTGGCGCGGGCGCTCGAGATCCTAGGAGTGGACGAGATTTTGCCGGAGCAAAGAGACATTCTCTTGCCCTTGTTAGCCAAGACAGAGGGAGATCGGGGAAGACTGCTCCTGCGCGAGGGCTTCGAAGGGCTCATTGCGGATTCGAAGACGTACCGAGACAAACTAAATCTCACGAAGACTCTCGCGTGTCGAGCGGCATGAGGAGCGAAACGGTTAAGGCAGTCGCCAAGGCGTTTGTATGTCTGGTCCTGTTCTCGGTACCGGTGTGTAGGGCGGCGGAACGGGTGCCCACGCAGGAATATTCCGAACGATGCGCCGCGTTTTATGCGGGGGCCTACCAGGTTCCCGTGGAACTCGTGGAAGCAATCGTTCAGGTGGAGTCGAATTGGAACCCTTATGCTGTCTCGAAGAAGGGAGCAGCCGGGCTGATGCAACTCATGCCCGAGACCGCGCTGCGGTTCGGAGTGCGAGACCGATTCGACATTCAGGAGAACATTCGCGGCGGAGTCGCCTACTTGGCATGGCTGATCCGCTTGTTCCATGGAGATCTGCGGCTGGCCGTTGCCGCTTATCATGTGGGTGAGTTAAAGATCCTTTCGCGCCGCCTAGCGTACTCTTCCCGGGAAGTGTTTGAGTACGTAAGCCGCGTGGCGCGGCTCTATCGCGGGCTGCGGCGCGAGACTGTCCGGCGAATTTCCGCTCGTAGCTCCGCCACGGGGACTTGAGGTGAAAACGATGAAAATATTCTGTGGAATTTGGCTTTTGGTTTTCTCTCTGGCGACTAGCGCGGCATTCGCGCAGGTTCGCCAGGTTGATCCGGTGGTGCTCACGAAGCCGGACCTTGGCGGGCGGGTGACGAAGGTTGAGGTGGCCGCTCGGTTTGTCACCACGATCCGCCTGCCTGAAGCGGTGAATTCGGTCGTCCTCGGAGACCCATCCGAGTTTCAGGTCGAGCACTCAGAGCGAGAGCCGAAACTTGTTTTCCTGAAAGCCATTTCCACGAAGCCCGCCGAAACAAATCTCCTGATCTCCACAATCACGGGGCGGGAAGTCAGTCTCTTGCTGGTCAGCCGGGGCGAGGATCCTTCAG
>DASYZA010000009.1:0-5106 GCA_035946775.1 Candidatus Sulfotelmatobacter sp. | reverse complement strand
GGAACGGCACTATTCGGTGCGAGCGCCAAAAGTGGCGGTCGGCACCGTGAAATTACAACTAGTTACCTTCGGCTGCTGCGCTGTCACGGCGGAGGTCAAAGTTTGAACTCACTCACGCCCTGTCGCGTGTCAGAATTGAGGGAATTGCCTCAAGGGGTGCTGGAAAAAAGCGCCTTACCCCGCACGCGTTTCTGCTTGCCTTTTGCTTGCCTTTGGGGCGCAAATGAGGACTTGCCACTGCGACTGAGACTCGCGAAAAGCCTAGAAAGCCACTAAACAACAGCGAGCACAAACAGGGCAGATTGGTTTAGCAAACCGCCGCCTTCAGCCTCTCGGCCACCTCTCCGCGGTCGGACCTACTGTTGAGGCGAGGATTATAACATCAATCCGGAGCGCGCCGTGCGAGTGACGCTCTCTTTATTTTTTATCTTTTCGCCAGATCAGGCATCATTTGCAGATTCGTGCTGTCACTGTTTCGGTCTAACGTGAAAAGCGGGCGCGCGATGTAGACTGGTGTGTTCGAACGTCCGCATAGGCGCGAGCGAATTATCAAGCGGAAGGACGAGCGCAAAACAAATGAGTTTGCCTTCGGCAGAATATGCGACGAGACGAAATGAGCGCCTGACTGCGCGTGCGGAGTGCGAACGTGTTCACTTGCGGATCGGCAACATCAAATTGCTGGTGATTGCCGCAGCCCTCGCGCTGGCATGGTTTTCATTGATTCGAGGCGATGCTTCGGGCTATTGGCTGCTCATTCCGGTCGCCGCATATTTGGCGCTTGCTCTCTGGCATGAGCTGACGCTCCGCGCACGGGCTCGAGCAGAGCGCGCAGCGGCGTTTTATGAGCGCGGCCTGGCGCGAATCGAAGATCGCTGGAGTGGAAACGGCGCTACTGGAGAGCGATTCCGCGATGCAAAACACGTATATGCGGACGATCTGGACCTTTTTGGAAACGGCGGGTTGTTTCAGCTCTTGTCATCCGCGCAGACTCCCATGGGCGAGCAGCGACTGGCCGACTGGCTTTTGCGCGCGGCTCCAGTTGGTGAGATTCGCGAGCGGCAGAGCATCGTGAATGAACTTCACGAAAGCCTTGATCTTCGCGAGAACACGGCTCTATTGGAGGCTGGTTTGGTTGGAGCAGTTGATCCTGATGCGCTGGTGGCGTGGGCGGGCGCAGAACCAAAGCTCGCCAATCCGTGGCTGAGAATTTTTGTGGCGATGCTTGCGCTTCTGCAAATTGCTCTGACGATTTTGTGGATCGCCAGTGGAGCCCATTTGCCGTTTTTCGTTGTGCTGGCCGTCAACATTGGCGTGTATACGCGGCTTCGCAAGTCCGCGGAGAATGCGGTCGCGGGAATTGGTTGCAATGAAGAGGGGCTGCTGATTTTCTCGAAAATTCTCCGGCAGATCGAGGCAAGCCAGTTCACATCCGAGAAATTGATTCGTTTTCAAAGCGAGCTGCGTAGAGGACCGCGGTGCGCATCACGCGCAATAAGTAGACTCGCTCACATTGTGAACTGGATCGACGCGCGCGACAGCTTGCTCATGAAGGTGATAGAACTCCCTTTGCTGTACACAGTTCAGGTTGGACTTGCCGCTGACTCGTGGCGAAAGCGGGAGGGGCACCGGACACGGTTTTGCGTGGATGCGGTGGCCGAGTTTGAAGCGCTGCTTTCACTCTCAGCATATGCCTACGAACACCCGGAGGATTCTTTCCCGGAATTTATGACAAGTGAAAATGGCGCGCATTTCGAGGGCAAGGAACTCGGGCATCCTTTGATTTCCGCGGCGCGATGCGTGCGAAACTCGGTCTATCTCGGCAGCGGTATGCGCGTGCTGCTGGTGAGCGGCTCGAACATGTCCGGCAAAAGCACGCTACTGCGCACTGTCGGAGTGAATTTCGTTCTGGCGATGGCGGGAGCTCCGGTGCGAGCGGAATCGCTGAAGCTCTCGTGGACAGCTTTGGGAACACGTATCCGCAGCACAGATTCGCTGCAAGAATCGCGATCGAATTTTTACACTGAGATTCTGCGCATACGGGAAGTGGTGGCGCTCGCGGAAAGAGAAACGCCGCTGCTTTTTCTATTCGACGAGTTGCTCGAAGGAACGAACTCGCACGACCGGCAAATCGGGTCGCAGGGTTTGCTGCAAACGCTGCTCGATTGCGGAGCGATCGGCCTTGTGACCACCCATGACCTTGCGCTGACAAAAATTGGAATGACGCTCGACGGGCATATTCGGAACGTTCATTTTGAGGACCAAATTGTCAATGGCGAGATGACCTTCGATTACAAATTGCGCGACGGAATCGTGCCCAAAAGCAATGCTCTGGACTTGATGCGGTGGATTGGATTAAGAGTATGAATCTCCCGGAGCCGAGCACACATTAGCCCTGTTAATACGACAGGAGAACGGCGCACAAAAGTGAAACACGAGGGGACCGAGTCACCCGCCGCCCCGCAGCAAAAGGCTCGAGTGATAAGCGGTCAGCAACGCCATCTAAACTCCAGCAACCAGGTCATAAATGCTTGCTGGTAAAATAAATTGTACCGCGCGCCCGTAGCTCAGTTGGATAGAGCGTCTGCCTTCTAAGAAGGCAAACGACAAATCTAAATGCTTTGCTGAGCGTCGCTTACAGGTTCTCTCTCCCGAAATCCCGCCCTCAGTTGTTCCGACCTTATACCGACCTAGCCCGGACGAGGTAGACCCATCCTCTCTAGATATCGAGTTTCCGTGTGCTCAATCGCTCCACCCACTCGGGATCACGATGATCAAAGAACGCGGTAGTTTTCCTATCCAGAGCCTTTATCGCGCTCATATCCTCATCGCTTAGCTCGAAGTCGAAGACCGAGAAATTCTCGACCATCCTCTCCATCTTCACCGACTTCGGGATCACCACAATCTGTCTTTGCACATGCCACCGAAGAATGACCTGAGCCACCGACTTCCGGTACTTTGCGCCGATAGATCTCAGTGTTTCGTTCTGAAAGATGCCGTGCTGGCCTTCTGCGAAAGGAGCCCAGCCTTCGGTCTGGACCTTGAATCTCTCATGCAGCTTCTGTGACTCGATCCGCTGATGCAATGGATTTACCTCGATCTGGTTTACCGCCGGAGGGACTTTGTTGTGGAGAACAAAATCGACGATACGGTCCCGATAAAAATTGCTCACGCCGATGGCCTTGAGCGTGCCATCTGCATTCAACTCCTCCATTGCCCGCCAGGCACCATAGACATCGCCGTAGGGTTGATGAATAAGGTAGAGGTCCAGGTATCCGAGTTGGAGCCGTTTGAGCGAGTTCTTGACGGCGCGTTTTGCACCTTCATAGCTTGCGTCCTGGACCCACAGTTTCGTGGTGACGAAAAGGTGTTCGCGAGGTATGCCGCTATCCTTCAGCGCGCGACCTACGGCTTCTTCGTTCAGATAGGACGCCGCTGTATCAATCAACCGATAACCAACCTTAATCGCATCCCTGACAGCACGTTCGCATTCGGCGAGATCCTGCATTTGAAACACACCGAATCCGAGAGCGGGCATTTCGACGCCGTTGTTGAGCGTGAAGTTTTTCATGGTTTTCTCCTTGATCGAATCGACCGTCAAACGCGCTGTCCTCTCAACACGAGAATAATCATTTCTCTCGATAACCGTAGCGCGGCTGTTACAAGCACTGCTTTTCCGCTTCCCGATCAGCTCGGATCGCTGCTAACAGCTCTCTACATCCTGCTTGAATGACGCTCGGAAGGTTTCCAACTCCGATCTGAGGAATCGGATGTTCCTGCCCATAATGCGCAAATGAGGAATTTTCTTTCATTCGACCCAGAGGTATACCGTTTGCTCGCTCACTCCCAGGAATACAGCTGCCTCTCGCACTGTCCATGGTCTTTCATCGCCAGGCAACACCATCGGGCTTGGCGGCTCCATGCGGATTGTCTTGCCCATCGCGCCTCCTCCCGTACGATACTCATTGCACGCCCCTGACTGGGGAGAGGCTCATGCCGAACACTTGGTTCACTGCTGATTTTCACCTCGGCCACAAAAACATCATCCGATATTGTAATCGTCCCTTCGACTCCGTCGAGGCGATGAATTGTGCGATTCTCGAACGCCTGAACAGTGCAGTAAAAGCGAACGACGTGCTCTATTTTCTAGGAGACTTCTGCATCGGTCCAAAAGCTCGTGCGCTCGAACTGCGACGCGAAATTCGGTGCAAAAAGATATTCGCCGTGCCGGGCAATCACGACAAGGATACGCGCAAACTGACCGAGGAGTTTTCTTGGCTCGGCGATCTAGCCGAAGTCTCGGTCAACAGCCAGCGAATCGTGCTTTGCCACTACGCAATGCGCGTTTGGAATCATTCGTCTCACGGTGCGTGGCACTTGTACGGACACTCCCACGGAAGGTTGTCCCCGTCCGACAGTTCACTTTCGATGGATGTCGGCGTGGACACGCATGATTTTCGTCCGTGGCATTTCGATGAAATCCGAGATCGGATGACCGCAAAAGCGGCGCGAATTACCGAATAGAACCGGAGTATCGGTCGGCGTTACAATGAATCTGAAGTTGGGGAATTTGCTTTTCGCTCAAAAGCACCCTTAGGGTAGAGCATCGGCTTTCCGGTGCTCTACCCGAACAACTCCGTTCCGGCACTTTCCATCCGTGAATTCCGTACCCTGGCTACTCTAAGTGCACCCGGTCAGGAAGTAGTTCTTGCTTCCTATGCTCGTTTAGGCATAATATGGAAATGACGGCATTGTCCACAATCAAGCCGGTGGTTTGGATTGGGACCACTAAGGCAGACCTTACTTCCTTTCCCGACGATGTAAAGGACGCGATTGGCTACGCGCTGTACGTCGCGCAAGGTGGCGGAAAGCATGCTGATGCCAAGCCGCTAAGGGGCTTTAGCGGTGCGGGCATCCTGGAGATCGTGGAAGACCATGCTGGCGACACATATCGTGCCGTGTACACGGTTCGCTTGGCGGGACGCATATACGTCTTGCATGTGTTCCAGAAGAAATCAAAGACCGGAATCAAGACGCCGAAACCTGAGATTGAGCTGATCAAATCGCGTCTCAAGCGAGCCGAAGAAGAACACGCCAGATGGCTAGAGG
>DASYZA010000008.1:0-88892 GCA_035946775.1 Candidatus Sulfotelmatobacter sp. | reverse complement strand
GCCTTGAGCGAAGATCGTGCTTCTCTTTCCAAACGACACCATTTCTCTTCCCTTGCCATTGGTTGACAAAAAGGTGTGGGGTTTGAAATCGCTTTTCTTTGCGGTCGCGACTTTTTTTGACACAAGACGCCGTCCTGACGGGAAGTGCAGTCAGTGTCAATTATGAAGATAGGAACAGATTTAAACTGGTCTGTAACGCTCACAATTCGGGCCACGCGCATCCGGCCGAATCCCAGAACTCGGGACTGGCCACAAGTTCAAAGGTGACCTCTGCGTCGCTCAACTTGCGCGGCCTGACGACTCTGCCAGTTATCTACTTCTGTTCGTAGCGTACCCATTGCATTCAGTGCGTTGGCGATCGCTTGCCTTTCTTCCGGCGTTCCGCCGTGATCCAGCGAAAGCACGCGCTTTCGGTCGTTTATTTTGGATTCCGCCGACTGAATTCGTTGGTGCATCTTCGCCCAATCGGTTTCCACAGCAACGGCCCTATACGATTCGTACCAGACGTAAGTCATTGTCATACCGTCCAAGTGGAGATTTTCTCTCTAACAAAATAGAGACATAACGATGGCACCTCCGAAAGCTTGAGACTGCTCAATTGTGCACAGGGAAAAACCCATTAGGACCGCAGACGAACAAAAGGAGAAGAGCGGTGGCAAGCGAATGATTTCCGTAACTCTAGCCGACCTTTGTTTTGGTGTGTTTGAAACTGTGAAACATAGTCATCCTGCCGACGCTAGGCGAACATCAGCGCTAGTCACAGAGTGGTCACAAAACTGTGGCCAGCTCGACACGTTAAGTTGTTGACCAAGAGGGGAGATAGGCTGGCTGTATCCAGCCCAGAAAAGGCTGGCGGCGGGGGTTCAACTCCCTGCCTCCCAGACAAGTGCAGAAGGTGTTTTCTACTCAGTCAGAACAGGACACGAAGGCCCGGAGAGCGGCAAGTATGGCAAGAGAATTCCAGGCTCTCATAGATTTCGAGTTTTGAAAACGATGGGTCGCTATAACTGTGAGGAATGAGCATTACATGAAAAGTTATTGGACAAGATCCGCGGCAAGGACTCACAGTGGACTCTGAATCCACCAAGAAGTTCTATCACCTTCATCGAGCATGGGCACCCAGATTGGCGTCGCGGGAGAAACTCCTAAGAAGGCGGCACAGCCTTCCGAAAGGCCTGTAACCGCGAGGGCTGCCGCAGAGTTTCTACAGCTGCACGTGAGAAGCATCACGCGACTCGCTGGGGCCGGCCGTATCCCAGGACACCCCATAGGATACGGGCAACGCAAGAAGTGGCTCTTCTACATCTCCGAACTGGACGATTGGCTGCGGGCTCAAGTATGCTGCGACTCATCCCGGCGTCGTCAAGGCAAAGGAGCACAAGTTGCCTAGACGAAACCGTTATCAGTTCGGAAGTTTGGAACTTCGCAAGAGGACCAAGGGCCCAGACGTATGGATATTCCGCTACTGGGATCGCCAAAATCCATCTGCGACGCGACCCTCAATTACTTTGGGGACAATCGAAGACTATCCAACCCAAGCGGATGCCAGACGCGCGGCCGAAGGTCTCCGATTGGAAATCAACCACGGGTTGCCACTGCGCGAGGCGATTACTTTTCAAGGTCTCATCGATCGCTACGTCAACGAAGAGATCGAGAGAGGCGACCTCGCACATACCACCAGGGAACCCGATCTCAACCGCATCAACAAACATATCTCTCCGAAGTGGGGCACGTCTCTATTGGGGAACGTCAAACCCTATCCGGTCCAGGAATGGCTCCGGAAATTGCCCGTGGCCCCCAAAACCAAAGGCCATATTCGGAGTCTCATGTACCGTCTGTTCGAGAAGGCTATGCTTTGGGAACTGATTCCATTGGAACGCAACCCAATGGGATTGGTCGAACTAAAGGGAGTGAGCAAACGCCTAAGGCCCCCGCGCATCTTGACGGAGGAAGAGTTTGCAGCTTTGCTCAGCCAACTCGTCCATCCCTATCGCTGTATGGTTCTCCTCGCCGGCTGTACAGGTCTTCGGGTCAGCGAAGTCATGGGCCTGCGCTGGACATCGATCAACTTCGAGAACTTGGTCATGGAAATTCGAGAAGGGTTCGCTCGCAGCCAAGTGACGAAACTGAAGTCAGAGTGCTCCCAGGACGAATTGCCACTGGACCCAGACGTTGCGACCATTCTGCTCGAATGGAAGCAGCTTTGCCCAGCGACGGAGGGAGACTGGGTCTTTCCCAGCCCACGGACCAACAAGCCCTACGATTCTGGCTCGCTGCGGAAGAAAGTGCTCAAGAGTGCGGCATCGCGGGCGAATATTCAGGGTCAAATCGGTTGGCACACCTTGCGTCACAGCTACCGCGCTTGGCTCGACGAAACTGGGGTCCCTCTTGGCGTACAGCAGAAACTCATGCGTCACGCCAATATCTCAACAACGATGAATGTCTACGGCGGGGCCTTCATGGAAACAAAACGCAAAGCCAACACATCCGTCGTGCAACGTGTGCTGGTCCAAGACCGCACCAAATAACGAAAGGCCGTCAGTTGGACGGCCTCTGCGGTTACCTTTCAATTCTTATTGGACCATTTCAGACCACAATCAAAAATCCAAATTCCTCGTAACCCTATGATTGCGTTGGTTGCGGGGGGTGGATTTGAACCACCGACCTTTGGGTTATGAGCCCAACGAGCTACCAGACTGCTCCACCCCGCAGACTGATGATAACAACCGGGGTTAGGTGCGTCAAACTGCTTCGACGCTATCCGATTCAAATCAGGATGACGGTGGCGCCGGAACAGATCGGACGCCGCCGGCGAATGCATGCCACAGCACACTCGTAAGAGAAAAATCTGCAGCACCGATTCGAGGAATGCTGCATCCAAGAGCGAGGAGTAGACCTCTTTGTGCACTAAATCTGAAGGAGGGTTCATGCCAAAGAAAGAATCTCAATCACAACAGACCAGGCTCAATGCTCAGCCTCGCATTCACCAGCGCGCTGCGGAAATCCAGCCCTACGGCACTGTTTCGCACGCTCTGCCGCTCGATCTCGAGGAACCGGCACGGCTTGAAATGACCGAACAGTTAAATCAGCTCCTGGCTGATAGCATGACTTTGCGGGATCTCTATAAAAAATCGCATTGGCAGGTGGCTGGGCCCACCTTTTATCAACTGCATCTTTTATTCGATAAGCACTTTGCGGAGCAGGTTGAGGTTGTTGACACCATTGCCGAGCGCATTCAGTTGCTGGGCGGAATCTCGATTGCCATGGCTCACGATGTGGCCGAGATCACTCGCATTGAACGTCCACCCCGCGGCAGGGAAGAGGTCCCAGTCCAGATTTCACGGCTGGTGGATGCACATCAGCTCATCATCAAACAATGTCGCGAAATCGCGAAGAAGGCGGACGAAGTTGGGGACGACGGCACAAATGACATGGTCATCAGTGATGTGCTGCGCACCAACGAATTGCAGAACTGGTTCTTGTTCGAACACCTTGTCGAAATGCCGCTGGTTCACGCGCAGGATCCCGGATTGCGCAAGGTTGGTTGATCTGAAAAAGCGGGCTCGAACTTTGAGCCCGCTCATCTCTGCTCTCGAAGCCTTTGATTACTTGCTTGTGCCGACGTCAAGCTTGTCGTGATCGTAATATTCGTACGCCGACATCGGCTTCTCGCCGTCTTTTTTCCAGATGCGCGAATCCTCTGGAAGTTTGTTTAGCACTCGCGCCATCTCCCGGACGTGCATTGCCACTGTCCCACAACACGAGCCGATGTAGTTGATCCCCATCTCGTGTGCCTGCAAGGCATAATCCGCCATCTCCTTTCGCGTTAATTGGAGAGGATCCAGTGCGTAAGGAAATTCGGGCAGGCTGGTGAAGTCCGGTTTATTTTTCGGAGTTCGATATGCCACGGGTTGGCAGGCGAGATACCCTGGGACCGCCTTGCGCATCTGTTCCATCGGGCCAAGGATGTGCGCCGGTGGGCGAAGGCAGTTCATGCCGACGATATCTGCCCCAGCGTCGAATAGCGCCTTTGCAGCGTCCGCAGAAGTTTTGCCCTCTGCTGTCTCGTCCTTGTTTTCGAAGCAGATCGTCACCATAGTCGGCAATCCGGTTTTCTTCGCGCGTTCCACTGAGATGAGCGCCTCCCCCAGCCATGAGAAGGTCTCGCCGATGATGAAGTCGACTCCTTCCTCGACCTGCACCGCGAGTTGCTCGTCGAAAGTTTTTCGCACACGATCTGCGGCGGAAGGACTCCCGGGCTCATACATCCATGTGAGGCTCAGATTGCCGGCGACCAGGCATCGATCTCCCGCAACTTCCCGTGCCACTCGAACCGCCGAACGGTTCAGTTCTTCCAGGCGATTTTCCAGTCCAACGGTAGCGAGTTTGTCGCGGCTGGCGTAAAACGTCAGCGCCTGCAGTACTTCAGCGCCTGCTTCGCGAAATTCGACGTGCAGTTCGCGCAACGCATTTGGATAAGTCAGTGCTACCTCCGGAGTAAACGGACCCGCGCGTACCCATCCACGTTTTTCGAGTTCCAGAAGATATCCGCCGTCCCCGAGGACGGGCCCGTCTTTTAGTCGTTCGAGAATCCCTTTTTTCTTCATACATGCTCCTGAGAAATCAATCGTCTACGTACTCATATTCCGCTTTGATCGGTTGGTTCTCAATGAAACGGCTTGGCCGAAATGCACTGATATCTACAGTCTTGCCCTTTCCATCAAGCACCAGTTCACTCATCGCTAATCCAACCGCGGGAGAAATCTTGAAACCCATGCCGGAGAATCCCGCGCATACGTAAAGGCCAACTATCCTCGGGATAGCACCAAGCAGTGGGCGTGAATCCGGCGTCACGTCATATACGCCAGTGACACCGCGCATCACTTCGGCTCCTTCGAGTTTGGGCACACGGCGGCACGTACGCTCGATGATCTCTTCCAACGAATCGTCCGAAGGGCGCTGCGGAAAATTGTCGGGATCGATCGGACGTGTTCCATAGAAGTCCCCCACCAGGAACTTGTCATGCGCATCCGACCGGAAGTAGGTCGCTGTTACGGAATCGATGCAGGCGCACCCGCCACCTTTCATATTCGGGGCGTTTCGCAGGATCGCAACCTGATGATATTCACACTCGATCGGCAGATCGTAATCAGCACGCTGTAACAGCGGACGTGTCCACGGGCCAGTCGCCGCAATTACAATCGGAGAAGAAATCGCACCTCGATCTGTTTCCACACCACAAACATGACCCGACTCAAGTCGCACTTCACTCACTTGAGTGCGTGAAAAATAACTGACTCCCATGTCGCGCGCGGCTTTCAGGAAGTCTCCGGCAACGGCGGCACCGTCTCCATAGCCCGAGTCCGGTTCGTAGGCCGCAAGATCCACTTCGTCCACATTCCAGTCGGGCTCGAGTTCGTGCAGTTGACGCTTGTCGATGAGTTCGACCGCAGCGCCCAGCTTGCGCTGCATATCCACATTCTTCTTCAGCCGCCCCGTCTCATGTGGATGAACGATGCGCACGAAACCGGTCTTGCGAAAATCGCCCGGCGCTCCGACTACTTCTTGCCAGTTCTGAAACATCTGCAAGCTGACGAGCGCAAGTGCAACTTCCGGAGGAAAGCTGTAGTGCATCCGTATCAGGGCAGAAGATCTGCCGCTTCCGCCACGGCCCACGTGATCTTTATCGAGAATGACGATGTTCCCGGCGTTGCGTTTCGCGAGATGAAAAGCAATGGCCGTTCCCATCACCCCTGCGCCGAGGATGACGATGTCGGCGGCTTTCGGAAGGGAAGTGCCCTCGATGTTCATGCCACGGCTCCCCGGAATCGTCCTTTTTTCCAGTCGCGCAAGGCCTGGTGGGCTGCATTCCTCCCCGGTGCGCCAGTCACTCCCCCTCCCGGGTGCGCTCCGGCTCCGCAAAGGTAGAGTCCTTCGATCGGCGTTCGATATTGCGACCAGCCAGGCACTGGACGCATAAAGAAGAGTTGCTCCAGTCGCAGATCCCCGTGGAAAATATTTCCTTCGGTCAGACCATAAATGCGTTCCAGATCAAGCGGAGTTAAAACCTGTCGCGCCACAATCGATCCTGGAACATTCGGTGCATACTCCGCGATCTTCTTTACTACTCGATCGCCCAGCAATTCGCGGTTCGCGTCCCAAGCGCCTTCCTTTAGGTGATAGGGAACGTACTGCACAAAACACGTGAGGATGTGCCTGCCCGCAGGAGCAAGTGACGCGTCTGCATTTGAGGACACGACACAATCCACCCACAGTTGCTCGGGGATCTCGCCGAACTTCGCAATGTCATAACACCGCTCGGCAAACTCAAGCGAAGGGACAAGCGTGTAGAAGGTGCGCTCCAAGGCAGTCGCTGAAGGAGATGTACCAGTGAATCGGGGTTCCTCTGCCAAGACTAAGTTCACCTTTGCGCACGGGCCCTGCATCTTGATCCCCCGGATCGCAAAAGCAAACTCTTCCGGCAGATGCTTCGTGTCGATTAATTTCAGAAATGTCCGCTTGGGATCGGCATTCGAGAGCACCATGCGGGCTCGAAGTTCTGTCCCGTCTTCCAGAACGACGGTTCGTACACGACCCTCGCGCACATCAATGTGAGCCACAGGTGCACTTGTTCGGATCTCTACGCCAAGCTTTTGTCCAGCTGCCGCGAGCGCCTGCGTGATCGATCCCATGCCGCCCATCACGTGCCCATAAAATCCTTGCAACTCATGCTCTCCGCCGCTGAGCAGATGAAACAGTAGGCCGATCGCGGTGCCTGGCTGATACGGCCCTCCGTGCTTGCCATACACGTTGTTGGCAAGAAACATGGTCTTTATTTTCTCGGACTCATAATTCTGATCGAGAAACTCGCCGAGGCTGCCGGTCAAAAACGAAACCAGCTGCGCAATCTCTGCATTGGAAATTCCGCGGAATCGCTTGCCCACGCGAAACAGATCACTCCAGCCTTTAAAGCTTGATGTATCACACTCCGGCGGAGGTTCCATAAAGAACGGCTGCAGGTAGCGCGCCAGCTTCTTCAATTGATCGTCGACCTGAACGAACCTTGAAGCGTCTTTTGCCGAGATTGTCGAGAATTCCTGGCAGGCCCGATCGCGGTCGGCCCACCAAGGCACAACATGCCCATCAGGGAAGGGAACCTGTATCGCCGGATCACATGGAATCATCCGCAGTCCATGATCGGCAAGCCGCAGCTCCGAGATCACCTCTGGCCGCAGCATGCTCGCGATGTAGGAAGTCGTAGAGACCCGGCAGCCCGGTGCAATTTCTTCGGTGACGCAGCATCCGCCCACGATGTCCCGCCGCTCGAGCACAAGTGTCGATAGGCCGGCGCGCGCCAGATAAGCTGCCGCAGTCAGGCCGTTATGGCCTGCACCAACGACGATAACGTCGTAAATCTTTCCCTGGGAGTGAGTATGACTAGCGGTCACAGCGGTTCTCTGGAATCGAATAACACTACCGCAGAAGGCGGGCGAAATGAAGTTGAAACATTAGCCAGCCTGCTTTATTCTGTCGTGACTTTAAGTCACGAATATGCCAGGCATCGCTAGCAACCGTGTTGCGCCTCCGCTGTACCAGAGGCAGACAAAAGCGCGTCCCCGTTCTGAAGCTAAACGCAGCCGGATCGTCGAGGCAGCCACGCAGCATTTCGCGGAATATGGATATCACGCGGCGCGTGTCGGTGACATCGCAGCTGTGCTCGGCATCGCGAAGGGATCGATTTTCCAGCATTTTGGCAGCAAGGACGGGTTGTTTTTCGAAGTCTACAAACGTGCAGTGCGTTCCTTTGCGCGCTACCTTGATGTTCCAATTGAGGTTCGCGACCAGGGATTCTTCGGAATACTCCGTTATTGGCTCGTACGCACCGAACATCTGGTACACGAAGACTGGATTCCGTATCGGATTTCTCTGCTCGGTAACTATGGCACCGATCTGGTGCTCAAGCGCGAAATCAATCGTTTCTTGCTCACCGAAGATCCTTATGGCACGGTCGACTTCGTCCGTTTCGGGGTGGAGCGCGGAGAACTCCGTAACGACCTCGATACTGAGATGATGGTCTCGATCATCGACTGGATGGTTGAGCGCTTTCAGGACGCCCTGCTGACAGCGGAACTCGATCCTGGCTTATTTCGACACCAAGGAGAGCTCGCAGAAAAGAAGGAAGCCAGAATCCAGCAATTCCTGGCAGTACTGCAACGTGCCATAGGAGTGCCAGCTTCCGGGGCGGTAAGCAGTGAGAGGCGCGCGAAGAAGTCGCGCCGCCGTTGAATTTTCGTTCGAGTATATTCAGAAAGATTGTTGCAGTTCTGAACCACACGAGAGCGTGACCATGCCGGCATCTATCGAACAAATTCTTTCCAGCTATGACGATCGTGCGCCTCTCTCCGAGGCGTTTACCATTTCCGCTTCCTGGTACGTGGATCCCCGCATTGCGGAACTTGAGCGCCTCAACGTTTTCAGTAAGACATGGCAACTCGTTGCGCGAACCGATCAATTGAGAAATCCCGGCGACTTTATCTCGACACGCGTGGCGGGTGAACCCATTGTGGTTGTGCGTGGCTCGGATAATGTGCTCCGCGCTTTCTACAACGTCTGCCGCCATCACGCGGCGGCAGTCGTGACACAGCCTTGCGGCCACGCGCAAATCTTGCAGTGTCCCTACCACGGTTGGAAATATGGGCTCGATGGATCGCTCAAGGGCATGCCCGAATTCGAAGGCGTCGAGAATTTCGAACGTTCGCAAAATGGATTACTTCCGATTCGCGTCGAAACCTGGGAGTGCTTTGTCTTCATCAACCTCGACCAAAATGCCTCATCGCTTTCCGAATTTCTCGGAGGCATTGTGCGGCGCATCGCTCCCTTGGGCATTAGCCAGCTTCATTATTTCGACCGCCGCACCTATGACATTCATTGCAACTGGAAAGTGTTTGTTGATAACTACCTCGATGGTGGATACCACGTGCCTCATCTTCACAAGGGACTGAGTTCTGTTCTCGACTACAAGCAGTACACCATCGAAAACGAAGACCGTTACTGTCTGCAGTCGAGCCCGATGGTTGCGTCCAACGAAGATGCCGCTACCGGCGCCACGCGAAAGGGTGACCGCGCCTGGTACTTCTGGCAATATCCGAATCTCATGATCAACTGCTACGAGGGATACATGGACACGAACTATGTCATTCCCGTGGATGCCGACCACTGCAGTGTGATTTTCGACTTCTATTTCAGGGATGTCAGCGAATCCCGCCGCCAGTACAACATCGAGTCGGTAAATGTAGGAAATCGTGTGCAGGATGAGGATCTTGGCATCTGCGAAGATGTGCAGCGCGGACTCAAATCGCGCGCCTACGGCGCGGGCCGTCTCTCAGTCCGTCGCGAAGCCGGAGAGCAATTATTCCATCGGCTCCTCGCCGCTGACTTGAGAAGTTGAGCTCGGGATTCAGTCTGATGCTCCATGCTCGCGCCGAATCGCGCGCAGATCGATCCCGAGTTGCTCCGCTTTTTTATATAAGTGACTGCGTTCCAATCCCAGCGATTTCGCAGTCAGACTCATGTTGTGTTGGCTCTGCCTCAGTTCTGCCAGAATCACCTCACGCTCGAACGACTGCACACGATCAGCAAGCGAGCCATGGCCCGCGGAGGCGCAGGTCAAAGATCCCGTAATGGGAGTTCTAGGCAGCGCAGACTCCACAGTCTCGAAATCCACTTGGCCTTCGGGCGCCAGCAGTATCAAACGTTCGACCATGTTGCGCAGTTCGCGAACATTTCCTGGCCAGCCGTAGGATTGAAGCGCATCCATCGCCTCCTTCGTAAAGGCGACGGGTTTCCATCCATTCTGCGCGCACACCTGCACAGCGAAGTGTTCAACCAAAACGGGGATGTCCTCGCGCCTCTCTCGCAGCGGAGGAAGGACTAGAGGGAAGACGTAGATACGGTGAAATAAGTCCTGCCGGAACTTCTCCTCTCGGACACGGGCTTCCAGATCGCGGTGCGTTGCAACCAAAACGCGAACGTTTACTGTGATTGGTTTGTCTCCACCAATTCTTTCGACTTCGCCCTCTTCGAGCACGCGAAGCAGCTTGGCTTGCATGTTCAGCGGCATATCACCGATTTCGTCCAAAAATAGTGTGCCCTGGTCGGCCTGCTCGAATTTTCCCAGATGGCGGGTCGATGCTCCGGTGAAGGACCCCTTTTCGTGGCCAAATAGTTCTGATTCAATCAACTCTGCAGGTACAGCCGCACAATTCAGCGTCACAAAGGGCCCACCACTGCGGGAACTCTTCTCGTGAATCGTGCGTGCAACGAGTTCTTTTCCGGTGCCCGTCTCCCCAAGAATACAAATCCGAGATTCGCTGGCGGCGACGCGTTCCAGTTGCGCCATCACCCGCTTCATGGCGTCGCCTTTCCAGACAATCTCGTGCTTTCCCAGTCGCTGACGGAGCTGCTGGTTCTCACTCTCGAGCCGCTGCAGTTTCAAAGAATTCTCAACAGTCAGAAGCAGCTTGTCGGTCGAGATAGGCTTCTCCAGAAAATCGATCGCCCCCAACCGCGTAGCCCGGACGGCCATCTCGATGTGTGCCTGCCCCGACATCATCACGACGGGTGTCATCACACCCTGCTTTTTCAAATCTTCCAGCAGGCTTAATCCATCTTTTCCGGGCATGACCACATCCGACAGGATGAGGTCGAACTTCTGTGCCTTCGCCAGTTCCAGTGCCTTTGCCGCGTTATCCGATACGGTCGCCTCGTGGCCTGCCAGTCGGAAGGCGCGCGACAGCGACGCGAGCGTGTTCGCCTCGTCATCCACAATCAACAGGTGTGCTTTCTGTGGCATGCTTCCCCTGATTACGCCAGAACGTTTCTGGATTCGCTGACAGTTGCGCCCCTAGCCTCTAGCCGATCCGGCAACTCGATTAAGAATGTAGAACCTCTGCCCGGTTCGCTCTTGACGCTGATGGTTCCGCCATGATCGCTGACCACCGACTGCGCGATCGCCAGCCCCAGCCCTGTGCCGTGCTGCTTACTTGTGTAATAAGGAGTGAAAATACGCTCGCATTCTTCCGGCGTAAGGCCCGTGCCTGTATCGGCGACTTCGATCACAACTCGTCCATCTTTTTGGCCTGTCCGAAGTGTCAACAAGCCCCCATTCGGCATGGCATCCATCGCATTTAACACCAGGTTGGAAAGCGCTCGATGCAGCAGTTCAGGATCGGCAGCAATTGTCTGAACCCGCGGGTCGAGGTCGAGCGTGCAGTTGATCGCCGCTCGTCCCGGCGCCTGCAGTTGCGCCTGAAACAATTGTGCGACTCCTTTCACGAGCTCGTTCACCCGCACAGTCTGCAGCTGCGGCAGCGGCATCTTTGAAAATTCGCTGAACCGCTCGATGATCCCTTTGAGGTTCGAGATCTCGGCCAGGAGCGTCTGTGAGCTTTCTCGGAAAATCTCGTCGAATTCCTTTGCATCCAGATCCCTCGCGCGTAACAGATTTTCGACCGTAATCTGGAGTGGAAACAAGGGATTCTTTAATTCATGCGCGAGCCGCCGTGCCAGTTCCCGCCAGGCTGCAACGCGTTCCGCTTGCATCAGGCGCGCCTTCTGCGCCAGCAATTCCTGGGTCATGCGGTTAAATGATTCAGCCATTTGCGATACTTCATCGCTGCCCGGAATTTCGACTCGTGCAGCCCAATTTCCAGCTGCGACCTCCTGAGCCGCTGCTGCCAGTTGCTCCACCGGTCGCGTCACGCGCGCGGCCGCCCACGTGCTCAGCAGGATCGCCAGAACAATTCCTCCACCGCCCACCAGCAAGGCCGAATCCAGAATCCGGCGTTTCAACTCAATATAGGACCGTCGCGAATTTCCAACCAGCAACACCGCAAGCAATGGATGATCTTTGCCCACGCCCGTAAGCGGAATTGCGTGAAACACTTCATCATCCGCCTGATCGAAGTTCCATTTCACGACTCCGCTGACCTCCTGATCGTATCTCTCAGCCGACGCAACCAGCGGAGCTAGCTTCTCTGCTGGATGGTCGGGGTCAGCCGCGGGGCCGGACGGGCTAATGAGCAACTCCGCCGAGAACTTCTCCCCGTGATTTTGATAGAGCAGCACGCGCATGTCCGGAGGCAAATCGAGCGCAGATAGGAATTCCTTGTCGAGCCTGCGGCCGCCCAAAACGTAAACTGGATTCTCGCCCACCCGTACCGCACGCATCGCGAACAATCCGAGCGCCGTTCCATCTTGTAGGTCCTCTAACTTGAGGAAGGACCTAGACTCGTTGGATGACACTAGACTCTCAATCGTATTGTCCGTATACCCAAACTTCGCCGGCCACTGCGCGGAAGAGACGATCGTTCCACGAGAATCCAGGAATTCCAGGAAATCCAGTTGATGACTTTCCGCCATCGACCGCGCCAAGTCAAAATATTCGGCCGATTCAGAAGGTGTTCCATTCAGCGCCGTCGCCATGCGCGTCACCGCGTCGGTAGCCGAAATAGCTTGCACTCGCCGGGCAACGTCCTCTCCACGGCGGTTAAATTCGCGTTGGAATTGTGACACTAATGCTGCAGTACGCTGGTTTTCGGTTCTCTCGAAAGCCCCGCGCGTTAGGAACTGCGCCAGCAAAGCGACAGCGGCGACCGACAGGAAGACCGTCCCGGCGAACACCATCAGCAGCTTGCGGCGGAAACTCACGGCGTCGGCGCCTCCAGCCACGCTGCATCCAGATTCCAGCTACCATCCATCCGCACCTTCCAATCTTTCAAAGCCGCCGCGACGTATGAAGCTGGCAGATGAAAAAGCGGAATCATTCGCTCGGTGGCCAACGTTGTCTGCTCCAGCGTATACAAATCCTCTAAAGATTCGCCGGTTACCTTTCCAGGCGTTAGCCCCGCCTGTTTTATAACCTCGCCAAACGCAACCCACGGATTACTCGACGCAATCGGAATCCGCACCACACTCAGGTCCGTATCGTTCGCCGAAGTCGGACGCAGCGACAAGCCTGCATCGCGCCCATTTAGCGCCACGCGCTCCGCAACGAGGCGAGTCAAAGAGTCCGTGCTGTCGTATCCGATGGTCCACGCTGGGTTCGCTCGAACTTGTGCCCGTAGTTGCCGCGCCTTCGCCAGATCAGCGTCACCTGAAAATACAAAGCTATATCCGCTGATCCAAGTGGGAAGGACGCCCGCTGTCGGATCGCCCGCACCTTGAAATAACACGCTCCGTATCGGCTCTCGCTCCACGGCTAGAGCCAGTGCCTGTCTCAGAAGTTTTTCTTCTGCAGTGCTTGCGTCGCGCCGGAACACCAACGCGAGTAGTTCGACCCGGGCCGTGACAGTCAATTGCCGGCTTTCTTGCAGCAGGCGATGCGTTTGTTCGGGAGCTACTTCGATCAACTCTGCCTTTCGCAAGTCGAACGCTGTTGCTTGCTCGCGAAAACTTCTGCCCATTTCGACTTCAACACCATCGAGGAACGGGCGTCCGCGCCAGCACTCTTCATTTGCCCGCAACGTCAGCTTTTTCCCAGGCTGCCAATCGGAAACGGCAAAAGGTCCAGTTCCCACAAGATCTTTGTCTCGCTTCGCAATCGCATTTCTTGGAAGTGCTAATTCCGCAAGAAGCTCAGGATCTCCGGCCTGCAGCTGAATGAAGATGGCATTTCCGTCGGCGGAAACGGTCCAAGTGGGATTCGCGGCCCGAAGTGATGCGGCGGCGATTTCCCCGGTCAACAAGATGCCATCCTGGAATTTCACGCCTTGCCGCAGTTGAATTTGCCATGTCTGATCGCCGCGCGAACTCTTCCACGATTCAGCCAAAGCCGGTTGGAAGTGTCCGAATTCATCCCATCTCACAAGCGTGTCATAAAGCAGCGATATCACACCCCGACGCCCAAACGAATCTGCCGAGGCGTCCGCCGGATCGAGAGAGGCAAGTGAGGCCCTCATCTCGACATGCAGCGTCCCTCCATACTGCGGACGTGTTTCGGCCTGCGCTCCAAGTACCAGCAGAATGCTACTGACCGCAAGCCATCGCCACACGATACGCTTCATAGTTCCCGCTCTCCCGGTCATTCACCACTGCGATCGCGGTGTCGCCTTTCGCCTCAGCCCACATGGCGGAGATTGTTCCCGGCAATTCCATCGACGGGCTCACCGCCACCGCATCGCGATCAGGGAATTCGTACGCTCGCACAGAATCGGTGCTCTGCCTACCTGAACTAGCGGCCAACACCTGCCAACCGGCTCCGCAAGACGTCCTCACAGTGACAATGTCGCTTCCCCAATTAAGGCTCGATACCTGGTCGTTCATTCCATCCAAGAAATGTATTTTTCCGTCCGTCGCAGCGAATAGCCACAATGCATACCGACCCCGAGGCACAAACGCCGCCGAGTAGAATTTTGGAACCGTGGTGAATTTGCCAATTGCCGGAGCGAGCACCCCGGTGAAGAAGTTGCGCGTAGGAGCATAGAAGGCTGAGAGGGTCGGAACCGCTATACTGCTGCCTGATGTCGTTGCCGCGGGGAACGCCGGCCCAGCAAACATCCAAGCCTGACTAATCGGCCATGGATCATCGCCTTCTCCGCAGTTGATCGCTACGGTCGTTCCGGCGCCCATGTGACAAATTACTCCCGGAAGGTACGCATCGATCAGCCGATCTTTTGTAACTACCAGTCGGCCGCGCAAATCGAGGGGCCATGGTTTGGTGTGGCTGATGGCTAGAACCTGTTCCGGTTGCCACTTCCCGCCTGTGGAGCGATAGAACGAAACGTTCTGCGGGCTAAGAACGACGATGCGCGTGGGTGAAGCAGCTTCTTCTAGCACCGCAACATCCAGGATCGGATCAGTTTGACTCCAGATTACGCTTTTGCGTAGCGTGATTGGCATCGAGTCGTGTACGGCGTTCAATCGTCCCGATCTCGGCACCGACACCATGACCACCGCTGATTCAGCCGCACTCTGATGAATCTGCGCCACCCACACGTATGATGTGACATTTTCTGACAGCGTGATCGCCACTGAAGCTGCTGCTTGCTCCGGTCTGACGAAATGAATCCCGGCCTGCTCCAGCGCGGCGCGCAGCCCATTCTGCACAATCTCGCTGTCACGCGGCCCGAGCGATGACTGATTTTCAAACGTAAGCGCAATTATGCCCGGCCCGGTTACGGAAGCGACTTTCCTTGCCAGTTGTTGTTCCGCGCCGCTCCAGTCGGCTGCGTGTGCAGTAATCGCAGTGATTAAGGTAAGAAGAATTCCAAGCGAGAGGCCGCGCATGACGAGTGCGGCGTGGCGGCCCACCGATGTCAGAATGCTGTACGGGATGGCCAAATTATAAACCGCACGCCACATGCGCCCACCTCGAGCCTCTGTACTCTTTGGACACCGCGAAATACATGCTGGGGGTGCCCCACCCTGGGCGCGATTTGCACGACAAGGTGGGGGGCTGGCTTCGGTCGAAGCTATCTCTGCTGTTCCTGCGGTTGATCAGCCTGAGAACTCTGGTTCGCCACGTTCATGCTCTTTAGAACGTCGTTGGCGAAGAAGAATTTGCCATCCGCCGGAACCATCATGATCTGCAATTTGTCTGACAGACGTTCCGCGACAATTTTGTTAATCAGCAGCGGGTTCTGTTTCAGGATGACTGCCTCGCTGCGCATCCGTTCCGCATCCGCTGCTGCCGTCACGCGGATCCGGTCGGCCTCGGCGTCAGCCAAAAGTTTCCGCCGCTCAGTTTCTGCCTTGCTGTCAATCACCTTGGCCTGCGCCGCAGCTTCTGCATTCTGGATGGTCGCTTCCTTGCGCGCCTCGGCTTCCAGTTTGCTCTGCTGGATTTGCTTTTCTTTCAGCGGCAACGTGTATTGCATCGCATCGGCTTCGCCTTTCGCCTGCAGCACGCGTACTTGTGCCTCGCCTTCCGCCTGTTTTACCTGTTGCACTTTGTTGGCTTCGGCTCGAGTTCCGCAATCTTCACCTGCTTCTGCTTTAATTCCGTCTCCACGCCCATACGATCGTTCTCCTGCTCTTTCAGGAGCAACGTTTCCAGTCCCTTTGCATACTCTTCTGGCAATTGAATGTCGCGGAGCATCACTTCTTTCACCACGATTCCGTCCGCGGCGAGTTTCTGCGCGATCATTGCCGCCGCTCGATCACGTACTTCTTCGCGCTTTGCTGAAAACACGTCGCGAACCGTGTAGTGAGGAATCAGTTCACGCCATGCGCTTGCCACGATCGGAGGAACAAGCTCTTTCTCCACCGGATGCGGCAGATTGCTCTGGACGTAATCCAGATGCCTCGGGTCCAGCCGATATCGGACGGTAATCGCCAGCCCCAACGTCAATCCTTCCTTTGCCTGCACATCAAGCAGGTGTGGATTGGAAGCCGCTTTGGCTCCCTCTTTTCCATCTTCCCCGCCTCCAGTCGTGAAAACCTGGTCGCGAGTGTCGTACATGACCACGTCTTCGACCATTGGTTCGACGAAATGCACGCCGGGATACAGTGTCCCCGCCTCTGTCCCGCTGATCTGGCTGACCCGAACGCCGGCCATCCCACTTGGGACAACCACAATGCTGAAGGCCAGCAGAATCGGTCCCCAGGCCAGAAATCCGAACGCCAGAGTTGTACGCCAGCGCCACTCCGGTTGCGCCGGTAACGTTGTTACGCCCGGCGTCGATAACGCGCTCCGATACAGCCACTCCCGATACAGGTCATATCCCAGAATGCCTACAGCCACGAGAATCATCCCGAGGCCACCACACATCAGCAGGTACCTCAACGCCAACATGGTTGCTCTCCTTTCCAGTTTTTCCGCGCGAATTTCAGTGCTTCTGCTCCGGTTTCACTGCGACCGCCTGCGTCGCCAGCTTGCGTGGCGCAAAGAACAGATGGAACAACTGCCCGAAAATTACTTCTTCCGCCAGCAGTGCCACTGCCAGTGAAAAAATCATCCCCGCCACCACTGCCATGAATGTGATTGCCATCTGCATAAGTGCCTCCTGAACCCAGACTCGCTTCAGAAACTCACTGTCCACCGGCGGCAGTTGCCGTTGAGGCTTCGGCCACTAGTGCGTCGTTCGGTTTGCCGAAAATTTGCGCTGTCTCTTCATCGCGCACGCCGCGGATTTTCACCGTGTCTCCTACGCGCAGCATCGTGAACAGCTTCTCCACATCCCGATTCCGCAGCCGGATGCACCCATGCGACGCCGCGCGCCCAATCGATATCGGAGCGTTCGTCCCGTGAATTCCGTATCCTTTTTGCGAGAGCCCCAACCAGCGCGTGCCGAGAGGATTGTTTTTTCCGGCAGGGATCACTGTGCCGGGGTGATAGTAAGTCGGGTTTTGGACGCGGTTGACGACTTTGAATTCTCCGGTAGGACTGGGTGTGAGATCCGCGCCTACGGCGATGGAGAACGTGGCGATCACTTCGCCGTCTTCGATCACCGCAAGCTGGCGATCCACCAGGCTCACCAGCACCACGCGGCCGCTATCATCTTGGTCCGATTGGTCATTGTCTTTGTCTGCGGAATCCTGAGTCCAAGCCGGAACTACAAGCGCGATCGCGAAAACTACCTCAACTACGGTCTTCGCTGCTTTTCCCGCGGCCGTAGCCATTCGTTTCATCGTCGCCCCCTGTAACAGCTACTAACGGCGATACAAAAAGCAGAACAATAGCCATACGCAATCGAGCTGAAAACAAGGGACTTACTTGAAAAGGTGGGGACGGGCACCTGTGGACGAAGTTCCACGCTGTGTTCAACGAGACACAGTGCTCCATTCAGAACGAGGAGCGCAACTCATTAGAAGGATTAAATGGGCAAAACTGAGAGGGAAGGGGAAGGCTACCTGAGCCTTCTAAGCGCCCGGCTCCCGCCGTCTGGGGTAACGGCTTGTGGGGTTCTGTGGGTGGAGCCGGGCGATCCTATGACTAGAAGGCCTAGTTCAATTGTGCTTATTTAAACGCTGCCAGATCGTTATTTCTGTGACCCTCGTCACAGTTCATAGTGATCTTGCGCATTCAAGTGACTCATAGAGTATTCGCTACAATCTCCTCCTTCTCGTGTTTCTGCTTCCGCTTGCCCGCGCACACTTTCATGTGATCGAAATCACGGTTCCTGCCAAGACGCTCTCTTAAATTGATCTGGAGCGATCCGGAAGTGCTCATTCAGGAGACTGACTCATCATGGCTTATGTAATTACTGACACCTGCATTAAAGATTCTCTCTGCGTTGAAGTCTGCCCGACCGATTGCATCCACCCCAAGCAGGACGAACCCGGCTTTGAGGCCGCCACACAGATGTATGTGGATCCCGAGGGCTGCATCGACTGCGGCGCGTGCGTGCCTGCCTGCACATCCGACTCGATCCACGCACTGGAGGATGTGCCCGAGGACAAGAAGGATTTCGTCGCAAAGAACGCAGCGTATTACAAAAAGTAGCTGCCTTATCGCCTGGTAGAGATCGCCGGTCGTTGGAGTTATGGTGGACCAGCCAACTCCAACGGCCGGCGATTGTGTTCTCCAACTTCTTTCTGAGCGAAGCGAGGGAGCCACGTTTTTTATGCTTGTTAGAGTGCAGGATGTCACCCGAGCTTTGACTTCATTTTCACCGCACTCTATCGTTGCCTTCTATGAATGTGGTGAAGGCAACGCGCCGGTACGAAGAGTGGCTGGGCCACCGAATTCCTCTCATCAAGAAGGACCTGCGGCTGAAACACTCGAACATGAAAGCCGCCGTGTTTCCGTTTCTGCGGGCTACATACTACCGCTGGGCGCAACTCTGGCCTGACATCTGTCCCGATTTCGCGAAGGCGCCCCAAGTCCTTGCCGTTGGCGATCTGCACGTCGAGAACTTCGGAACGTGGCGTGATATCGAAGGCCGCCTGGTCTGGGGCGTCAACGACTTTGATGAAGCCCACACCATGTCATACGCCAACGACCTCGTGCGCCTTGCAGTGAGTGCTCACCTCGCCGCCGCCGCTGGCCACTTGCCGCTCAACAGAAAGGACATTTGCGACACAATCTTGCAGGGATACGAACAAGCTTTGCGCGAAGGCGGCAAACCTTTCGTACTGGGCGAGAGTCATGTCTGGTTACGCACCATCGCGGAGGGCGAATTGCGCGACCCCGTCCGTTTCTGGGCGAAGATGGATGCGCTCCAGACCGTGAAGGGAGAAGTTCCGATCAGCGCCATCGATGCGATGGAGCATCTGATGCCGGCCCGCGATCTAACCTACCGCGTCGCCCACCGGATCGCCGGACTTGGCAGCCTGGGGCATGCGCGCTATGTTGCGATCGCTGAATGGTGTGGCGCGAAGATCGCACGCGAAGCAAAGTCACTTGCACCCTCGGCCAACTGTTTTGCCACCGATGAACGCGGCCCCTCGGAGATCTTGTATCAAGCCATCATCAGCCCTGCCGTCCGATGTATGGATCCGTTCGTCCAGTTACGTGGACGCTGGATCGTCCGCCGTCTAAGCCCGCACTGCTCACGTATTGAGCTAGGCCAGATCAAGGCACAAGGAGTGGAGATGCGCCTGCTCCATGCCATGGGGTGGGAAACTGCTAACATCCATCTCGGGACAAAGGCAGCTCGCGAGCCCATCCTACGTCATGTGCAGAAGCAGAAAGGGAAGTGGCTGCACAAAGCCACGGAGATGATGCTGGATGCAGTCCGCGATGATTGGAAGACGTGGAAAAAGCACGGCTATGACTGACAAAGTTCGGCTTCAGGCCACTCCGGTTTGACCAGCCGTGGTTTTGACCGCTACAGGTTCAACCGGGCGCCGCAGCGGTGTCAGCGCCACCCCGTTCTCGCGGTCATAGATAAGCGTCCATTGCGCCGCGCAATCGTCGCATAGCCAATAGTGCTCCACATGGCGGCGCTTTTGTCGAGCGCGCACAAACGGAGGTGTCGCCGGCTCTCCGGGGTTCTTTACCCTTTCGGTTTCAACAAGGAACAACTTCCCATCCCGCAGCCTCAGGAATGGCTTCGCGCATTGGTCGTTGGCACAGCGGCTTAGCATAGTTTTGAGGCTTCCTGCTCTGTGGATGTTGGCCTCGGATCGCTGGTTTTTCAAGCACGCGAATTGCCAGAATCTGATTAGTTGTTTTCAAGGTTTTAGCGCAAACTTTGCTGCCGCGAAGTTGATGCACTGGCGACTGGTCTGCCGATCATTCGGCACAGTGCCGAAGCCGCGTCGCTGTTTCCAGGTTTGCCCAATTCTCGACCCAGGTTACGAACTCCGGGTACCGACTCACGATGCGGGAATCCCAGTAGCAGTTCCCAACGCCGGAGAAGCTCTCGATTGCTCGCACGTCTCACTTCCAACTAAGATGTCATCCGAGCCGGGCATTCCGAATTTGGCACACTCCCTTCACCGGAATGACCTCCGCACTGTCCGAATGAACGATTCACTTCGCGTGGTTCCTGTCGACCGATTCTCCGGTTCAAGAGTGCTGGCTTGGAATCAGGATTGGCTTTATGCGTCGCGAGGGTATGATCTTCTTCGAGCGCGAATAGGCAACCCGTTCCGGGGGTTGAATTGGGAGCACGTCGCCGGTTTCTGCCCCTCGTGGTGGCGTGGATTGTCAGTCCAGAGCAGGCTTTCTACCCGACTATTCCGAGATGGATTTCATGCTCTTTCTGTCCTGTCCTCTGGATCCTTAGTCGCCGCGGTTGCAGGAGCAATCGTCACGCTCCCGCGGAACGAGACGACATTCCGCCAGTCACACACGATCACGCGCGGTACCCGGCCCCTGCACATTACCTCCGTTCCCAACGGCACCGTTTATTGGGGAGAATACTTTGACAATGCGGAGCGCGACGAAGTTCACATCTACGCGTCTACGGATCAGGGTGACTCGTGGAACATCGCCTACACTTTTCCAAAAGGAGCGATCCGCCACATCCACAACATCGTCTATGACTCATGGCAAGATTGCCTGTGGATTCTTACCGGAGACTATGGCGACGAATGCCGTATTCTCCGTGCCAGTTGCGATCTTAGCCATTTCGACGTCGTGCTTCAGGGAAAGCAACAAGCGCGTGCAGTAGCAGCGGTTCCGACCGAAGCCGGGATTTACTTCGCTTCCGACACCCCACTTGAAGCCAATTTCGTTTACCGGCTTGACACGAAGGGTAATTTAGCCCGACTTGCGTCGATCAGCAGTTCTTCTATTTATGGTTGCCGCGTTGGCGGAAGTGTTTTCTTCTCCACGATGGTGGAACCAAGCGAGGTCAACAAAGATTCTTCCGTCCGGGTGTATGGAGCGAACGTAACAAAGGATGCGGATTGGCAGTCACTTCTGAGCTGGCAAAAAGACATTTGGCCGATGCGCTTTTTCCAGTACCCAAATTCGTTCCTGCCAGATGGAAACAACACGACGCGGTTCCTGGCGATAACCACAATCGCGGTCAAGAAGGGCGACCTGACAACCGCACTCTATGAATGCATCTGACGGCGAAACAGAAAATCGAAAACGTGGGATTGCTTCGGGCCGATCGGTTTCTTGTGTTCGGGCAATCTTGTCGTAACATAAATCTTCGTTGGAACTGAAATTCTAGAGGTCTGAAACTCTGCTCCGCGTGCCTTCTCTCCGCTACTACCGGCGCATTTTCAGTGCATACCTGCTCGGAGGAACAAGCCACCTCACCTTCTGGCACGAAAGTCCCACCGGGAATCCGAATGCGTCTCCGGCAGAGATAGGCGAGTATTACATGCTGTTTGCCGAGAAAGCCGACTACCGCGGTGCCTACGACCCAGTTGGAATTCCGCAACTCGACTATCACGGCCAAATAGGGCTGCAGTACAACCCGATCGCGATCGCCCAATATGGGCTTGGCAATTACAACCTCTGGAAGCACACCGCCGATCCCGCGCGTAAAGAGAAGTTCTTTTGTGTCGCCGACTGGCTCGTGTCGCATCTGGAGCCCAACCGGCACGGTCTTTTCGTCTGGAAACATCATTTCGACTGGGAATACCGCGAAACGCTGAAGGCGCCATGGTACTCGGCTCTGGCGCAAGGGCAGGGAATCTCTTTGCTAGTCCGTGCTTACAAGGACTCGGGAGAAGAAAGATACCTGGAAGCAGCCGCTAGCGCCTTTCAGAGCTTTCAATGTCCGATCTCAGCAGGTGGCGTCGCTTTCACCGACGAATCGGGAGATCTCTGGTTCGAGGAATACATCGTGGCCCCACCTACCCACATCCTCAATGGCTTTATTTGGGCGCTCTGGGGAGTGTATGACTATGCGTTGGCCACAAATGATCGCAGCGCTCAGGACCTTTTCTCGAAAGGAGTGCGCACGCTCCTTCACAATCTCGGCCGCTATGATCTGGGTTTCTGGTCGCTCTATGAACAATCCGGGACACGCCTGCCAATGGTCGCCAGCAGCTTTTATCATCGGCTTCACATCGTGCAGTTGAGAGTGATGCATCGTCTCACTGGAGAAAACCTGTTTGCAGAAACTGCCGAGCGCTGGGAAAGTTATAAGAATTCTCGTGCCAATCGCCTTCGAGCCCTTCTCTACAAAGCGGCTTTCAAGCTTGCCTATTACTAAGATTGCAGTGCACGACATGCAACTGCTTTTGCGATACCCTTTCCTGTCGCGTGAAAATCCTTTACGTTTCCCAATATTTTCCCCCGGAGATGGGAGCGCCAGCGGCCCGCGCTTCCGAACTCGGTGCCCACTGGTCAAAAGCTGGGCACGAAGTTTCGGTGCTGACCGGGTTCCCCAACCATCCTACCGGCATGGTGCCGGAAGACTGGAAGCCGAGGCTCAGGCGTCTCGTGTACCACGAGAAAAAGGGTGCTGTTGACGTGTTCCGGACATGGCTTTGGCCGCTTCCGAACCGTAAAGCACACGAGCGCATGCGGAATTACGCATCCTTCTGTCTATCAGCAGCTTTTCGTGGAATGGCCCTGCCCCGGACTGATGTTGTAATCGGATCCTCGCCCCAACTTCTCGTTGCTCTCGCCGCTTGGTGGATTGCGTTCTCGCGTCAGCTGCCGTTCGTGTTCGAAGTTCGCGATCTCTGGCCTGAGTCGCTCACCGCGGTCGGAGTAGGAAACGAAGATTCGCTTTTACACAATGCGCTCGGCGCTATCGCCGGGTTCCTCTACAAGCATGCCGATCTCATCGTTGTTGTCACTCCAGCCTTCCGAGAACACTTGATCAAGGGCTGGAAAATTCCTGCGGAGAAGATTTCGGTCGTGGAAAACGGAGTTGAAACGGATCTGTTCGCTCCAGCCAGCGAAATGAGTCGTAATGGACTCCGCAGCGACCTCGCGGCTGATAACAGATTTCTCGTCTGCTATATCGGAACCATGGGAATGGCTCACGGTCTAGAGACTCTTCTCGACGCCGCATCCGACCTCCAAAGGCGCGCTCCCAATGTTCTTTTCCTATTTGTGGGCGAAGGAGCCGAGAAGGAACGCATCAAAGCTACTGCCCAATATCGAGAATTAAAGAACGTGCGCTTCCTCGATCAGCAGCCGCGCGAGAGAATTCCGGATTTCATCGCGGCGTCTGACGCTTCGGTTGTTCTCCTGAAAAAGACCGACGTCTTCAAAACGGTGATACCCACCAAAATGCTTGAATTTATGGCTTGCGGCTCTCCCGTCATTCTTGGCGTCGATGGCCAGGCCCGAGAGTTACTGGACGAAGCCGGCGCGGGGATTGCAGTGGAGCCTGAAAACGTAGACGCATTGGTTAGTGCGATTCTTGCTCTCCAGTCTGATCCGAAGTCAGGATGGATTATGGGTCAAAAGGGAAGGGAATACATTATAAGGAACCTATCTCGTGCTCGAACCGCGCAGAAATATATCGACGTCTTAGAGCAAATCACAAAGGCCGCTGCCTGAGTTGCGGGAGCGTTCGCCTAGGTGTTCTACGGATGGACTGTGTAGACGGTGACCGCGGTTGCGGCTGCCATTGCCGCCTCAAATGTTTTTCCAGCTAATACCCGTCCTCCGCTGACCGGAACGAACAGGATGTCATCCGCTTGTAAGGTCATATCCGGGGCCTTTGCTTCGAGCATCTTCTTAATCTCAATCTTTGTTTCGGTCATCCCGTTCGGGCCTTTCCGGATCAGCCGCGCGCCTCCCAATTTCGCCGTTCTGTTCGTTCCACCCGCGAGCGCCAGTGCTTGGAGCACCGTCATAGATCCGTTATCCACGAGTAGACCACTCGGACGTCCAACGTCTCCAACCACGTAAATGATGGGTGCCTTCGGAACCGTGATTGTGTCGCCAGCCAAAACTTCGATGTTGGCGGTTGCGTCATCTGCTAAGTTTCGAGGCAGATCGATATGAATCGGCTCGGTGTGGCCCTTGCGAAGTATCGCAATCTTGCGGGATGCGTTTTGCGTGAAGCCGCCGGCCTGCGAAAGCATTTCGTACAGCTTGTGATCAGCCACCATGGGATAAATGCCAGCCTTCACGACCTCGCCGATAATCGTGACTCCTTGTGAAGCTGGCTCATCGACAAAGATTGTTACATGCGGATTGCGAACAAACCCGCCATCTGAAAGCCGTTTTTCGATAAGCGCCTGCGCTTCTTCTTGCGTCAGGCCCTCGATGTGAACGTAGTCAATAAGTGGCAGATAAACGTCGCCCGAGTTGCTGACGCGAACCTTGCTGGTTAACTCCGGAACGTTGTAGACGCTGATCTCGAGCAGGTCGCCTGGACCTAGTTTCACTAAGGTGGACTGATCGGAGTCGTTCTTCGTAGAGTCTTCGGGTTTCGAGGCGCCAGTGATCTCTTGTGCGCCCGGACTTGCGTGCGGCGTGGGCTGTGCTGGTTGTAATGGTTGCTCTGTCGGTTGCGTGTACTGCGTCGGGGACGACCCAGTGGGCTCTTGGGCGACAGCGCCGCCAACTAGAAAGGATGCGATCAGGAACGCACAGAACCAAGTGCGGCGAGTGGAACCCGAGTTGCCCGAGTTCATCCAAAGTCCTTTGACTGAATTGTTGGATTTTGAACAGAAGTTTAGCACAGCAAAATTCGATTGCTGCTCACAATTCGGGTACTAACGGCTTAGTTTTCCACAACTTTTTTCTGTCAGGATGATTGAAACTGCCGTTTGCCTGCTGCTACATTTGGTGCACCCCAAAAACTAAAAGGAACCAGTTGTCTAACTACTAGCTGCGCGACGTCGCTGCGATACTTGCGTTAGCAGTGCGGTGGTTTTCGCAAATACTCGTCTGTCCTGTGTCGAGGTGGGATAGTTGACCTTAATTTGCCTCGGTTTGTTCTTTTCGGGGTTGGTGACTGCGTTCGTGTTCACCCGCTCTGTGCGGGACTTTGCTGCTGCTCATGGGTGGGTTGCAGTCCCTACCCAGGAACGGCACATGCACTTGACTCCTCTACCCCGCCTTGGGGGAGTGGCCATCTTTCTCAGTTTTTGCGTGTGCATGGGGATCACCGCTGTTTGGGCCATGCGGAATCCGCAATTGCACTCGCCGCGATTCCTTCCCAGCTTGGGCACTATCCTCGCAACCGCCACTCTCGTGTTCCTGCTCGGGATCTACGATGATGTTCGCGGAGTCGGTCCTTACGTCAAATTCACCGTGCAGGGAATCGCAGCCGCCATGCTGTACGCGGGAGGCTTGCGAATTGTCAATATCCCGGTGATCTTCGGCGATCGCGTGCTGCCCTGGTACGTCGGGCTGGGACTTACGATCCTCTGGGTTCTTGCCATCACCAATGCCTTTAACCTCATCGATGGTCTCGATGGTCTGGCTGCCGGCTCTGCGCTGTTCTCCACGATGGTGGTTTTTGTCGTTGCGCTGTTGAATGGTCCTACGCTGGTAGAAGTGATGACGATTTCTCTGGCGGGCGCGATTCTCGGATTTCTACGTTACAACTTCAACCCTGCGACAATCTTCCTTGGCGACTCGGGCAGCCTGTTTATTGGCTTTCTACTGAGTGCGCTTGCTCTTTTCGGCGCCCAAAAGTCCCCCACCATAGTTGCCATCGCGATACCGATCGTCTCCTTCGGGCTTCCCATTCTCGAGACCGTTTTGTCCATCATTCGCCGCCTGATCAGCGGACGGCCGATCTTTACCGCTGACAGCGAGCACATTCATCATAAGCTTCTGCAGCATGGACTGACCCATCGTCAGGTGGTGATTGTTCTCTACGCTGTGTCCGCGATTTTCGCGATGCTGAGCCTTTTTTTGCTATGGCCCACCGGAAGTTCTCTCGGTCTCGTGCTCGCGGTGTTAGGCATTGGCGTCTGGATCGGAGTGCAGCATCTCGGCTATCTCGAGTTTGGAGAACTGGCGCGCGTCGCGCATCGCACGCTCAACCAGCCACAGATCTTCGTGAACAATCTCGCGATCCGCCGTGCGACCGAGGAATTGAAGGTCGCGCGCGATTACGATCAGGTCCGCCGCATTCTCCTGGCGGCATTCGGCAGCAACGATTTCGACGCGTTCGAACTCCGTCTTAATCTCTTCCCCGGCGAACTGGTTCCCGGCGACTCTGTTCTGTCGGCTGCTCACTACAGCCCCGGATCATTTTGTTGGAATAAGCCCGGGCTACCGAAGGCACTCGATAGACAGGCTGCCTGGAATATTGCCCTTGATCTCGTCAGCTCTTCCAACCGCAATCGTGGGACCCTGAGCGTACACCGCGGTTACTCAACTCGCGATTTGCAACTTGACGTCAATCTGCTTACGACGGACTTTCCCGCGGCCCTGGCGGATGCCCTCGATCGAACTCTCGTTCACTCCGCCGAAGTTATTACGCTTGCCGATCAGCAATCAACCCTGATCGCGGCACAAGCCGGCTAACGGATTGCGAGACTAACGACTAGCTAGTTCCTACTGGCCACAATAAAATCGCTGGACCAGCACATGCACATCCTTCACGTCGTCGGCGCGCGCCCGAACTTCATGAAAGCTGCCCCGGTATTGCGCGCCCTCGCTGCCCATTCGGACATCCGCCAGACGCTGGTACACACTGGGCAGCACTATGACGCCGCAATGTCCGACGTGTTCTTTCGTCAGTTGGATATTCCCGAACCCGACCGTAACCTTGAAGTGGGCTCCGGAACGCACGCGCAGCAGACCGCTGCGATCATGGCTGCGTTTGAGCCCGTGCTGCTCGATCTCAGACCCGACCTCGTGCTCGTCTACGGAGATGTGAACTCGACGCTTGCAGCCGCCTTAGTCTGCTCCAAGTTGGGCGTCCGTGTTGGTCACGTGGAGGCCGGTCTGCGTTCTCGCGACCGCTCTATGCCCGAAGAAATCAATCGTCTCCTCACGGATCAACTTTCGGACTTGCTCTTTACCCCATCTGCGGATGCCGACGAAAATCTCGCACACGAAGGAATTGATAAATCCAAGATCCATCTCGTTGGAAACGTCATGATCGACACCCTGGTTCGTCTGCTGCCCCGAGCAGACGGCCGCCTTCCCACTAATATTTCGAAACCGTATGCGTTGGTGACGCTTCACCGTCCATCAAATGTGGACGATCTTCATTGGCTGCGTGATCTGCTATCCACGCTTTCCGATCTGAGCCAGCAACTCTCTATCATCTTTCCCGTGCATCCCCGTACGCGTCAGCGTCTCGATGAGCTTGGTTTCATGTCCACGAACTCGCGCCTGCTGTTGCTGGATCCACTGCCCTATATCCAATTTATCGGTTTGCAGCGCGAGGCCGCTCTGGTAATCACCGATTCAGGAGGCATTCAGGAAGAAACTACTTTCCTTGGAGTGCCATGTCTTACGGTGCGTAAAAATACAGAGAGGCCGATTACAGTCTCGATGGGTACAAACCAAGTGGTAGGACGAGATCTTAGGAAACTTCGAACCGTGGCGGAAGAAACACTACAAAAGGTTCCTGCAGGACGAAAGACGCGGCCTCACGTTCCTATGTGGGATGGACACACTGCTGAACGAATCGCAGAAATCCTCGTGCGGGGCCCGATATCTGGAGCGAAATGAGACAAGTATGCAGAAGTTTGCACATTCAGTGTGAATCCAAGGACGTCACTAGGTTTTAAACCTTCTTTTCCACACCCCGAACCACCCCCGTTACTTTCACCTCTAGTCGTGTCTGTTTACCTTCATCTGCACTGTGAGGGAAGCGAGGATTCAGCACTCATGTTTGGGAAGACGGTTTATGGCACGACTTTTAAGGACGTTCCTTTTGTCCCTTTGCAGTCCGCCACTTTCTGTGTTCAGTGTGAGCTGATCAGCACCAGCAAGCAGTCCTACTGCCTGGCCTGCGGAAGCCGGGCTCTCATTGGGCTCTCGCGTGTGCTCGGTGGGTCCCTTCGCCAACAGCAAACGGCTCACTTGATCACAGATGCTGAGCTCGACAATCTTGTGCGCGACCTGCTACGCACCGTACCCGATCCTCTCGCGACGCCCGATTTTTCCGAATCCCGCGTGCCATCGCTAGCCCAGCGTAGCCAACTGCGAGTCGCAAATGCGGCCCATCCAGTCTCAGGATTCCGGGCGGTGACCGCGCCCGAAGAAATCGAAATCCATCCCGCTGAACTCGATCTCGAGCCTGCGATCAGCGCTATTACTGAACGTGCGCAGCATCTGACGGGAGCTACGGGTGCGGCGATCGCGCTTCGGGCGGGAGACGAAATAGTTTGCCGTGCCCGCACTGGCCGCACCGCTCCGGACCTCGGTGTACGCCTGCAAACGGACGCGGGGATTTCGGCCGAGGCGGTCCGCTCCGGGGAAATCATGCTCTGTCACGATGCCGAGCGCAATCCGCGGGTAGATTTGGCCAGCTGCCGGCGCCTGGGAGTACGCTCAATCCTGGTTTCGCCCCTACGTCATTACCGCCGAACGCTCGGGGTGTTTGAGGTACTTAGCTCTTCGCCGGGGGCCTTCGACGAGCGCGATGTCGCGACGATGCAGCTCTTATCGAGCATGATGGTGGCTGCGATATCCAGAATCTCGACGCTCCAGCGGCAGATGCTGCGTCGGACTGGCTAAGAGGGCTTCCGGGACTTAACAGCCAATACCGACAGCCTAAAACCCAACGTCCTACCTATTTTCTTCTCTGCTTACTTTTCCACAAAGCCGCGCTAATATGGTGTCGCAGATTTTCGGGCTCTCCCATGGCGGCCACATCTTCGCTGTCGCAATCGACTGTTCCGAACCGTCGCCGGCGCGTACGGCACAAGATTCAGACACCTGCCTATGCTAGTTTCGCTGCGCAGACTACGGATTCAATGCTCGACCTTCACGAGATCGTGGATATCAGCGAAGACGGAGTTGCGCTGCAATGCCACTCGCCGCTGAACCTGGATCAATCGCTCGATCTTTGCCTTGATCTCGCGGATTGTGCCGAGCAGATCTATACCAAGGGCCATGTGGTTTGGTCGAACAACACCGGCCGCGTCGGAGTTCGCTTCACCGAGTTTCCCGCAGCCTCCCTATCGCGGCTTCGAGAATGGCTCTTCGTCAACGTTATGGCGGGTGTCGCCAATAGTGAAGTCGATCTGAGTCGTCTTTCCCCTGACCTGCATAAAGATGACGCTACTAACACGGAACTGCGCAGCCAGCCAGCGCCGAAGCCGGCCTATACGGACAAGTTGGCCGCAGTTACAGCCGTCCAGCGGCAGGTCGAAGCGCTCGGGTCAGATCTCGCTGGGGTTTTACAGCTGATCGCTGACCGCGTGCAGTCGCTTCTTCAGGCGTCAGGCGCGGCTATCGCGCTCGTCGATTCAGATCCGGAGTTCATGATTTGCCGCTCAAGTTCCGGCCCGGATGCACCTCCGGTCGGAGCGCGTCTTCAGGTCGGATCAGGTTTCTCCGGGGAATGTGTGAAACGCGGAAGTCTACTGCGCTGCGACGACACCGAAAACGATACGCGTGTGGACCGTGAAAGCTGCCGGGCGCTTGGCATTCGATCCATTCTGGCTGTCCCGGTTCGCGTCGGAGAAAAGTCCGTCGGAATCGTCGAGGCTCTATCTGGCGAGGCCAATGCCTTTTCCGAGGCAGACGGAAGAGTAGTTGAGCGGCTTGCAGACGCTGTTTTGGAGGCCGTCAATCGCTCCGCAGTCTCTGAAAACCTGCCTCCGCTCCGCCCGACAGAAGCTCCCCGTTTCGAAGCGCCTCAAGGTAGCGTTTTGTTTGCGTCGGCTCGCGACGACGAGGATGAAAAGCCGGAAAAAAACGAGAAGCATACGCCCGGCATCACGCTGCCTCGCTCTTATCTGATTCTTCTAACCTGTGCCGCCGCGACGATTGCGTTGGCTCTGGGATTCATCTCCGCCCCGTGGATCCAAAGCGAGGTAGCACCCTGGGTGTTGCATAAGCTTCACAATAGCCGCGAAACCCAGTTGCAGACGGTTCTCGCTTCTTCTCAGCCTCCGAAACCAGAAGGTCCGCCGGTTGAGACCGCCAACCTTGATCAACTCCGACAAATGGCGGAAAAGGGAAACGCGCTCGCCCAGAACACTCTTGGACTCCGGTATGCGATCGGCGATGGGGTCTCGATTGACGAGAAGGAGGCCGTCCGCTGGTTCACAAAAGCGGCCGAGCAAGGCAACGTAGCCGCGCAATCGAAGCTCGGCTCGATCTATTACAGCGGACGTGGTGTTCCCAAAGATCCGAATCGAGCTTATTTCTGGATGGTCGTCGCCCGCCTGAGTGGCGACGATGCCAGTAAAACGCTGGCGCCCTTCGTGCGCGCACAACTTTCACGATCTCAGGTCGCCTCCATCGAACAGGAAGCCGGACGGTGGCTGGAACAACACGCCACCAACTCCAAGCCAACCGCCGGACAAATTAAGTCCAGCTTGTAGTTCCCGTGCGGAATTACTAAGTACGGCAATCGTCTCTCACCTTTGTCATTCCGTCTCTAACGACGATGGGTTGAGTCAAGCAGTTTTTGCCGACACGACTCCGGCAGCGCTTTTGGTTTTCCAAGCAGCGCCATTTCGCTCTCGCAGAATGTTTGCCTTTCGACCAAGACTCGTGCTCTCAATCTGTGCGGTGGACCACAAGGTCTCACCATTCATCTCTTCGGTACGAACTCCCAAAATTGCTGCTTCGAACTCCCCGCTCGTCGGGGAGGCAGGCTGCCTACTCAAGCGGCCGGTTACCGTCTTCCGCCCACGGAATGACTCAGGCTCACCTGCACACGGCCTTGCACAGCTGCGCGTACGTCCAGTCCTCGCGCAACATCAGGTACAACCTCATCGCCAGCTTGCGGGCCACCGCTACTTTGGCCAGGGCGCGATGCCTCCGCACCGCTAGCCTGCGATAGAAGCGGCCCAACTCAGAGTCATAGCGTGCCGCACTCTGTCCCGCTTCCACCAGCAGAAATCGCAAAAACGGACTACCTTGCTTGCTGATGTGTCCCAACTGCTGCCGCCCGCCGCTGGAGTGCTCGCTCGGGATCAGTCCCAGATAACTGCCCACCTTGCGGGCATTGTCGAACCGTTCTGCCGGCCCCAGTGTCAGCACCATCGCCAGCGCCGTCACCGGCCCCACTCCCGGATGCGTCATCAACTTCATCGCCTGCGACCGGCGCTTCACTTCTTCTTCCACTTGCCGGTTCAGTCGCGCGATCTCCCCGTCCAGGTGCTCCAGCCATTCCAGCAGCCGTTTCCGTCGCTGGGCCGCGTAGGGCAACAACTCCAGCTTCTCCAACTCTGCCCTCCCACTCTCGTTCCACAGCTTGCGCTTCTTCTGCACGCCCTGGCCCAGCGCCATCGCCTGCAGTTGATTCTTCACTCGCGTCCGCGCCTGCACTTGCTTGTGACGATCCACCAGCAGCTGCCGCGCGTCCCTCTCCTCCAGACTCGGTACCCAGATCCGAGGAAACCGATCCTGCCGTAACAGTTCCAGCAAGTGCTCCGCATCCCGCCGGTCCGTCTTCTGCTTCCGCACCACCATCGCCCGGATCTTCCCTGCATCTCCCACCCACAGCTCGATCCCGCACTCGGCCAGCAACCGCTCGAACCACGGATAGTGCCCGCAGGCTTCCATTCCCACTCGCACCTCCTGCCCACTCAGCCCGCGGTAAAACTGCTCCGCTTCCTCCCGATGCCGCAACCGTCTTTCTTCCATCTCTCCCGTTCGATTGTCAAAGATCGCGACCTGCTCAAACCCAGGATGAAAATCACACCCTATAATCAGCATGACGTTGGCTCCTTCTCGAGCCTTGGTCTGTCTGCGCAAACCAATCTACTCGCACCTGCGAGCCAACGTCGTTATGCAATCAAACGACGCAGCCGTGAGGAGTCTGGTGTTGGTCAGCAGAAGGCACGCTGCCGGCAGGCAGCAGATTCCTCGCTTCGCTCGGCATGACAAAATGTTTTTGGGATTGGGGCAAGCCGAAGGGCTGAGAGCCGTGAGCTAGGAGCTAGAAGCCACAAATTAAGAGAGTTCCGAGGTGATGTAAGGTCCATTCGTCTCGGCCAGTAGCTCGCGTTTGACCCTCGCCGACCTGCTCTCAAGACTTCCCTTGCGGGGCTGTCTCGCGCGATCTCAGCTCGGGCTCCGGGCTCACCGCCAACCGGATAAATCTACCCTACGCCTCGGAACTCTATCCTGCCTTCAACATTTCTTCCCGGTTCTCCTCAACCAGCGCTTTGCTATAGACCCTCACCTGCCCTCCATCCCAATCTCTCGATCAAGACAGTGACTCGGCTTGAGCCCCGGACGCCGCACCAACTGGAAAAACTTAAGAAGCTGTCAAAGAACGAGTATGTTTGTACTCCTTCTGAAAATAGAGTCAATGGAAAATGCGGGATTGTAAGTATTGGATTTTCAATCAAGTGCACGCCGTTCACAGCCCCATGCCGCAAAATGGTGCAGCCGGCGAACACGATTCCCGCTGAAAGCTGCACTACAGGCCGGTTTTCGCGGCATACGAAAACAAAATCCCCGCCCATTCCTGAATTCACGGTGTCCGAATGGTCTGTGAAAATCTGGCGAATCCCGCACCAGATCAGCCACTGTGCGCCGCAATCAGTTTATTCAGATCTTTCAGTAGTGCTCGCCAGCGTCGCTGCTGCCACCTTGCGCGTACGCAAAACAATAACCCGGGTCTGGGGGTGAGCACCAAGACCCGGGCTGGCTGTTCCGAGCGACGGAGAGGGGATATCGGCCTGAACCGGCGATGTGCCAGATCATGCCGGCTGAGCGGATCACGCACTCTCACGCGGGCAGCGCAACCCGGTTTGGCGGCGCGCCTTGGCTTCGGCAACAGCAATCTTCTTCTGAACGACTCTTTTGAAACTACTTCTTCTGCTGTTCGCGAATGTAGGAGACGACCATCTTCACTTGGTCCGGCGTGACGCCCTTGTTCGCAAAAGCGTGCATCGCCTTTTTGTCCTTACCGCCATTCGTGACCATATCCGTCAAGTCGGCATCCGAAGCCTTCTTGGCTTCGTCAGACACAAGACTCGGAGCCTTGGCAGCGGGCTTTCCGGTGAGGTCTGCTCCGTGGCACATCGCGCACTTTGCTTTATAAATGCTCGCTCCATCGTCTGCAGCCCAAGAGAGATTGGGCAAGATGAGGAACAATGCAACAGCGATCATCACTATCAGGATCACAAGCTTCGTAGTTTTCATGATTGCGATTCCTTTCAGACTGCATTTATCTTGCCGATCTGCCAGCGCCGAAGTGAGCGAAGCTCGCGGCTAGTCTGCAAGACCTCTATGAATAAGAACCCACTCACCGTCTAGCAGTTTCAGCGAAGCGACCCATCTGCATCAGTGATTTCGATCACTACCTCTAGTGATCAAGATCGACGGCTAAGTTAGTGAAAGTGCGGCACATCGCGCCAAAAGACTCGGTGCGCGCGTGATATCCCACACTGATGAGAAATTGAACAGTCTCGAAGACGGTTTCCCGCGCTGCAAGGAATTGAAAACAAACGCTTGAACTTCGGAAACAGCGCTCGAGATTTGGTATGGAGCGTGCGATTTAAGGATTTGCAACCTGCGCACGAGGTGTTCGTCGTGGACCCGAGTCTCATGGTGATTGGACTGAACCACCGCACAGCTCCTTTGGCCATGAGGGAACGATTCTGTATCCCGGAGACCCGCCGCTACGAGGTCTTACGGGAACTGAAGACTGCCGAGGGAATCGAAGAGATCGTTCTGCTATGCAACCGATGCCGGACCGAATTCCTGGTATGGGCGAGCGAACCGACACTCGCGGCCAACTCGTTGCTGCAATTTCTGGGAAACGCCCACGGCCTGAAACTTACAGAGTGGCAGCACTTCTATCGACTGCTGGACGAATCTGCCCTGACTCATATTTTCCGGCTTACGTCAGGGTTAGACACTCTGTTTCTTGGCGAGCCCCAAGTGGTCTCGCAGATAGAGAGCGCATGGGAACAGGCTCGCACCATGCGCGCGGCTGGTCTCTTCCTGAACTCGATTCTCGGGAAAGCCCTCGAAGTTTCGAAGAAAGTGCGAACCCAGACAGAGATTGGCAAGCTGGCGGTCTCCATTCCTACGGCTGCTTTGGCCCTTGCCCGTCAGATCTTCGGGACGCTGGACAACCGAAAGGTCTTGCTGCTGGGAACCGACGAAATGTGCGAGCAGTCGGTGCGCCACATGATGGCACACGGAGTAGGGTCGGTGGTCGTGATCGACCAATCGCCCACACGGGCCGCCGAAATGGCCGAGAAACTGGGAGGAACAGCGGCCACTCTGGCCGACCGCTGGAAGTGTCTCGTCCGAGCCGACATTGTCATTGCATCGACCGGATGTCCCCACGTGGTATTGACACGGGAAGAAGCCGAGCGGATCGCCATCGAGCGCAACCGTGTCGCCCTCGTTATCCTTGACATTGGAATGCCGCGCGATGTCGACCCCGAGGTGCGCCGCGTTGACGGAATCCTGCTGTATGACCTCGACGGCTTGGAGCGCGCAGTCGAGAAGAAAACCGAAGAGCTAGAGGCGGCCATTTTGCACGCAGAGAAGATTGTAAGCGCGGAAGCGCAAGTCTTTCGCATCAAACTGCAGGCGCAACACATGGTGCCCACGATCGTGGCTCTACGGCAACGCCTCGAAGAGATTTGCCGGCAAGAACTGGAGTTCTTTGCTCAGGAGCGCGGGCCGTTTTCCAGGGAGCAGGATCAAGCACTTCACGCAATCACAGCTCAGATTATCCAGAAGATTGCTAGTTCCCTCGCGCGCGAACTGAAAGAACTTACAGAGAAGGAGGAGCAGGAAAAAATGACCCAAGCGGTCGTTCGCCTGTTCCATCTGGAGACGCCGAAAACGGCGATTGCCGGCACCAGATCAGAGAAGGAAAAAGATGCTCGAAGGGAGCAAAAGGCGCTCGCGATCTGATTCAAACCGCGACATTGAAAATGCAAGTTGCGCGCAGATCTAGTCAGCTGAGTTTTCCGAGGCAACCGAATCTGCTGCCTCGTCTTCGCCGCCGGAAACCAATTCGAACTTCTTCAGCTTATATCGCAACGCATCTCGGCTGATGTCGAGCAGGCGGGCAGCGTGGGTCTGGTTGCCATTTGACTGGCGCATCGCAAGTTCAACCATGGCACGTTCGACTTCTTCGAGAGACGTACCTTCCTCCGGAATGTAGAGGCGCGGCAGCACGCGTCCGTTTGGGAGTTGTTTTCCGCTCCCGTCTCCCGCCGGTGCGCTGCTCGCTTCAAAGGCCGTCAGGCCGCTGCGAGCCGATTGTCCCACAGCGAATGGCAAGTAAACCGGCCTGAGGATTGGTTCATCTTCCAAGATCATCGCGCGCTCGATTGAGTTCTTTAGCTCGCGCACATTCCCAGGCCAACTGTGAGCGAGTAACAAGCGGCGGGTTTCAGGGCTGATACCCCGAATCGATTTCTTGAACTTGCGGTTGTACCAGTCAATGAAGAAGTCGACGAGCGGCAGAATGTCTTCGCTTCGCTCCCGCAATGGCGGGATAAAAATGGCAATAATCGCGAGCCGATAATAAAGATCCTGGCGGAATTGGCCTTCGCGGACGGCCTTTTCAAGGTCGCGGTTCGAGGCGGCGATGACGCGCACGTCGACCTGCATATCTCGTATGCCGCCAATCCGCCGGATGACCTGATCTTCCAATACGCGCAGCAGCTTAGCTTGCAGCAGTGGGGAGAGTTCGCCGATCTCGTCGAGGAAGAGCGTGCCTCCATCCGCGGTTTCGAATAGCCCCTTCTTCATTTGCTTCGCGTCGGTGAACGCGCCCTTCTCATGCCCGAAGAGTTCGGCTTCCATCAGAGTCTCAGGGATGGCCGAGCAGTTGATGGCGACCATGGGTTTGTTCTGTCGGGAGCTTTCGTAATGAATCGTCTTTGCGATGAGGTCTTTGCCAGTGCCGCTCTCGCCCTGAATAAGAATCGTAGTGGCTTCGCTGGCCGCGACTTTTTCCACGAAGTTCATCAACTCCATGGTCTTCGGAGAAACCGCGACGAAGTCGTGGTAGCCGGTGTGGCGGCGAACTTCTCCACGCAACGACTGAACTTCAGTGCGCAGATGGCTGGCTTCCAGTGCGTTCTGGATGGTTACATGTAACTCTTCAAAATCAAGTGGCTTGCCGATGAAGTCGTAAGCCCCAAGCTTGAGAGCGGTCTTTACGTCATCGAGTTGTGGATCGGCGGTGATCATAATCACCGGCGGTGCATCGGGAGCTTTCTTGATCTGCTCGAGAACCTGAATGCCATTGATGTCCGGCATGCGGACGTCGAGCAGCACGAGGTCGGGCGACTCCTGCTGCGCCACGCGCAGACCGGGTTCTCCGGAAGGCGCCTCGACAACCTGATAGCCCCATTCTTCGCATTTTTGGCGCAGAGACCAGCGGACTAGACGCTCGTCGTCTACCACCAGAATCTTCTCAGCAGGCATTCATTAAAGCTTACTACGGACGGTATACGGACGTAAGCCGGGGCGCCGGGATCGCTTCCCGCTCGCTACGTTAATGCCGACGAAGGTTCCCTGCGGCGGTTGGCGAGCAGCAGACCGATCCAACAACTGACGGGCCATGTTAATAGCCAGGACAGCCAGTACCAGTGCGGCCATCCTTTGCTCCAGTTCGGAATGATCGACACGATGCCCATCACTTCTCCGAGAATGAAGAAGCAGAGTACATGTCGAAGGGGCCGATTGGGGGAAAAGCGGGCGCAAACCCACGCGCAAAGGACGGACACGACGACGAAAAATCCTGTGCTTGCCACGAGCGCGTTGTTTGAGGGGATATGACCCTTAGCGAAGTCGCCTGGGAAAAGGCGAGAGAGCAGTGGATCACTTGCTAAAACGAGGAGTATCGAGAGCACATAGCTCCCAACAACAACGGCTGTGGATTTAAACATCTGGCGGACCTCCTGTCGGGGGGCCGATGAATTTCTGAACCCGATTGTGTGCGCGCCCCAAAGCGTGTTGGGGATTGTACACGACTGAGCGAGATAAAGAGGTTTGCGTGCGTGAGACGCGAATTGGCTTGGTCACTTACGATGCTGAGACTTCCGACACGGCCCGGTTCAAAGGGAGAACTACGGTGAATGTTGTGCCCTTGCCCAGCGTACTTCTGACGTCGATCCGGCCTTGATGGTCTTCGACGATGCGACGGGCCAGCGAGAGGCCGAGGCCTGTGCCGTCCCCTTTCGTGGTATAGAACGGGCGGAAAATGTTAGGAAGATTCTCAGGCGAGATGCCGCGCCCTGTATCGGCTACTTCCACAACTGCATTTGCGCCTCTCTGCGCGAGCTTTACTTCGACCTCTCCCTGGCGATCGATCGCCTGCAACGCATTCAGTAACAGGTTAAGCAGAACCTGATGGATCTGATCACTGTCGTGCTCGACTTCCGGCAAGGATGAATCTTTATGCAGACTGATCTCGACTCCGCGGGCGAGAGCCTGTTGGCGTCCAAGCATCACCGCATGTTCGATCGTCACGTTCAAGTCACTCTTCCGAACCTTGGGAGGATGCGGACGTGCGGTCTGCAACAGGTCAGTGACGATGTGATTAATCCGGGCGATTTCCTGGCGTACGTCTTTGACCACAGCTCGGGCCGGGCTTGACGTAGGAAGATCCCGTCCGATGATTTCGATCACACCGGCGATTCCGGCTAACGGATTTCGGATCTCATGGGCCAATCCCGTGGCCATCTCGCCAAGTGTTGCAAGATGTTCGGCGCGTGACATCTGCGTGCGGTGCAGGCGTTCGATTTCTTCGCGGCTCTCTCGAAGCTGGCCGACCATCTGGTTGAAGTTGCGTCCCAAGTCCCCGATTTCATCATTGCGATTTGCGAAGCTGACGGAGACGTTGAGATTGCCGCCTCCGAGTTCGGCAATCTTCTGCTGGAGTTCGACCATGGGCCGCTGGACGGTGTAGGTGAGAACGACGAGCAGTGCGCCGCAAATGGCAACTGCTCCCGCGCCTGCTACAAGCAGCACAAGGTGGCGCTCAGGATCGCGCCAAGAGAGAGTAGCTAGCAAAAACAGCAGCATCCCGCCCAGCAGGACGCAGGCAATCGGCACGAGAGCTTTGATTTCCCAGTTGATGCGGAACCAAGGTAGCTCAGGATCTTGACTCTTTGGTGCGCCATCTTCTGCCATTGTCCGCTCCGAACCTCTTCCATAGCCGGTGCTGAAGACCGTGGTTGGTGCGTGAAGCTGCGCGTCGGATTCGTCTGAGCTCGGCCGTGGGGCTGGGTTCGTCATGTGTTCCAAAGTTTCAGGCATATGCATGCAGTCCGGGGAGAAGGTACGTTACCCCGAAGAAAGTGAACATCACGACACCAAATCCGAGGATCGCGAAATAGGCGGCACGGCGTCCACGCCAGCCGCGCGTGATGCGCATGTGCAAATAGCCGGCATAAACCAGCCAGGTAATCGCCGCCCACGTCTCTTTGGGATCCCAGTTCCAATACGAGCCCCAAGCTTTGTTGGCCCAGTAGGCGCCGGCGGCGATCATCAGGGTGAGCAGGGGGAAGGCAATGCAAATTGTTTTGTAAGTGATGCGGTCGAGTGCGTCGGCATCCGGCAGCAAGCGCTCGAGATCTTCGCGGCGCCACAGCAGCAGAAGGTAAAGCAGGTTAGCGAAAATGCCACCAACCAAAGCTGAGAGAATGAATGGGCTGGCTGCGAGGCTTGTGGGATATAGGCCCTCGGCATCAAGCGAGGGATAGCTTCCGTCGCGAACCCGAATCAGGAAAAACATCAGCGCGAGGGATTGCAGCAGTATGCTGATGAACACCGCGCGATTTGCGACCGAAAGCAAGCCTTCATTCTTCTGAACGCGAGCAACAAAATACAGAACCAGCGGCGCACATACGGCAAGGAATACAAGAAGCATCAACCACCCGAGATCGGGAATCGTTACGAATAACCGGACTCCGCGAGAAATAAAAACTTCCGTTTTGTTTTCCGTGTTCCACGCGACCACATTGAAGCCGCCCCAGCGTTCGAACCGCGAGAGCGTTGCCGCGTAGATTCCGATTGTGAAGATGCTCGTCGCCGCCAGAAACGTTTCAGTCTCCAGCTTGTCCTGGATGAGGAACATCATCGCCAACGCGAAGCTCAGGGCGCATGCTGCGTAGGCGAGCATGGCGAGCGTGACGTGCACATGAAGCCAAGTCGATTGCAGCGCAGGAACTAGAGGCCGGACCTCACTGCGCAGAAGTTGCATCAAGACCACGCCGACGATTGCAACCGGCATGGTGACTGTGCCGATTACCTTCACTCCGTAGCGTTTCTCAGCGATCAAGGTCAGAGCAGCGAGCGTCCACACGAAGCTGAGCAGCATTTCATAGAGGCTTGCGAATGGGGGATGGCCGGCCTCGTACCAGCGGTGCGCGACCGCTCCGGTATTTGCGACGAGGCCGGCCCAGGTGGCCAGAGAGGCGAACTTGATGTAGGACTCCGTCCCGGTTACCCCAAAGCCGAGATACAACGCTCCGGCGCCCGAATAGAGCACCAGGGCACCGTAGAGCAGGTTCGCTTCGCTCAAAAGATTTCCACTCTTCACAACATTCAGAAAAGCAATGAACAGCAGAAAAGCCATGCTCAGTCCCACACCCACGATCAAGGTCATTCCAGTCGCGGGGTGCTGTTCCACTTTTGCTCGTGACATGCGTGCTTCCTTTCTTTCGTGTTCCAGCCGGAACTCACCTTCCGGCGATCGATGTCCTTGGTCCGGACACGGCGAGTACTTCATCGGCCGCAGTCTGTGGTTTCAACTCTTCCCGAATTTGCTCGACAAATCTCTTGAACGTGAGTTCAAAGGCATCGCGGTTGCGGTTCGCAGATCCTCCAATCCATAGCTGAGTCCGTCCGTCGGCATCGACAACCGGCACGACCCAGATACGCACGTGAATGACGTAAAAGACGAACGTGAGACCGATTGCCATCAGGATCACGCCACCCCACACTGCCCACTGGCCGGGCTCATGCGAGACTTCGAGGCCGGTGAATAATTCGGTTTTCAGGTCCTTCGGTTCAATTTTGTAGGGGGAAGCGGCATTTTCAGCGATGCCGGGAATTTCCGGAAACCAGACGTTGACGATCTTGTTCGTCTTTTTCGAGGTTACGACCAGGTGCGCCGCGGGATTCACCACGTCGTTGCTGCGCGCATACACATGGCCATCTTGCACTACGTAATCGGGAATGAATTCGGCGAGTTGTACCGTAGTGTCCGCATCGAGAGAGATCGTGTCGTTCATCGACATCGAGATTTCACGCGGTTCACCTTTTCCATCTGCCGGAGTGACGTTCAGAATCAGTTTGTCGAGTTTGCCAGTGCGTCCGAAACTGGCCTGATAGAAGCGCACGCCGCGATAGACCAGAGGATCGTTCACCACGATTTCTTTGCGGCTTACTTCTTTTCCGTTATCGAGCACTGCCAGTTTCGACCAGTACTTCTTGGGCGTGCCGTCGGCGTAGGTTTCTTCGCCAGTGTCATTGCAGCGAATCGCGAAGGGAACCATCTTGGTTGAACCGTTCTTCAGCGCGATCTGGCTGCTCTCAGTTCCCGGGGAGAGCATGAGAAATCCCTTCCACCCGTAGAGAGCGTCGACGATGCCGCCGAGGAAGATGAGCAGCAAGCTGGCATGCACGATGTAGACCGCCATCTCCGAAATGCGGTGGCGCTCCGAGAAAAGCGAAAAGCTGTTCGTCCGAACAATGTGCTCCGTTTTCCATCCGAAATGTTTCAGTGCCTTCTCCGCAGCGGTAAGTCCCACACCTTCGCTAGAAACGGGGATGTGGGCCTGAATAGGGAGAGCCCGGCGAAAGCTGTCATCGGGACTCTTATAGGGCCGCGAGAAATAACGCCAGGCGTTAGGGAAACGCTCGACTGACGCGGCGATAATGCTGAGGCTCACCAAAATCATCAGCGCGACGAACCAGCGCGCGTGAAAAACGTCAGTCAGGCCTAATGTGTCGAGGAACCGGAGCATGGCCGGAGAATAGGCGCGCTCGATGTCGTCCGGATCAGTAATGGGGCGTTGCAGGATGACGGTGCCGGCCGCCGAAAAGATGACCACCAATATGATCAGGATGACGCCAGTCCTGACGGAACTCAGAGTCTGCCAGGTTTTGCGAAACGCGGAGCGAAGTGACAGGGCCATAACGGTTCGTTCTGCCTCGCTTCAAGGAATGCACGTTCCACGCCAATCGAGAGAAATCCAGCAACTCCTTACTTCTGCGCGGGTTACGGAGTCAAAAGAGAGCGCCTGCCCGATTCCCGATGAGGCATAACACTCAAATGCTGAAGTTTCGTCTGCGATTTCACCCACCGCGCAAAGTCTGTGATTTCAATCACAAAACAGCGATTGCCAGCGTGCGCGATTTCACCAGTGCCAGTGCGGGAGAAGGCCCATTTTGGTTAGAAAATTCGGGCCTGTAGAAAATGACAACACTCATCATTGGTTCCGGAACCCCTTTGGTTTTAGGTAGTTGCACTTTGCATCTCCAACGCTCGATGCCGTTCCCAGTTACGGACTTGGTCGTGCAAAAGACAGGTTGGCATGGTTTCCGAGTCGACAGTGCGAACGCTTCCAGTCCCAGAGGCAAGCACAAGGCGAGCCCTCCTCCATTTTACGTTTGTGCTTGCTTGCCTGGTGGCGTTTGCAGTCAGTCCGGCCGTGGCGAAGACGCATCCGGTTCCTCTCGAAAAGAATGTAGATTCGGCGAAATGCCTCGAGTGCCATGAGGACAAGAGCAAAGGCAAAGCGGTTCACTCAGCGATAGCGACCGGCTGCCTAAGCTGCCATGAAGTCCGAGTCAACCGCGACGTCACCCGAGTCAAGCTGATCACGACGACGACGCAAGCACTGTGTCTGAGCTGTCATGACGAGAAGAAAGTTCAGCCCGGGTTGACGATGCATCCTCCCGCAGTGCGGGATTGCGTGAAGTGCCACGACCCGCATCAATCGGACAATCCCAATCAACTATTGAAGCCGACCTCCGGCGCGACTCGGGACGAGAACCTATGCCTGAGCTGCCATAACACTGGCATGAACGTCCCGAAGGATGGTAGCCGCCACGCAGCGCTCGACATGGGCTGCGACACCTGCCACCTGACGCACAAGAACGGCGATCGCGACAAGATCGAATTTGCCGCGCATCTCAAGAAAGATATTCCAGCGCTCTGTCTTGACTGCCACGATGCAAAAGACGCTGACCTGCAGAAGGCGCACCAGGGACAGCCCTTTGGCGGCGCGAACTGCCTGCAATGTCATAACCCTCACCAATCGGCGAAGCCGAAGTTGATGCAGGCATTCCTGCACGTCCCCTTCGAGAGCAAGATGTGCGACAGCTGCCACCAGCCAGCCAAGGACGACAAGGTAGTCCTGACAAACAGCGACTCGCGGGCCCTATGCGTGGGCTGTCACGACGAGCAGGCGAAGAAGATCGAGACTGCGAAGGTGCAGCATCCGGGGGCGCAGGGCGATTGCATCGCATGCCACAACCCGCACGCTGGAAAGGCTCCTGGCTTCCTGCAACCCGATCCGGTGAAGGCGTGCCTGGCTTGCCACAGCGATCAGGCAGACCAGATGAAGAAGGCTGTACTGCATCAGCCGGCCTTCGTGCAGGGATGCGCGACGTGCCATGAGCCGCACGGTGGAGACAACGACCACCTGTTGCGCGCGGCGACTCCGAACAAGCTGTGCCTTGAGTGCCACGGGCCGGATGCGAATCCGCAAAAGGTCGAGAGCGAGCACCTCGTCACGATTTTCAACGGCAAGGTCCGGTTGCCGGAAGACTACTTCCGCAAAGTGATCCAGTTGCCCTTGCAGTATGGACATGGGCACCCAACGGACCGGCACCCGGTGGTCGACATCGTCGATCCGACGAACGTGAACCACGTGATCAAGCAGATCAACTGCCTCACTTGTCATCAGCCGCACTCCGGAGCTTATCCCGCGATGCTGGTGAAAGATCAGCAGAACAATATGGCGTTCTGCATGAGCTGCCACGGCGACATGACGCAAAGCGCGATGGGGCAAACGAAGCAAGCGCAGCCTCAGGATGCGCAACCCCAGACTGCGCAACCGCAAGGCGGTAAAACCAAATGAAAACGCCTGTGACGCAGATTCGAATTGCTGTGGTGCTGGGCGCGCTGCTGATGTGTCTGAGTCTGGCGACCTCGCCGGTTTACGCCGGCAAGAAAAAGAAAGATCAGCCCGCGGCGCCTCAGAAGAACGTTCTGGAAGAGATCGATTATTCGAAGCTGGTCTGGCCAAACCCGCCGGCACCCACCCGCGTGAAATATCTGAACTATTTCTGCTGTGACAAGTATGTGCCGCAATCCGGCAAGAAAAAGAGTTCATGGATGGACCGCATGGCGGGCGCCGAGACGCAACAACAGTTGCAGATGGAGAAGCCGCTGTTTGCGCTCTGGACGCCTTACGGAATCGCAGTGGATTCCAAAGGGAACGTCTACGTCGCCGATGGAAAAGTCGGAGCGATCTTCATCTTCAACACCGAGACCAAAGACTTGCAGATGTTGAAGAACGGCAAAGATGGGCGCTTCGGCGACATCATCGGACTGACGATGGATGATTCCGACCGGTTGTTCGTTTCCGATACGAAGTTTCACCGCATCGTGGTGTTCGACCGTGATCACAAGATTGAGGGCTCGATCAGTGAAGGTGGCATGGTCGATCCGGCCGGGATGGCTGTGGACAACGAGAACCGATTCCTGTATGTCGCGGACGCGGGCCTGGATCAGGTGCTGGTGTTTGACGCGGACAAACTGACGCTGATCCGCAAGATGGGCACAGCCGGAAAGAAACACTCACTGACGGAACCTGGGCAGTTTGCGGCTCCCGAGAATGTGGCCGTCGATGCCGACGGCAATCTCTACGTTACTGACATGTTCAACAACCGCGTCGAGGTCTTTGACGCAGACGGGAATTTCATCCGGGCATGGGGCAAGCAAGGAGACCGCCCTGGATATTTCTCGCGCCCCAAGGGAATCGCCATCGATGCCGACGGTCACGTCTGGGTGGCGGATGGAATGATGGACATCCTGCAGTGCTACACGCCGGACGGCCATTTCCTGATGTGGATGGGCGGGCACGGCTTGTTCCCCGGACAATTCCGTGCGCTGGCCGGGCTTTACATCGACAAGAACAACCGGATTTTTACGTCCGAGCAATATCCCGGACGGGTACAGATGTTCCGCTACTTCACCGATGACGAGGCGCGAGAGCAGATCAAGCAGCGTCAGGCGGAGATCGACAAGACCAGAGCGCAGGGAAAGCCGGCAAGCGCGGATGCCGCCTCCACTGCCCCGAAGACGGATTCAGCGGCTGCGAAGTCGCAATAAGTTTGGCTGTTCCGCGGATGGCCAAAAACCGGGGCCGGTGCAAATCGGCTCCGGGCAGCAAAGGCAATACGAAATAGCAGTAGAGGTGGCTGTAACAGCTGTTACAAAACAGGAGGTTGTAAGACTTTATGAAAAAGCTATTCTTCGTCATGTTGGTAGTGCTGATCGCGGCCGGCATAGCCGCTGCTCAGACCTACACGCAGGGCTCTGGCTTGACCGGGATTGATATTCTCGGCGCACACCAGAACGGCGGCCGTGGTTGTGCAGGCTGCCATGCTCCACACAGCGGCGCGGCGGGCGGCGGCGGCAACGTTGCCACCAACGGAGCTGCGTTCAACGATCCTCTTTCCGGCAGCAATGCTTTGTTCGGTCAAGATGTAACTCCTCTGTTGGGCTATTCGATCACGTTGGGCAACGGCTACGTTGAAACCCTGCCCGGCGAGTCTACCGCCTATACCACGCAGCAGGACGAACTCCGCCAGATCACCATGTGCCTGGCTTGCCATGACGGCGTCGTGGCCAAAGGGCAGATGATGAACGGCCAGTCGTGGGAGCAGAGAATGAATCTGCTGCCGGCGAGCGTGTATGGGACCCGTCCGATCCCGACGCTGCTCGGCAACGACAGCGGCAACGGCAACACGTCCGGCTACGGCAACGACCACCCGGTGGGCGTACAGGCCACTTTGGGCGCGGCCCGCGTTTGGACAAACAATGCCACCACCAGTCCGCTGACTATCACGGTCGACGCGACCAACGGCATTACCAACATCGCACCGAATTCGTCGGCGTACGTTAGTTTTGCTGCCAACTACGGATATCCGGCAATCGCGGGCAGCGCGTGGGGATGGGGCGTTTCGATCCCGGCGGGCGATGTCAACCCAGGCGATGCGTTCCTAACCTGCACTACCTGCCACAACCAGCATGCGATGTACGTCTACACCGCGCCCCGCGGGAAGCAAGCTTCTTCCGCAATCGTCTCCGGTGGAAACTATCCGACGTACTTCTTCATCAACGGCCCGTACAACCCGGGCGCTGGCAACAACAACCCGACCCTGGCGACTTCTACAACGCAGTTCTGCCGCCAGTGCCACTTCGGCGAGTCCAACGAGTCCGCCGGAATCACCACCGTTAAGACGCAGTTCTAATGACCTAACCGGGGGAGGGGACGTTTCTCTCCCCCGCTTTTCAGCAACCGTGGGGAATGAAATGAAATTGCAACTCATGATCGGCAGTGCGGTGATGGCAGCGGCATTGAGTGGGAATACCCAAGTCGTCGCCTCACATGCACCCAGCCTGGCTGCGCCCGCAGCAGCAACGCAGACTCTGCCGACTGCCAGCACAGCAGGAATTCTCCCGCCCACCAGCGGCAATCCAGTCGCGAAGGTGAATGGCGCCATCCTGACCGAGCGCGATCTCTGGCTGGAGATGCAGGCGATTTTCCCGTACGCGCAGACGCACAACGGTATTCCGAAATCAATGGAGCCGGAGATGCGCAAGGGCGCGTTGCAGATGATCATCTTTGAGGAATTGTTGTACCAGCAAGCGCTGCGCGAGAAACGCACCGTACCTGAGGAGCGCCTGAAAAAGGCCGAGGCGGAGTTTCACAAACAATTCGCGAGCGAGCAGGAATACAACGACGTCATGCAAAAGGAAGTTCATGGTTCGAAGCAACTGATGCGCGAGAGAATCCGCCGCTCGCTGCTGATCGAGCAGATGCTGACGACGGAAGTGCGCAACAGATCGAAAGTGAGCGAGGCCGCGGCACTGGCCTACTACAAGGCAAATCCGGGCAAGTTCCAGCGTCCAGAGACATTCAGCATCCAGACGATTTCGATCATTCCCCCGCAGAATCTGACGCCCGACATGGCGCAAGAAGCGCGGAAGAAGGCAGAGAACGCACTCAAACAGGGGAAGGCGACGAAGACCTATCAAGAGTTTGGGCTGTTGGCGGAGAAGGTTTCCGAAGACGACTGGCACGTGAACATGGGCGACCGCAAGGCGGTGGACCGCGACAAGCTTCCGCCTCCGGTGGTGAAGGCGGCGCTGGCAATGAAGCCGGGGCAAGTCAGCGATCTCATTCAGTTGGGCCCGGCCTACACGCTATTTCGCCTGAATGCTCACACGCCCGCGGGGATTACGCCATTTTCAGAAGTCAAAGCGAAGCTGATGATGGACTTGCAGAAGCAAAAGACCGAGCAACTGCGGTCCGCGCTCGATCAGAAGTTGAGGAAGAACGCGAAGATTGAGGTCCTGTGAAGCATCTGGCCCGCGCGAGGAAAGGTGAAGCGCGATTCACAGGCAGAGAAATCAGGTGGGGAATGTGGCCGGGACGGATCACAATTCGGAGCTTGTGCTACGCGGCGCTTGGCCTTTCGCTGCTGACGCTGCCGGCGTGGGCACAGTTGCAAGTTGGCGATAGCCTCCACATGAATCTAAACGGCAATGTGGGGTACACCTACGCGGGCGGGTTTAACGGCGGAGTCTCCGATCATTCCCAGGGATTCATGGGGAATGGCGTTCTGACCGGGGATTATTACAGCCCGAACTTCCTGAATTTCAACATCGATCCCTTTTTCAACCGGCTGCAGTCGGACACAACTTATGGCAGCCTGACCAACACATCAGGCGTTACGTCCAACGTCAACCTCTTCAGCGGATCGCATTTTCCCGGAACGTTTTCTTACAACCGCGTATCCAATGGGACAAGCGCATTCGGAGTTCCCGGTTCGGACCTCGGATTGGCGCAGCACGTCAACACACAAAGCTTCGGCGTAGGCTGGAGCGCCTTGCTTCCGAATTTGCCGACGTTGAGCGTCAACTACAACATCAACAATACTTCGCAGCAAGTCCTGGACGAACCGGGAAATGATCGCGAGAAGGACCGCTCGCTCATCCTGCTTTCCAATTACCGATGGGATGGATTCATCATGGATGGGCAGTTTCAGCACCGGAATACGAACGCCGTATTTTCGCAGTTCCTGCTCCCGGGTGAGGCCCCGATCGATAGCAACAGTTCAAGCAATAGTTACGCTGCGAGCATTCAGCATTCGCTTCCAATGACCGGAAACGCGAGCGTAAGCTGGAACCGGCTCGATTACAGTTATCACTACGTGGATTCTGTGTCAGCCCAAAGCTCAGGCAACTCGGACACGATCAACAGCAATGCGACCTTTCACCCGGCGAATAACTTGGGGGTGGGATTCACGGCGAATTACAACGACAGCCTTCTTGGGAGCATACCCGAAACTGTCCTGAGTAGCGGAACGCCCGTAAATCTGACAGGTGCCTCCAGCTTTCGCTCATTCCTGGTGGGATCGGATGTGTTTTATCAGATATTCAAGAACCTGGGCGTTCATGCCGATATAGCCCATCAGCAGCAGTCTTTTCTCGGGCAGAGCTACTCGGCAACGCAATTTGGCGGAAGCGCAAACTTCGACTTTGATCATTCACTTCTGAAGGGATTGTCGTTCTCAGTAGGCGTGGTCGATACTGCGCAGCAACAATACAATACCGGCTTGGGATTCGTGGGAAACCTCAATTACAGTCACAAGTGGTTCGGCTGGGATGTAGGCGGCAATTTCAGCTACTCGCAAAACGTGCAGACCGTAATGCTGGTGTATACGACATCATCCTACAGCTACCTGGCCAGCATTCGAAGGCGCATTGGTGACCGGAAGTATGTGATGGCAGGATATAGCGGCGCGCACAGCGGAATCAGCGCCAACTCCGGGACGACGAGCAGCGCGGATCGAATCTGGGCGGGCTTCATCTTTCGCGGCAATTCCTTTAACGCGTACTACAACAAGTCCGACGGCCTCGCGATATTTACTCCAACAGGATTAGTACCAATACCAACGAATCTTCCGGCACCGGTGCTCGGCACAGGATTTACTTCCTATAATTCCAAGGGCTGGGGGTTGAGTGCAGGAACCATGCCCACGAAGCGCATTACGCTTAGCTTCGGATACGGCAAGGCCAGTGGGAGCACGGTGGATCCGTCGCAGAGCATCTATACGAATAACACACTTGCCAACGCAATCTTGCAATACCGCGTGCGCAAGATCTTCATCAACGGCGGGTATACTCACCTGCAGCAGACTGCGGGAATCACAGGTACGCAGCCGCTGGATATCACGACCTTCTATGTTGGGTTCTCGAGATGGTTCAACTTCTTCTGAGGTCGGGAGGACGAAAATTCGCACATACGGCGGCTACGGTGGGGTGCGTCCTTGTGCTGCTGCTGGTTCCGGCGTGGTCTTCGAAGACGAAGAAAGAAAATCAGATCGAACCGCCGCCCCCGGACCTGCTCCTGGAAGGTGGCCGGAAGCTGCACTACGAGCGCAGCTTCAGCTCAGAAAAAGAAGTTGAGGGCAAACGCGGATTCTTCACCAAACTGGTAGATGTCATAGCAGGAGAGCCTGACCATCCGCATCTGGTACGGCCCTACAGCATTGCCGTCGACTCCCGCGGTCGGGCCATCGTCACGGATCCAGGCGCAAACGGCATCCACATCTTCGACTTCCAGAATCATAAGTACAAATTCATTGAGCGCAGGGACAAGGGCCGCGATTCCATGCGGAGTCCGCAGTGCGTGGCGGTCGACGCGCAGGACAACTTCTATGTCAGCGACTCGGAAGCGGGAAAGATCTTTGTCTTCGAGCCCAACGGAAAGTTCAAACGTGCGATCGGCAGCCTGAAGGGCGGGGAAGGATTCTTTAAACGGCCTACTGGCATTTCCGTGGATTCGGCGGCGCAGCGCATTTACCTGACCGACACGCTCCGCGACAAGATTTTCGTCCTCGACATGAACGGCTCGGTCGTGCAAACGATCGGCAAGAAGGGCAATGGAGACGTTGAGTTCAACCTGCCTACAGAGTTGCTGGTGCACGATCAGAATCTCTTCGTCGTGGATGCGATGAACTTCCGCGTGCAGTTCCTCGATCGCTCGGGAGCCTTCCAGACATCGGTCGGACGCTTAGGCGACACCAGCGGCTCGATGTTCCGTCCCAAGGGAATCGGTATCGATTCCGAGGGCCATCTTTATGTGGTGGATGGGATGTGGGGCGTGGTGCAGGTATTCGATGAGCAGGGCCGGTTGCTGTATTACTTCGGAACGCGCGGGACGGCGCCCGGCGAGTTTCAACTGCCGGCGGGATTGTTCATCGATCACGAAGATCGCATTTTCGTTGTCGATTCCTACAACCGGCGGATTCAGGTATTCCGCTATTTCGGATTGCCGAAGCAATCGCGTCGAGGGCCGCAATGAGACGGTCTCTCCTCGGATTCGCATTCATCCTGCTTGCTCTCATGTGCCAGGCGCAGATCTCCGGCGACGTGTTGGGATCGCACAATATGTCTTTGAGTGGGACGTCGCCCGTGAAGGGCGCGCTGGATCCGTGCCTGTATTGTCACGTGCCGCACTCTGGGGTGCAGAACGCCAATGGCGCTCTCTGGAGCCAAACGCTCTCGGTACAGACCTATAAGACATATACCAGCACGACGTTGCACAACACCGGTTTGCAGCCGATGCTCGGGGGTGATAGCAGCCTGTGTTTGAGTTGCCATGACGGGACGGTTGCCGTGGGGCAGACGCAACCCTTCGGGCAAATTCAGATGAGCGGCAATATGTATCCTGCCGACAAGTTCGGGACAGATCTGTCGGGCTCGCATCCCTTTAGTCTCAAGACACCGCTGGTCGACGCTCCGGATCTGGTGAGCTCGCTGACCACCAGCCACACGACCGCCGATCCCACTGGCGCGGTGAAGTTGATTAACAACGACGTGGAGTGCACCAGTTGCCACACGCCGCATGTGCAGATGACCGACAAGATATCGCAGAATTTCCTGGTGCGCGACAGTTCCAGCGGGCAGATGTGCCTGGCGTGTCACGAGGTGAAGCCGCGAACGGTGAACGGGCAGAGCAATCCTTTGGCGCAATGGGCGGCGGGCATACACGCTACCGCGGGAAACGCGATCGCGAACGCGCCGCAATTGGGAAGTTATACGAATGTCGCTCAAAATGCTTGCCTATCGTGCCACATGCCACACAATTCCTTGGCCGGGCCGAGGCTGCTGCGTGGACCGCAGCCGTCCATCCCCAACATGGATTCGTACACGCAGAATTGCATGACTTGCCACAACGGCGGATCGAACATCTCGCCCGCCATCACCAACGTGTACGCAGAATTCTCCAAGATTGCACATCCGTATCCTTCCGGTCTGAACCTGCATGATTCCGGCGAGAGTGGGTTGTTGAACAACAACCGGCACACGACCTGCGTGGATTGTCACAGCCCGCACGCTTCGCAACAGGTGACTACGTTCACGTCGCCGCTGCCGCCCACGATACGCGTCTCGCAAGCGGGAGCGGTTGGGATCAGTGCGACCGATGGTGTCACGGTATTGACTCCGGCGGTCAATCAGTACGAAAACTGCCTGCGTTGCCATGGGAATAGCATCGGCAAACAGACACAGGTGGTCTTTGGTTATGCCCCGTTGCGCGCCATCGTGAGTGGAGGCGATGCGCTGAACCTCATCCCCCAGATGAACACCAGTGCAAGTTCGAGCCATCCTGTGATGCACGACCGTACCAGCGCGCTTCCGCAGCCGAGTCTACTGGCTTACATGCTGCAGCAGGATGGCAAGACGCAGGGCCGCGCCATGGGAATGCGCATCTACTGCACGGACTGCCACAATTCCGATGACAATCGCGAATTTGGGGGCCCGGGCCCGAATGGTCCGCACGGATCGAAATGGACGCATCTGCTGGAGCGCCGTTACGAGTTCAGCCAGGCGCCAGCACCGGGCCAAGGGATTACCAATCTCTTCCCCAATCCGGATCTGAGTATCAATGGGCCCTACGCCATGTGCGGGAAATGCCATGATCTGACGCTTGTGGAGAGCACCAGCAGTTGGATCAGTCATGCGTCGCACATCAATGCAGGATTTACGTGCTCTACATGCCATGCGCCTCACGGTATGACGGCGGGGACGGCGAACGTCACTGGCGAACGCATGGTCAATTTTGACGCGAACGTTGTAGGACAGAACGGAACGACGCCTATTTCCTACAACCGTAGTTCAAACACGTGTGCTCTGGTCTGCCACAATGAAGCTCATTTTTCGAATGGAACGGTGAGCCCGGTTGCGGCTGGGGCAGCCTCCAAACGGAAATAGGGGAATCGTCTGTCATCCATTGATGTATCTCCGGTCCCGGTGCGCGCCAACGTCTCATCGTGGCGGCCGCCGCATTTTTTGCGCCTGTTAACCTTGGTCCTGCTGTTCTCGGCGGCGGCTGTGTATGAGGCTGTCAAGCTTTCTGCCGTGATGAACCCTGAGGTGTGGGTTCATCTGAGGACCGGTATCTGGATTTTGCAGCATCACGCAATTCCGAAGGCCGGGCTCTTCTCCCAGTATCCAAGCCTTGCGTGGAATGACTCGACCTGGGGATTCGATCTGATTCTCGGTTCTGTATACCGTCTCCTCGGTGTTCGCGGCATTCCGATGCTGTTGATCATATTAAAGGTGGCTCTTGCAGTGCTTACATTTCTGCTCGCGAGGACGGCGCGCCTGGGTTTTTGGGGCGCTGTGCTGTTGTCGGCCATTGCGCAATACGTCATTCCCCATTTGCAGCCACTGCCGTCCGTGTGCTCGATCCTGTTCTTCGGGGTCGAACTCATCCTGCTTATCAGAAGCCGTCAGACAGGATCCAGCGCACCTTTGTACTGGTTGCCATTCCTGTTTCTGGTTTGGGCGAACATGCACCTTCAGTTCGTCGCAGGTCTGCTATTGCTCGGCTTGTATATTCTTGCCGCGCTCCTGGAGCAGCAGTCTCGATCACTTGCGGCGAACTGGGTAAAGCAGCGTAACGTAGCCGTTGACTTTAAGAACGTCGGGATCGCCGCATTGGTTTCGCTGCTTGTCACGTTCATCAACCCGTACACATTTCGACTTCTCACCGCAGCTTTCAAAGTTTTGTACAGCCCTGTGGCATTCGAGCACTTCACCGAGATGAGTTCGATGACTTTCCGACGCCCGCAGGATTACCTGCTGATGCTCCTGGTAATGACTGCGTTTCTATCGATGGGAAAGCGCAGGTCGCTTGATTTGTTTGACTGGTTCGCTCTCCTCGGCAGCACGTTGCTGGCGTTCCGGGTCGAGCGGGACACTTGGCTTGCCGTCCTGACAGCCATTGCTGTGCTGGCGCGCGGATTCTCGAACGGAAGGGATTCTCAGACGAGCACTGATGCTCTCCGACCAGTGGCTTGGGCTGCGGCTGCCAGTTTGGCCGCTGCCCTCACAGCGGGTTTCGTGATTGTGCCGGGTTCGAATACTTTGATGCAAAAGGCCAGCAAAGATTTTCCAGTGAAAGCATGCGACTACATCCGCGTGAATCATCTTGCCGCGCCCTTGTTCAACGAATATTCCTGGGGAAGTTTCCTGACGTGGTATTTGCCGGAATATCCAGTGGTCATCGACAGCCGCGTTGAGCTCTACGGCGATCAGCGTCTGGGCAAGTATTTCGATATCGTCAGCGGAAAAGAATTGTTGGAGTCGGATCCGGCAGTCGCGCGCACCGGCGTGCTGCTGCTGGAGCGGCAATCCGCCATGGCGAAAGCTCTCACGAATCTACCCGGCCTTAGCGCGCAGTATCGCCTCGCATATAGCGACGATATCGCGAGTGTGTTCGTTCCGCAGAAGAAGCAGCCCTGACCCGGTCTACCAGTTCCGCGCAAACACTGTGGCGAGGTCATCCCGGTAGATCACCCGAAACCGGCGGTCCAGAAGCAATTGCTTCGCGATTGGAAACTTGTTCTTCAGGATGACCAGGCCGGCCTTGTTCAGGAAAGGATCTGAGATGTAGGAAGGTTCGGCCTCTTGCGTGGAGTAGTACCTGGCATCCATATCGTCGCCGTAGAGGTCGGTGCGGCCGTCGATTGAGACTGGATACTGCGGCATGTAGAAGATGAGGAATCCGCCCCAATCGAAGCTGTTGTAAAGCGGGCCCCCGACCGGATTGTGCCGGAGAAAATTCACGGCATCCACCGGATATTCGCTGCTGATGAGATGATCGAGCCCGCGTTGGTTCAGGTCTGTATTCCGTGCAACGAGGAATAACAAGACGATGCTAGCCATGGCAACTGTGACCCATCCGGAGAGGCATATTGAGTTTTTCTTCTCAGTCCCCGGGGCAGGGACGTCCACAATAATGGCTGCAGCTACTACGCAGATGAACCACGCGTCGCGCCAGGTGCGAAAGGCGAATACGCTCGCGAAAATCAGCAGCGCCAGCTTAAAAGGGTCGATTTTCTTTTTCCATCCCAGAGCAAAATACGCAGCGATCGCCAGCAGTAGCTCGAGATACTGATTGAAGTACTGGAAACTGAGAGCCTGCAACTCGATGATCATCCTGTACATGCTCTTCGACTGCGAGATAGCGAAGACTTCAGGATATAGGTGATAAGAGTAGGGCCCGATGCAAGCCGCCAATGCACAGCATCCCACTACCACGAAGGGCGAAATTACAGGCACAACCGGCTCAGACACGAAGGATGGGTAAGCTTTAAATTGCTTTGCGAGGTGTTGAACAAGGTTGATTCCCGCGAACAGCCCTACAGTTGCCAGGCCATAGACGAATTGAATATGAATGTTCGCCCAAACGACGAACACCAGCGGGAGCCAGTAAAGCTTTTGCACTCGCCCCGTCCGTTCCGCCTCGAATAAAAGTGTCAGCGTGATGGCGAAGAGGATTACTGAAAAGAACAACGGCCGGGGCGCGATATTAAAAAGGAATGCGGCATCGACAACGATGGACAGGACCCACGCTGCCCAGAACCGACCGGAGATTTGGTAGAGCATCACAAACACGGCTATAGCTACTGCGATCGTCAGCCCAGTCCCGAAAAACGCCATCCCCATGAAGCTGAACCAGTCGTAAGCGCGCGCGAGCAGAACTTCGTAGCCCCAACTGTAAGCCATCCACGGCCGATCCGCGGCAGATCCCGAGAAAATGCCGTTGTGGGGAAACGCACGATTGGTTACGATCCACTGACCCACGCTCAAGTGCCACCACATGTCAGGATCTAGCACAAAAATCTTATGAAGGAAGCATTTGTAGCCAATCCCAAAGATCAGGCCAGTAAGGGCCGCCAGCCGGGAAAAGCGCGGTTCGGAAAGTTCGAGGATTTCGTGGAGAGCGCTCATCGTATATCGCTATTTCAACTGACTCACCTACGCTTTGGGCTCTCAGATACCTTCCAGTCTTTCTACTCTCGAAAAACAAACGAGGAAAGAACTAGCCGCAGTGCTTCGTGAGCGATATTCGCCCGTCCGTCTACGGCGGTGATCGGTGCTGACTGCTTTTGCACTTGCAAGTCCGCCGAAACCGACACATTAATCTGCAACTCGTAGCAGGTCTGCTTGATGTAGGTCCGGTATAGGTCGGTAGCCTGTACGTGTCCCGCTACCTTTCGTTTCGCTGAGGCGTGTCGAAATACATGGTCATTGATGGAAATCGCGGTGACTTGAAGCGCCTCGATATGACTTGGAGTGACCTTATCGGCGTAGCTCAGGCAGTCCGATTCTGCGACGATCCCGGGCACGGTTCCGACGGAAAACGCAGCGGCCTCGAAGGGCGTTTCCTCCTGAACCTCTATCGGATACATTACACAGGCAAATGCGGTCGAAAAATTACAAACCGGAATCCCTGCACGGCGCGTTTGCGTCGCTTTCAAAATGCGTTCTCCTACCAGCAATTCATAGGTTTCCGGATAAACGAATTGAAAAGCGCCGTCAGGGCTGGTGAAAGTGTCCAGAGCGGGGGCACCTTGAGCCCATGCACTCATACATCCAAAGATCAGGCAGAGAACGCCGCCCAGGGGGAGGGTGCGCATACAACCTTCTTTAATTACCGCGCTTACAGTGCGGGTTTCTCCGTCTTCGTACCCGGAGCGATACTCAGGTGTTTCTTGGCCTGCGCCAGCATTTGCTCGATCTGGGCGCGCTTAGGGTTCTTCGGATCGGCCTTCAGCAACGCTTCCCAGGCTGCGACAGCCGCTTGCGGATCGGCTTTGCCTTTCCACTCGTAGAACCCGAGATTGAACAGGACCGCGGGGTTCTTGGGATCTATTGCAATCGCCCTCTGCAAAGCCGCAATCCCTCTATCGACGTCGCCGAGCTTTACGTAGACGAATGCCAGTTCGTTAAGATTTTCGGGATCGGCTTTTACTGTGGCTGACTGTTCATAGTATTGCTGCGCGCTCTGGTACTGTTGCGCCGCCATATAGGCTCGCGCGATTTTGGCGAGCAGGTCGGCGTCTTTTGGATTTTTTTGTAGATCGGCAAGCAAGGGGGCGACTTGCTTGTCTGCCATCCGCTTCATGTCTTCTGCGCTCGGCATTGCCGGGGCAGCGTTCTGCGCTGGCGCATTGGGCGAAGGCGATACGGTTGACGCTGTGGCTTCCGTGGTGACCACGACCGGGGCGTGCAGAAGATACCCGGCGACAATGCCTAGCACCAGGCAAACGGCTGCCATGCCGTAAGTCTGGGCATTGTTCCACGTCTTCGAAAATTGCTGGCTCGTTTCCATTCGATCTCCTGAGCAGTTTGGAGGAAGCTAAGTTTGACTCGAACCCCGATAATGAGTTCCCCGGCCGCTGGCCCTGTGCACACTCCCAACAGACCAGTAAAGCACCTCAACTGCCAAAAGCAGACCAGAGGAGGGATAGTCCATCTACCGTGTTTTCAGCGCTTTAGTAGGTGTTGCCATGACGCTGCCGTATCCTCCCATCGTCCAGGAACAGAAATCACGCAGAGGCGCGGGGCATATCACGCAGCGGAGAGCGGTAGACTGCCATCCGATGTAGGGATCCATACTGCTTCGCCCGCTCACGGGCTAATGTGATTTGAATCACACCCATCGGACGCGAGTTCGCGGCACAATCTCCTCAACGATTGGGGATTCCAAACAGGAGATCGATATGTCAGACCCACAAAGCGCCGGAAAATGGACCAGCACGCAAGCGTACGTTCTATCAGTGATATGCCTGCTGCTGGGGGTGGCGATCGGATACTTGGCGCGGGGATCGGCCCCCTCGCAGTCCCTTGCAGCAAATACGACTCAGGGGCCGTCCAGCGGCGCGGAGCAGGGATCGGCGAATCCGCAGCAACCCGCTCCCGAGCAATTACGTCACATGGCGGACGTGCAGGCAGAGCCGCTGCTCGCCCAGCTGAAAACCGATCCGAACAATGCTCAATTGCTCTACCAGATCGGGAACCTATACTACGACGCGCAGCAGTATCCTGAAGCCGTTTCCTATTACGAAAACTCTCTCAAGATCAATCCGAAGGCAACGGACGTTCGTACGGACTTAGGCACCGCCTACCACCTGATGGGGCAGCCCGATCGGGCGATCGAGGAATACGACCAGGTGTTGAAGGTCGATGGAAAACATGCCAATGCTCTATTCAATGAGGGCATGGTGAAGTGGCAGGACAAAATGGACATGCCCGGCGCTATCGCAGCCTGGCAGCATCTTCTGGAAACGCATCCGGACTATCCGCAGAAGGACCGCGTGCAACAGTTGATTGCGCAGGCGGAGCAGCACATGACGATGAAACCCGGCAGTAAGACCGATAAGCCGGCGGGCATGGGGCAGTAATCCGCTGCCTAGAAGGAATCGAGGATGACCGACTCGACGGCAGTGGATATTCAGACGAAATCAGGAGTGAAGTCTGGAACAGCCGCTTCTGGTCGGGGCCGTCGTTGGCTCCTCCTCACCAGTTCGGCCGTCGTTGTTCCGGTCCTGATCCTTGTCATCCTTGAGTTCTCGTTGAGAGCCGCGGGAGTCGGGTACGACACGGCGCTGCTCATTCCGTGCACGGTCAGGGGAGTCCCTTCTTCCTGCTACAACCTGTTCTTTGCTGCCCCTTATTTTCCTGCAGGAATGGTGCAGGTGCCCCGCCTATATTCCATTCCGGTTGTGAAGCCGCCGAAAACCTACCGCATATTCGTGCTCGGGGAATCTGCTGCCATGGGAGATCCCGACTCTGCCTACGGATGGAGCCGGTATCTCGAAGTCATGCTTCGTCAGCAGTATCCGCAGATGAAGTTTGAGGTCGTGAACACGGGAAGCGTGGCGATCAATTCGCATGTGGTGCTACGCATCGCCGACGGCCTGGCTAGTCAGCATCCAGACTTGTTCATCATCTACTCAGGAAACAATGAAGTGGTCGGACCGTACGGGCCAGGTACGGTGCTTACCTCCTCTGCCATGAGCATGCCGGTTGTGCGCGCCAGCATCTTTTACCATTCTTCGCGTATTGGACAACTGCTGACCAAGTTGGGCACGCAGAAAAAAGAGTGGCGTGGCATGGAGATGTTTCTGGATAAGCAGGTTCCTGAGAACTCTCCATTGATGAAGCAGGTCTATTCGAATTACGAACGCAATCTGCGGGAAACTATTCTTGTCGCTCAGAAAGCTGGAGCGGCGGTCATTGTGGCGACAACAGCAACAAATTTGGAAGATTGTGCCCCTTTCGCATCCTTGCATCGCGAGAACCTGAGGCCGGATCAATTACACGAATGGGAAGCGCTGGTAAAGCGCGGCGATCAACTGAAATCGGCACGCTCGGATGCAGAGGCCTTGAAGCTCTATTTGCGAGCGTTGACGATCGATGACCAGTATGCAGAGCTTGAATTCCGCATCGCTCAATGCTTGCGGACTCTGGGTGATTTCAAATCTGCTCGCCAGCACTTTGTCCGCGCTCGGGATCTTGATACCCTGCGCTTTCGCGCCGACAGCAGGATCAACGAGATCAACCGTTCTGTGCCGTCTTCGATGCACGGTGTCACAACCCTCGATACTGAAGAGGTCCTAAGCCAATCCAGCGCCGATGGAATCATTGGTAGCGATCTGATTTACGAGCACGTACACCTGACTCCGGCGGCAAGCTATTTGCTCGCGAAAGCCATTTTCAATGAGGTGGCTGAAAGACTTCCGGCTAATGAGGTTGCCACGGCTGGCGTGATGGCGGAAGGAGAATGCGAACGTCTGCTGGCGCTGACGAACTTTGATCGCGCACGGCTGGCACAGGAGATGGCTCGGCGTCTGCAGCGGCCTCCTTTTACCAATCAGCTGAATCATGCTGAGCAGTTGCTTCGCTACGAGATGCAGCAACAGAGCACGGAGAATCCCAACGACACCGCTCTCGAATATCAATGGGCAATCGCGCAGTCTCCCGGCGACATCATGCTCCATTACCACTACGGTATGTTTTTGTTCCAGTACAATCGCCAGGCGGCTGCTCAGCAGTTCGCGATGGCACAACCTTGGGATGGCTTCCCGGTTTTTATGCCCGACGGGACACGGGTGAAGTAGGGGCTAGAATCCGCGATACATGAACTGCGCTGCGCTGTCCGATTGGCCTAGCGTCACCATCAGAACAAACAACATTGCCAGAACGTAAAGAGGCGTGACCCAATACCAGCGGCTGCGAGCGAGCCAACCTGTAAATCGTCCGGATGCGTCTGGAGTCTCTTCTTTGGCTTCGTAGTGCCACAAGAGCGCGGTGATCCACGATACGAGCGCATATCCAACCGCCAAAGTGCCGACCAGCGCGTATAGGCTGCCACTGAGATATCGAGACCCATATGATGAGGCCGAGAACACAGACGTGAGCATTTCTTTGGCTTGCGCCAACGAGTTTGCCCGGAAGAAGATCCATCCCAGGCTGATCGCGCACATTGTGATGATCCAGGAAAGGGGGTTCCAGAGAGGCGGAGGCGTCCAGTCGTACTTGCGCTCCAGCGCTTCGATTTGCCGATGCACTACCAGAAGCACGCCATGGTAGGTGCCCCATATAAAGAACAAAAGACTTGCGCGGTGCCACAGCCCGAACAAGACCATGGAAAAAATAAAGACGAAGTTCCGCCAGATGGCATCGCGACGTAGAACGATCAGAAACAAGAAAACGTAATCACGAATCCAGAATGAGAGAGACATGTGCCAGCGCGTCCAGAAGATAGATGGACTCGTCGATTGGAATGGTCGCGCGAAATTTTCGGGAACCACGATACCGAGTGCTTTCGCCGCGCCGATCGCAATGTGGGAGTAGCCTGCGAAATCGAAGAACAGCTGCAATCCATAGCCGAAGGCCAGGCACCAGACGTCGAGTCCGGACCAGTGTGTCAGGCGATCGAAGCCTCGGTTGACTCCGTCGCCTGCCAGAATTCCCTGGCCAAGCAGTTTGGCCAATTGCATCATGAAGATGCCGATTGCGATTCGCCGAAGACCCTGCATGATCTCGCTCCAAGCGGTTCTGCGCTCGGAGCGGAATTGCGGAAGCATATTGGGGAGACGACATACGGGACCGGAGATCGACACCGGGAAGAAAACCATGTAAAGCGCAAACTCTAGAAACGACGGATCCAGTTCCTCTCCGCGATAGAGATCGAAAAGATAGCTCATCGCCTGGAAGGTCCAGAACGAAATCCCCAGTGGCAGAGCAATGGCCGCGAATCCATGCAGGGCAATGATTCTCCCGGCAAGCTCGGGAACGTATTTAAAAATGCTCAGCAGAGCCAGATTGAAGAGTATCCCTGACGACAGAGGAACCCAATCTGGGCTTCGGCGAAGCCATTTACCGAACAGGAAGTTTCCAACGACAGATATCAGCAGCACTGCGGCAAACCACGGCTGCCATGTGAGATAAAGGGCAAGACTCGACACGACAAGGACGGCCTGTCTTGCGATCCGCGAATGGCTGGCTGCGAGCACAATGACACAAACGATGAAAATTACGAGGTAGCAGCTCGCCTGGAACAACGTGATTCCGGCCAACTCAGTTCCCGCCCTTTCTCGCTTCTACGATTTCCCGCTGGATTCGAAGCGCTGCGGCGTTCTGCGGATCAATGCTGAGCGCCTGGGTTATTAATTCTTCGGCCGCAGCATACTGGTCCAGTTGTGTCCAAGCCTGTGCGCATTCCGTGAGACAAAGGAGCGCCATCTCTCGGTTGCGGGTATAGCGGAGGGCGAGTTGATATTCACGAACTGCATCAACAAGCTGACCGCGCCCTGCGAGGATGTGCGCGATATTGTAGTGGCAGTATTCCGTTCTGGATTGAATCGCGCAAGATGCCTGGTAATGCTGCAAAGCTTCGTCAGTTCTCCCGGCTGAGAAAAGCGCGTTTCCGTATAGTTGTTCCAGCCACATATCCGGTTGGCCCCATGCCGCTCGTGCTTGCGCGAAGAGCGTGACGTTATTTCTCCAACAACCAAGATAACGAACTGTCGCAACTGAGAGTGCCGTCGCGATACAGAGTGTGCCAAACGCAAGCGACAGCGGCGCGGCCGGCACATTTTCGACGAGATCGCTCAAGCCCCAGACAATCGCGATGAAGATTCCGATTGCCGGGATATAAGTGTAGCGATCTGCCATCCCTTGGAACCCGACCTGGACGATACCGATGACCGGCACAAGTGTAATGACAAACAAGAGCCAGCCAACCGTCAGATAACGGAAGTGCTGGAAATATAAAGCGACAGCCGTAAGCAGAATGAGAATTGCAGCGGACGCGACGACATCGCCTAACGCTGGCGAAAAACGGAGCGGGTAATACGTCGACAGCCGGACGGGCCACAGAATCTTTCCGACGTAACTGGTATATGAGATTAGGGCGTTTTCGATGCGCGTGGGCACGGGAAGCAGTGAGAGCCCCATCACTGATCCTCCGGAACTCTGTGCCTTTTCCGTGAGCACGGAACCGGCTACGCTCATCGCGAAAAGAGGAGCCTTTTCAAATGCCAATCGCGACCAGCGGCGAGCCAAAGGAAGGTCTTCGAATCGTTTAAGGGGCCAGTAGTCGAAGAGCAACAGCAGCAGTGGCAGGCTCACGGCCATCGGTTTGGACATCAGCGCGAGTGCGAATGCCAGAACTGCCGCCGAGTATGCTTTCAGACCACCGCCGCGGACGTACCACCCGTAAGCGGCAAGCGTGAGCAGGGAAAAGAGCGCGCTGAGCAGACTTTTTCGCTGAGCAATCCAGGCAACGGTTTCCACGTTCAACGGATGAATGGAAAACAGCAGTGCCACCATGAAGCTGCGCCAGACTGCCCCGGTGGCTGTCTGCAAAATCCAAAAGAGTAGCAGCACATTCAACGCGTGCAGGAGAACGTTTTCGTAGTGCGGGGGGCCGGGATTCAGTCCAAATAGCTGGCAGTCGAGCATGTGCGACAGCCACGTGACCGGATGCCAGTTGGATTGTTCAAAGCTGGTAAACGCCCAAGCCACATTCGTAGCATTCAGTCCCGTCCGCACGTGGACGTTGTCGGTGACGTATGCATCGTCGTCCCAGAGCCGGAGGAAATCGTGATGCAGTACCGGCAGATACAGGGTCAGCGTTACGAGCACAAGCAGCGTGCCCAGCAGGGCAGGCTTCTTGCGCGCGTTGTCCAGAAGCCGCATTTTGGGAGTGCTCCAGAGACGACGGAAACGTACGAGTATAAACGCCTAAAGCATTGGGGACCATGCCGGTTTCGTTGGAAAGCGCCCAAATTCCATCGTCTACAATGTCGTGTGCTGCACTTCGCCAACCTCATTGAGGCCCTCGCATCCGCGCCTGCGGAGAATCCGTTTATCACATTCTGGGTCGACGAAGACACGCAAGACACAGTCAGCTTTGGTGAGTTTCGCGAGCGGGCGAGGGCGCGTGCGGGCCTTCTCTATAAAGAAGGCGTACGGCCGGCGGATCGTCTCATCGTAATCATGCCGCAAAGCATTTCGGCTATGGAGGTATTCGTCGGCGGGATGATGTTGGGTGCCGTGCCGGCGTTTCTCGCATATCCAAACACAAAGGTGGAGCCCTCGAAGTATCGTTCGGGCCTCGAGGGAGTTACGGCGAATCTCCAGGCGAAAGCGGTTGTTCTCGACGAGGACTTTCCCGGAGAGATGTTGGAACATCTGGATCTGCGCGGCGGAACGCGGTTGTATCGTGCCGGTCACGTCGAGAGATGGGCGGCAATTGATGAAGTTCGGCAACCGGAGATCAAAAGCAGCGACTTCGCTTTCATTCAGCATTCAGCTGGCACCACCGGGCTGCAGAAAGGGGTTGCACTCACTCACGATGCGGTTCTCCGGCAAATTGGACATTTGCAGCAAGCTCTGAAGATCGACCGGGCATCGGATCGTATCTATAGCTGGCTGCCGCTCTACCACGACATGGGTTTGATTGCTTGCTTCATGCTGCCGATGGTTTGTCACTTGTCGGTTGTCATGCAGTCGCCTACAGACTGGGTCATGTCTCCGGAGACAATGTTGCAGGCAATTAGTTCGCATAGATGCACTCTGGCATGGCTACCGAACTTTGCCTTCCAATTCGTGCCGAGGCGCACGCGCCTGGACCGATTTGATAGTGAGCCCGATCTCTCATCTTTGCGGGCACTCATCAACTGCTCGGAGCCGGTACGCGCGAAAAGCATCGGGGAATTCTCAGATGCATTTGCGAGGCTTGGATTGAATTCTCAAGCTCTCCAAAGTTCGTACGCGATGGCAGAAGATGTTTTCGCCATTACACAGTCGTGTCTTGATGTTGGACCGGCTCGAATCTGGGCAGATCGGCGGGAATTTCAATCGGCGCGTCGCATCGTGCAGGTTGCAGAGGAAGCTCCCGACGGCCTTTGCTTCATCTCTTCAGGCCATCTTCTCCCAAATCATAAGATTCGCATCGTAGATGATTCGCTTAACGATCTGCGGTCCGGAAATGTCGGTGAAATTCTTGTGCAGAGCGATTGCTTGTTCTCCGGCTACTACAACCGACCCGATCTCACCTCCCAAGTATTCGTGGAGGGCTGGTATCGTACCGGCGACCTCGGTTTCTTCATCGATGGAGAGCTATTTGTAGTTGGGCGACAGAAAGATCTGATCATAGTAGCGGGCGAGAACCTCTATCCGCAGGATATCGAGGAGATCATTGCGTCGCACCCCGCAGTTCACGACGGTCGCGTCGTCGCTACGGGTTCTTACAATCCGCAGACTGGGACTGAGGACGTAATTGTTGTGGCAGAATTGGAAAGCGAAAGGTATCTGGGCGATACGGCAATCGAGCAGGAGTTGCGGAACTTGGTTGTTAAGGGAATGGGAGTAGCGGTCGGCATGATCTATCTCAAGCCGCCCAAATGGATCGTCAAGAGCACAGCAGGAAAACCTGCGCGTTCAGCTACCTTGGAAAAACTGCTCAGAGAGCACCCGGAGCTTGCAAGAGAAGGTTGAGGAAGATCCGACTGCCATGACTGCAGAAGAACAACAGATGGTTGAATTCATTGCCCGAAGGATCCGAAAAGCAGCCTTATCAATCGATGAAAATACTCCCTTGGTATCGTCGGGCTTGGTGGATTCACTCGCTCTCGCCGATCTGTTGATGCAGCTCGAAGACTTGACTCGTACGCGCATTCCTCCTGGCAAAGTGAAGCCGAAAGATATGGATACGGTTACTCTTATGTTCGAAACTGCACGACGAGTCGGTAAACCGCGGAAATAGTCCGCATTCGCCGCAACCGATCTCTTTGACACCCCTTTATAATGGGCGCTTATTGCTCGTGCGAGTTGCACCGCAGTTCAATCTCATCTCATATGAGTAGCTCCCTCCGACATGTAGCGGCCGAGGCGGAAACGGTACCCGATCGGGATGAACTTGAGATTTCGGTCGTCTTACCCTGCCTGAATGAACGCGAGACGGTCGGCACTTGCGTCGCCAAAGCCAAGGCTGCCCTACAAGCCGCAGGATTGAGCGGAGAAGTCATCGTCGCCGATAACGGGTCCAACGATGGCTCCGTCGAGATTGCCAGATCTGCCGGAGCACGGGTCGTGCACGTAGACGAGCGTGGATACGGCAACGCACTGCGCGGAGGAATTCAGGCCGCCCGGGGAACGTTCGTTCTCATGGCGGATGCGGACGACAGCTATGATTTCCGGCACATCCTGCGATTTCTCGATGAGTTGAGAAAAGGCTCCGAGTTGGTGATGGGGAACCGCTTCCTTGGAGGGATTCAGGCGGGCGCGATGCCACCGCTTCACCGTTATCTCGGAAATCCGGTGCTGACGGCGGTAGGGCGACTTTTCTTTCATTCGCCCAGCAAGGACTTTCATTGCGGCATCCGCGCTTTCCGGAGAGAAAGTTACGAAAAAATGGGCATCCGCTCGACAGGCATGGAGTTCGCGAGCGAAATGGTAGTGAAAGCCAGCCTGCTCCGGATGCGTGTGTCTGAAGTTCCCACCACCCTCTCTCCGGATGGCCGAAGCCACCCGCCTCACCTGCGGACTTGGCACGACGGCTGGCGCCATTTGCGCTTTTTGTTGATGTACAGTCCGCGCTGGCTATTCCTGTATCCCGGCATTGCTTCGGTAATCGTCGGTGTTGCCGCCTGCCTTTGGCTTTTACCCGGACCGCGCCGCGTCGGGGATGTTGTATTCGACGTGCATACCCTGGCCTACGGATTCGGATCCATCTTGGTTGGATTTCAATTGCTGGCGTTTGCGGTGTTCACGAAAATCTTCGCGATCACCGAGGGCTTGCTTCCGGAAGATCCGAAAATGAACCGCCTGTTCAAATACATCAAACTGGAAACGGGATTAGTACTCGGCGGAGTCTGTGTGCTGCTCGGGTTAGCCGGATCATTGTTTGCAGTCTCGACATGGGCGCGCAGCAGCTTCGGTCCTATCACCTCAGCCAACACTCTTCGAGTTGTTTTGTTCTCGGTTTTCGCCCTGATTCTTGGCCCGCAGATCATTTTCAGCAGCTTCTTCCTGAGCATCCTCGGTCTTCGCCGGCGCTGATATGAGCCAATCTGAATTCGATCGCTATGCCAGCAGCTACGAGCGCTATTTGGCAAAATCGCTTGCGGTCACCGGCGAAAGTCGGGAGTTTTATGCACAAAAGCGAATTGATTGGACAGCTCGATGCCTTGAGCAGCTTGGCGTCCGGGTGAACCGAATATTGGACTACGGCTGTGGTGATGGAGCCAATGCTCCGATGCTGGCATCCCGATTCGCCGCGGAACTCCTTTTGGGCGTCGATATTTCAAGCGAGTTGATTGCCGTCGCGCGGCGCTCCCATGACGGTGCAAACCTGAAATTCCTATCAATCGCCGATTGGACTCCGTGCGGAAGCATGGACCTGGCGTTCACGAACGGAGTGTTCCACCACATCTCCCCGGAGGAGCGGGCTGCATGTCTCGACGCAATCTACAGAGCGTTGCGCCCTGCCGGTATTTTCGCCTTTTGGGAGAACAATCCGTGGAATCCTGGAACGCAGTATGTGATGTCGCAATGCGCATTTGATGAAAATGCGGTGAAGATCAGTCCAAGGCAGGCGACAAAGCTGCTTGCCAGAGCAAGGTTCGAAATGCTGCGGACCGATTCACTCTTTTATTTCCCTCGCCAGTTGAGGTTCTTGCGCCCTCTGGAAGCATGGCTCCGCCTCTTACCGTTTGGCGGACAGTATTTGGTGTTATGTCGGAAAGCCTAGTCTTGATTTTCGATGGAGAGGCTGCGGTCGGAGCTGCGGACACTCTTCATTTGGTCAGCCATGTGCTTCTGCACCAAATCCCATTCTGATCGCAGAATCATTTCCTTAATCGAGAATTTGCTCTCGTGGCGCGCATCATCGATGCGCATGGCGAGTTCGTTCTTGTTGATGCGGAAGTCTACGATGTCAGCGAGCGGGACCAGTTGATCCGATGATCTCCCCACAATGACGTAGACCACCTTCTCTGAAAGCAGGGTGTATTCTGGGCACACATCTTGCGTCATCTGGGCGGGTGCGCCGCCCATCACAGAAATGAATCCGTGGTGCGCAGGCAGGCAATCGACCATACGCATCCTTACGACCGTGCCGTGCTGATAGATACCGGCCCACGCTGGTTCAAGCATACAAAGGACTGCCATCAGACACAGTGCACATTTAACGTGCTTGGAGCTACTGACCTTCTTCATAGAAATATCCTCTCCGGCAGTGAAATTGCAGGTTCAGATCATGTTTGGGAAGGATACGGAGGGAGTGGAATCCAGCCGCGTGGCTGGGCAGGGCATAGGTGACTACGTACGATGCACGAAGGTCTGCAAGAACAGCTTCGAGGATGTTGTGGGTGTCGTCTTGCAAAGAAAACGTTCTGCCCCCCGTGGCTTCCGCCATTTTGTGCAGCCAGGGTGACTTGTTCGAGGGACTCGCCTCTGACTGGCTGTCGACGGCGTACAGGATAGCCCCCATGGAGGCCACGGCCTCCAAAGCTTCTTTGGGCGAAGCGCCACTAATCGTATCGACTCCGTCGGAAAATACGATTACGACTTGTCGGACACCCGGCATGTATCGTCTCGATAGGAACTTGGCTGTAAAAGTCAGAGTGTCGAACAGCGGAGTCGGCCCACTTGCCGTGACGGATATGAGTTTCGCTGCTGCACTACTGCCGCACTCATCAGCGCACAGGAGCGTAGGCTTCAATCCCGAAAAGGTAACAACTGAGATGGTGCCTAGAGTCTGTGGGGAAGGCGGAGACGCTAGTCGGAGCACGTCCTGCACAGCTTTGCGAAAAACCGGGGCTACGGATCCACTGCAGTCCAGGAGCAGCACAATATCGAGTGACGTCTCGTTCGATCTGTTCAGACTCCGAAAGTCGCGGATGACCGTCTCGCTATCCACCACGGCGAAATCGTTGACCGTAACATTAGCCAGAGGGCGGTTGTTTTGGCCGGTAGCGAAGAAAGTGACCCGTACTTCGGAAGTACCCGTGCGATAGGCTACTGGGGGGGAATCGTGAGCCGTACCAGCGGATACCCCTGTTGCAAAAGTCAACAGTAGAACTGCTAATGACCAACCCTGCCGATGAGACAGCGATGCCATTGCAGGGTACTTCGACCGACCGTGCCGTAACTCCAGCAGGCAAAGGTATATCGGGATTACGGGCGTCACTTAGAACCTCTAAGAATCGTCGGGCGCGACGCGGTGGCTGCCAAAATCCGGGATTTGACGCAAGAAGAGCCCCCGAAGTTGCCGGATATTGAACCACAAACGAGAATGCGGGTGTGGCAAATCACCGGTACGTGTGAGGCTGCGCACTGTGATTTCGTCTAAACCAAAGTAGAGTAAAAGGTCCTTCCCCGAGGACGTTCCGCGTCCGGAGAGTATCTCGATCTTTCCGTTCCCCCGACGAGCGAGGCTTATGCAGAGCCTCTTTCCTATACCGATGTTCAGCGGTCGTGAACAAGAGGCGCGCCCGATCCCCCACTCATATTTCTGTCTGGGTCCTTGATTAGAAGGAGACGTACTCCTCATGCGGAACCGAGTTCCCGTGAGTCGCATTCGGGCAGTTTGTATTAGCAGGAGGTCCTTAATGACCCGCCATCGCTTTTGTCTTTCCGTTCTCTTGCTCGTCTGTGTTCCAACGTTCTGCAAATCTGCTCCCAAAGACAATCTGAACCAGACAATTGATCGGGTGGTAGCGAATGAACGTGCGATGGCGGACACCATGCGCGGCTACAGTCCGATGGTCGAGACCTATCTGCAGCGTATGCAACCGGATACGACTCTTGGATTTGTGCCCAGCGAAGACCATTATTTCCTCGGTCGGGTGCAGTTCCAGCAATCGAAGGAAGAGTTCTACCTTGACAAACGATTGGTAGAACGCATGGCCGGAAGCTTTTCCAAGCTCTACTCGTTGAGTCCCGTGGGTTTTTCCAGCATGATCTTCGTGGATCGAACAGGATTCGACAGGAAGAATTACCGCTTTCGGGCGATGCATCCCGAATTCCTGGGCGAAGTCCGGTGTCTTGTGTTCGAGGTAAGTCCTTCGAAGAATCAATCGAACCGCTTCAAAGGGGCGATTTGGGTCGAAGATCAGGACTACAACATCGTTCGTTTCAACGGAAGCTACGGAACCTTTCACATTGATAGCTGGCGCATGAACCTGCAGGGAGCAATATGGCTTCCTGCTGTCGTTTATTCCGAGGAGTTTGATTCCAACAAGCCACAAAACGGCAATCCTCGCGTGAAGGCTCAAACCCGGCTCTGGGGCTATAACCTGGCTCCGGCCGGAAGGGATTCGGAGTTTACCGAGATTACGGTGGATCCCGAAGCTGCCAAGGACACGGCTGGCAGTCCCGATAAGAGTCCGTTGGACATTCAGCGCTCGTGGCAGCGGCGGGCAGAAGACAACGTCCTGATCAAACTCGAGGAACTTGGCTTGGTGGTGCCGGAGGGCGAAGTCGATCAGGTTCTGCAAACGGTGGTGAATAACCTTGAGGTGACGAACAAGATTGTTCTCGACCCGGAGGTTCGCTGCCGCATCATGCCGACGACTCCGATCGAGGTCGCAACGATTGGCCACACGATTCTGGTGAGCCGCGGCTTGCTGGATGCTCTGCCCAATGAAGCGGCTTTGGGTGCAATTCTGGCGCATGCACTTGCCCATGCGGTACTTGGACACGACTTGGACAGCAGTTTCGCTTTCAATGACCGCCTCGTCGTTCCGGGCTTGCAGCAATTGCCGCTCTTGGATTTCAAACACAACGCGGAGCAGGAAAGTGCCGCCGACGCTCTGGGAATGGAGATCCTGTCGCGATCGCCATACAAAGATAATCTGGCTGAGGCTGGCTTGTTCTTGAAAGCACTGGCGAAGTTCGGCCACAAGGTGCCCAGCCTAATTCGAGCGAATCTAGGAGAAAGTCTTGCGACCGATGGTCGCGTTTTGTTTATGAATGTTCTGGCGCAACAGGCTCCTGCTTTGGAGTTGGAGAATCCGCAGCAGATCGTGGCTTTGCCACTGGGCAGCCGCGTGAAGCTCGACCCCTGGGCCGGGCAATTGAAATTTGTGAAGGCCAGCCCGCCGCGGATTTACTCGGCCAAAGACAAACTGGCGCTTGAGGTGACTCCGTTTTCGCCGTATCTGGTTCGACTGAATGTAGCAAAAGTAACCCCGCAACCAGCAAACCAGAATCGCTGACCGAAACGCTATGAATTGGCTGGTCAGGTGCGCACTGTGCGCTTTCGTAGGCCTGAATGTCTTGCATGTGTGTTTCGCGGCAGAAAAGGTTTTGCCGCCGAAGGCAGACTTCGTGTGCCTGCAATGCCACGGTGATTATGTTTCGGGCGAGCACGTTCACCCGGCAATACAGTCGGGTTGCGAGGCCTGTCATAAGCTCGATAAATCTCCGGAGGGATCGTACGTTGTCTTGCGAGGAACGGAGTCCGGCTGTCGGGATTGTCATCGCCTCGAGACCACAATGCACGTGCACTTTCCGTACGCCGCTGGAATGTGCCTGCGCTGTCACGCTCCTCACAACTCGACCAAGCCGAATTTGTTGCGCTTGAACATCAATGAGATTTGCCTCGACTGCCATCTCCAACATCCCGGGCGCGCCGCTTCTGCATCAATGCCGACCATCGAATTAAATGGAAGCAACTCAGCGGGACATCCGTACTTAGGGCATCCCGTCAGTGAGGTTCCTGACCCTCTTCAGGGTGGTGAGATGTCTTGTCTGAGCTGCCATCTGGCCCATGGAGGAACGAAGCCACACCTGCTAAAGATGGGAGCACAGATTCCGGGAGACGCGCTCAACCAGAATACCGAGACTCGCGACCTGTGTGAGGCTTGTCATCTGCGGCTTTGGGGGCTGCCGGACGGGAAGGCACGCCGCAAGCACAACAAGCAAAAGTAATGTCATGCAGGCGCAAAAAACCGAAAGCTACGGAGTAGGCCGATAACACTGTTCGTCTGCTCACGAGGGGTTGTGATTTGCGTCCTTGTTGCGGGATGGGTTGGCAAGGTTAACTCCCGCCTAGAGGACCATCATGCCGACTAGCGACGTCGACACCAAAGACCTTCCAGAATGCCTATCAACCCCTTCCACCCGGACAGCTTTATCTGCCGATCGTCCCTGCTTCGGCGCGATTGCCCGAACTCACCTGGCGTTCCGTCGGATGGGGAATTCTCCTTTGCCTCATCTTCACTATCGCTTCGGCGTACTCCGGGTTGAAGGTTGGCCAGGTGATGGATTCCGCCATTCCGATTTCCATTTTGGCGATCGGTCTTGCCCGGTTTTACAAAAGAAGGTCGAGCGTTCTCGAGAATGTAATCGTCACCGGCATCGGTGGCGTCGCCGGGTCCGTAGTGGCAGGCGCGATCTTCACGATTCCGGCGCTCTACATCCTGAAACTCGATCCACATCCTGTGCAAACCATCTTCATCGGTGTTGTCGGTGGTTGTCTCGGAGTCCTTTTCCTGATTCCGCTGCGTCGATACTTCGTTCGTGAGACGCACGGATTGCTGCCTTATCCGGAGGCCACGGCCATCACAGAAGTTTTGGTTACGGGAGAAAAGGGCGGACAGCAAGCCAAGTTGTTGCTTCAGGCCACAGCGGTAGCTGGAGTTTACGACCTGTTCGTGACTACATTTCAGGTGTGGAAAGAGTACGTGAATCTGCAGTTTATTCCGGTTGCGAGAACCTTTGCAGATCGCGCGCGCATGGTATTCAGTTTTGATGCGATTGGATTCATTCTTGGCCTCGGATACGTCATGGGGCTACGGAGTTCGATGGTTTTGTGCGCTGGGGGCGTGCTGTCAAACTTAGTGCTGGTGCCACTGATCTGGTTCATCGGAAGTCACTATGACTCGGCGGTGTATCCCGCGGCCATTCCGATTTCCAAAATGGCTGCAATCCAGATCTATCGCAATTACGTGCGCTTCATTGGCGTAGGCGCGATTGCCACCGCGGGGATCTTCGGAATTCTCAAGTCACTGAAGATTGTCGCCGGGTCATTCGGTATTGCAGCACGCGTCTTTCGCAAAGGAGAATCCGTATCCCGGGAACGCACCGATCAAGACCTCTCGATGCCGATCATTGTTCTTGGCGTCGGTGTCGGCGCCATCGGCGTGGCTTCGTTCCTTTGGAACTTAGGCACGTCATGGGCGGCAATCACTGTTGGGCTGACCCTCACGCTGGTGTTCTCGTTCTTCTTCACCTCGGTTGCTGCGAATGCCATTGCGACGGTCGCGCGAAATCCGGTATCGGGCATGACCATGCTTACGATCATCATTTCGTCAGCGGTTCTGTTGCGATTCGGCTTGTCAGGAACGACAGGAATGTTCTTCGTTATGGCAATCGCGGGGATGGTCTGCACTGCGCTGTCAGTGTCGGGGCAAGCCATCACAGATCTGAAGGCCGGATACTGGATTGGATCAACGCCGGCCGCGCAGGAGAAGATCAAGTTCGCCGGCGTGATTGCAGCGGCAGTAGCCGCCGGGCTTACCATCGTGTTGCTGGCCCGCACCTTCCAGTTCGGGGAAGCTGCAGGCGGAGACCTTCGGCCTGTACTAGCATCACCGCAGGCTTCCATCATGAAGGCGCTGGTCGAAGGATTTATGAGCCGCCAGCCGATTGCCTATCTTCTATTCGGCACTGGTGCGATGATTGCGTTGATGCTCGAAATGCTGGGACTGCCTTCCTTGACGTTCGCTCTGGGAATGTACCTGCCTCTTGAACTCAATACGCCGGCTTTGGCTGGAGGTTTTCTCGCGCATCTGCTGAGTAAAAAGTCGGAAGGCGTCGGGGGTGAGCCAGGCCGGAGAATTCGCGAGCGAGGAATCGTGATTGCATCCGGATTGATGGCGGGCGGTGCCATTGGTGGCGTGATCGGTGCAGCACTCCGCCTTCTGCCGCGCTTCCGTGAAGACCTGATCAAAACGCCGTTCTATGACAACGAACCAGTCTCACAGACAGTCTCGATAGTCCTGTTCCTTGGACTTTGCGTCTATGTGTGGTTTGGATCGTTGAAGCGCGAAAAGGAGATCTGATGGACCAGGCAGGTAAGTTTGTTGCAGACGCAATTCTAGCGATCGACACGCTCTGGGGCGGCGACGTGATGTGTCCTTCGGGAACCGGTCGGTTCATCGCCGATTCCTGGTTTTCGGATGAGCCCTTGCCGACGGCTTATACCGTTCCGGCGGCAGCGCGGATACGCGAATCGGGTGGGGTCGCCAGCCAAAAGCTCGACAAAGCAGCCGTTGACGAGTACCTAGGGAAGATCGATGTGGCGGCAGCGATCGCAGGAGTTCAGTCCGAAGCGCAGATGATCGGCGGATTGCGCGGGCAATACCTGTCGAGCTTGTCTTCCGCGTTGCAAACCATGTGGGAGTTGGCTCTCGAAGTTCTCGGGAGAGGCCCTGTTGTTCCTTACCAGAAGTGTGTGAAGGTGGCTACCGGACGGGAACCCGAGCCCTCCAAGCCTGAAGCGAAGCGGGAGCGATTGTCTGAGCTTCTGAGCCGCGCCGGATACCCTACCAACGGATCTTCACAGGTTCTCAGCGCGGTGGACGCGTGGCGGCGGGAGCGAATGGTCCCAATGGCTTCAGTGCGAGCTCTGGGAGCGGCGGTCATCGCCGAACTCGACCACTTGAGCGCCATCCACCTCGTGCCTCATCTCCCCAAAGAACTATCGCAGGTGCCGCGCGCCAACATTGTATTCCAGCCGATCAAGGACGCATGGTTCTCCGGATCGATGAACTACATCGGCCGTGCGCGAAATGACGACGGCAGTCCGAAATACGAAGCGAGCTATGAGATCAATGCCTCGTTGGGAATCTCTTTCCCAGAATTCCAGCACCTGGTCAGCCATGAGGTCGTGCCCGGCCACGTGACCACCTTCGCGTATCTGCAGGACCTATATGTACGGGGCGCGGTTGGCTTCGAGGCGACGGTCCTGACGATGAACACGCGAGCTGCGACGTTATTTGAAGGAATCGCGAACAATGCGATTCTGATCGCTTATGGCGTCACGGAGATCGATCAGTTGCCGGACGAAGACCTGCAAATTGGAGTGCTGCTCTCTCTGTTGCAGGACGACGCCAAGAACCAGAGTTCTTACATGACGTGGGCCGATGAGACACCGCAGGAGGAAGTAGCCGCAGTTCTCCGTCGCGATTTTCTCGTCACTGAAGAGCGCGCTGACAAGTTGTCCGGAGCATGGGGCCGTCATCCATTACTCGGGCGGATGTACCTGCCGGCATACCGAAGCGGAACTGAGCGCGTAGCGGAATGGCGTCGCAAGTACCGCCACGAGAAGATCTTGCCGGTTCTTTATGGTTGTGCTGGCCTCGTGGATATCGAAATGGTTGAATCGTCTGTGAGGACAAGCGATCTTTAGGAACTCCAGATTGACGACAGCGAGCCGTTGGAAGCACACGCTCTCGTCTTCAAGGTCAATAATTCATGAATCGACAGAACTGCTCTCTGTGGCTGTTGGCCGTTGTGTCTTGCCTCGTGCTGGCCGAACCCAGTCCGGCTCAATCAAAACCTGCAGCTGACCTCATCATCACCAACGCAAAAATCTGGACGGTAGACAAATCGTTGCCGACGGCCCAGTCAGTCGCAGTGCTTGGAGACCGGATTGTCGCCGTGGGATCAGACGCTGACATTGAGGCTTGGCAAGGGCCTGGAACACGCGTTGTTGACGCTGGGGAAAAACTGTTGCTGCCCGGTTTCAACGATGCTCACGTGCATTTCGTGTCCGGAGGCAGGCAACTGGAGTCGATTCAGCTGAACGATGCGACGTCTCCGCAAGAGTTCGCGCGTCGCATCGGTGAACGAGCCAAGATCACGCCGAAAGGCGAATGGATCCTCGGCGGGAATTGGGACGAGACCAAGTGGAATCCTCCCAACATGCCCACGAAGGAACTCATCGATGCTCTCACTCCCGATACTCCCGTATTTGTGAGCCGCTACGATGGTCATATGGGGCTGGCCAATTCGGTGGCACTGCGGCTCGCAGGCATCACAGCCAAAACTCCCGATCCGCCCGGAGGGACGGTAGTACGCGACGCACATGGCAACCCCACTGGCGCGTTGAAAGATGCCGCCACTGGTTACATCGATAAAGTCATACCTCCGCTCACCCATGATCAACGACTGAGAATTGTGAAGCGGGCGCTAGCGTATGCGGCGTCGGTGGGTGTCACGAGCGCACAGCATATGAGCGCGAGTTACGAAGACATCGCCGTCTATACCGAGCTGATGCAACGGGGTGAATTGACTACGCGGATCTACGCTGCCCCTTCCATTGCCGACGTGGATGATCTCGCGAAATTGGGTATCGGCCACGCGTTCGGTGGACCCTATCTCCGCATTGGCGCACTCAAAGCATTTGCCGATGGCTCGCTCGGTTCGGGAACCGCATATTTTTACGAACCTTTCCTGAATCAAGGCAACAATCGTGGCCTGCTCTCGGATGAGATGCATCCGATTTCGCTGATGCGCGATCGCTATCTGAAGGCCGATGCCGCGGGATTGCAACTCTGCACACATGCCATCGGAGACGAAGGCATCTCCACCATCCTTGATCTGTACACGGATGTGATCAAGGCGCATGGCGAATCGGATCGCCGATTGCGCATTGAGCATGCGCAACATATGGCTGCAAAGGACTTTGATCGTTTCGCGCAGTTGCACGTGATTGCATCGGTCCAGCCCTATCACGCCATCGATGATGGACGATTTGCTGAGTCACATATCGGACACGACCGCGCGAGCCGCACTTATGCTTTCCGGACCTTTCTGAATCATGGGGTGCGCCTGGCGTTCGGAACAGATTGGGAGGTGGCGCCGCTTGACCCGCTGCTTACTGTCTATGCTGCTGTGACTCGCGCCACGCTCGATGGAAAGAATCCTAACGGATGGTTCCCCGAGCAAAAACTCTCCGTCGCCGAGACAATCGATGCCTACACGATGGGATCGGCGTATGCCGAATTTCAGGAGAGCCAGAAGGGGTCAATAACTCCGGGGAAATTGGCAGACATGGTTCTTCTCAGCGACGATATCTTTTCCATTGCGCCTGACAAAATTGGCGACGTGCGAGTTGTGAAGACTTTCGTAGGCGGAAAGCTGGTGTTTGATTCAGCTGCGGTGAGCCACTGATCGCGCATGGGTGGGGTGGCCGACTCATCGACAAACTCACAACGGCTGTTAAGCAATCCATCACGTTGCTGTTGGATCAAACCACCTAATAATTGCTGTCACCTCAGGGAAGAGTGACAACCGTCACCGAGTATCCGCCCAACTGTAACGTGTCGTCGCGCAACTTCATCGTGGCTGGCGGCTGGTAGCCGGTGGTCTGGTCTACATATTCAGTCCGTCCCCCACCGGCACCCGCGACCGTAACGTTGAACGTTCGATTGCGTTTGTTCACCAGTAGAACTCGTTTCTTGCCATCTTGAGTTGCGAAAGCGAGTGAATATACGTAAGGCCGGTTCGACTCGATCTCGACCAGTTTGTCGCCTGCACCGAAATTGTCATGCAAGAGCTTCAGCACCCAAAAACGAGCATTCGGTTTGCCATCATTCCAGTCGACCATGGAAACACTCGGATATTGCGTGGGAAAACCCACAAGCTGCGATTCGCCAGCCACGTCGATCCCCATCTTCGCCAGGTCCCCATAAAGATATGCATATAGCGCACCGGCGAGATTCCAGTAAGAGTTCTCAATTGTTTTAGTTACGTGCCCCGGTTCGTTCTGAGCTGCATCGTCGGCGGAGATGACGCCAAGTTCATCGATCGTCGTCTTGGTTTCAGGAGAAAGCCGCTTGCGAATTGACTCGATGTAGCCGACGGTCTTCAGAAATCCGTCAGCCTGATCAAAATAGGTGAATTGTTCGACGTCCGGACTTTCATCCGGAGTTGGCGAGGCATAGAAGTGATAGGAGATGAAGTCGAGGGGCACACCCGGCTTATGATTCTTGTGGTCGAGAAAATACTCAAAGTAATGTGGATTGGTGGGCATGGCTAACGCTAGACCGACGAACTTCAGGTCGGGCTTTACCTTCTTCATTGCGAGCACGATTTCGTCATATAACCGCGTGTAGGTCTCGGGACTCATATGATGCTCAAAGTCAACTTCGTTCAGCACCTCCCAGTATGCTATGGAGTAGCGGTAGCCCGATTCATGGCGCTGGCCAATCTCGTCTACAAAGCCCCGGTTGGTGTACCAGGCAAGGAGGCGAGCATAGTAATCGGCTACTTCTTTCATGGTGGGATCGCGGAGTTCCATGCCTCGTTCATACGTCCACGTTACCTGTTCCGAATTTGATGGATATTCGACTGGTCTGTCAGTTTTGTACATCCATTGCGGAATGGTGCTGAAGTTCAGAATTCTGGAGTGGCCCTTCGTTGCCTCAAGGAAGTCGATGGTCATCGGATCGATAAGCGTGAAGTCCCACGAGGTCTTTCCATCTTTCGGAGGTTCCAATTCTGCAACGCCCAGCCTTGGATAGGGCAGCCATGGAACATAACGCACATAGTCTGCGCCCAGGTCGTGTAGTGCCTTGAATGCGTTGTCATGCACGGACGTTCCGCGCCGAAGGGGAGGATTGACCACGACCTGCAATGTCGGGGTGGTCCGAGAAACGCGAACGACTTTGTCCCAATGTACGGATACTGTCACGGGTTGGTCCTGCGCGGCCGCAATGCCGGTGCAAACGAGGATGACTGCCAGAGCGTTCGTCATTTTTCTCGACAGGTTAAAAGGCATCGATCCTCCCGATCGGGTGCATCGGCTAATTTAGCCAGCACACAAAAGAATTGTTCGCGGTGGAATCGAATCCTAGGCGGGACGAAGTGTAGCGTCAACTACGACAGCCGACAGGTGAACATTCGGGCCGAAGAAGGATTGGTGCTGAGGTCACGAACCTCTTTCGCAGGAATCCAATGATTGCGCCTCGATTTCCTCTTGGGTAAACGGTCAAGAATTCCCATTTTGAGATTGCGATCCATCCTCCTGCAATCTACAACGTCCCTCCAAGCCGGGAAATAATCTCTAGGCATGCCCTCGTTACGTGATACGGAGCCTTCCATGGATCCACCTTGGTCGAATCAATGCGTCCATCTGGAAGGAGTGCCGTATACACCTCCCCGTATTGATGATCGATAAAGCGATCCATGAAGAAGTGCGATTCCAGGTTGAAAGCCTGCCAATACTTGGGATCGCCGGTGAGTTGATATGCATTTTCAAAGGCCACCATAGCCTCGCACTGCTGCCACCATTCCATGCTTCGGTTGCTCGCAGGTTGCGTGGCCGAGCCCGTGCGGTATACGCCTCCATGAGCCGTGTCAAAGCCGTATTGCAGTGCGTGATCAACTAATGAGAGGGCAGCGCGACGGATTGACTCATCGTTCTGCCGTCCCACGCGCTGCGCTGCTTCCGTAATCAGCCAACTCGCTTCCAGGTCCAGACCGTATTCGCATTGCTTCGAGTCGCCATCGCGATCGGCCACACTCCAGTCATCGTTGAAGTAATAGCGGCCGTAACCGACTTGTGTGTCGATGATCTTGTTCGCGAAAATATCGAGCAATTCGTTGACGCGGCTTTTCACCTGGGCATCGCCGGTTACGTCGTACAGCGTGGAGAGCGCCTCCACAAGGCCTAAATGCCAGTCGTAGGACTTTCGTCCGAATGATCCAGCGCCATTCGGCCCATCTTTGTAGTTGGGAATGAACTGCCAATCAGCCGTGAAAGCGATCCGATACCCGCCATTCTGGTTATCGTGAGCGTGCTGGTCGATCACGCGGAACAGATCCAGCGCTTCCTGGGCGGCTGTCTGATCGTGAAACGCCAGAGCATACTCGGCCAGTCCCTCCATCACATACGACATCGGATTCAACTGCTTGGTCGAGTCGACGATCTTTCCTTCGCGGGTCACCATGAAGTAATAGCCGCCATGCTCCTTGTCCCACATTTTGTCGCGAAGGAATTTCAAACATTCCGCCGCCATCTTCTGATACGCAGGATCCGGATATCGCCGGTAGGCTTCCGAGAACGACCACAGCGACCGCGAAATCAGTACGACCGACTTGTTGCCGTAATCGGTGGGGCGTCCCTGCCGATCAAGCCGGCCCAGAATTCCTCCGTACTGTTGATCGACCGCGTGATCGATCCAGAACTGCAGCACATGATGCTGCAGCGTATCGCGGAACACCACCGCCCAGTCCTGCGCGGCCTCGCCCTTCATTTGGGCGAACGCACTTCCCGACCCGCAGCAAATTGACAGGAAAATTGCGACAAAGCTCTTCCTCAAGCGAAGGTTCATAGGCCCTTTCGCGATCAGCGGAATATTCATTTGCGGCGCAACGAACGCGTCGTCGTTAGAACGATAATTTCAGCGCGAGCTGTCCAATCCTCGGTGCCCGCACGCCAGTCACTGCGCCGAAGCTGCCCAGAACATCGCCGGTAACGCTGCTGAATTGCGCGTGATTGAACACGTTGAAAAACTCCGCCCGGAATTCCAGATTCGTTCGTTCCGTGATCAGCGTGTTCTTGTGCAGAGAGAAGTCCCAGTTGTTGATACCCGGACCATGGAAGAAACGACGATTGGCGTTGCCAAACACGCCAGTGACTTCGGGGGAGAAGGGCGATGTATCAAACCATTGCCCGGTCTTCCGGATATTCATAAAGTGGATTGGCTGGCCATTGTAATTCGGCACATCGGCTCCCCCACAGCCACACAGAGACGCATCGTCACTCTCGCTCAGCGTCACCGGAAATCCGGTAGTGAAGCGAGTGATACCCGTGACCGTCCACCCCGACAGCATTCTTCCCTGGAATCCGTGAGCTGACTTGCCGAAGGGCAGGTCATAGCTGTAGCTCAACACAAAATTATGGGTTAGATCAAAGGTGGAAAGTGCCCGGCTGGCGAGCGGATTATAAGGGTTTGGCTCATCATAGAAGCCAGAAGAGTTGTCGAACGATTTGGACCAGGTATACGCGCCCAGAAAACGAAACCTGCCCACATCCTTTTGCACGCTGGCCTGGAGGGCATCGTATTCTGAGTTAGCCTCCGTGGCCTCCCAAGGATTGCTCTGGAAGTCCATCTGCGGAGGATTCAACGCCAGCCCCCGCCCCGATGTCACCGAGTACGGTCGGGTTCCGAGCGCGACAATTTGGTTAGGATTGCTGGCACCATAGTAAATCGTGTCTTCGCCATACTGGCCGCACTCCTGGCCCGCCGGAACCAGCGGAGCCACAAGCGAGAGGCACTTGGCGGCATTCCCCGGGTTTAATTCGACCTCGTTGAGCAGGTGTCGCCCGCGCGAGCCCACGTAACCAACCGTCAGCACCGTCGTACGCGCGATCTCCCGCTGGATGGTGAGATTGAACTGCTCCGAATACGGCAACTTGTTATTGACGCGGTACGTCGGTGCCGTCGCAATCGGGAGATATTTCCCCCAGATTCCAGTAGCACCAGGCGGCGGAATCGTAAAGGGGAAGCGCTGCCCGGGATCGGCCCCAGTTCGAGACATATAGGGCTGATCCAGGTATACCGGTACGGGACTGACGTAGAACAATCCGAAAGGAGGATCGCCCACCTCATTGAACAGGGTCAGATCTTCGATCGCGGTGTAGTAGATTCCACCGCCCGCTCGTATGCTCGTCTTCCCTGGCCCACCAAAGATTTTTCCCAGCGCACCGTCGCGAACGCTCGGCGAGTAGGCAAACCCGAGACGAGGCGCAAAACGGTTGTACTGCGTCGGAGCGAGTGTTCTTGGCACTCCCGGGTCGCCTGGAAACTCGAATCCCTCGGGAGCGTCGGGATAGATCTTCGATTGCTTTCCGGGCACGAAAGTTTGGAGCCGGTTCTTCGTATCGTAGAAGGGCTGGCTGACGTCCCAGCGCACTCCGTAGTTAACGGTCAGATCGGATGTGGCTTTCCACGTGTCCTGCACATACAGGCCGAAGTACTTGGAACGCGAGTCGAGAAATTGAAGACTGGTTTGATTGAAGAAGTCGGGCGCGCCTAACAGGTAATCCGCAAAGTCATTGCCCGTTTCTCCACCTGAGAACGTGAACCAGCCATTCGGAGTGTAAGTATTGCGCTCGTTGACCTGGATGTAGCGTACGTCTCCACCAAACTTCAAGGTGTGCCGCGCCTTCACTTTGGTGAAGTTATCCGTAATCTGATACGTATTGTTGTACTGCCCGGTGATGCCGTCGGGAAGACCGAATTGCAGACCGGTGTTGTTGAGACCAATCGATGCCATCCCGTTGTATTTCGGGTTCGAAGGGATAACTCCCAATCCAGTTCCTACAAACCCGAAATCGGTATTTTTCCCAAGTCCTCCCTGCGGTTCGTTCTTGATAAATGCAAATCGCGTGTAGCTCAGGTGAAACTCATTTACCGTGGCTGGATTGATGATCGACGTGTAATTGATGCTGATCTGCTGGGCACGGGAAGGCGTGACTACCGGGAAACCGGGAACATTGGATAGCGGATTATAGGGACTTAGAAAAGTCGCATCATCGAAATGGTAATAGCCCGACAGCGTGCCACCGTGCGGCGTCGTAACGTCAACTTTAAGTCCCATCTTGTCGTCCCGCACATTGGATTTATAGGCCGCACTGGAAAAGAAAGGCTGTCCTCCGCTCGTTCCAGTCGGCGTAGGAACAAACTGTAGCGTCTTCACCGCAACCGGCGACCAACCCGCCTTAGGAATCACTGGCCCATTCGCTCCAGGGAAAACGCATCCGGTGGTTGAATTGGTGCTCGTGCAACCGTCGAACCAATAGGGTTCGTCAGGCACCACCTGATATCCCAACCGGTTGCTGAGCACGGACGCGAAGTTCGTCGGGCTCGAACCGCTCCGAACCACTCCGTTGATCGCACCGAATCCGGTGGTACCCAAATCAGAAAAATCTCCTCCCCGCTCGGTCGTTGAAGGAACAGGGATCAAGCCGGAAGAAACTCCCGCCACTTCTCTGGTGCCCTGATAGTCGCCGAAAAAGAAAAGCTTGTTCTTGATGATGGGCATGCCAAGCGTGCCGCCGAACTGGTTTCGTTTGAGCTCTCCTCGAGTCGGGTCGAAGTAGCCGCGGGAATCGAAATCCTCGTTACGCAGAAACTCATATGCGGAGCCGTGATACTCATTCGTTCCGCTCTTGGTCACAACGTTCACGATGCCGCCAGAGAAACGTCCGTATTCCGCGTTGAACGAGCTTGTCATGACCCGGAATTCCTGGATGGAATCGAGTGTCGGAACGATCGAAGCGCCGTTGTTCACGCTTTCCTCGACATCCCCGCCGTTGACCAAAAACGAATTGGCGGATTCGCGTTGCCCGTTCACCGACATCTGTCCAGAGTTTCCGTTCCCCGAAACGGGCCGATCGTTGACCGCAGCATCCGAGGCTACCGGTACGACACCGGCCTGCAAGCCCATCAGGTCGATATAGCTGCGGCCATTTAACGGCATGCTGGTCATCTTCTTATCGGTGATGACGTCGCCCAGTTGTGTACTGCTGGTATCCACTTGCGCGGCATTGGCGCTCACCGATACCGTCTCTTGAATGGACCCGACGCTTAGGGTGAAGTCCGCGCGATATTTCTGGTTGACGTCCAGCTTGATGCCCGTCTGCGCGTTCTTCTTGAAGCCCGTGGCTTCCACCTGCACCGTGTAGTGTTCGCCAATTGGGACGCTCAGGAACTCATAGGCTCCGCTCGCGTTCGTCGTCATGGTGCGAGTCAGTCCGGTATCCAGATTGCGAAGCGTCACCGTGGCATTGACGACGGCTGCACCACTGGAATCGAGTACGGTACCTTGCACCGTCCCCGTAACTTCGGCACAAAGTGGCAGTCCAGCAAGAATAAGAGCGCTAAGAGAAATACTGAGAACCATCCACAGCAGTCGATGCTTCATCGAGCACCTCCAACGACGCGGTTCGGAACAGGCCGGCGAGCGTGCCTGATCAAATGCTCAACACATCCGCTCCGCCGATGAACGCTTCATCCCTGCCGGCCGCAACCCTCGTGGTCGACACGAATCGAGCGCTATTTATGTGTGTTCTGGACTGAGTTTTTCAGGCGGGCACACCTAATAGCATACGTAGAGTGGTTGTCAATCAAAAATTTCAGACGGCAAAAGTTCGCCGCGATGAGCACGGCCTTGCTATTGAAGTAAACCTAACATTCAAAGAGAGATACCCGCATCTCTGAGGAAGGCGTTCTATGCGTGGGTGTAATGAAATTCAGCTAGATGAAATCATTGTATGCCATGTGGCAACGTTCCGAGGTTTTTCATATTGTGAAAGCAGTTATGCATCGAAGACTTTGCAAAATGGGGCCTGCATTTCTCAAGACTTTACTGTGACTCGGCCTCCTTCTTCGCGTCGTCCTCATGCGCCTGATCGTCCCGCGGATCCTCCTGGTCGATCTTGTGCAGCCGCTTGAATTCTGCCATCATTCGCTGCGACTTCTCCGGATCTCCCAGTTTCGCGTAGAGCCGCCCCAGCTGGTAATAAGCGGCAGTCAGCCCCGGATCGTACTTGATGGCCTCCTCATATTGCTGCGCGGCCGGCCGCGATTGGCTCGAATCGGTTAACAGTTTCCCTAATTCGTAATGCGATAAAGCGTATTGCGGATTCAGTTCAATCGCCTTTTTAAAATCGCGTTCCGCCTCGATGCTGTTGTCCCTGCGCTCCAGCAGAATGCCCAAATGGCAATAGAGCCGCGCGTTTCTCGGTTGCAGCTCGATGGCGCGCCGCAACGAGCTCTCGGCCTCATCAAGCCTGCCCAGGTTCGCCAAAGTCACGTACTGCACAAACAGCGCTCTCGCCGATTTCGGATTCAGCTCCAGCGCATGCGCCAGATTTTTCGCCGCGTCTTCATAAATGCGCAGGAAATACTGGCTCACGCCCGCAAGGTAATACGGCTGATCCCAATCCCGCGCCAGCTTGATCGCCTTCTGCGCCATCTGGATCGCTTCTTCCTGGTTCCCCGCGCGCTGCAGCAGCCGCGTCCGCAATACCAGAACCTGTGGGTTATCAGGCGCGAGATCCATTGCCTCTGCCGATTCCTTGTCCGCTTCGGGAAAGCGATGCGAAAGATAGAAGGCGCTGGCGCGCAGGTAATAGTCATCCGACGTTTTCGGATCAGCAATGGTTCGGAGCACTTCATCCGTTTGCCCGGACTGCAGGTATGCCACCGCCAACTGGTGACGAAGCTCGACATCATCCGGACGGCTGCGAAACGCTCGCTCGAGATACGGCGCTGCGTCTTTCGCATGATCGGCCTTCAGGAAGAGCTGCCCGATGGCCGCGCACCATTGCGGATCACTGCCGAACTGAGTCGCTGCGCTCTTCGCCTCCGCTCGCGCGGCAGCGATGTGCCCAAGCTGAAGTTCTGCGCGAACAATGTTGAAAGCTACATCCGGACGCTTCGGATTCAGCACGCGCGCGCGCCGCAATTGGACGAGCGCCTCAATAGGATGTCCAGTTTCCTCCAGCACGATTCCCAGGTTGTACACCGCATCCGCCCGGCTCGGGTTCAGCTTCACCGCTTCCTCAAGCTGCGCGCGCGCCGCCTCGAATTGTCTTTCCTTCAGGTAAGCGAGTGCGAGATCGTAATGACCGGAGTACGAGCGGGGCTGGAGTGAAAGAGCTTGTTTATAGTGCGAGATTGAATCGGCAGTGGCGCCGCTGTGAAATTCCGTAAGCCCCAACAGCAGATATGCATCAGCGCACCGCGGTGCGATCTCGACAGCTTGCTTGAGCACTTGCATCGCGCCAGAAGAATCCCTGGCATTGATGGCAGCTTGGGCTTTGCTCAGGTAAGATCCCGCCGTTGCGCAATCTGCTTTCTTCACTTGGGCGCTCGCGCTCGAAAAGGTCTGCAAAAAGGGGAGCAGCGCAATGCCAAGCTGCAAACAACTGCTGGATCTCATCGTCAGCCACGCCGGAATGCATCCCCCGAATTCCTTGAAGCGCAATCTGGACCCCGTAGAAATGCTTCCCCACTGCACGCGTCGAGAATAGCACCATGTGACATATCTAGCCCAATTTGCGGCCTCCGACCTTCTACTGCCGTGCTCGCAGTCTTAAGTCGCACTTCCAGTCGAGTTTGGAATTGAGACCAGTGACTGTAATAGAGTGGCGGGGAACCACAATCAGTGCGGCTGAGAACTGCTCAAGACATCAGCGAGCTTTCCACTCCTGACAATGAGCGCAAGAGCAGAGGCGAGCCACCAAGCCGCCTGAAATCGTGTTCGAATTCCATTTCGTGAGAACAAGTTCCACGGCAATCCTTAGTGAGTATCCTCTTCTGATGAGCATGCGGGCGCGGTCTGGGAACATGGTGTCAGCGGTGTCCGAGCCAATTCCAAGAGGCACGACACCGGGACGAATCGGGTGATCTTCACTGTCTCTGGTCGTGGGGAACGGTTACCACAGTTGCCGCTGAACCGACGTTCCCAGCGAAATCCTGGGCACTGACGGTAATCGTGTACTGTCGTCCGTCCATATCATTTCCATTTCTCGATGCCTGAAGCGAGACTGTAAAGGCGTAGCTTCCTCCAGATCCCAAGGTCACTGGCCCGTTCGGTTGAACCGTGCCGTATTCGTCCACAACCGAAAAGGCGGCGGTGCTGGGGTTGACCCCTGACAAGCTATCCGTGATTGCGCCGGAGACGGTGACAGAAACCATCTTGCCATTGGGCGGCCACAAAGACGAAGGACTGGCCGAAACGCTCGCCGACGGCGGCGTCAAGTCGATGTTCACCGGTTGGCTCACCAGCGAGCTGATATTGCCGGCGTTGTCGAGCGCCCGCAGGCCCACGGAGTTCGTGCCCTGACCGCTGATTTGCGTGGAGGCACTGCTCCCCGCGACCACTGTCACCGCGCCGTTGTTGATCCAGTAGCGGAGTTGTTGGACGCCGCTGCCGGAATCTGTGGCGCTCAGGCTTACGGTCACCGGACTGGCGTTGATCCAGCCATTTCCGTTCGCCGTCGGGTTCGTGGTGATCGATCCCACTGGCGCGACGAGGTCCACACTTACCGGCGCAGGCAGCAGCACAACTCCGGTGTCGGCTGCGAGCGTGACGGCCACGTTGCCTCCGCTCACAGAATACGTGGTACCGCTGATGGCATCCTGCAGTTGCGCGCCATCACTGAACAGGCCGGCTACCGGGATGCTGGCAGCGTTGCTAGACGAGCCATTGTTCAGCGCGACTACCGCTGTTTCGGAGCCGCTAAACACACGCGCATAGGCATATGTGTTCGGGGCAGTGGTGGGCTCCTGGGTGTCGCCGGTTAGCAGCGTTACAAACGAACCATTCCGCAGAGCCGGATACTGCTTGCGCAGGTGCGCCAGGGTTGTGTAGTAGCCTTCGACACTGCTGTCCGGCGGACCGTAAATTGTGGGATCACCAGCCTGATCCAACCAGGGATATGGGGGCCGCGTGTAAGGATCGCCGATTGGGCCATTGCCACTGTTCGCCAGAGAAGGCGAGTTCACCGCGACTTCATCGCCGTAGTACACCATGGGTGCGCCGACGTAGGTGAACTGGAATAGCGCCGCCAATTCAAGCCTTTGTTTTGCTTGCACCAATCCGTTGTCGCCCAGTTCTGTCATCACATACAGAGCGCGATTCACGTCGTGCGAATCCAGCAGGTTCAGCATCGCGTCCGTGGCCTGCGGAGGATAGTCGTCGCGAACCGCACGAATGGCGTTGTCAAACAGGCTCGGAGTGAGGGCCGGGATATCGTTTGTGCCGTTGTTGTTGTCGTCGTGCCATTCGGCGTTGCGCACAAACCCGATGATGTTTTTGCGGAAGCGATAGTTCATCACGGCATCCATTTGGTCTCCTGCCAGCCACTGGCTGGCATTGGGCCAGATTTCGCCGATCAGGGGACCGTTACTGTTGTAAGACTTGGCGTAGGTGCGATAGTCCACCCACCAGGCGTGGGGGAAGTTGCCATCGTCGGCAACATCGAAACGCCATCCCGACGCACCCTGGCTGTACCAGTATTGGGTCACGTTGCCCGGAGCCCGGTAGAAGAAATCTTTCACCGCGTCAATCGTATGGTTGAAGGTAGGGAGGCTGTCGAGGCCAAACCATCCAATATAGTCAGCGGTTTGGCAGGGCACATTGTTATCGGTGAAGTTGAACCAAGTTCTCCACTGCGAGCCGAGCGATAGGCACGCTCCGATCTTGGGAGCCGTGCCACCGTAACGGTCGTAGCGGTCGAAGTACATGCCATCGGACGAGGCGTGGTTGAACACGCCGTCGAGGATGAGTTGCATGCCGCGCCGGTTCGTCTCGGTAGCGAGCGCCGTGAAAGCGGAATCACCGCCCAGTGCAGGATCGATGTGCAGGTAGTTATCTGTGTCGTACCGGTGATACGAGCGCGCAGAGAACACCGGGTTCATGTAGATCGTATCAATGCCAAGCGATTGGATGTAGTCCAATTCGTTTTGAATCCCCAACAGATCGCCGCCATAGAACTGGTTGCTGAACTCGCCGGAGCAGCCAGAGGTGGAACTCCGGGGATCACAAATCTGGGTGTTCCACTGGCCATAGGTGAAAGCCTGCTGGCTCCCGTAGTAGATCGGGCAGCCCGTGGTCGCTCCCGCGCGGCAATAGTCGTTGGTCTGGTCGCCATTGCGGAAGCGGTCAGGCATGATGTGGTAGACGTTGGCATTCTGCAGCCATGTCGGTGTCGCGAAGGCCGGATTGTAGACCGTGATCTGAAATGAGTCGAACGGTTCGCCGTCACTCGCCGCGCCGGTTCCGTCCTTGTGGACGTTGTCGTTGTCATCCAGGTAGTCGTCGCTGTACCAACCGTTGGTCGTGTTCCGGTTGATCTCGAACTTGTAGTAGTAGACGGTTGGCGTGGACGGCATCGTGACCGTTGCTTTCCAAACGTCATATTCCGTCCCGCTGACGGTGATGTTCTGGTCAAACGGCATGGCCGTATCGACGGGGCCCGTAGTTGTGCCCGACGCAGTGTCAAAGAGATAAGCACGGAGCGTCACACCCCACATGCCGCTGGAGTGCAGCGTATGAAAGCGCAGCGTGACTTGCGTGTTTTCGGGGACCGCGCCTTCCTGATCCCGATAGAAGGGGTCAAACGTGTTGTGGTAGAAACCGGCCTTGTCGGTGGCACTGAAACCCGCCGGCTGCTCCATCGAGAAAGGAGGGGTGCTGGTTCCGTTTCCCGTATTCATTACAGCGAAGTATTGGGTGGCGTTGGCACTGGTTCCAGCGAATCCTCCGATGTTGTTGTCGGTTGGGACCTGACCATAGATGTAACCACCGCTGGAGGTCAGATAGCCGAAAAACACGAACGAAGCGGGTATTCCACCGCCGCTCGTGATGGCGCTCCAGGGAATCGCAACCTCGCGGGTGTTTTGGTTATTGCCGTTGTCTGCATAGCTGCCGTAGTACGAAACGGGCGATGTCCATCCTCCGCTGCCGTCCGCGTTCCGGTACTCGCGGTAGTTAGTCTTTACATAGGTCACGAATTTCGCGCGAAAGGGCAGTGAGGCAAAGTCGGTCCCATCGTAGTTAAAACCGGTGAGATTTCCATCGGAGTTACTGCAACAGGTTGGCGGATTCTGCGGATTGGCTGCAACGTAAATCACCGCACCCTCGCTGAGATTTGCGTTCACAATCCCGACATAGAGATTCGTCGCATCCCATGTCATGGACCAGGTCTGGCCGGTGTTACCTGCATTTGACAGCGAGTTATTCGAGCCATACTCACCCGACGCGATGTAGCCGTCGATGGTCGGAGTATTCCACTGCGCCCAGACAGGCTCCGCAGCCAACAATACGAGCGCTAAGAAGAGAGTAAGTCTCAACGTAGTAGGCCGCATATGATCCCTTCGCGAATTGTTTGGCGATAAAACATCTAAAAGTGCTGACGAATGTTTCGTTTTCCTTCTTATCGGGCTGAAAGTATATACCCGGCGTGGGAATCCAGCGCCTATTTTTGCAGGTTATGGTCGAACAGACATCTCCAGCCCTATGTGGTTAACAAAACGGTAGATATCCCCCAATAGGTATGGGATATTGGGTTCTACGAAGGTCTCCTTGTGGAACATAATCAGGAGATGAATCTAAATTCTTGATGGCTTGAAGAAAAGTACACCTTTGTTTGTGTGTTAACTCTTTATGAATCCTTGGTTTGTGCAAAAGAGGCCCCTAGCCTGGATTATTCACGAAGTCTCTAGCCAAAAGAGAAAGGATGCTCTAAAAGGTTGATGAACACTGGGTTTGCAGACCCAGCATCCCCTTTCGGAGCATCCATCACTTGATACAAAGTGTTCTACCACAACTGACCTT
>DASYZA010000007.1:0-2642 GCA_035946775.1 Candidatus Sulfotelmatobacter sp. | reverse complement strand
AAAGAAAATGGGTCAGTTCCGTCTGTCCCTGTTTTCTGTCCCTGTTTTCTCACGCGCTGCGGTTCTTGCCGCAAGAACTGCAAAGGCGCCGACGAAGGTGTTGTATTCGGAACTCTCTGTGGCAATCATCGCATTGAAGGCATGGAAGAGATCTTCAGACGGCAGCAGTCTGCCGAAGCGAATTGAGGGTTCAGCTGGGCATGTGAGTGCGATCAGGAACCTGGTGAACGACACACAATCTCTCGCCAAGATTCTGCCCGAGAGGCACATCGAAAATCTCTCCCTTGATGAGTTAACCTCCCTCCTATGCGCCCTTCGAGCTGACAATCGAACCCCGTATCAGCTTCCCAAGCTTTACCAGATTGAGCGTGGCCTAGATGCCGCCGGAGTTACCAAATTCGTGGCCGATATTCGAGTCCGCAAGCCGGATCCGCCGCTCTGGTCAGAAACCTTTCAATACGCATGGCTGGCTTCGGCGCTGGATAGCGTAAGCCAAGGCGATCCTGAAATTGGGGGCTTTGTAGGGGCCACTCATGGCCGATATGTAGAGGAGTTCACAACATTGGACGAGGAGCGAATCGCTCTCGCCGTTGACCGGGTCCGACGAGCGCATGGCGAACGTGCCATTGCTGCAATGAATGCGAATCCCTCCGGCGAACAACTGATTCGGGCCGAGGCCAGCAGAGTAAGGAAGCACCTTCCTCTTCGGAAGGTATTCTCGCAGGCTGCGGACGTACTGACCGCCGTGTGCCCCTGTTGGATGGCCAGCCCGTTGTCGGTGAGTCAATTGCTGGACAGTGGCAAGCAGTATTTCGACTTCGTAATTTTCGACGAGGCCAGCCAGGTTCTGCCGGAGGACGCTGTTCCTTCTGTTCTACGCGGTCACAACCTTGTTGTTGCCGGGGATAGCAAGCAGTTGCCGCCTACGACTTTTTTTGCCGCCGCGGATGAGGACGAATTTGCCGCCGACGAAGAAGCGAGCGGGACTGAAGGATTTGAGAGCCTGCTCGATACCATGAATTCATTCCTCAACAGCTCCTACCTCGATTGGCATTACCGAAGTCGAGACGAGAGCTTGATCAATTTCTCGAACCGGTACATCTATCAAAATCGACTCGTTACCTTCCCCGGACCTGGCGGCCCTCCAGCCGTGTCTCACGTGCTCGTCAATCAAGAACTCGGTGTTGATGGTCAGGAAGACAGTTCCTCGGCCGAAGTTCAGCGTCTTGTATCGCTGATACTGGAACACGCAAAGAAGACCCCCGAGATCACGCTCGGTGTGATCACGATGGGCATCCGGCATATGGCTCGAGTCCAGGCGGCTCTTGATCAAGCGCTCGACCAGGAGCGTGAATTGGCTGCTTTCTTTGATCCCAACAAGAGCGAACGATTCTTTATCAAGAACCTGGAACGAGTTCAGGGAGACGAGCGAGACGCAATCATCATCAGCAGCGGCTACGGGAAGAACAGAGTCGGAAATCTTCCTTTGAATCGTTTCGGTCCCTTGCTTCCGGAGGGCGGTCGCAGGCGACTGAATGTCGCTGTTACCCGCGCCCGCCAGAAATTGACCATTGTTTCGTCATTTAGCTACCTGGATATTGATCTGTCGCGAGTGAGACCGGGGAGCGGGGTTGAGTTGTTGCGGAACTATCTGCAATACGCGGCGAGTAACGGCAAGCTATTGGGCGATGCTGATGTTACGGGAGAGCCCCTCAACGGCTTCGAAGCGGAAGTATTCGACTGCTTAAGCACAGCCGGGTTGAGACTCATACCCCAGATGGGGGCTTCGCAGTTTCGGATCGACATGGTCGCGGAACATCCGACGAAACCGGGTCGCTATGTTTTAGCGATCGAGTGCGATGGCGCTTCCTATCACTCAAGTTACACGGCCCGAGATCGAGATCGGCTCAGACAGCAACAACTCGAGAATCTTGGCTGGCGATTCCATCGAATCTGGTCGACCGACTGGTTCATGCGCAAAGAGGAGGAGATTAGCCGCGCCAGGAAGGCATTTGAGGATGCTGTTGTATTCGCGGACAAAGTAGATCGCGGTGCTTCGCCGAACAATCACAACGGGAATAGCATCCATAAAGAACAGCCGGCCAATGGAGATAGCAAGCCACAACGCGGGCCTCGCCCCCATGTCCCAGTGCGCACTTCGATTAACCAGTACAGCACGGCAGAACTGGTTCAACTGCTGCGCTGGATTGCCTCAGATGGACAACTGAGAACTGACGATCAAATCATGGACGAAATGGTTGCCGCCCTCGGCTTCAGCCGCAGAGGGGCGCGAATTGAACGGGCTATTCAAGCCGCAATCGGAATTTGGCGGCCTCGCCCGCAAGCCTGAATCTCGGACACGCTCCAGAGCATAGGTCCCCACACAACGGAGCATCGAACACCCGCAGCGCCGATGACATACGCAAAATGCATAGGTCCTTCGCGCAAAAAACGCGCTCAGGATGACAACATTGGCAGCAGAGTTGTGAAATACGACTTAGTCTTTTTCGATTTCTGGCAGCTTGCGCCTGGCGCGGCGCGGGGTATTGGGGGGCGGTGGGACGGGCAACGGGATTTCTATGGTCCCGATGTGTCCGCTCATTTGATCCTGAATGCCGAGACGCAGGTAGGCGGCCTGCATG
>DASYZA010000006.1:0-5724 GCA_035946775.1 Candidatus Sulfotelmatobacter sp. | reverse complement strand
CATAAAGAAGCAGTGAGCGATGAGCAATGACGCATGAGCAATCGGGCAGGTTCTTACCCACCGCTCATCGCTCATTGCTGCGTGCTAGATTCTCTTAAACGCCCGCTGAATGTCCTTCACAGAATACCTCAGTACGACGGGCCTGCCATGCGGGCAAGACATCGGGTGGTCGGTTTTGGCTAATTCTGCCAGCAGCCACTCCATTTTATTTTGCTCGAGCGGCATGTTGACTTTGATGGCCGCATGGCACGCGATTGAGGCTGCGATGCGGGCGCGGATCTTTTCCAGGTTCAGCGATTGTTCTTCGCGCGAGAACTGATCTAATAATTCGTGGAGCATGCGTTCGACGGCTGCGGCGTCAATTCCCGCGGGAGCGACTTTCACGGCGACGCTGCGCGCGCCGAAGGGCTCGGCTTCGAATCCGTTGTGCTGCAGTTCGTCGGAGATCTCATGGAAGACGGCCTGCTGCGCCGGAGTTAGTTCCAGAAGAATGGGCATCAGCAGGCGCTGGCTCTCGACTCGCTGCGCCGCTCTTTGTTTCAGGACACGCTCGAATAGGACACGTTCATGCGCGACGTGCTGGTCGATGATCCAGAGTCCATCTTCATTGACCGCGAGGATGAACGAATTACGAATCTGACCCAGCGGATGAAGCGTGCTCAACGAAGAAAGTGTCGGCTCGGCTTCACTGACGTCGAGAACTGGAGAGCAGCCGTTGTCGGGAACGGTATCGAGTTGCGGAAGCGTCGCCGCGAAGTTCGGCTCAAGTGCGGCGTGCTCCAGCCCGCGCGCCACGGGAATGGCGGCATTCGCTTCGACCGCGATGGATCCGTCGAATTGCAAGCGCGCGGAGATTGGCGGAGGCACTTGCGGATGCAACGAGAAGCCGCCTTCCGGATCGCGGCGCTCGGATTCGGGAACGCTCAGGTCGACTGATTGAATCCCTCCGGTTGCTCCCGGCGTCAACGCTGGGCCGGCGGTTGCGTGGGCACGCATTTCGGTGACGAACTGTGGCACCGGGCGCGCCTTCATCAGGGCGGCACGAACCGAGTCGCGGACGAAGTCGTGCATCGCGGACTGCTGGCGGAAGCGAACTTCCGTTTTCGACGGATGCACATTCACATCGACTTCCGCTGCCGGCAATTCAAGAAAGAGCAGCACCACCGGGTAAACCGTCGGCGGAATGATGTTTCGATAGGCCTCGGTGAGCGCGTGCTGCACGAGGCGGTCGCGAATGAGGCGTCCGTTGACGAAGACAAAAATCGAGTTGCGGTTGAGCTTCTGGATCTCCGGCTTCGAAACGAATCCGTGCAACCGCATCTCGCCGGGAGTGGCCGCGCCAGATTCTTCGTCGTCCTCTTCAATCTCCTGTCGGCGCCACGGAGGAGGCTGCGGCAATCCAATGCGCTCGAGTTGCTGCCGCGCCGCTACTGGAATCAGTTGATCCAGAGTTTCTTTGCCGAAGACCTGATAGACGCGTTCGCTGTATCCGCCGACGGGAGGCGCGACCAGCATGGCATTGGTCGCTGAATGCAACTCGAAATGCTTGTCTGGATGCGCCAATGCATAGTGCGTCACCAGCGAGGCGATATGCGAAAGCTCGGTGGATTCCGACTTCAGGAATTTCTTTCGCGCCGGAACGTTGAAAAAAAGATCGCGCACCGTGATCGATGTTCCCAGAGGAAGTCCGGCTTCTTCGACGCGGGCGATCTTCCCTCCGTTGATCTCTACGACCGTGCCTGCCGGGTCCTCGACAGCGCGCGTTTCGAGGTGCAGGCGCGAGACCGACGCAATCGAAGGCAGGGCTTCGCCGCGGAATCCGAGGGTCGCGATGCTGAGCAGGTCTTTCGCGTCTTTGATTTTGGAGGTTGCGTGGCGTTCGAAGGCCAGCATCGCATCGTCGCGAACCATGCCGCATCCGTTGTCGGTGATCTGGATCAGCTTTTTCCCGCCCGCCTCGACACTGATTTTGATTCGCGTCGAACCGGCGTCGAGCGAGTTCTCGAGCATCTCCTTCACCACGGACGCAGGCCGCTCCACCACCTCGCCGGCGGCGATCTGGTTGGCAACGGTCTCGGAAAGGACATGAATTCGGGCCATAAGAAAGTACTCAGTACCTGGTACTCAGTACTCAGTTCCTCGAATGGTCAGTTTCGCAGATGGGGCTGGGGCGTGGCAAAGGCAGTGCGGTGCACCAGATGTGAAAAATCCGGAAGTCCATTCGGAGCGATGTATGCATCCGGCCTATTTTGCGTCGGTCACCTGTTCCCGTGATTCGTTGTAGGCCCCGAATTTTTTGGCGACCGGCTTCAGCGTGGGATAGAACTGAACGAAGGTATGCTCCACGGCGGCGTGGGCGTCATGGCACGACCAGCACGGATTGCCGTGGGGCATGGCGTCGGCCGCCTGGCCGTCGGCACCGAATCCGTAATAGGCCCACTTGTCGGGATTGTGGGACGAGTCCTTCACTTCCACCGCCAGCCCCATGAGATCGGTCTGGTAGTGTCCCTTCTGGTTGATGGAGCTTCGGCTGGCGGCGTCGCGCTCGTCGATCACGAACATGCTCTGCTCGGGCCACTTGCCGGAGTTCACGAATTCGTCATAAGCCCAGCGCTGGACGAAAACATTGGTGAACATCTCATGGCTGCCGGGAGCGGGGCTGTAATTCATGCCATATCCGGCGGAGAGAAACATCCAGTCGCGGTAATCCACAGGGCGCAGCAACTGTCCTTTGGCGTTGTACTGCGGCTTGGGATTATTTTTCTCGGGCGCAGCGGCCAGCAGCAGCGCGCAGGCCAGTACCACGGAAGCGAGAATCACCTTCATGCGATCTCCCCTTTAGCGAGCAGACGTGCCGCCACAGCGAATGCAAATGATAAGACTCTGTGCAGCGGGAATTGTCACCTGATTTCCGAACGGTCCCCCCCACTCGTTTGAGATACGGAGCGGGCGAGGCGTTTGTTGCAGGAAATTTTGCGGCCTCGATGCAAAACAAAAGGCGCTCCACCTCAGCGGAGCGCCTGTATCGGCTTCCTTGCCATTTACGGCGTTACGGTCAGCGTAAACGTCAGCACCGGAGAAGCCGTGATCGGCGACGATCCGGTCGTAACTGCGTTCACGGTGATGTTGTACGACCCGGGGGGCGTTCCCAGGTTCTTTGGAGTGGTGGAGTTGCTGCCGCAGGATCCCATCCAGATCGTGGATGCTCCGAGCACGAGGATCATGCCCAGCGCGCGCATCCCGGCCTGAGATTTCTTGCGCGAGCCCACCGTGAAGAAGATGCCGAGCAATCCGGGCAAGAGAACCGCATAGAAGATCCCTCCTCCCGGATTCAGCGGGTTCTGCAATTTGCCGGTGGGAGATCCAGTAACCAGCGCCATGGAGACGTTGACCTGCTGGGTCGTGACTCCCGGGCTAAAGTTGCACACTGCAGCAACGGGCAGGCCGGTGCACGTGTAAGTCACCGGGAGTGCCGTCTGCTGCCCCCCCGATCCGTTCGGGACGATGAAGGACGGGGTACTGGTGCTGGTGACCGTGAGATTGACAGTCGCCGTCTGTCCCTGCACCACCGTTAATGTGGAGCCCCCGGCGGGACTGGATGTCAGAGAGAACGTTCCGGAATTCACCGTCAGCGCAATGGAGCCAGCCTGATGGGTCATCTGGCTCAAGCTGCCAGTTGTGGCGTTGATGACGACGTTGCCGGCGGTCGAGCCGGCGGTAATCGTGGCAGTGGTCGTCACAGCCGCGCCATTCGGAGTTACCGTGGAGGGATTAAAGCTGCAGGTCGTGCCGCTCGGGCCGGTGCAGGAAAAGCTCACGGTTCCCGTAAAGTTGTTCTTGGGCGTGATGGTGATGGTGGAAGTGCCAGTCTGCGAGGGCCAGAGAGTCAGCGTGGTGGCGGAAGAGGTGCCACTAAAGTCCGGTGTCGTCTTCAGGGCGATGGCGAAGTTGTTCAGATCGAGCGAGCCCAAGCCGGTGGCAAGATCGAATCCTGCCGCAGCGCTGTAGCCGATGACTCCGGAGGATGGGCACAGCAACGACGAAAGCTGCCCGGTGGGAGTTCCCGGCTGGCAATAGACCTTATTGTCCGCCGCGGTTATATCGTGGAACGCCGACGGCGCAACCGCAGCCAACTGATAGAGGGATGGATTGATATTCCCCTGGCCCGCGCTCTGAGTGTACTGATTTAACAGAGCGACCATTCCAGCGAAAACAGGAGCCGAAGCGGAAGTGCCGCCGATGATGGAGTTGTAAGTCTCGACTGCGGTCTGGATCCCCTGGAAACAGGTACTGGTGCTGCTTGTGCTTGTCGACAACTCAGATTGGGGCGTGCAGAAAATATAGCCCGGGAAGTTGGGCGACGCGAAGAACGAGATATCAGGAGACAAGCGCGTCGTCTGCCCTGCGACGGTCACAGTCTGCCACGAAGGCTTCGCGAAACCGGAACCCGCATTGCACACCGTGTTTCCGACATTGTGACTTGTGCAACTGCTGGCGCCTCCTCCCGTTGACGAAATCTTGATATCAGTCTGCGCCGTCGCTTCACTCGTTATTTTCACCCATCCCGTCTGCTTCGTGGACCCGCCCTGTGTACAAAACAGGCTCGTCGGATTTGCTTGGCAGTACTGCCCGATTTCGTAGTCATCATTCCATGCTTGTTCGGAAACGTAACCCGTAGCGCTTCCACCATTGGACCCATTAGTCGTTCCGAAACCCTGATTGGTAGTCCAATCCGAAAAGACCATCCCGGTCCCGCCCGCCCCGGTAACTTCCGGACTGCTTGCCGGGTAACTAACCGCAAGGCCCTGAGTCGCGAGGTTCGTGCTGGTCACGGTGCCGAAATAATCGCACTCGGCCGCACCGCTGTCGCCGCTGGAGTTTACGAACGTAATCCCCTCGGAGTTGGCTTTTTGCAGTTCGGCTTCGTCCGCCGCTAATGTATTGTCGTATAACTCGCAAAACCCATAACTCAGACTGATCACTGGCGCAATCTTGTTGTCGATCGCGTAGTAATAGGATGTGAATGTATCAGTCGAGTTAACGAAAATAATCTGCGCATTACGAGCGACTGCTCCAGACCACTCCAGATCGAGGTCTGATTCGCTAATATCGCCATTTGTCGAAAGAGTCGAACTTCCATCGAGTACGTACTTGAAATGCGGATCATTGCAGGCCGTGATCAGGCCGTTGGCGTCCGTCGTGCAGCTTAGAGCAGAGAGACCAAACCCGGAGCGAAAATCGTTCAAGTCCGCAAGATAAATCTCGGTCTGCCCCATAACGGCGAGTGTCTGCCCCGTGCCGTCAATTCCCGAGTTATACAGCGGAGTCATGTCGTAAATCGTCTCGATGTCTCCGGGGGCGAGAAAATCCGCTTTGAAGCTTGCGTCGTAGTACAACGGCCGCGTCCTTTTCGCGTTCATCGGATGCGGCTTGAAGTCCGTCAATCCGCGAAATCCCGTCACAATTCCCGACAAAGCCTGCGGAATCATTGGCGCGGTGGCATTCGCGTAGTGCATCGTACCGTTCACGTTGTAGTGGTGGATGGAAGTGCCGAGCGCCGACTCAACCTGCGCGGCCGTCCCGGTAAACGAAACCCAGTTGCGTCCGCGGGCGGGGTGGACGTTGGTGAATCCCTGCGACTCAAGCCAGGCGGCGATCGCCTGAATGTCGTTCTGGCTCAGGCCGAAGCGGTCGGCGAACTGTTCGGGAGTCAGCCACTTGTGA
>DASYZA010000005.1:0-3199 GCA_035946775.1 Candidatus Sulfotelmatobacter sp. | reverse complement strand
AGAACATGTGTGCGAAACCCCTAAGACTGTAATCACGCACCTCCCCAATCCGAGCGACGTGGGTCATTTGCGTGCCCGAGGGCTCTCTCAGACAAGGAGGAGGCTGCCAGAATCGTTGGCGTTTGTTGTTGGTAGGATCAGCTCCCTTGTGGCAGGTAACTGTGATGGTGGTCACGATGGTGACCTATTTTAGTATTACTTTAGTGTTAGAAAGGAAAGGGCCTTGCTCGATGGGTTGGGAAGATAGCTCGATGGATTTCGCGAATGTGGAAGTACGACGCGACTGTATATCTATTTGAAAACATGCGTAAACGCGAGCCAAAGGCTCAGAACGACGGCAAGAAATAAAACCACAATCCCGACCTGGCTCAGATTATGGTGCAGCTGCGCCTTCGTCAATTCGGGAAAGTAATATTCGTCCGGGTCGTCGAGGTTATAGCGAATGGCCAGTCTGTCCTGCTCCATGAGCTGAGAGAGCGGCGAATCATCCGGAATCTCGCAATCACCGGTATGTCGATTTCCCTGCGAGTCGATCCAAACGAACCGATCGCGGGAGTCGTACACATGGCTGGTCAATCCGCGATACGTATAGACGTGCTCTTCCCTCTGGCTTGACTCGATGGTCGCCTCGGTGGAAATCCAGTGGTCGTATCCGCGAAACCGCTCCCAGAGCTTGATGAGCATAGTGCGTCCAGTTTTGCTGTCGAAGAAGCGATACAGTGCGCTCAGATCTTGTCGAGCTCGAGATCGGTGGGACCGATATCTGTTCCGCCAAGCCCCTCGTCATAAGGATCCAGAAGAAAGCCCGCAATCTCCGCCTGCGGGACAAAATACTTCCCCGGCTTCCCGGGGTTGTAGCGCACCTGGAGTTTCTGATCTACCAATTCCTTTGGGGAACGATCGCCGGTAGAAAACGAGCGGGAGATCGTGACCCTGCCGGAATAGTAGTCATCGTTGACGATGTAAGAGAAATCGCCTACGACTAGCGTGTAGGAACTTCGTCCCGTGCTCACAGCCACTGCGCCGACTGACTGGATTGTTGCTTCGGTGGTGGGCCAGTTAGCAGCTTTCTTTGAGCTCACCGGCGAACGGACAATCGCGATCACGACGTTAACAACCACGTACAGGGTAATGCCGATGATCACGAAATGGCGGATGGTAAATTCCAGTGCGGAATACATGGGCAAGATAGTAACTTAGGTAAATCTCATTGGAGAAGTGGTAAGTTATGACACTTTTGTAGAACCTCCGGGATGCGGAATCTAAGGCGGAAAGATGAGGCAGGCAAAATTCAGGCGCGGATCCAGATGGTGTAGCGGTAAGTGAGCGTGCGTTCTTCGCCGGGGTTCAATGTGATGTCCCAAGTGAGACGAGTGCTGGGGTTGTCGCTGACGATTGCTTCGCCAAGCTCCACTGATTTGCCCGGGTCGGACTGGGAGACGAGTTTGCCGCGCACGGTTTTGCCGATCGACAGGCGAACTTGTTGTGACTTGTAGTTACGTACGTTGAGAGTGCCCTCGATGGTGACCAGATCGTAGGTGTAGCCGCGGCGATGGGTGAGGTCCTGCTGGCGGGAAATTTCGCGTTCTTCGTGGCTGGTGCGAATGTCGCTGGCGACAGTGATTTTAAGCGTAGACGATGCGCCTTTGGGGGTGTAAGGCGGGGTGTCTTGCGAGACAGGCTTCTCGCCTGAAATGACGAAGGCAGGCGCACTGGTCCACGGAAACCTGGTGGAGTTTTTGAGGCGGATGGTGTGCCACACGGTGTCGGTGCGACTGGAGTCGGGCACGCTGGGGTTGGGCTGGATGACGTTCCCGTAGGCGTCGACGTGAGGCTGGTTCGCGATTTCCCAGGTGTAGAGATGCTCGTACGCGACTTTGTCGGAGAAGACGTTGTAACTGGCGCGTTCTCCCTTTGCCAACGTGACGCTGGAACGGTTGTAAAGAAACAGGTCTTCTTCCGGAGCTCCGGACATCGCGCTGACGGAAGGTGAGAGCGAAAGCGGGGCTGATTCTTCGTTTGCTTTGAGGGAGACAAATTGCTGACCGCTGATGGCGTTCATAGCCCCGCCAAGGTCTTTTCGGTCGCGTTCGGCGCTGCGCATGTAGTCCACGAGGGACTGCTGGAGGCTCATGGGCGAAAGAGTGTCTGAATAGGCGAAAGTGAGGTACCCCCGGCAGAGCCGGGGGCTTCTCGATGTGAGCCGCTCAAAGCGGCTTGGCGGGGTCGCTTACGCGGCCCCGGTTGATGTGCGCCGCCTTACGGCGGCAGGTCATCGCCACAGGTTCATTTGATCCAAACGCTGATCTTCCTGCTCCTGCGTGCGTATGTAATCGCGAATCGTTGCTTCATCTCGGCCTACCGTTGACACGAAGTAGCCCCGCGCCCAGAAGTTTTGGCCAGCGTAATTTTGCTTCCGCTCTCCATACGTTCGTGCCATGTGGATCGCGCTCTTGCCCTTGATAAACCCCACCACTTGCGACACCGCATACTTGGGTGGAATCGAAATCAACATATGCACGTGGTCGGCAAGCAGATGGCCTTCCTCGATCCTGCTTTCCTTCTGCGCCGCCAACTTGTGCAACACCTCCCCCAAATGCTTTCGCAACTGCCCGTACAGCACCTTGCGACGGCATTTGGGAATAAAAACCACGTGATACTTGCACTCCCAACGGGAGTGGCTTAAGCTCTCATACTCGTCCATCCGGATTCTTCTCCTCGTGTGCTTTGGTCGGCTCACGATCAGAAGTTTTCTGGATGGACTCCCTGAAATGTCAAACTGCTACTGCCTCCCCGGCAGAGCCGGGGGAACTCCCGGGTACATTAGGAACGCCGACAACGAAGAACAATTCGGCGTTGTCGATGTCTTCAGCATCATTGGTTACGACGGCCTGCATGGTGATGCGGGCATTCTTGTCATCGTCGAGGGAGAGGAGATAGGAAGGCGTCCAGCCGATGCCGTGCTCGAGGTAGCCCATGGTGAGTTTTTCTTTTGGAGATCCGCCTTTGATCGTGAAGTGCAGCGCTGAGGCTTGCTGCCCGGCGCGTTCGCGCAGATTCACGTCAGGAGGCAGGGCGGCCATGGAGATGCCGGACAGCGGGAGGGCCAGAAGTCCCTTTTCCGCTTTGAGCAGGAGGTAATCCTGACGAGGGCGGAGATAGGGGTCGCTCGAGATGAGAGAGGACGGATTGCCATCCG
>DASYZA010000004.1:0-1755 GCA_035946775.1 Candidatus Sulfotelmatobacter sp. | reverse complement strand
CGGCTTCAATCAGCGGTTACTTGACATATGTCGGGCCACGGGCTACCGGCGGGTGTTTACGATTCTTCCCAGGTTGGCCTTCAGCTCCCCGCAGGAGTTTGCGACCGGCCGAGTTGCCGTTGACCCAACGGACTGGCCTCTGGAGTTTCGACTCAAATTGCTCGGAGCATATCAATGGCTGCCGTACGGCATTTCCGCAAAGCGAAAGCTCGCTTCGTGGACTGGCGCTTGCCGTGCCGCGGTAGGCAGGCTTGCAATATGAGAACTCGGTCACTCAAAGAATACGTACTCTGAAGAAAATCGAGAATCATAAAGCCAAGCACCGGCTTCCCCGATAACGACTGGCGACTTCGTCAAAATCCGCCACGCGGCTGCTGGGCTTGGGATTGAGAACCCCTTCTGTCTGAGGTGCCCTGAGCAAATCGGACACTCCCCTTGGTATATTTACCGAGAGGAGCAAGCGACGTGAGAAAGACGAAGAGAACGATTCAGCAGTATTCACCGGAACTACGCGCCGAAGCAATGCGGATGATTCTGGAGCAGGGGCTGACGCAGGGGGACACGGCACAGCGCCTGTCGGTTCCGAAGGGAACGATAGCCAATTGGGTGGCGGCAGCGAAGCAAGGTCGTGGCCCCGTGAGTGGAGCGAAGACGGCACAGGAGCTGGAAAGCGAGATCGCGCGGCTACGGAAGGAGCTGGCGGAAGTGAAGCAGGAGCGCGAAATCCTAAAAAAAGCCGCAGCGTACTTTGCCAAGGAGTCACAGCAAGGTACGCGTTCATGAAACAGTGGCGCGAGGTGTTCTCTGTCGATTTAATGAGCCGGGTGCTGGAGGTTTCCCGCAGTGGGTACTACGACTGGCTCGGTCGTGGGCCCTCGGCTCGAGCGCGCGAGGATGAGCGGTTAAAGATCGAGATTCGTGCGGCTCACCAGCGCGGTCGGGAAACCTATGGCCCGCGACGCCTGCAGCCGGAACTGATGGCGATGGGCGTGCGGGCAGGACGAGATCGGATCGCGCGCTTGCGCCGCTCCATGGGCCTGTATTGCCGCCAGAGACGCCGGTTCAAGGTGACGACCGATTCGCATCACAATCTCCCTGTGGCGCCGAATCTGCTGAACCAGGATTTCCGCGCGAGCGCACCGAACCAGGTCTGGGTCACCGATCTGACCTACATCGCAACCGGTGAGGGCTGGCTGTATCTGGCCGGGATCAAGGACATATTCACGTGCGAGATCGTTGGTTACGCTATGGGAGAACGGATGAAGCCGGAGCTGACCGGGAGGGCTCTGTTCCGAGCGGTGCAACAACACCGTCCTCCGGCGGGAATCATCCACCATTCGGATCGTGGAAGTCAGTATTGCGCTGAAGAGTACCAGGATCTGTTGAGGCAATTTCGGTTCCGGGTTTCGATGTCTCGTAAAGGCAATTGCTTCGATAACGCGCCCATGGAAAGCTTCTGGGGAAGCCTGAAAACGGAGATGGTTCACCATCGGAATTTCTCAACTCGCGCAGAGGCCGAGAGTGCCGTACGCGAATACATCGAGGTCTTCTACAACAGGCAGAGACGACATTCTCGACTTGGATATCAATCGCCTGTTGTGTTTGCAAAGAGATTTGGCTAGAGTTCAATTCCTCCAAGCGGCAGTGTCCGTTAAATCCAGGGCACCTCAGAGTGAATGCCTACCTCGCCCGCAACGGGATCAAGATCAGCAACGGCACCATCGTCGACGCCACGATCATCAGTGCACCGAGCTC
>DASYZA010000003.1:0-8442 GCA_035946775.1 Candidatus Sulfotelmatobacter sp. | reverse complement strand
GAAGTCGTTAACATTGGTAGCAACCAGGAAGTGACGATCGAAGCCCTCGCGCAAATGGTCAAGCAAAGAACCGCAAGCTCTTCTCCCATCACCTACGTCCCCTACGACGAAGCATACGAGCCCGGCTTCGAAGACATGCTCCGCAGGGTGCCTTCTCTAGAAAAGCTTCAAGGGATCACCGGAAGTCGCCCCATGACGCCTCTCCACTCCATCGTAGACAGAGTCGTCGCGTATTTCCGTAACAAACGCGCGGGGACTGTCGTCGAGGCCGAGCAGCCTGTGCCGTTGTTCGTAGCGGCGAACACAGAAACCGAAGCCGGGGGAACGGTGGCTCTGTGAGAATTAAGGGCGTGCCTAGCGGACAATGTAATGTTTTCGACAGCCCTCGTGTTATGGAATTCCAGTGCCGGCTGCGCATTCATGGAATGCGCAGTCGGTAGCCTGGCCAACGTGAACGATGCGTTTGTCTATTCCGGAACCGAGTTGGACGCGATGGCTGAGGCCCGGAATTATTGCCGCTGGATATTAGCCTTCTTTGCGCCGTATCTCGGTGAGAAAGTCGTTGAAATCGGGGCTGGTGCAGGCACTTTTTCCGAATTGCTGTTGCGAACTAATCGCATCTCGAAACTTGTTCTTTTTGAGCCGAGTGCCAATCTGTTTCCCTCATTGCAGAAGCAATTCGGTGACAATCCGCGGCTTCGCCTTCACTCCGGCGCGTTTGATCCCTCTGTGCTGGAGGAGCCTGCCGACTCAGTCGTGCTAGTGAATGTTCTCGAACACATCTCTGACGATGACGCTCTTTTGTTACAGATACGGGAATCGCTGCGTCCTGGCGGCCACGTGTTGCTGTTCGTGCCCGCTCTCGAATGGAATTATGGTTCGCTAGACAAGGCCTTCGAACATCACCGCCGTTATAGCAAGCAGCTGTTAAGGAAGAAGCTCGAAAAGGCAGGCTTTCGCGTCGAACAGGCCCGTTACGTCAACTTCCTCGGCATTGCTTCTTGGTTTCTCGCTGGCAGAGTACTTCGGCAGAACACACTCAGTCCGCGCCAGGTGCGTTGGTATGACCGCTGGATCATTTCGTGGAGTTTTAAACTCGAGCGAATTTTGGAGCCGCCTGTCGGTCAGAGCTTGGTGGCGATAGCAGTAAAGTGAAATGATCCTGCCGACTCAAAGAGCGACGCTGACGGGATACGACAAGATACTTATTCTGATTTTCGTCCTCACCTTGCCCTTGGTGAATCCGTGGGTGCGCGGCGATGGGGTCGGCTATTACGCCTACGCGCGAGCCATCGTCGTGAATCACAATTTGCAATTCGAGCCGGACTGGCTCCGCGCGAATCCGAGTTTCTATATGGGTAGAATTGATGCCCCTGGGCATCTTCGGGCCGATCAATATACACGCACCGGCCACTTGGACAATCATTTCACCATCGGGCCGGCGCTGATTTGGATCCCGTTTCTCGCTGTGACACACATGGCGGTCCTCGCTGCGGATCATTTGGGCGCCCGTATTCCTGCCGACGGTTTTTCCTGGCCTTACATCGACACTATGGCGTTTATTACCGCATTAGCCGGATTCCTTGGACTGTTCCTTTCGTTTCGCCTCGCACGGAAATACTTTTCTGAGCGCTGGGCCTTTCTCGCAACGCTCGGCATTTGGTTTGCCAGTTCTTTGCTGGTTTATATGTACTTCAATCCGTCGTGGTCCCACGCGCACTCCGCGTTTATCGTCGCATTGTTTCTGTGGTATTGGGATCGCACGCGTGCCACGCGAACCTTGTCGCAGTGGCTCCTGCTCGGACTGATTTCCGGACTCATGCTCGATGTTTACTATCCAAACGCGCTCTTTCTTCTCGTAGTGCTTGTGGAATTGGCCGTCACTGCTTCGCGCATTCTTCGCTCTCGACTGTCAAGCAATACGCGCGAATTTCAGGCACTTGTTCTGGGGAGCTGTGTATTTGCCGCCGCGCTGGTTTTTGCGTTTCTTCCTACTCTGGTCAGTCGCTGGATAATTTATGGCAGTCCGTTCTCCACCGGCTACACGGAGGTGGGCGTCTGGCATTTAACGAATCCTTTGTTGACCCAAGTGCTTTTCTCGTCTGATCATGGGCTGTTCAGTTGGACGCCTATTTTATTGCTCGCCTCCACGGGACTGTTTTTCGTAGTGCGCCGCGACCGCGTGCTTGGATGGGCCGTCGTTTTGTCCGCGTTGGCCTTTTACTTCCTGATCGCAACTTATCCCGACTGGGACGGTATTTCCTCCTACGGCAACCGCTTTTTCGTATCGTTGACCCCGATATTCATTCTCGGCCTCGCGGCGCTCCTCGCTGCCTCGGAGAGACTGGTGCATAACAGCCGCGTTGCTTGGAGGGGCGCGATTGCTGGGATTGCATTGCTGGTATTATGGAACCTGGGCTTGTTGTTTCAGTGGGGCATGCATTTGATCCCGGACCGTGGTCCGATTTCCTGGAGCGAAATGGCTTCGAACCAATTCCGCGTGGTACCAGTGGACCTGGCGACTTCGTTGGGCCACTACTTCACGCGCCGCCATCAAATGATGCAAAGCATCGAGCAGAAGGATCTGCGCCAACTAGGCGACAACAATCCGAAGCCAAACAAGAAACAGCAGCCATGACCGCTACGAACCGATTCGACTCGCCTGTGCGACTGCTCGCAAACCGCGCAACCTCTCCACCGTATCGCCCGCATGCGAAACCGCGAATCGCAAAATTCCACAGATAATCTCGACCTGTTCGAGGCTCACCGCTGTCCCCGTGGGCAGCACCAGCACACGGCGCGCGAGCCGCTCGGTAACCGGGAGCCGGCTGCTTATGTTTGGCATGGTCGAAGCGTACGGCTCCATGCGATGACATCCTGGATAAAAGTAACGGCGGGCCAGCACGTTCTCCGCCCACAAAATTTCCTGTAATTCGTCGCGGCTGAGCGCGGTACGTGAATCATCGATTTCCAGTACGACGTAATGATAATTGCGTTTCTCGCGGCTGTCATACTCAAGCATCTCCACGCCCGAAATGCCCTCGAGTCCTCGCCGGTACGCCTGGTAGTTGCGCCGGTTCACTTCGACGAACTCCGTGAGACTCTCCAAATTGACCAGCCCCATTGCCGCCGACGCCTCGCTCATTTTCGCATTCGTGCCGAGGGCGTCCGTCTGGTCTATCCCGGCGAAACCGAAGTTGCGCATGCGCTGCACGCGCCTCGCCAATTCCGCATCGTTCGTAGCAAGCGCGCCCCCCTCGAAAGTATTGAATACCTTCGTTGCGTGGAAACTGAACACTTCCGCGTCCCCAAAGTTCCCGATCATGCGCCCGCGCCAGGAACAGTTGAACGCATGCGCCGAGTCGAACAGCAGCTTCAGTCCATTCCGGCGCGCGATGGCCTCCAACGCCTCGATGTCGCACGGCTGGCCCCACAGGTGCACGCCGACGATTCCCGTCGTACGCGGTGTAATCAGTTCCTCGATGCGCGCGGGATCAATGGTGTGCGTGCGCGCGTCGACGTCGCAAAACACCGGCGTGAACCCCAACCACTGCACCGCATGCGCGGTCGCGATGAAAGTAAACGCCGGCACAATCACTTCTCCGCTCATTTCCAGCGCCCGCATCGCCAGTTGCAGGCCGTCCGTCGCGTTGCACAACGCCTCGCAATGGCTCACATCCAGCAGTTCCCGGAGCTGCTTTTCGAACTCCTCCACGCAGGGGCCGCCATTCGTCAGCCAGCGACGGTCCACCACCTCGCTCATTCGCTCCAGTAGACTTTCTTTGTCGCCGATGTTGGGACGCCCGACGTGCAGCTTCTCCTCGAAGCTCGCCTCCCCCCCAAATATCGCCAAATCGCTCGTCGTCTTCTTCGTCTTCATCTTTTCGCCCTTCGAGTTAGAACATGGCACGCGCAAGGATTCACTAGCTCTTGCTGGATGCGGTGGCTGCGGTGCCAGAAAAGAACTTCTGCAGTCGTTCGACGGACGGGAAGTCCTTCGTCACGAGCTCTTGCAGAGGCTTGTAGATGTAAGGATTTGGATATTTGCGCTGTACAAATGTGGATTCTTCCAGGTCGTTGTAACGAAAATGGCATGACCATCGAATGGAGTCCGTGATGTTGTCGCCGGAACGATGTACGAGAAAGGCCGAAAAGAACAATGCATCTCCCGCTTCTATTTCCACTGATTGGTACTGCTCGTCGCCCGGCCCATTGATGCTCCTATACCACTCATCTTCATGGGAATCCTGGAGGCCCCATAAGTGGCTGCCCGGGATGATTTCTAAGGCCCCGAGTTCACGCGGAACATCCACGAGCGGCACCCAAATTACCATTGCATTTAAGGAACCCTGCATGCTGCGCCAATCCTGGTGAGGAGGCGATTTGTAATAGACCTCCGACTTAGCAAGGTGCCTCGAGTTGAAATAAAGGACGGGACGCGTGCAGATATTCGGCCTTTTGACCCCAAGAGCAATCAAATGCTGAACAACATCGTCACGCAGAGAAAGCCGATGGAGACTGATGAGATGTTGACAGGTCTTACCGCAATTGGTGAATCCTTCGGAGTCTTCAGAAAAATAACGGAAGAGGCCGCGTTCAAACTCTCTCTCGTCAGCGTCAAGGTTCTTTATGAAACCCAGGGTAGTCATCTGCTTGAGGAACACTCGCTTCGCATCAGAGCGAACGCGCTCGACGTCTTCCTTGTCGAAGAACGAATTTACCCGGACAAATCCTTGACGTTCGAAAAGCTCTCTCAACCTGTTGTCCATAGTATTCACTCCACGGCCGCGTTTCGACGCCCTACGGCCCCTGTTTTTGGCGTTGTTTGGCATTCGGCAAATCCAAACCCCGACTCGCCGAACTTGTTGCCGTTATAAAACATGTATTTCGTGCCGCGATGCTCGATAACGTGAGGGTACTCAATCATCTCCGAATCCCAGCCTTCAGTCGACACGTCAACCCCAGCACAATCATCCATGCGCATCCATGAGATACCGTCTTCCGACTCAGCATATCCAATGCGATAGCTCGTTTTAAGATTCGTTCTGTAATCGATGCCCCCGCGATACGAATACCACATCCGGTAGGCGGCATTTTCCTCCTTGAGCACCGATGCCCTTACGATTCCGGCCTCGGCTTCGGACTTATAGTTAATTGCAACAGTGCCCCGTCGCTCCCAGTTGATTCCATCCCTGGACTCCGCATATTTAATGTGGTACCTAGGCTCCGTTCTTTCGCCCACCTTCGTCCATCCGGTACAGGACAAATACCAGTTCTTCCAGACGCCCCGTTCGATGAGCACGCAGGATGTCCCAGTGAAATAGGGTTCCAAGTACGTTTCACCGAACAGTGGCCCCTCGGAGAACCTTTCAAACGTGCGTCCATCATCCCTGCTGATCGCAAGCCCAATGGAGTTGTGATAGGGAATCGTGTTCCTCACCGTCCAACCTATGTAGTACAGGTACTTCGTTCCGTCACGATCCAAAATCCAGGAAGGCATAACACCACAGTCATCAAACGTACCCAGCCTGCCCACATCGAGCACCGGCGCATCGTGCTCATAGAGAACTCTTGCCGGGTTACCAGCCTCAATCTCGATGTAGCTGATGCGGTTGCGATTCATCTCGTCACGTGTGCCATAGTAAACGCGCCAGACTCTCTCGTTGCTTATGTCGACCGTGGGAACCGAAGCGTGCGTTCGATTCCACCAGTGCTCGCCTCGCGGCCTGTAAATCAAGCCTTTCTTTGCCCATTTCTGAACCGCCTGGGTGCCTGTCGTCATAATCAAAAATCCAAATCGCAGCTCAAAACCTGGCCCTTTTTTGCCGGCGAACCTTTATAAACACCCCACGGTTCTGTATCTCCGATGACGCTTGCGGCCATTGCAATCAGCGAACCCTCCGCCACTTTCAGGCCGTCGCGGATCGTCGCGTTCACCCCAAAAAAACAATATGGTTCCACAGTGCAATGGCCGGAGAGCACGACGTGCGAGGTGAACAGCACGTGGTCATGAATGATGCCGTGGTGGCCTATGTGATTTCCGGACCACAGGACAACATTGTTGCCGATCGGCGTGAAAGGCTGGAGGGTATTGTCTTCCAAAATGAAGCAATTGTCTCCGATTTGCGCTCCGGGCCAAACGGTCGCCTTCGAGCTGACGTAACTCACCAACTGGTATCCTTTAGCCTTTATCTGCTTATAAACATTCTCGCGCAAACGATTCATCTTGCGGTGTGACATGGGGGCGAAAAATGCATAATCCGCCGCGGGATATTTTTGTTCCACGTCTTCAAAGGCAACAACGGGCAACCCTTCGAAGCTCTTACCGGGGGGCATGTATTCGGCACTTACGCTGAACGCGACCACATCGTGCTTCGTATCGTGCTTCAGGTAGAAATGTCCCAGCGAGGCAAAATCGGCAACGCCGAAGATGATTACCTTGGCCATTTGTTGTCTCCGTCAGCGATACACGTAAGCCGTGTATTCATAAAGGCCATAATCATTGCGAATAACGAAATTGCGCGTCAACTCCCGGACGAGAAATCGCGCCAGCGTATCGAACGGCAAATGAAACAAATCTTCGCGTTCCCAGTCAACGTGCTTCGACATTACATTGAACGCGAGTCCGCGTTCCGCCCTGGCAAATGCCGCCTTGACCGTCCGCTCGAAATAGTCAAGCATCTCGTCGAAATCGAGGCCGCGCTTCTCCGTGAAAACTCCGTTCATCACGATGTAATCGGCGGCAGGAACGGTTTCGGGCTCTTCTAGAATGTCCGCGCATACGTAATTGTTCTTTGGGAACTTCTTGCGTGAGAGTTCGACGAATTTTGGCGAAAGGTCCAAACCCGTGTATTCAATTCCCTGAATGTCGTTCGCGATCATGTACTCGTACAGGTGAGAAGCGCCACATCCGAAATCGAGCAGCCTCGAAGTCCCCGCACGCGGCCTCGGAATCACTTCGAGCATCACGCGGTAACGTGTTTCAGCATCCTGCGCCTTGGGCCAATCCACGCCCAAGTGAGAATCGCCGTGCTTCGCAAGGCACGATTCATAGTGCTTAATAATCTCGATATATTTCTTCGCCGATGCCAGGCGAGCGTTCAATTGAATTCTCCACTGCGATAAGCGGGAAAGTAGCCCGTGTGTCCGATACCGCGCGTGCGGACCAAGTCATCATATTTCTGGCGGTCGAAAATGCGGCTGCACAGATAGGCCGTCCGCACTGTCGTGGACCATCCTCGTTTGAAACGGCTGAGACCATCGTCTGCAGTGTTGCCAAAGCCTGCGCCAGCGCCTAAGCTCCCGTACTTCAGTCCGCACCCCGCAAAGTAATCAAGCGCCGTACGAAACAAAGCAAATGACGCCCGCAATTCGTAGCCTTCATCCGTGTACGCGCCGAGGTGGTAGTAGGCCGCTTTGTTCTGCACATACCAAAGGATCATTCCGACAGTTTCCCCGTCACGAACGGCGCGAAAGCAAACAATTCCCGGAGTTTCTAGCTGCGCCGCAAAGGAATTCCTCGAAAACGCCCGGATACCGCTAATTTGGTGGCGCTGCATGAGTACGGTGTAAAGCCGGACCCAGTCTTCCAGGCAGGCGGGCGGGTTTTCGCAGCGCTCCACGCGAACTTGCCTCAGCCCGACGCGCACGTTGCGGGCGTGGTGCTCGGACATGGAGTTTTCGGCGGCAGAGTCCAACTCTGCCACAAAATGAGACTTGAAGGGAATCACCACGTCACCAAAACAATCACGAAGTAACGTTTCGTCATACTCTCCCAAGGGATCAGTTACGACGGTCACGCTCACTAGCGACTTTCCCAACTCGTTGAAATCGCACTTCAGCGTTTTCCAGTCGGAGCAGGCAAAGAGCGGATATGGGCCCATTGCGTCTTCCGCATCATCATCGACGGCGCGCTTTAACAACCACCCGCCACTCCTAGGGAGTGCCAGCGGCCTCCCGAATTCGCTCAGTGATCGCGCATAATCTGGATGCAAGTAGCCAGTCACGCGCGATCAACCTTCCCGCTCGGCGGCGACCGGCGATACTAACTCAGTCGTCCATCGGAGCATGGGCCGCGTCGCTCCCGGCCAGTCGCCATACCAAGTCTCTCTGATCGAGACATCGTCCTTCACTTCGAACGTCAGCACATCCTCGTGGCGATAAATGATGTGCGCCCCGTTCTCCACAACCAGCAGCAGCAGGCGATGAATCCCATCGTTGAGCAGCTCGCCCGGCACATAGCACACGCTACGGAACAATCCCTCCGGAAACGGTTTGCCATTCCACACCGGCTCGCCAATTGGTCCGGTGTTGAACGCCATCGTTCCGTCTTCTGTATAGACCGCCAGGCTCAAGTTGAGCCGCGCCTGCGGTTTCAAGTTCCAGTATTCGAATTCTATGGCGAATGGTGTCCGCACGTTGATTTCATCGCCCGTGCCCCGT
>DASYZA010000002.1:0-6411 GCA_035946775.1 Candidatus Sulfotelmatobacter sp. | reverse complement strand
CACGTTGAGTTCATACCCGACTTCATCAACACGACCCCTACCGTGGTGACCCGCAGCATCTTTGGTTCAATCACGCTGGATTTCGGAAAGCGGTAAATCAGGTATTAGCAGTGTGACGGTGGATCTGGAGCCCAAGGTGACCCGGGGACAGCGCACAATCTGGAGATTCGCGATGGTCGCCACGTGCGTGCTATGCGCATGCATGGCGTTGCCAACGCGTGCACAGAGCTCCGACCCGTCTAACTCCTCCGAGTACCTGATCAAGGCAGGCTTCGTTTACAACTTCGCAAAATTGACGGACTGGCCTGCGCCCGCCTTCTCGCAGCCGAATTCTCCGATTGTGATTGGGATCGTCGGCGATACGGATCCGTTTCGAGGCACGCTGGACGATGTTCTGCATGGCAAACAGGCGAATGGGCGCGACTTTGTCGTGAAGCACTTGCGGTGGAAGGACGACCTGAGAGGATGCAATATCCTGTTCATCAGCGCTTCCGCAAGGCCGCATCTGTCCGACATCCTGCACGCCATCCACGGCTTGCCGATTCTGACCATGGGAGATACTCCCGGCTTTGCCGAGCAGGGTGGAATCATTAATTTCGTTCTGGACGACAACCGCGTTCGGTTCGATATCGATGTCGAGGCCGCCAAGCAGGCGAATCTGAGCATCAGTTCGCGCGTTCTGGCGCTGGCCAGGATCGTCCCTGAAGCTGGGTCGGATGGAAGGAAGTCGCCATGACCCTGAAGAATCTCTCCATCCGGGCGAAGCTGATGATCATCACCATGCTGACCAGCGGCGTGGCGCTGATCCTTCTGTCCACCAGCTATCTCGGCTATGACCTAATTTCTTTCAAGCACTTGCTGAGCGAAGATTTGGCGACGCAAGCGGAAATCATCGGCTACAGCAGCGCACCCGCCATGGCCTTCAAGGACGCCCCCTCGGCGACCAGCGACTTGTCGGCACTGAAGGCCAAAGAGGACATCGTTGCTGCCGTGCTCTACAGCCCGAGCGGCAAGATCTTCGCGAAGTATGTGCGCGCCAACGTCGCGAATCCTGATCTGCCGCAGGATCTGCTCTCGAACGGCACTCGCTACCGCGGCAAGTACCTGGAAGTCTTTCACAATGTTTCGTTCAATGGCGACCCGGTAGGAACGCTCCTGCTGCAATCGGATATGAGCCAATGGAGCTCTCGCGCGAAGAGCTACGCGAGTTTCCTGCTGGTGTTCATGTTCGCGTCTACTCTTCTCGCGCTGATCCTGGCGTCCCGGCTGCAGAACCTGATCTCGCGGCCCATTTTGCGGCTGGAAGACACGATGCGCGTAGTCTCCGCTAAGAAGAATTACGAAGTCCGCGCGCTCAAGTTCTACGATGACGAGATAGGCCGCCTCATCGAGGGTTTCAACACGATGCTGGGAGAAATTCAGCATCGAGATTCCGCCTTGCAGAACGCGAACGACGAGCTGCAGGCGCGGACGCATGAGCTGGAAGCTGAAATTCTCCACCGCAAAAAGGCTCAAGAAGAGCTGCTGGCAGCCAAGCGAGCGGCCGAAGATGCCAGCCGCGCCAAGAGCGCGTTCCTGGCGAACATGAGCCACGAATTGCGTACGCCGCTGAACGCCATTATCGGCTACAGCGAAATGATTCAGGAGGAGATCGAGGATTCAGGGCACATCGAAAACATTCAGGACGTGCAGAAGATTGAATCCGCCGGCAAGCACCTGTTGGCTTTGATCAATGACGTTCTCGATCTTTCGAAGATTGAAGCCGGGAAAATGGCCTTGCACGTCGAGAATTTTGATCCGGCACCGATGATCCAGGACCTCGTCGCCACGCTCCAGCCGGCCATCGCGAAAAACTCGAACAAAGTCGAGCTGCACCTGGCAGACGATCTGGGAACCGTGCGCTCCGATCTTACGAAAGTGCGGCAGATCCTGGCGAACTTGCTCAGCAACGCCGCCAAATTTACGGACAACGGAACAATCTCGCTGGATGTGGATCGCCACGAAGCCGACGGCCAGCAGTGGATTCGCGTTCGCGTGAGCGATACGGGCATTGGCATCAGCCGGGAACAACAGCAAAACCTGTTCAAGGAATTCGCGCAGGCGGATGTCTCGATCGCTCGCAAATATGGCGGCACGGGACTCGGACTCGCAATCAGCCACCGCTTCGCTCAAATGATGGGCGGGCATATGGCCGTCGAAAGCGAACTGGGCAAGGGCTCGGTATTTACAGTCATGCTGCCGGCGCAAATCAACGCTGAAGAAACTACGGTCGCCGCCGCAAAACCTCAGCCGGATCAGCCTGCTGCGTCTGCCAATCCGAAGTCGCGCGCGCAAACGATTCTTGTAATCGATGACGACTCGGCCGTGCGCGATCTGATGTCGCGTTTCTTGGGCAAGTTGGGTTTCGAGGTCGTCGCTGCAACGAACGGCGAGCAGGGGCTCGCGCTCGCCAGACGCATCCGCCCGACTTTGATCACCTTGGATGTGGTCATGCCGGGCATCGACGGTTGGGGCGTTCTGAAAAGCCTAAAAAGTGATCCCGAACTCGCGCGGATTCCAGTCATTATGGTCACGATTGTCGACAACGAGATCAGCGGCATAAACCTCGGCGCTTCCGGATATCTCGTGAAGCCGGTGGACCGCGATCGTTTGGTGGACCTTATCCAGAAGTACCGTCCCGATTCAGCCTCCAGCCCTGAACCGGTTGCAGTGGGAGCAGAGCGCAGTTCGGACCGCAACCGGAAAACATCGCACGACCGGAATCCGCACGTGAATAGGAGTAATTAGTCGTGCCTATCACCATCCTGCTCGTTGAGGATAACGAAATGAATCGGGACATGTTATCCCGGAGGCTCGAGCGCAAGGGCTACCGCGTAGTGGCTGCCCACGACGGAGGTGAGGGGCATGCGCTGGCACATTCCGAGAATCCCGACCTCATTCTCATGGATATGAGCCTTCCCGTTATGAATGGATGGGAAGTCACGCGTTTGCTCAAAGCGGATCCCGCCACTCGCCACATTCCCGTCATCGCGCTCACCGCACACGCGCTCGCCACCGATAGAGTAAAAGCGATCGAAGCCGGCTGCGACGACTATGACACCAAACCCGTCGACTTCAACCGCCTCCAGAACAAGATCAGCGCGGCGCTTACGGAGAAAAAGCTTTCATGACATCCCCTCAGGCCTATCTACTCATCGTCGACGACAACGAGCTGAACCGGGACATGCTTGCGCGCCGCTTGGAGCGCAAGGGTTACAGCGTCGATGCCGCCACGAGCGCCACAGAATTAATGGACCGGCTCGAACAGCATCCGGTCGATCTCATCCTTCTTGACATCGAGATGCCGGGTGTCAGCGGACTTGAGGCCCTGCGCACGATTCGTGAGCTGCACTCCCCCATCGAGCTGCCGATCATCATGGTCACAGCCCGCAACCAAAGCGAAGACATCGTTGCCGCCTTAGACTTGGGCGCGAACGATTATCTGACCAAGCCGGTGGATTTTGCCGTTGCTCTGGCTCGTATCGGCACACAACTCTCGCACAAACGCGCTCAGGAAAGCTTGAAGGAGAGCGAAGAACGCTATGCTCTGGCGGCTCGTGGCGCTAACGACGGCCTGTGGGATTGGAACCTCTCAACGAACGTCATCTATTTCTCGCCACGCTGGAAAGCGATGTTGGGATACCAGGAGCATGAAATCGGGGACAAGCCCGAGGAATGGTTCGACCGCATCCACGAAGCAGACCGCGACCGAGTGAAGGAGGAACTCGGCGCGCACCAGAACGGTCCAGCGCTCCACTTTGAGAGCGTTCACCGCCTGCGCCACAGAGACGGCACGTTCCGCTGGATGCTGAGCCGCGGAATCGCTACTCGCGACTCTGCCGGCAAACCGGTTCGAATGGCCGGCTCGCAGACGGATGTCACCGAGGGGAAAGTCTCGGATCCGCTTACGGGGCTTCCCAATCGACTGTTATTAATCGACCGGTTGGACCGGCTGATGAAGCACGCGAAGCGTCACACGCGTTCGTCATTTGCCGTTCTCTTCCTGGATCTTGACGCGTTCAAAATGGTGAACGATTCCATGGGCCACGTGGTCGGCGATCAGCTTCTGGTCGGCGTTGCCAAGCGCCTGGAAAGCTGCCTTCGCGCAACGGACACCGTCGCGCGCCTGACTCCTGAGACGTTCACACTGGCTCGAATGGGCGGCGACGAATTCACAATCTTGCTCGACGAGCTGAAGGATCCTGTCGATGCGGAGCGTGCCGCACAGCGAATCATTAGTGGGCTCGCGCAGCCGTTCCTGTTGGACGGCAGAGAGGTCTTTACTTCCGCGAGCATTGGAATCGCGCTCGGCACTCCTGGCTACCGTCATCCGGAGGAAATTCTCCGGGACGCGGACACCGCAATGTACCGCGCGAAGTCCCTGGGGAAAGCACGGTATGAGCTGTTCAATACGGATATGCGCGCGAGCGTCATGGCCCGGCTTCAACTTGAGACGGATTTGCGGCGCGCGATTGAACGGCAAGAGTTCCGGAACATGTATCAACCCATTGTCGAGCTCGAAACGGGTGAGATCACCGGCTTCGAAGCGTTACTGCGCTGGCAGCATCCCACCCGCGGCCTGCTCGCTCCCAGTGAGTTCATATCGATCGCCGAAGAAACGGGTCTGATCCGCGAGCTCGGCTGGTGGAACTTGCGGCAGGCTTGTTCCGATATGGCCGAGTGGAATGCGCACTCAAGTACAGGCAAACCGTTGACCATCAGCGTTAATCTTTCGATGAAGCAGTTCATGCAGCCGAACCTCGTCGAAAACATTCGCAGTTTGCTCCAGGAACTGAATCTCTCGCCGGAAACGTTGAAGCTGGAAGTTACAGAAAGCACTGTCATGGAAGATCCGGCGACCGCTGTCGAAATGCTTCAGCAGATGAAAACGATCGGCATCCGGCTTGCGATCGATGATTTCGGCACCGGCTATTCTTCGCTGAGCTATCTGCACCGCTTCCCTCTCGACACGCTGAAGATGGACCGCTCATTCATCAGCGGCGAGCAGGCTGGCGGGAGCGGAATGGAAATCGCCCGGACCATCCTGCCGTTGGCCAGGAATCTTTCTCTCGACGTCGTCGCGGAGGGTGTGGAAACTGCCGAACAGGTGGAAGAGTTGAAGAAACTGCACTGCAAGTACGCGCAGGGATTTTATTTTTCCAAGCCGATTTTGCGCGAAGAAGTGGAAAGCTTGCTGGCCGCGCGCGCCGAAAAGTGATCGACCAGCGCACTCTGCCGGCGCAGGCCCCTATGCCAGTCACCCATTCCTACATCATGGAAAACCCGGCCGAAGGGCAGCGGCTCCTCGACAAGGCCGACGCCCCGGCGTGGATCGGCAAATATCTGGCCCCGCAGCTGGCGCACATCAAAAGCCTCTTGTCGGTCGGATGTGGCCCCGGCGTGTTCCTGCGCGAAATTGCCGAAAGCGATCCCGACATCGAAGTAATCGGCGTCGATAAAAGCGCGTCGCGAATCGCGCAAGCGGAGGAGAGGCTGGCCGGTTTGCCCAACGCGCACGCATGCGTGGGCGATGCATTGGAACTTCCGTTTGAGTCGAATCGCTTCGGCTTAGTGTTCTGCCGCTTCTTGCTGGAGTACCTACCCCGGAAGGAAGATGCCATCCGGGAAATGTCCCGCGTCTGTCGCAAGGGCGGGCAAATCCTGCTGCAGGATCTCGATGGACAGCTGCTTTGGCATTTCCCGGAAGATGCGGAGCTCCAGCGCACCGCCGAACGGGTGCTGGAGTACTTGAAGCCGACCGGTTTCGATCCGTTCGTCGGGCGGAAGCTCTTTCATTTATGCGTGAAGGCGGGGCTTTCCGATATTAAGGTTCAGGTGGATCCTTACCACCTCTACGCCGGCCGTATTGGTAAAAAAGACTTTTTGCACTGGCAGTCTAAGCTTGAGATTGCAGAGCCCCAGGTTGCCGCAGCTTTGGGCAGCAAATCCGCGGCTCGCGATTTCACCGAGCGGTTCCTGAACTATTTACTCGACCCCGCGACATTGACCTACTCCTGCCTTTTCACTGTCACCGCGTGCAAATCTTCCAACAGCTAGACGCCGGTCGGCGCGATCTCTAAACGTGATCGTTCACATGCTTTGCTTGGTGTGTCGGGGTAAGACTAGGCGAGGACTGGGCGCAGCGGATGGCATTCGAAGCCGGTCCGGCCGAGGCGACCCACGACTCCCCCGGTCACAGGGAAGCGCTCAACAACCGCTCAACGAAAACGCTGCAAAATGGTGGAGCCGATGGGATTCGAACCCACGACCTCCTCGATGCCATCGAGGCGCGCTCCCAACTGCGCCACGGCCCCACCGAACACAGGAGTGGTTCCTTTATAACACCCGCCCTGTAGTCGGTCAAACAAACCG
>DASYZA010000001.1:0-1792 GCA_035946775.1 Candidatus Sulfotelmatobacter sp. | reverse complement strand
AGAATTCTAACTCGTGATTTGGTAGGGGATGTGAAGGGAAACGTACGCAACCGCCGCGATTGTGCAAAAGTATGCCGTTTTCCGACGTCAAATCTTGCTAGGTTGCGCGGCTCCGGTAATCGCCGCGTCGGTACTGGGACTGCCGTTACGAGCTTCGATGTTCACTTCTGCTTTCAACTCGCCTCGCGTGCGCGGCAGGCTGCCCGGATATTTTTTCTGAAGAAACTGAATTAACCTTTCACGGATCAGGCACTTCAGATTCCAGGCGTCATCCGAATTGCGGGCATCAACAAGTGCGCGTAGCTGAACCGTGTGCTCGGTGGAATCGGAAGCTTGGAGTTCGCAGACGTTCCCTTGCCATAGCTTCGTCGATTCGCAAATGCGGCGAAGCTCCTTACGTACTTCGTCGACGGGGAGAGTGTAATCAACGTTGAGATAGACGTAACCGAGGAGATTGGCGCTTGTGCGCGTCCAATTTTGAAATGGCTGCTCGATAAAATAGCTGAGCGGCACGATCAGCCGCCTCAAATCCCAGATGCGCACGACAACATACGTTGTCCCTATCTCCTCAATCCAGCCAAATTCGCCTTGCACGATGACTACGTCTTCCAGGCGAATCGGCTGCGTCAGGGCGATCTGGATGCCGGCAATCAGGCTCGAAAGCGTTGGCTTCATCGCCATCCCAACCACTAGCCCCGCCAGGCCGGCCGACGCCAGCAGGCTGACTCCGATGTGTTTAATCGCGGGAATCGTCATTAGCATCACCGAGAGCGTGACAATTACCACCAGCACCACGATGATGCGGTGAATCATCTGAAACTGTGTTTGTATCCGCCGCGCCGTCAGATTGTCTGGAACGTCCACGCGGTACCGCGCCGCCAGAATGTCCGAAAGAATCTGGCTGAACAGGATTACCAGCCATGCGATCGAGGCAATCAGCCCCAGTCCGACGATGTGTTCAAGCATCGTCGACAGTCGTTGCGGCAAAGGAGCGGTTGGCAGCGCGACCAACAGGGCGAGAAGCGGAAGAATCCACAGCGACGGCCCGCGGCTGTGGCGGACGAGCGACTTGATAACTACATCGCCTTTGCGGTTCGCAAGGCGCTTCAGAATAAAAAACAGAATGAAATGTATGACCAGAGCTATAACGATTGCACTGGCTAGAATGCCGGCCGCCCAGAGATCTCGGCGCCAGTCAATCATCCCTATATGCATCTTGACTACGCTCCTTGCGCATCGGCGAAAGTATCCGGTTCACGCTGGGGATTTGTGGTGGGACGGGTGGGTCCGCGCGTTCCTTGTACGCCGCAGCTTCATCTTGCTCTCAGTTTCTTAATTTATGATGCGCGCGCGAAGGCGCAAGTGGCGGAAGGCGGCGCTGGATGTCTGGCAGGACTCATCGGTTTCACGGCGGTCAATCAGCAGAAACGTGGGCGCACAAGCGGTCTGAATTGTCAGTTCGCAACAGAAATAAATTGGGGCTCCCGCCTTGGGGGGCCGGAAGCCCCGGTGCCAAGCCGATTCGGGGGTCACGACCGTGATCTTTTCTCACGGAACAAACGCTCGGCTCAGGTAGTTCATTTAACTCGTTACATGCCGCAATGTCTGTTCAATATTGCACTCTTGCCCTGATTTGATTTCTCCGATGCCGGCGAGCGCCCATTTCACGTCCGTGTTAAAATAGAGCCGAGTCAGTACCAACGGGGGCGAAACGGTTTCGACGGAGACTGTCGCGGCCCGAAGGCATGCCGGGCGCCACCTGCCCGCAATCGGGTGGAACAATACAACTGCC